>JAVKFT010000027.1:0-22822 GCA_040223655.1 Thalassobaculaceae bacterium | reverse complement strand
CGAGGTCCTGGAGCTGGAGGAGATCAACCGCGACTTCTCCCAGACCGACGTGGCCTTCGTGATCGGCGCCAACGACGTCACCAACCCGGCGGCGAAGACCGATCCGCAGAGCCCGATCTACGGCATGCCGATCCTCGACGTGGAAAACGCCAAGACCGTGCTGTTCGTGAAGCGCTCCATGGCGTCCGGCTATGCCGGCGTGGAGAACGAGGTGTTCTTCCGCGACAACACGATGATGCTGTTCGGCGACGCCAAGAAGATGTGCGAGGAGATCGTGCAGTCGCTCGACTAGAGCAAATCACGATCAGATGGAAACATCTGGTCGTGTGAATTTGCTCTATCGTTAATGAGTTAGAGGGCGATTCACGGTTCAGATCGATTCGATCTGAACCGATCGCGCTCTAGGGGCGCTCGAATAAGGGCGCTCGAGTAGCGGCTGCCGATACCGCAACGGACAAAGGCGCCGGGGGAGACCCCGGCGCCTTTCTCTTTTATCCGATCACCGGTTCGATCGCCTCCCGGACCCAGCGGGCGATGCCGGCGGCGCGCCAATCCTCGTCGTGGCGGCCGATCACCTGCACGCCGACCGGCATGCCCCCCACCGCCAGCATCGGCACGGTCACGCAGGGACAGCCGATCGCGGAGGTCCAGGCGTTGTAGGCCGGCAGGCCGGTGGTGTGAATCAGACCCGGCTCGCCCTCCTGGGTCGCCGACTCGACGAATTTCGGCGCCGGGCCGGTGGAGGACAGGGTGATCATCGCATCCGCCGTCGCCGCGACCGCCCTGAACCGCGCCCGCATTGCTTCGCGCTTGACCAGGGCCGCGCGGTAGTCGTCGATCGACATCTCCGACGCCATGGCCAGGCGCTGGCGCATGCTGTCGCTGAGCTTGGTGACGTCCTTCTCGGCCAGATTGCGGAGGGTCCAGAGCATCTCCCAGCCGCAGATATCGCGGCACAGCAGCAGGCTCTCGGCGATCTCCTTCTCGAAGGCATCGAGATCGCCATGGCCGGCGCGACGCACGATCACCACGCCGGAGGCCGCGAGCCGATCGATCAGGGTTTCGAAGGCAGTCTTGGTGGCATCGTCGGTCTGGTGCCAGCCTTCGCTCTCCGCCACGATCAGCCGCTGCGGCTTTGTCGCGACCGGCGCGGTCTGGGGGCCGTACAGGCCGGGGCTGCCGGGATCGCCGCCGACGAAATGGGAGATCGCGTGGGCGACCGCCCACATGTCGGCGATGGAACCGGCATGCACGCCGAGATGGCTATGGCTCAGACCCTGGCGCTCGCCACGGTGCAGCGCCCCAAGGGTCGGCTTGATCGCCGTGTTCGCGCAGAACCCGGCCGGACGGATGATCGACCCCACGACCTGGCTGCCGAGCGCCGCCGGCACCATCCCGGCGCCGATCACTGCGGCGGACCCGGAGGAGGAACCGCCGGGGGTGCGGGACGGATCGAACGGGTTGGTGGTCGGTCCGGGATGCGAGAAGCCGAGTTCGGTGGTCACGGTCTTGCCGAGTACCACGGCGCCGGCAAGCCGCAGGGCCTGAACCGGTGCGGAATCCTCGCCGGTCATGCGCCCGGCGTAGAGCGGCGAGCCCATCTGGGTCGGCATGTCCTTGGTCATGTAGAGGTCCTTGACCCCAATCGGCATGCCGTCGATCGGCGACAGGGGCGTCCCTGCCTTCCAGCGCGCGGTCGACGCGTCGGCTTGCTCCCGTGCCCCGCTCTCGTTGAGGGTGACCCAGGCCCGAACCGTGCCCTCGCGGGCGGAAATGACGTCGAGGCAGCGATCGAGATAGGCGCGCGGGCTGTCGGACCCGTCGGCGAACGCGGCGGTCCCCTCCACATAGGTCAGCGGCCTGAAGGTCGCCGGGTCGTACTGGACGGCGCCGTCGCTGCCCGATAGGTCATTCATCGCAGGTCTCCTCTGTCACGCGGGTCGCCCCATGCCGCTGTCCACAACCCTCATCATCATGGCCGTCAGCCTCACGTTGGCGGCGCTAGCGTGGCACATGCAGCGGCGGCCGCGCGAGACCCTGGATCCGCCCCTGCCGATTCCCTGGACGTTCTTGCAGATCGTCTGCATCGCCGTCGCCCTGGCCCTGACGGCGCACCTGATCTCCCTGCTGACCGGACAGCATTTCAAAGGCCGCTTCGGCATGTGAGGGCGCGGCCCGGCGCCCGATCTGCGTCCTCGCGTCCGATGGCCGCACAGGGTTTCGCGCGGCGCCGGTTTTGCTAGGATACTCTTCCCGGAGCCGACCCGATGCTGGGGTCACACAGGTCGTGAGGTGTTCCGTGCCGGAACGCAAAGACATTCACAACTCGGACGTCCCCATCGTCTGCCGGGCCTGCGAAGCCCGGCACAAGGGAATCTGCGGCGCGCTCTCCGGTGACGAGCTGCAACGGCTCAGCAAGCATACGGTGAAGCGGACCGCGGCCCGCAAGCAGGAGCTCATCCACGAGGAGGATGAGGTTCACACCTACTCGAACATCCTGTCCGGCGCCGTGAAGCTCACCAAGCTGATGCCGGACGGACGCCAGCAGATCGTCGGCCTGCAGTTCGCGCCGGACTTCCTCGGCCGTCCCTTCGTCAGCGAGAGCAATTTCGGGGCGGAGGTGGCCGCCGACGTCAAGCTGTGCACCTTCCCCAAGGACGTGCTGGAGACCATGCTCGCGGACAATCCGGAGCTGGAGAACCGGCTGCTCCGCCAGGTTCTGAAGGAGCTGGACGAGGCCCGCCGGTGGATGCTGGTGCTCGGCCGGATGACCGCCAAGGAGAAGGTCGCGAGCTTCCTGAGCATGATCGCCGACCATATCGACCCCGAACACGACGACGAGTCCGTCACCTTCGAACTGCCCCTGTCCCGGGCCGAGATCGCCGACTACCTGGGGCTGACCATCGAGACGGTCAGCCGGCAGTTCACCGCCTTGCGGAAGGACGGCGTGATCGAGATCGAGGGCAACCGGCATATCGTCGTGTCGGACCGCGAGGTCCTGAAGGACGCCACCGGCTCCGGCTGACCCGGCTTCTCGAAGGGGTCGCGGATACGGCCCGCCCCTACGGCAGGCGGCGGATCGCCGGGCCGATGAGCTGGTCGCGCTCACGGTCGCTGTGGCGGCGCAGATTGTCGAACAGCCCGCGCAGCATGTAGCCGAGAGTGGCAGCGTCGTGATGCCGTTCGCCGGCGGCCCATTCGATCAGCACCTCGCCGACCTCGTCGGCGAACGCCTCGTCGGTCCGGTGCTCGTCGGTCAGCGTCTCCAGGGTATGGCTGCCGATCTCGACCCCGAGCGCGGAGGCGATGACGGGCAGGATCTCGGCCTCCTCCTGGGCGTGAACGTCGCGGAGCACGTCTCCCATGCGCCGCGCCAGCCGCAGATGGCTGCCGTTGCTGGGCAGAGTCGGCAAGCCGTCCGCCAGCCCTTCCAGCTCTTCGCAGATCGTGAGTATGCGACCGTGTCCGGCCTCGAATTTGCGAATCGCCTCGCGCAGGCACGGCGCGCAGGCCCCCTCGATCATACGGACAGAGCCATCCGGCAGGAGGTCCCGTTCCTGCGCCGATCCTACATGCAGTCTGCCACCACCCCGCATCGTCAAGATCCCGTGTTCCGCGACCGCGTTGAGCCGGTCTGACCGGTGCTAGGGTTATTCGGACGCAGGGTGCCGGTCGTTGATCGAGATCAAGGAAAGCGACCGGCCAAGAAGACACCTTCCGCAGCGTGTCAATCACACGCTGCGGGAATCCGGATCATGACTAAAACGATCGAACTTTCCCTCGCGTCCTTCGCCGCCCTTCTGGCCCTATTCATGGCGGCGGGCGCACAGGACGCGGTTTACGAGTTCCATTCCTACCTCTTCCTCATCGTCGCGGTGCTGGTCGCCTTCTGGCTGATCGGCCGCGATACCAGCAATGACGATCCGGACGGATACATGGACGGGCCGGTGCGCATCGGCGTGCTCGCCACCGTGTTCTGGGGCGTCGTCGGCTTCCTCGTCGGGGTCATCGCCGCCGCCCAGCTCGCCTGGCCGGATCTCAACATCGAGCCGTGGTTCAATTTCGGCCGGGTCCGCCCGCTGCACACCTCGGCGGTGATCTTCGCCTTCGGCGGCAACGCGCTGATCTGCACCAGCTTCTACGTGGTTCAGCGGACCTGCCGGGCGCGCCTGTTCGGCGGCGACCTGGCCTGGTTCGTCTTCTGGGGCTACCAGTTCTTCATCGTGCTGGCCGCGACCGGCTATCTGCTGGGCAACAGCCAGTCGAAGGAATACGCCGAGCCGGAATGGTACGTCGATCTGTGGCTGACCATCGTGTGGGTCGCCTATCTGGTGGTGTTCCTCGGCACGATCCTGAAGCGCAAGGAACCGCACATCTACGTCGCAAACTGGTTCTACCTGTCCTTCATCGTGACGGTGGCCATGCTGCACGTGGTGAACGGCCTGGCGATCCCGGTCTCGCTGGCCGGCTCGAAGAGCTATTCGCTGTTCTCCGGGGTGCAGGACGCGCTGACCCAGTGGTGGTACGGCCATAACGCGGTCGGCTTCTTCCTGACCGCCGGCTTCCTCGGCATGATGTACTACTTCGTGCCCAAGCAGGCCGAGCGGCCGGTCTATTCCTACCGGCTGTCGATCGTGCACTTCTGGTCGCTGATCTTCCTCTACATCTGGGCCGGTCCGCACCACCTGCACTACACCGCCCTGCCCGACTGGGCGCAGACCCTGGGCATGGTGTTCTCGATCATGCTCTGGATGCCGTCCTGGGGTGGGATGATCAACGGCCTCATGACCCTCTCGGGGGCCTGGGACAAGATCCGCACAGATCCGATCATCCGCATGATGGTGATGGCGCTCGCCTTCTACGGCATGTCGACCTTCGAGGGTCCGATGATGTCGGTGAAGAGCGTGAACGGCCTCAGCCACTACACCGACTGGACCATCGGACACGTCCACTCGGGCGCCCTCGGCTGGGTCGGCATGATCTCGTTCGGCGCGATCTACTTCCTGACCCCGCGCATGTTCGGCCGCGACAAGCTGTACTCCCTGCGGATGGTGAACTGGCACTTCTGGCTCGCCACCCTCGGCATCGCCGTCTACGCCGGCGTGATGTGGGTCAGCGGCATCATGCAGGGCCTGATGTGGCGCGAGTACGACGCGGAGGGCTTCCTGGTCTACTCCTTCGCGGAGACCGTGGATGCCATGCATCCGTTCTACGTGGCCCGCGTCATGGCCGGTGTCCTCTACCTCGCCGGCGGCCTGGTGATGGTCTTCAACGTCGCGATGACCATCAAGGGACGCGAACGCAACGAGCAGCCGATCGCCAGCATCTCGGCCCAACCCGCCTGATCGGAGGAAATGATGTCGATCCTGAAGAGACACGAAAAGGTCGAGACCAACGCGACCCTGCTGCTGGTCCTCTCCTTCCTCGTCGTCACCATCGGTGGCATCGTCGAGATCGTGCCCCTGTTCTATCTGCAGAACACGATCGAGAAGGTGGAGGGCATGCGACCCTACTCGCCGCTCGAGCTGAAGGGGCGCGAGATCTACCAGCGGGAAGGCTGCTACGTCTGCCACAGCCAGATGATCCGGCCGTTCCGCGACGAGGTGGAACGCTACGGGCACTACTCCCTGGCGGCGGAGAGCATGTACGACCATCCGTTCCAGTGGGGCTCGAAGCGCACGGGGCCCGACCTCGCCCGCATCGGCGACCGCTACTCGAACGAATGGCACGTGCAGCACCTGATCGAGCCGCGCTCCGTCGTGCCGGAGTCGATCATGCCGTCCTACGCGTTCCTGGCCGATACCGACCTGGACACCAACAACATCGCCGGACACCTGGAAACCAACCAACTGCTCGGCGTCCCCTATGACGACGAGATGGTGGACAACGCGCTCGCCGACATGCGGGCCCAGGCCGACCCCAACGCCGACTGGGACGGGCTTCTCGCCCGCTACCCCAAGGCCAAGACCGGGGACTTCGACGGCGACCCGAACCGGCTGACCGAAATGGACGCGGTCATCGCCTACCTGCAAATGCTGGGGACCCTGGTCGACTTCTCGACCTTCGATCCCCAGGCCAATTCCCGCTGAGGAGAGAGGCCATGTCTTACGACGACCTCAGGCAGTTCGCCGACAGTTGGGGACTGCTTTACATGGTGATCATCTTCCTGGCGGTGATCGCCTACACGTTTCGCCCGGGTGGACGCAAATCGGCCGACGATGCCGCCGCCATCCCGCTTAAGGAGGACTGAGCCATGAGCGAGAAGGAGATCGACAGCGTCACCAATGTCGAGACCACCGGACACGAGTGGGACGGCATCAAGGAGCTGAACAATCCGCTGCCCCGGTGGTGGGTGTGGGTGTTCTACGCCACCATCGTGTTCGCGATCGGCTACAGCATCTACTACCCGGCCATCCCGCTGATCGAGGGGGCGACCAAGGGCGTGGGCGGCTATTCCAGCCGTCTGGAGCTGCAGCAGACCATGGCCGAGGTCGAGGCGGGCCGGGCGGACCTCCTTGAGGAGATCCGGACCACGGACGTGACCGAGATCCAGGACAATCCGGAACTGGCGCGCTTCGCGTCGGCGGGCGGGGCGTCGGCCTTCAAGGTCTACTGCTCCCAGTGCCACGGCTCCGGTGCCCAGGGGGCCGCGGGCTATCCGAACCTGAACGACGACGACTGGCTGTGGGGTGGATCGGTCGACCAGATCGCCTACACCATCCGCCACGGCGTGCGGTACGACGAGGACATGGACACCCGCTACTCGGAGATGCCGGCTTTCGGAGAGATCCTGCCGCGCGAAGAGGTGCTGGCCGTCGCCCACTACGTCCGCTCGCTCTCCGGTCTGGATCACGACGGGACGGCGATGGAGACGGGCACCCGGGTCTACATGGAGAACTGCTCCGCCTGCCACGGCGATAACGGTCTCGGCAACACCGACCTGGGCGCCCCGAACCTGGCCGACGCGCTGTGGCTCTACGGCAGCAGCCACCAGGAGCTCGTCTCCCAGATCAACAACCCCAAGCACGGCGCGATGCCGGCCTGGGGCGAGCGCCTCGGCGACGCGCTCGTCAAGCAACTGGCCGTCTACGTGCACGGCCTCGGCGGCGGCGAATAGCCGCCCCCGCAAACACCCACCCGGATTGGCGGAGATACCCGATGACGACGGTTGACCAGAACGGCAAGGCAGGGGGCGGCCTCGAGCAATTCGACGTCGAACCGGTCAACCGTCGCGACCGCCAACAGCCGCTCTACGCGGCCCGCAAGAAGATCCACCCGAAGCGCGCGGAGGGCTCCTTCCGCCGCTTCAAGTGGCTGGTGATGCTGATCACCCTCGGTATCTACTACGTGACCCCATGGATCCGCTGGGACCGGGGCGAGTTCGCCCCGGACCAGGCGGTTCTGCTCGATCTCTACAATCGCCGTTTCTATTTCTTCTGGGTCGAGATCTGGCCGCAGGAGTTCTACTACGTGGCCGGTCTGCTGCTGATGGCGGCACTCGGCCTGTTCCTCGTCACCTCGTCGGTCGGCCGCGCCTGGTGCGGCTATACCTGCCCGCAGACCGTCTGGGTCGATCTGTTCCTGGTGGTGGAGCGGTTCATCGAGGGCGACCGCAATAAGCGCATCCGCCTCGACAAGGCGCCGATGAGCGCCTCGAAGCTGGCCAAGCGCGTCAGCAAGCACGCGATCTGGCTGCTGATCGCCGTCGCCACGGGTGGCGCCTGGATCTTCTATTTCGCCGACGCGCCGAGCCTGCTGATGGACGTGGTGACCGGCACCGCGCCGACCGTCGCCTACGGCACCATCGCCGTGCTCACCTTCACCACCTATTCGCTCGGCGGTCTGATGCGCGAGCAGGTCTGCACCTACATGTGCCCCTGGCCGCGCATCCAGGCGGCGATGCTCGACGAGCACTCGCTGACCGTGACCTACAACGCCTGGCGGGGCGAGCCGCGCTCCCGCCACCAGAAGCGCGAGCAGGCGGCCGGGACGGTGATCGGCGACTGCGTCGACTGCAACGCCTGCGTCGCTGTCTGCCCCATGGGCATCGACATCCGCGACGGCCAGCAGCTCGAGTGCATCACCTGCGCACTGTGCATCGACGCCTGCGACGACATCATGCAGAGGCTCGACCGGCCGAAGGGGCTGATCTCCTACTCGACGCTGGCCAGCTACGATCACAACATGCGCCTGGCTCAGCTCGCCGACGGCACCGTCGATCCCGGCCGCGTGCACACGCCCGAGGGTGGGATCGCGCCGGAGGTTCAGCACACCACCCTGCGCTCGATCCTGCGGCCGCGCACGATCATCTACTTCATCATCTGGTCGCTGATCGGGGTGGCCATGCTGGTCATGCTGGCGACCCGCGACCGGCTGGAGCTCAACGTCCTGCACGACCGCAATCCGGTGTCGGTGACCCTCTCGGACGGGACCGTCCGCAATGGCTACACGGTCAAGATCCTAAACATGATGCCCGAGAAGCGGACCATCCTGCTGACCATCGAGGACTTCCCCGAGGGTGCCATGCTCATGCCGCTGGAGAAGGACGAGCCGCGGCAGGCCATCTTCCTCGACGTCGATCCCGACAGCCTGCGCGCCCAGAAGATCTTCGTCATCGCCGACCCGGGCGGTCTCGAGGGCCAGCAGACCCCCTTCCGCTTCCGGGTCCGCGACAGCGCCGGATCCGAGCGGGCCGAATACGACGCGATCTTCGATAACGGAGGCACACAATGAGCGATCTTCCCCAGGGTCACCCCGATCCGAAGACCGGAACGTTCAGGCTCACCGGCCGCCATGTGCTGTTCGGCATGATCGCGTTCTTCGGCCTGATCATCGCGGTCAACCTGACCATGGCGACCTTCGCCTCGATGACCTGGCCCGGCCTCGTGGTGGCGAACTCGTATGTGGAGAGCCAGCGCTTCAACGAACGCCTGGAGCAGGCCCGCCAGCAGCAGGCCCTCGGCTACGCGCTCGATTTCGAGCAGACCAGCGACACCCTGACCCTGGCGCTGCGCGACATCGACGGCAACGGCGTCAGGATCCTGGGCGGCACCGTGCATATCGGCCGCCCGGTTACCCGCACCGAGGACCGCCTCATCGACGTGCCGGCCGCGCCGGACGGCGTGGTCTCCATGCCGGACGCCCTCGCGCCGGGCCTCTGGGTCGCCGACGTGGCCCTGCTGCTCGAGAACGATCGGGTGTGGCGATTCGAAACCCGCTTCTCCGTCAGGGACGGCAACTGAGATGTCCTGCTGTGCCGCCTCCTCGTCGCTGTCGATTCCGGGGTCGGCCCACCGGCCGGACCGGAGTGAGCTGCTGGACGCCTCCCACGATCTCGGCGACGGGCGGGTCTCGACCCGCCTCGCCGTGCCCGATGCCCACTGCGCCGGCTGTATCGCCGCCATCGAGAAGGCGGTCGGCGGCGTCGAGGGGGTCGAGGACGCGCGGGTCAATCTCGCCGGGCGGTTCGTCACCGTGAAATGGACACGCGAGGCGGTCGATCCCGAGGCGGTGTTCGCCGCCCTCGATCGGGCGGGATACCGCTCCGGCCTGATGGATATGGCGGAGAACGGCCCGGACCCGGTGCTGCGCCGCCTGTTCATCGCCCTCGCCGTCGCCGGTTTCGCCGCCGGCAACGTGATGCTGCTGTCGGTCTCCATCTGGTCCGGCGCCGACGCCGCCACCCGCGACCTGTTTCATTGGATCTCCGCGGGCATCGCCATACCGGCGGTCGCGGTCGCCGGACGGCCGTTCTTCGCGCCGGCGCTGCACGCCCTCAGGGCGGGCCGGCTCAACATGGACGTGCCGATCTCGCTCGCGGTGATCCTCGCCGTCTGCCTGTCGATCCACGAGACGGTCACCGGCGGGATGCACGCCTATTTCGACGCCTCCGTCACGCTGCTGTTCTTCCTGCTGATCGGTCGCACCCTCGACCATGTCATGCGGTCCCGCGCCGGCGCGGCGCTGCGGACTCTGGACCGGACGACCCCGCGCGGCGCCGTCGTGATCGCCGCCGACGGCACCCACGCCTGGACTCCGATCGCCGAGGTCGCGCCGGGCATGACCGTTCTCGTCGCGTCGGGCGACCGGGTCCCGGTCGACGGGACCGTCACTTCCGGTGGTGCGAAGGTCGACCTGTCCATCGTCACCGGCGAGAGCGATGCGGTCGCCCTCGCATCCGGCGACCAGGTCGTGGCCGGCGCCCTCGTCATCGAAGGCCCCCTGAGCCTCGTCGCGACCAAGGCGGCGACGGCGTCGTTCCTCGGGGAGATGCGCTCCATGCTGGAGGCGGCGGAAACCTCGCGCCCGGCGCTGAGCCGTCTCGCCGACCGGGCGGCCGCGATCTACGCACCGGCCGTTCACCTCATCGCCGCCGGCACCTTCGCCGGCTGGTGGATCGCCGGCGACGGGCTGCACCATGCGCTGACGACCGCCATCGCCGTTCTGATCATCACCTGCCCCTGCGCGCTCGGGCTGGCGGCCCCGATCGTCCAGGTCGTGGCCGCCGGACGCCTGCTGAAGGCCCGCATCCTGCTGCGGGACGGCGGCGCGCTCGAAGCGCTCGCGACGGTCGACCGGGTCGTTCTGGACAAGACCGGGACCCTGACCATTCCGACGGTGGAGCCCGCCGCGATCGACGGTCTGCCCGAGGAGGCCCGCGCCATGGCCGCCGCATTGTCGCGCCAGAGCCGGCATCCGGTTGCCCGCGCCATCGAGGCGGCCTGCACCGGCCGCGCCGCCGAACTCGCCGATATTCGCGAGGAGCCCGGACACGGGGTCGAAGGGTCGCTCGACGGCCGGTTGTGGCGCTTGGGCCGGGCCGACTGGGCGCTCGCCGCCGACGCGCTGGCCGCCCTGCCCGAGGCGCAGCGCAGCGCACCGGTCCTCGCCAGCGACGGCCGCCTCGCCACCGTCTTCGAGATCGCCGACCGGCCCCGGCCTGGCGCCGACGAGGCCGTCGCAGCACTGAAGCGCCTCGGCCTGTCTCCGGTATTGCTGTCGGGGGACGGCGCCGGAAAGGTCGCGGAGACCGCCGCACGCCTCGGTCTGGACGCCTGGAGCGCCGGGGCGACTCCGGCGGACAAGATCGACGCGATCCGGCAGATGCAGGCCGACGGCCACCGGGTTCTCATGGTCGGAGACGGGCTCAACGACGCGCCGGCCCTGGCTGCGGCCGACGTGTCGATGGCCCCCAGCGCCGCGTCCGATGTCAGCCGCAGCGCGGCCGCCATCATCTTCCTCAGCGAGGACATGAACGCCCTGCCGTCGGCGATCTCCGTCGCCCGCAAGGCGCGCCGGCTGATCCTGCAGAATTTCGGGCTGGCGCTGGTCTACAACGCGATCGCCATCCCGCTGTCCATCGCCGGCTACGCGACCCCGCTGTTCGCCGCCATCGCCATGTCGGCCTCCTCGGTCGTCGTGGTGGCAAACGCCCTGCGCCTTGCGCTGCCTGAGCGTGACCGGGCGGCCGCACCGGCAGCGGCGCCCGGCGGCAACCGGGGTGCAGGACTGACCCCGCCGGTCGGAGCCCGCGCATGAACATCCTGGCGATCCTGATCCCCGCCGCCCTGGTTCTCGGCCTGGTCGGACTGGTGGCCTTCCTGTGGGCGCTGCGTTCCGGTCAGTTCGAGGACCTGGACGGCGCCGCCGAGCGGATCCTGCTACCCGAGGACGACGAGCCGAAGAAGTAGCGGCCCACCGCCAGAGACTTGCTCTTTCCCAAAAAGAACGGGGCCGATCCGAAGACCAGCCCCGCTCGCGTTTCCGCGACCGTCAGATCACTTGAGCTCGAGGCTCAGGCCCTTGTAGAGACCGGCGCCGTACAGCCCGTGGGCCTGGACCGGCTTCAGCTTCGGACCGGCGGCAACGAACATCGGCTCGTGCACCAGCGGGACCCAGACGACGGCGTCGTGCACCTTCTTCTGGATCTTCGAATACGCCTCGGCACGGCCGGCATCGTTCAGGGCGCCACGGCCCTCGAACAGCCACTGGTCGGTCTGCTCGTCATCCCAGTTCATGCGGTTCGGGCTCGGCATGTTGGCCGACGGGAAGTACAGGTTCAGGGCGTCGCCCGCCGACACGTACGGATAGCTCATCGTGTACATGTCGAAGTCCTGGGTCTTCAGCTTGCCCCAGACGACCGTGGCGTCGAACAGCTCGACCTGCATGTCCACACCGACCTTGCGCAGGTCGCCCTGCACCGCCTCGGTGATCTGCCGCCAGATGTTGGTGAAGCTGTAGGTGATCAGCTCCAGCTTCTGGCCGTCCTTGTAGCGGAACCCGTCGTCGCCAAGCGTCCAGCCCGCCTCGTCGAGGAGCTGCGCCGCCCGCTCCGGATCGTAGCCGAAGAGCCCTTCGTTGATCGCGTCGCCGGCGTAGTCGAGGGTGCCCGGATGGACGTAGGCGGTGGCCGGCTCGGCCTTGCCGAAGAACGGACCCGCGGCCAGAGCCTCCTGATCCACCGCCAGGTTGATAGCCTCACGGACCTTCACGTCCGCGACGTTGTCGCGGGTGATCTTGAAGCCCATGTAGAACGTCCAGAAGTAGAACGGCGGCTGGGTCAGCGAGATCTGCGGATTCGCCTGGAGCTGGTCGATCGACCAGTACGGCAGGTACTGGGTCACGTCGCCCTGGCCGGTCTGGATGCCGGCGACCACGTTGTTCTCTTCCGGCACGATCTTCCACACCACCCGGTCGACCTTGGCCGGACCGGTGTTGGCGTAGAACTGCGGGCCCCAGGTGTAGGCCTCGTGCTTGCTCATGACGAGCTCGTTGCGCGGCTCCCAGCTCTCGAAGCAGTACGGGCCGGTGCCGTCGAAGCCCTTCACGCCGAAATCGTCGCCGAGCTCGTTGACCTGATCGACGTTGATGATCGTGTGGAAATGCTGGGTCATCTGATACAGCAGTTCGGAATACGGCTGCTCCAGCTCGTACTCGACCGTGTAGTCGTCGACCGCGCGGACCTCCTTCACGTCGCCGGCCCGGTTCTTCACCACGCCCTTGTCGAGGTTCAGCCAGCGGTCGATGGTCGCCTTCACGTCGGCGGCGGTGAACTTCTTGCCGGAGCAGAAGGTCACGTCGTCACGCAGATGGAAGGTGTAGAGCGTGCCGTCGTCCGACACTTCCCACGACTTCGCGAGCAGCGGGTGGATGGTCTTCATGTCCGGATCGAGCGAGACGAGCGTGTCGCCGACCATGAACATGATCTCCGCCGTCGAGCGGGCGGTCGAGGTGTGAGGATCGTACCGGTCGGTGTCGATCTGGCGCATGACCGTGACGGACGACTGCGCCGACGCGACGGTCGACAGCGGCACGGCGGCGGCGAGCGCGACCGCTCCCGCCGTGAGCCACCTGTTTACATGTCCCATTTATAAGCCTCCTGGGGTGTTCCGGGGCGGTTGTCTCCACCCCGCTCATGGTCCCGCATCGTCCCAACCCCCTTTGGGATCATTGACGCAGGCGTGGATCGAGCACGTCGCGCAGCGCGTCACCGAGCACGTTGAAGGCGAGCACGATGAGGAAGATCACCAGGCTGGGGATCGTGGCGACGTGGGGCGCGAAGAACAGGAAGTTCCGTCCTTCCGACGCCATGGTACCGAGTTCGGCGGTCGGCGGCTGCGCACCGAGACCGATGAAGCTGAGGGCCGCGCCGAGCAGGATCGTCTGGCCGAGCTGCAGGGTGAGGTAGACGAAGATCGTCGACAGGCAGTTCGGCAGCAGATGGCGCCAGATGATGCGCATGTCGCTCATGCCGATGGCGCGGCAGGCGGTGATGTACTCCATCTGCATCTGCACCAGGGCCGCCCCGCGGGTGATGCGGGCGATGGTCGGGATCGCGGCGATGGTCAGCGCCACGGTGATCGCGAAGATGCCGGCGCCGAGGACGGCGGCGATGGCGAGGCCGAAGAGGATCGACGGGAATGACAGCAGGATGTCGACCAGCCGCATGATCGGGCCTTCGAGTCGGCGGAAATACGCCGCGATCAGACCAAGCGCAGAGCCGATGATGCCGCCCACCAGCACCGCCAGCAGCCCCATGATCAGGGTCGTCCGCGTGCCGTACAGAAGCCGGGTGAGGATGTCCCGGCCCTGGCCGTCGGTGCCCAGGAGATGCTCCGGGAGAGCCCCCTCGCTCCAGGCCGGCGGCTTCAGCATGTTGCGCAGGTTGTTGTCGTAGGGATCGTGCGGCGCCAGCACCGGGGCGAGCAGCGCGCAGACCACGATGATCGTCAGCACGATCGCCGAGAGCATCGCGCCCTTGTCCCGGGCCAGCTTGCGCAGGATCGAGGAGCGCGCCATCGAGGTGGCGGCATCGGGCTCGGCCGCGGCGGGGCTATCCATCTGCATCTCGGTCATCCCGCCCTCACCCGCGGATCCAGGAACGCGTACAGCACGTCGACGATCAGGTTCACCAGAATGAAGGACAGGGCCAGAACCAGGATGGCCCCCTGGCTGAGCGCGTAGTCGGCGGAGACGATCGCCCCGACGGCGAGCCGGCCGACACCCGGCCAGGCGAACATGGACTCGGTCACCACCGCCCCGCCGAGCAGGAAGCCGATCTGCAGGCCGATCAGGGTGATCACCGGGATCAGCGAGTTGCGCAGGGCGTGGGTCAGCACCACGGACCGTTCGCTGACCCCCTTCGCGCGGGCGGTCCGCACGAAGTCGCTCCCGAGTACTTCGAGGAGCGAGGTGCGGGTCATGCGGGCCACGGGGCCGATGAACACGCCGCCGAGAGTGATCGCCGGAAGCGCGATATGGCGCAGGCCGTCGAGGGTCCAGAGCGGCCCGCCGCGCCCTTGGAACGGCAGGAGCTGCCAGTGGAAGCCGACATACTGGATCAGCATCAGGCCGAACCAGAAGATCGGCATCGACACGCCGGCGACCGACGCGGCCATGATGATGCGGTCGGAGACCTGGCCGCGGCGCACGGCGGCCAGCGTTCCGAAGACGATGCCCAGCGGCACGGCCCAGATCAGGCTGGCGACCATCAGCTCGATGGTCGGGCCGACCGTGTTGCCGAGCTCGACCACGACCTCGGAGTTCGAGATCAGCGACCGGCCGAGGTCGCCCTGGAGGACGCGGCCGAGATACATGCCGAACTGGACGATGACCGGCTCGTTCAGGCCCATGGCCTGGCGGATTGCCTCGACGTCGGCCGCGGTCGCGGTCGGGCCGGCGAGGACGGTCGCCGGGTCGGTCGGGACCACCTGCATGAGCAGGAATCCGATGAAGAGAACGCCGATCAGGACGGGAATCGAGATCAATAGACGGTGGACGATATGGTGCAGCACCGCGAGGGCGCTCCTCACGCAGGAAAACAGGACAGGTCGCCTTACAACGACTGTGCCAAAGGTGGCATGCCCTGTTGGATGCGCGCTAGCCCCTGATTTCTATTTGTGCACCGCGAATACGCCGACCCTCAAAGGCCTGATTTTGCGACGATTATACAGGCATATGCCGCATTTTTCGGCACTTCTCAGGTTGGCGCATCCGGGGTGTCCGTCGTGGGCCCCGTCCCGGATACCCGGCGGACTCTCAGCGTCGTTCCGACCACCTCAAGCACTTCCGCCGACGCCCCCCGCTCAAGGTCCTCGTCGCAGGCGACCCGCCAGCGCGAGTCGCCGACCTTGGCCGCGCCGAAACCGTTGACCACCGGCTCCGTCACGCCGACGCGCTGGCCGATGAGCGACTGGCCGCGCTGGTTGAGGCCTTGAGCCGCACCCAGATCCTCCTTCTGCCATCGCCGGACATACATCCGCACCGGCACGTAGGACAGGACGGCGAACAGGCCGTAGAGGCCGATCTGGTAGGCGGCCGGCATGTCGAAGACCAGCAGCACCGCGCCGGTCGCCACGCCGGCGATACCGAACCAGAGGAACAGGGTGCCCGGCACGACGATCTCGAGGGCCATCAGCACGAACCCCAAGGTGACCCAGTGCCAGGCTTCGGGCCGAATGATCAACAACTGGTCCATGCGCGCCTCCTGTCGGCCGTGTCCGGGATCAGGCGCGGGGGCGTGGGACCACCGGCGGCGGACCGTCGCCGGACACGCTGTTGAGCAGCTCCTTGATCCCGCCGATCGACCCGATCACCGAAGACGCCTCAAGCGGCATGAACACGGTCTTCTGGTTCGGGGACTTGGCGAACTCGCTCAGCGCCTCGACGTACTTCTGAGCGACGAAGTAGTTCACCGCGTTGGTGCCCGTCGATCCGATCGCCTCGGCCACCAGACGCGTCGCTTCGGCCTCCGCCTGGGCCAGACGCTCGCGGGCCTCGGCCTGCCGCTGGGCGGCGACGAGCTCGCCTTCGGCCTTGAGGATCTCCGACTGCTTGTCGCCCTCGGCCCGCTGGATCGCGGCGGCGCGATAGCCTTCGGCCTCCAGGATCTCGGCCCGCTTCTCGCGCTCCGCCTTCATCTGGCTCGCCATGGCGTCCAGCAAGTCCTTCGGCGGTGCGATATCCTTGATCTCGACCCGGGTGATCTTGGTGCCCCACGGGTCCGTCGCCTCGTCCATCACGCGCAGTATCTGGTTGTTCATCTCGTCGCGCGACGACAGCGCGGCATCCAGGTCGGTGCTGCCGAGAACCGACCGGATGTTGGTCAGGGCCAGGTTCACGACCGCCTGCTCCAGCGAGCGCACCTCGTAGGCCGCCCGGCGCGCATCCACCACTTGGTAGAACACGATGGCGTCCACCGTGCAGGACGCGTTGTCCTGGGTGATCACGTCCTGCTCGGGGATATCGAGGACGTTCTCCATCATGTTGATCTTCTTGCCGACGCGGCTGAACAGCGGGTTGATCACCCCCAGCCCCGGCTCAAGCGTGGTCACGTACCGGCCGAATCGCTCGACGGTCCACTGCTCGCCCTGCGGGACGATCCGCACGGCCTTCACCACGAGGAAGATCAGCGCGACACCGAGAACGATGAGGGCGATCTGCCCGCCCGAGATAAAATCGACCACAGGAGACATTCAGCCCTCTTTTGATAAGGCGTTGCACCGGCCCCGGAAGACCGTCCCCCGCCGTCGTCGGACAGCAGCAACGGGAACGAGACCCACCTTTGGTAGATGGGCCTCGTCAGACCTCACCGCAATCTGATTCGACCGGCCGGCGCCGTCAGCCGCCGAACTTCGCCTTGGCCTCGATCCGGCGGCGGTGCAGCACCGGCTCGGTGTAGCCGCTCGGCTGCTCGCGGCCCTTGAACACCAGGTCGCACGCCGCCTGGAACGCCACGCTGCCGTCGAAGTCGGCGGCCATCGGACGGTAGGCCGGGTCGCCGGCGTTCTGGCCGTCGACCACCTTGGCCATGCGCTTCATGGTCTCCATCACCTGGTCCTCGCCGCACACGCCGTGATGCAGCCAGTTGGCGATGTGCTGGCTCGAGATCCGCAGGGTCGCACGGTCTTCCATCAGACCGACATCGTTGATGTCCGGCACCTTGGAGCAACCGACGCCCTGGTCGACCCAGCGCACCACGTAGCCGAGGATACCCTGGGCGTTGTTGTCGAGCTCGGCCTGGATGTCCTGGGGCGACCAGTTCGGGCGGGCCGCCACCGGCACCGTGAGGATATCGTCCAGATTGGCCCGGCCCCGCGACCGCAGCTCGTCCTGGCGCGCCTTCACGTCGACCGTGTGATAGTGGGTCGCGTGCAGGGTCGCGGCCGTCGGCGACGGCACCCAGGCGGTGTTGGCGCCCGCCTTCGGGTGGCCGATCTTCTGCTCCAGCATCGCCGCCATCAGGTCCGGCATGGCCCACATGCCCTTGCCGATCTGCGCCTTGCCGGTCAGCCCGCATTCGAGCCCGATATCGACGTTCCAGTTCTCGTAGGCGCCGATCCAGGCGGCGGCCTTCATGTCGCCCTTGCGGATCATCGGACCCGCTTCCATCGATGTGTGGATCTCGTCGCCGGTGCGGTCGAGGAAGCCGGTGTTAATGAACGCGACCCGGCTCTTCGCCGCGCGGATGCACTCCTTGAGGTTGACGGTGGTGCGCCGCTCCTCGTCCATGATGCCCATCTTGAGGGTGTCGTTCGCCATGCCGAGCACCTGCTCGACCCGGCCGAACAGCTCGTTGGCGAAGGCGACCTCCTCTGGGCCGTGCATCTTCGGCTTCACGATGTAGACCGAGCCGGCGCGGGAATTGTGCAGGCTCTGGCCGCCCTTCAGGTCGTGCAGGGCGATGGCGCTGGTGAACATGGCGTCGAGGATGCCCTCGGGCACCTCGTTACCGTCGCCGTCGAGCACCGCCGGATTGGTCATCAGGTGGCCGACATTGCGAACCAGCATCAGCGAGCGGCCGTGCAGGGACAGCGTGGAGCCGTCCGGCGCGGTGTAGGTCCGATCCGGGTTCAGCTTGCGCTCGACCGTCTTGCCGCCCTTCTCGAACCGCTCGACAAGATCCGCCTTCATCAGACCGAGCCAGTTCCGGTAGGCGAGCACCTTGTCCGGCGCATCGACCGCCGCGACGGAGTCCTCGCAGTCCATGATCGTGCTGACGGCGGATTCCAGAACAACGTCGGCCACATGGGCCTTGTCGTCCTTGCCGATCGGATGCGAGGCGTCGATGACGATCTCGGCATGCATGCCGTTGCGCACCAGCAGGATGCCGGTCGGCGCGGCCGCGTCGCCCTTGCAACCCACGAACTGCGCCGGGTCCTTCAAGCCGGTCGACCCCGACGCGGTGGCGATCACCAGCTTGCCTCCCTCGACCGCGTAGCCGGTGGCGTCGGCGTGGCTGCCGGAAGCGAGCGGGGCGGTGCTGTCCAGGAAGTCGCGCGCCCAGGCGATGACCTTGGCGCCGCGGACCGGGTTGTAGCCGCCCGACTTCTCCGCACCGCCGTCCTCGGAAACGGCGTCGGTTCCGTACAGCGCGTCGTAGAGGCTGCCCCAGCGGGCGTTGGCCGCGTTCAGGGCGTAGCGCGCGTTCATCACCGGGACGACGAGCTGCGGGCCGGCGATCGACGCGATCTCCGGGTCCACATTGGCGGTCTCGACGGTGAAGTCCGGCCCCTCCTCCACGAGGTAGCCGATCTCCTTCAGGAACGCCTTGTAGGCCGGCAGATCGCCGATCGGGCCCGGGTTGGCCTTGTGCCAGGCGTCGATCTCCTCCTGGATGTTCTCCCGTTTGGCCAGCAGGGCGGCGTTGCGCGGCGCGAGATCGCGGACGATGGCACCCAGGCCGTCCCAGAACGCAGCGGCGTCGACGCCCGTCCCCGGCAGGGCCTCGTTGTTCGCGAAGTCATAGAGTTCCTTCGCAACCCGCAGTCCACCGACCTCTACCCGCTCCGTCATTCGCCCGCTCCCTGATGTCGTCTGTTTTGAAACCGTCTTAAACGGATGGCGCTATAAACAGGATGGTCATGGCTCGATCAAGGGAAACCTCCCGATCGGCAAACGTTCGACCCACATATCGACGGACAAACAGCCACATTGGCGCATTGCGTTGATTAACCCGGGCTTAACGCGGACCCTATAGTCTTTTGGTTGTTCAAATCGCCTGCGGCTGATCTGACCTGATGGTGCCGACGCATGAGCATTCTGCAACCGCTGACGCTGTTCGACGACCTGACACCGCACGGGTACTGTCTGCTTTGGGACCCGGTCCTGATCTGGAGTCACCTCGGATCGGACCTTGCGATCGCCGGCGCCTACCTGTCCATTCCAGCGGCGCTGGTCATCGTCGGGCGGCGGCGCCCCGACTTGAATCCGGGCGGCATTTTCTATTTCTTCGCTGCCTTCATCATCCTGTGCGCAATTTCCCATGTCTTCGGCGTGCTGACCCTTTGGTACCCGGTATACAGCATGGAGGCGGTCGCCAAGGTCATGACCGCCATCGTGTCGGTGGCGACCAGCGTCATGGTCTGGCGGCTGCTGACTCCGATCCTCACCGCCCCGACCCATGCCGCCCTTCGCGACGCCAACGAGAAACTGGCGCTCGTCAATGCGGAACTGGAAGCTCGGGTCGAGGTCCGCACGGCCGAGCTGCGTCAGGCCATCGAACGGTACCAGGTCGCCGCCGCCGAGGCGCAGGAGGCCGAGCGGGTGAAGGCCGAGTTCCTCGCCCGTATGAGCCATGAGCTGCGGACGCCGCTCAATGCAGTGATCGGCTTTACCGAACTGCTCTCCATGCAGCTCGCCGGTCCGGTGAACGCGACCCAGAAGGGCTATCTGGGCAGCGTCCGCGGCGCTTCCGCGCAACTGCTCGATCAGATCAACGCCATCCTCGACCTCGAGCGCCTGGCACAACACGGGCCAAGCTTCGAGCCGACGACGTTGACACTCCAAGCAGCGGTCGACGAAGCCTGTGACCTGCTCTCGTCCATGGCGGCGGAGCGTGAGATCGCCCTAAAGCCCCGAGTCGCCGAGACGACCAGCCTGCATACGGATGAAAGGTCGGTCGGGACGGTTCTCACCAACCTAATCTCGAACGCGATCAAGTATTCCCGTCGGGGCGGGACGGTGATCATCGCCGTCGCGCCCGTGCCGGGCGGTGTCGAGATCACCGTGGCCGACCAGGGCGTCGGCATGCCGGAAGAGACCCTCGACAGCGTGTTCGAGCCGTTCTTCCGCGGACATGAACGCAGCTTGCCGAATGTCGGCGGAAGCGGTCTCGGTCTGACCCTGGTCAAACAGCTCGTCGATGCCCTCGGCGGACGGGTCCAGCTCCGCAGTCAGCCGAATGCGGGCACGACCGTGGAGGTTTTCCTGCCGTCGATGCGAGACCATCCGGCCGGAGCGGGCCGCTGATCCGGCGCGGCGGTACCCCGATCCGCCGAGCTGTGCTAGTCAGCACGCGATGAAGATACCGTTTCTCTCGCGCCCTCGGACACCGGAGGTGGAACGCCGCCGGCAGCCGCGCTTGCGGGTGCGGGGCGACAGTTTCGTGCGCATCGAGGGGCGGGACGTCGCGCTGATCAATTGGTCGGAGGACGGGTTTCTCGCGGGCCCCTATGCTGGCGGGCTGATCCCGGGACAGAAGGCGACGGTCCGCATGGTGGTCCAAGACTATCACGACAAGGACGGGAAGCTGGACGTGGAGCTGGCGTCGGTGATCAAGCGGATCGACGGACGTGGGATCGCCGGGCGGTTCCTGGCGCCCGAACGCTACAAACGCCTCGCCCTTCAGGCCTACTACGCGGCGAAGCTCCGCCGCCTGAAGACGTGACGGAGGCAGGCACATGAGCGGTGCGCGCATCTTCGTCGACGCCGACGCCTGCCCGGTGCGCGACGAGATCGTGTCCGTGGCCGAGCGGTTGGGGATCGAGGTCTATCTCGTCAGCAACCGGGGCTTCCGGGTGACGGAACACAGGCACGTCCACAACATCGTGGTGAGCCAGGATCTGGACGCGGCAGACGACTGGATCGTCGGCAAGGTGGCGGCCGGCGACGTTGTGATCACCGGGGACATCCCGCTGGCCTCGCGCTGCCTGGAGGCCGACGCCCGGGTGATCGACCACAAGGGCAAGGCCTTCACCGCCGCCAATATCGGCATGGCTCTCAGCATGCGCGAGCTGATGAGCGATCTTCGGGCCATGGGCGAGGCGAAGGGCGGCGGCCCGGCCTTCACCAAACAGGACCGTTCCCGCTTCCGCGAAGCGCTGGACCGCGCGTTGCGGGACTGACCCAGCTCAGCCGGGCGGTTCCCCGTCGGGCTCGTAGGCCAGGTCCGGCTCGTAGGTCAGAAGGTCGCCCGGCTGACAGTCCAGTTCGGCGCAGATGCGCGCCAGGGTCTCGAAGCGCACCCCCTTCACCTTGCCGGAGCGCAGCAGCGACAGGTTCTGCTCGGTCATGCCGATACGCTCCGCCAACTCCTTGCCGCGCATCTTGCGGCGGGCGAGCATCACATCGAGGGTCACGACGATGGGCACGGACGCGCTCAGACGAATTGCCGGTTTTCGTCGGCGATCGCAGCCGCCTCACGGAGCACCGTCGCCAGCGCCACCATCAGCAGGCCGATGGCGAAGAGCACCACGTCCGTGCTGGACACGGAGATCTGAAGCTGGCGGGCTCCCGGGGCCGCCGCTCGGGTAAGCCAGACCGACAGCAGCGCATGGGCGAAGATCTTCGCCGGGATCACGGCGAGCAGGGACACGGCGAAGCGCCGCAGCCGGACCGCGTTGTCGGCGTCAAAGAGGTCGCCCTCCGCGAAACGGCCGAACAGCCGCGCGAGATGGAAAAACCCCCACATGCCGATCGCCGCCGGCAGCATCGATAACGCATATCCGCCAATCCGATCGACCGATGAAAGCTCCGGGAGGCGCAAACCCGGCATCACGGAGGGCGCGAACGCCTCGAACCGGGCCCAGACACCGATCAGGATCACGGGGCCGGCGACCGCCAACGCGAGGCTGACCCAACGCATGGCGGCGGCAAGGCGCCGCAACCGTGCCCGCCGACGTTCATCCGTCTCGACCGCGACCATCTTCCATCTCCGAAATCACTCGACGAAATACAAATAAGAGGTTACTTAATTAATGTCGAACGTTAATTATTGGTGATCCAATGCGAGCCATCATCGTTTGCATGCTCAGCGTTACGGTGCTCGCCGGATGTTCCGGAGAACGGGGGCAGGATGTGGCCGTCCGCTTCCTCAGCGGGACCGTCCTTGCGGCCTGCGAGGCGGTGCCGAACTGTTCGGCGGACGAGGCCCGGAAGCCGGGCCGAGACTAGAACAGGGCGCGACTAGAGCAAATCACGATCAGATGGAAACATCTGGTCGTGTGAATTTGCTCTATCGTTAATGAGTTAGAGGGCGATTCACGGTTCAGATCGATTCGATCTGAACCGATCGCGCTCTAGAGCGGTTCCGGGCGCGTCATAA
>JAVKFT010000026.1:0-234399 GCA_040223655.1 Thalassobaculaceae bacterium | reverse complement strand
GGCCTAGAGCAAATCACGATCAGATGGAAACATCTGGTCGTGTGAATTTGCTCTATCGTTAATGAGTTAGAGGGCGATTCACGGTTCAGATCGATTCGATCTGAACCGATCGCGCTCTAGTGCCGGGGCCCACGTCGACGCCTGTACGCAACCACCCGGCGCGGTACCGCCTCACGGGTTGGCCCCGGCACACGGCCGGGAAGCGTCTGTGAGAAAGGGAAAGGGGTCGTCCGGCGGCTCGCCCGGAGATCCATACGGGATAGAGCCGTTGGGGAAGCCCTAGATCAGAATTGATCTTCCGCCAGCGCCATCACGGTCTCGCCACCGGCGGTGATCGTGTCCAACAGCGACGGCGCCTGGGCCAGCACGTGGTCGGCGTAGTGGCGCACGGTGACCAGCTTCGCCTCCAGATAGCGCGCATCGGCGTCGCCACCGGCGGAGAGCTGCGCCCGGGCCGCCAGACCCGACCGGGCCATCATCCAGCCGCCGGCCACCAGACCGAACAGCCTGAGATACACCGCCGACGGCGAGGCGGCCGCCGCCGGATCGGTCGGCATGGTCGCGACGACCCAGTCGGTCGCCTCCGCCAGCGCCCGGCGCCCGGCGACGAGGTGGCGGTGCATGGCGTGCAGGGTGGTGTCGGCCGCCGCATGCGCCGCCAAGTCGGCGATGGTCGCGTCCATATCGGCCAGCAGTGCGCCCATGGCGGCCCCACCGTCCCGCGCGACCTTGCGGCCGACCAGATCGAGCGCCTGAACGCCGTTCGCCCCCTCGTAGATCGGCAGGATGCGCGCATCGCGATGATGCTGGGCGGCGCCTGTCTCCTCGATGAAGCCCATGCCGCCATGGACCTGGATGTTGGTCGAGCAGATCTCCACCGCCACGTCGGTACACCACGCCTTGGCCACCGGGATCAGCAGATCGACCCGGCGCTGGGCGGCGGCGGCGACGTCCCGGTCGGCGTGCCGGTCGGCGGTGTCGATGGCCGCCGCGGTCTCGTAGACCAGACCGCGCATCGCCTCGATCTGCGCCTTCATGGTCATCAGCATGCGGCGCACGTCCGGGTGGTTGATGATCGCCACACCGCCGCTGGACCCGGAAATGGCGCGGCTCTGAACCCGATTGCGAGCGTAGTCCACCGCCTGCTGATAGGCCCGCTCGGCGATCGCCACGCCCTGCAGGCCGACGGCGAGACGGGCGTTGTTCATCATGATGAACATATACTCGATGCCGCGGTTCTCCTCGCCGACCAGCCAGCCGACCGCGCCCTCGTCCTCGCCATAGGCCATGACGCAGGTCGGACTGCCGTGGATGCCGAGCTTGTGCTCGAGACCGACAGGGCGCACGTCGTTCCGCACGCCGGGATTGCCGTCGGCGTCGGGGATGAATTTCGGCACGATGTAGAGCGACAGGCCCTTGGTGCCCGGGATGCCGTCGGGCGACCGGGCCAGCACCAGGTGCACGATGTTGTCGGTGCAGTCGTGGTCGCCCCAGGTGATGTAGATCTTCTGGCCCTTCAGGCGGTAGGTCCCGTCCGCCGCCTTCTCCGCCTTGGTGCGGATCGCGCCGAGATCGGTGCCGGCCTGGGGCTCGGTCAGATTCATGGTGCCGGTCCACTCGCCGGAGACCAGCTTCGGCAGGTACAGCGCCTTCTGCTCGTCCGAGCCGACCTCGCGCAGGGCGTCGATGGCGGCCTGGGTCAGCAGCGGGCAAAGGCCGAAGGCGAGGTTCGCGCTCTGCCACATCTCCTGCAGGGCGGTCGAGACCAGCCAGGGTAGGCCCATGCCGCCGTACTCCTCCTCGAACGGGGCACCGTTCCAGCCGCCCTCGGCGAACTGCCGGTAGGCGTCGGCGATCCCGTCGGGGGTGCGGACCACGCCGTTCTCGAGGGTCGGCGGATGCCGGTCGCTGACCGCGTTGAGGGGCGCGAGCACATCGCCGGCCAGCTTGCCGCCTTCCTCGAGAATCTGGGAGACCAGCTCCGGGTCCGCGGTGTCGAGACCGGGCAGCGCGGCGATCCGCTCGAGACCGACGACATCGTTCAGCACGAAACGCATTTCGCGCAGGGGGGCAGCGTAAGGGCTCATCGCTCGCGTCCTCTTCCTCCCGCGACGGCCGTCTTTTCATGCAGCGGTCCGGTCGCGATCCTCGGGAATCCGGCGACCTTATATAGGCCGCCGCGGCGCCCGCCAAACCCGAGTGCGACAAATCTGTCGCTTATGGAGAATCATAACCCGAAAAGCGTCTCCGACGCCTCCTCGGTGAGCAGCGAGCCGAGCATCAGGAGCCGCCGGCGGGCCTCGCCGAGGTCGTGCGGATCGACGCCGTGGAAGGACCACGGACCGTTCACATAGGCGAACAGCCGGTTGTCGCGCCAGCCGACCTCGGCCTCCGGCACCAGGAACCGCTCGCGCACCTTCGGCGGGATCTGCAGATTGCTCGGCCATGCGAACCCTCTCGACCGGTAGAGCGTGGTGCCGCGCTTCGGTTCGGGCGGGACCGGCTCCGGGTCGTCCAAGTAGACGAAGCCGTTGATGACGATCCGGGCATGGTCGACATGGGGATCGAGCTCGATGGTTCCGCGGTACTCGGCGATCTGGCAGTCCGACGGCGCATAGTCCACCCCGCGCATCCGACGGCGCCAGTCCGGACCGATCAGCGGGCGGAACTTGTCGGCGAGGTGGCGATCGAGCTTGGCCCTGATCGCTGCCGAAGCGGTCGCCATCAGGTGGTGGACCGCCTGCCAGACCGCCCGCTCCCGGCCATCGGTGATCTGCATCAGCCTGGAGACCGTCCGTTCGCGCCGCCGCCCGAAATTGGTCTGGATCATGAGATCCGGCGCCGGCCAGGCGTCGTCCAGGGCCCGGCGCAGCGGCGGTGGCAGGGCGTCGTCCAGGAGCAGGTGCGGAAAGGGCCGGGTGACGACCCGGGTCGCGGCGATCCGTGCCGTCAGCTCCGCCGCCATCGTCTCCAGCTGCCCGCCCGCAGGCACCCTCAGAGCACCTTGCCCGGGTTCAGGATGCCGGACGGGTCGAGGGTCGCCTTGATCGCGCGCATCAGGTCGAGGGACACCTCGTCCTTGTAGTGCGCCAGCTCGCCGCGCTTCAGCCGGCCGATACCGTGTTCGGCGCTGATCGAGCCGCCCATGTCGACCACCGTGTCGTGGACCGCCCGGTTGAACTCGTCCCAGCGCGCCAGGAAGGCCTTGCCGTCGCCGCCTTCGGGGACCTGCAGGTTGTAGTGCAGGTTACCGTCGCCCACATGGCCGAAGCCGACCAGCCGCACATCCGGATCGATCGCGGCCACCTTCTCCCAGGCGGCATCGTAGAACTCGGCGATGCGGGACACCGGGACCGAGACGTCGTGCTTGATCGACGCACCCTCGATCTTCTGGCTCTCCGATGCGTTCTCGCGGAGCTTCCAGAATTCCTGGCGCTGGGTCTCGTTCTGGGCGATGGCCGCGTCGAGCACCAGCCCCGCCTCGAACGCCCCTTCGAGAATGCCCTCGAGCGTCTCCGACAGGCCGCTCTCGCCACTGGCGGTCGAGACCAGCTCGAGGAGGACATAGAACTCGTAGCGCTCGGCCAGCGGGTCCTCGCAGTCCGGCATGTGCTTGAGCACCAGATCGACCACGAGCCTCGGCATCAGCTCGAAGGTCTCGACGGCGTCGCCGCTCTCCGCCCGGGCCCGGCCAAGGAGGGTGACGGCGGAGGCAACGTCGGGCACGGCGCAGAAGGCGCTGCGCACGTCGGTCGGCTTCGGGAAGATTTTCAGCACCGCGGCGGTGATAATGCCGAGCGTGCCTTCCGCGCCCAGGAAGAGCTGTTTCAGGTCGTATCCGGTGTTGTCCTTGCGCAGGCCGCGCAGGCCGTTCCAGATCCTTCCGTCCGGCAGCACCACCTCCAGGCCCAGGACCAGCTCGCGGGCGTTGCCGTACTTGAGCACATTGGTGCCGCCGGCATTGGTCGACAGGTTGCCGCCGATCATCGCGCTGCCCTCGGCCGCCAGCGACAGCGGGAAATAGCGGTCGGCCTCGGAAGCCACCTGCTGCAGGCTCTCCAGGATGCAGCCGGCCTCGACGGTCATCGTGTAATTGTCCGGATCGACGGCCCGCACCCGGTTCATGCGCGCCAGCGACAGGATGATCTCCTCGCCGCCCTCCTCCGGGGTGGAGCCGCCGCAGAGCGAGGTATTGCCGCCCTGGGGCACGATCGGAATTCCAGCCTCGGCGCAGGCGGCGACCACATCGGCCACTTCCTCAGTGCTCGCCGGCTTCACCACCATCCGGGCGGCGCCCCGGTACAGCCCGCGCCAGTCGGCCAGATGCGGCTCCATCGCGCCGGAATCGTCGGTCCAGCCCTTCGGCCCGACGATGGTCTTGATGCGCTCCAGGGCGCCGGCGACGTCGCTATCGGTGGCGTTTCGGCTGGCGGCGGCGGGCGCGGCCATGGGCAGTCTCCCTGACGTATCGGGTGTGGATAACGTGAGGCTCAAATCATAAGGCTCCATCCCCGCACGACAAGATGGGTCCGCGATTGGTCCATTCGACAGGGCGGGAATTTGGCCTCAGGCGGTTCCGCAGAAGCGCATGCGGGAGCAGCGGTATGGACGCAGCGGCACGACCTGCCGCTCGCACCCACTTCCCGTCCCAGCCACTCCTCTTCCCGGCCACTTCCCCTCTCAGACACTCCCCGGATTCATTCCGGGGTTCACGGTTCCCCCGCACGACCGGGACCGCGCAATCACCGGCTGTCGCGGGGGTCCAACCGCGGGCCCCGGAATAGATCCGGGGAGTGGCGTAGGGGGAAGTGGCCGGGAAGAGGAGTGGCTGGGACGGGGAGTGGCCGGGAGGAGGAGCCTCTAGGAGGGGGATTAGGTTGAAAGTAGACGCGGGTCACTCGCGCGGTGCGGCGGCGCGGCGCAGGCGGTCGTTGATCGCTGCCCCCAGTCCCGCCTCGGGGATCGGGGCCACGGCGATGGCGGTCACGCCCGGCCGGTCGAGCGCGCGCAGCAGGGCGAAGAGCCGTGCCGCCGCCTCCACCGGATCGCCCGACGGGCTGAGATCGCTCTCCGCGCCCAATTGCCCCCCGAAATCCAGCCCGGCCTCCCCGCCCCGCAACTCGGTCGCGCCGAGCCGGACCGGAACCGACGGCGCGTAGTGGCTGGCAAGCATCCCCGGCGCGGTGATCGCATCGCCATGGCCCGCGAGCTCGATCGGCCCGACCAGAGCCTCCATCCGCTCGCGGGTCACGGAGCCCGGGCGCAGCAGCCGCGGTAGCGCGCCGGATACGTCCAGCACCGTGCTCTCCAGCCCGACCGCGCAGGGACCGCCGTCGAGGATCAGGTCCAGCCCCTCGAACCCCTCCGCCGCCACATGGGCGGCCGTCGTCGGACTGACCCGGCCGGAACGGTTGGCGCTCGGCGCGGCGACGGGACGGCCGACCTCGGCCAGCAGCGCCCGCGCGTCTTCGCTGCCCGGCACGCGGATGGCGACGGTGTCGAGCCCGGCCGAGGTCAGCCAGGCGATCGGGCAATCCTCGGCCCGGCGCAGCACCAGAGTCAGCGGACCGGGCCAGCACGCCTCCGCCACCGCCCTGGCCGCCGGCGTGGCCCGGCCGAGCGCGAAGGCGGTCTCCACGTCCGGCACATGGCTGATCAGCGGGTTGAACCGGGGCCGGCCCTTGGCGTCGAAGATGCGGGCGACCGCCGTCTCGTCGGTCGCGTCGGCGCCCAGGCCGTACACGGTCTCGGTGGCGAACGCGACCAGGCCGCCGGCGCGCAGGATCGCCGCCGCCGCGCGCCGGGCATCGGGATCGGCCAGCGGCCGGATCGGGGTGTCGCTCGTCTCGGACATGGCGGGCAGGTGCCCCAGGACGGGCACGAGGTCAAGCGGCCTGGCTGTTTTGCAGTGCAGCATGACCGCAGGACGGCTACACTGGCCCGACAGCGTTCAGAGGCGGGAGGGCCGGAATGGCACGCATCCTCACCGTCGCCCAGCAAAAGGGCGGCGCCGGCAAGACCACCCTGGCGGCACATCTCGCCGTCGCCATCGCCGAGACCGGCAGGACGGTCGCCGTCGTCGATATCGACCCGCAGGCCTCGCTCTCCTCATGGTGGGAGATGCGGCAGGAACTGGGCCTGCCCGGACCGTCGAACGGCAGGGGCAAGGGCGGCCTGTCGGTGCACCGGATCACCGGGTGGCGCACCGCCAACGAGGTCGAGAAGCTGGCCCGCGACCACGACGTCGTGGTGGTCGACAGCCCGCCCCATGCGGAGACCGAGGCCAAGATCGCGGTGCGCATCGCCGACCTGGTGCTGGTCCCGCTGCAGCCGAGCCCTATGGATTTCTGGGCGACCCAGGCCACGCTCGATCTGGCGAAGTCGGAGAGGACCCCGGCCGTGCTGGTCCTCAACCGGGTCCCGCCGCGGGCCTCGCTGACCGAGGCGATGGCGGCGAAGATCGGCGAGATGGGCGCGAAGGTGGCTAAGGCCCAGATCGGCAACCGGGTGGCGCTGGCCGCCTCGCTGCTCGAGGGCAAGGGGGTCAGCGAGTACCAGAAGCGCGGCACCGCCGCCGCCGAGATCCGCGCGCTGGCAGCCGAGGTGATGAAGAAGTAGGGGATCGATCCGGGTGACGCGCCCACGGGTCGAGCGTCATCTCCCCAAGATACCGACCCAGGATATCTACCCGGGATATCTGCCCGGCGGCGTCTCCCCGGTACGGTCTTCCCTGCGTCATCCCGGCTCGTTCCCGGGCCTGACCCGGGGCGAGGCCGGGACCCAGCCGCACCTGCACAGCCGAGGTCCCGGGCGGCTCCCGGATCAAGTCCGGGATCCCCGGGATGACGGAGTGGAGGAGTAGGGAGGGAGACGGCGAGAAGGCGGCGGTCCCTAGAGGTTGCGCGCCCGTTCGCGCAGGACGAATTTCTGCACCTTGCCGGTGGAGGTCTTCGGCAGATCGCCGAACACGACCGTCTTCGGCGCCTTGAAGTGGGCCATGTTCTCGCGGGCGAAGGCGATGATCTCCGCCTCGGTCGCGGTCGCGCCGTGACGCAGGGTGACGAAGGCGCAGGGCGTCTCGCCCCATTTCTCGTCGGGCCGGGCGACCACCGCCACGTCCATCACCGCCGGATGCTTGTAGAGAACGCCCTCGACCTCGATGGTGGAGATGTTCTCGCCGCCGGAGATGATGATGTCCTTCGAGCGGTCCTTCAGCTCGATATAGCCGTCCTCGTGCATGACGCCGAGATCGCCGGTGTGGAACCAGCCGTCGCTGAACGCCTTGTCGGTGGCGGACGGGTTCTTCAGATACCCCTTCATGACCACATTGCCGCGCATCATGACCTCGCCCATGGTCTCGCCGTCGGCGGGCACCGCTTCCATGGTCGCCGGATCGGCCACGTAGAGCCCCTCGAGCGACGGGTAGCGCACGCCCTGCCGCGACTTCAGCGCCGCCTGCTCGTCGACCGGCCGGATCGACCACGCATCATGCCAGGCGCAGACCACGGCGGGCCCGTACACCTCGGTCAAGCCGTAGACATGGGTGACGTTGATGCCGAGGCGCTCCATCCCCTCCAGGACCGTGGCCGGCGGCGGCGAGGCGGCGGTCATCATCTGCACCGACTGCGGGAACGACTGCTTCGTCTGCGCGTCGGCGTTCAGCAGCATCGACATGACGATCGGCGCGCCGCAGAGATGGGTCACCCCCTCCTCGGCGAAGGCCTTGTAGATGGCGGACGCCTCGACCTTGCGCAGGCAGACATGGGTCCCGGCCTGAACCGTGATCGTCCAGGGGAAGCACCAGCCGTTGCAGTGGAACATCGGCAGGGTCCAGAGATACACCGGGTGCATCTTCATGCCCCAGACCATGATGTTGCCGAGCGCGTTCAGATAAGCGCCCCGGTGATGGTAGACCACGCCTTTCGGGTCGCCGGTGGTGCCTGAGGTGTAGTTCAGGGCGATCGCGTCCCATTCGTCCTGCGGGCGCACGCCCTCATAGGCCGGGTCGCCGGTCGCCAGGAACGATTCGTAGTCGGTCTCGCCGAGGGTCTCGCCGCCGGGCCCCTCACTGTCGGCGACGTCGATCACCAGCAGCTCCCGGTCGGTCAGGCTCAGCGCCTCCTTCACCACCGGCGCGAACTCGGTGTCGGTCAGCAGGACCCTGGCCTCGCCATGGTCGAGGATGAAGGCGATGGTCGCCGCGTCGAGGCGGGTGTTCAGCATGTTGAGGACACCGCCGGTCATCGGCACGCCATGGGCCGCCTCGATCCCCTCCGGCGTGTTCGTCAGCATGGCGGCCACGGTATCGCCCTTGCCCACGCCGCGCGCCGCCAGGGCCGAGCCGAGGCGTCGGCACCGCTCGGCCGTCTGGGCCCAGGTGTAGCGCCGCTGGCCATGGGCGACCGCCAGCCGGTCGGGGAAGGTCGCCGCCGTGCGGACGAGGAAGCTCAAGGGCGACAGCGGGACGTAGTTGGCCGCGGTCTTGTCCAGGTCGGTATCGTAGGGATGCGCGGGCTCGGAACCGGCGGGGACGGTGGCGTTCATCGGCTGCTCTGGCTGCTCTCCGGTGGTTCGGAAGACCCTAGCCGAGAACGCCGATCATGCCCACACCCCCAGACGCCGGGGCGAGATGCCCGATCAGGATCGCGCTACCGATGGCGATCAGGACCAGCCCGCCCGCCGCGGCCGCCGGCCGGCCGAGCGCGGTGCCCGCCGCCCGTCCCAGCAGCATGCCGAGGCAGGCCATGGCGAAGGTAACCGCGGCGATGGCAAGGGCGGTCGGCACCAGCTCGTCGCGCACCAGGGCCAGGACAGCACCGACGGCGAAGGTATCGACGCTCGTGCCGATGGCGGTCAGGACAAGGGTCGGCCAGACCGCCGCCGGCCGATCCGGTTCGCCGGAACCGGCGGACAGGCTCTCCCAGATCATCTTCATGCCGATACCGCCCAGGATGACGAAGGCCAACCAGTGATCGACCGCCGCCACATAGGCGTTTGCGGCGTGGCCGAGCGACCACCCGAGCAGCAGCGCCGCCGTCTCGGCCGCGGCGAACACGGCGCCGATCATCAGCACGTCCGACAGCCGGTGCCGGTCCCGGCGCGCACCGCTGCCGACCGCGACGGTGAACGCGTCCGCCGAAACGCCGAATGCCAGGGCCAGGGTCGAGATCATGGCGATCCCCATGCGGGTGGGATGTGGAATGCCATCCCTAAGCCCCTACGCCCGGAAAGTCAAAATTTATACTAAGCTAACTTTATGATATTAAAGCAATTTTCTTAACAGGACGAACACTTCTTCGCAGCCGCCGACAGGCCTTTCCCGGGTCGTCAGGCCTTGGCGTCAGCCGCGTCGGTCAGATCCTTGTAGGCCGCGCGAAGGCGATAGCTGTCCATGTACCGCTCCATATGCCCGTCTCGGACCAGCAGCTCCTGATAGATGGGGATCTTCACGGCGGTCCCGTCGGAACCGGTCACCAGCGACTCGCTGGCTTTGCCGCGGACCAGCGGCGTCCATTCCGGACCGAACGCGCCCTCGCTCAGATTGGTTTCGCGCTGATAGGCCGGCCGCAGCCTGTTGATGTGGAAAATGGCCGCCACGTCGAGGTCGGTCAGGCAATCGCTGTAGTAGCGGACGTTTCCGGTCTCCATATGCTGGAAGCTGAGGAAGTTGCAGCAGACCTCGACCTGGAACGGAATATCTCGCAGGCGCCAGGGCGGCAGGAGCACGATGCGGGCATCGGCGGGAATGGGCTCATCGTCGTCCCAGGCCAAGTGGACACCGGATCCGAAGACCCGGGTCAGATAGCGGGCGGCGATCATGAGATTGAAGGTCAGGTCGCAGTAGACGACCTGCATGCCGGGAACGAGCGTGCAGAGGTCCCGCACGAACCGGCCGTGGCCGCCGCCGATCTCGAGCACGGCCCGCGGGTAGTGGCCGAGCACGCTCTGCATTCTGAACGCCCGTGGCGCGACGCGCAGCGTATGGTAGCTGACCGGAACCCGCTCGCCGAAGAGCGAGACCTTGACGCTTGGGCCACCAACCACGCCGTCCACGCGCACCACTTTTTTCCAGGCTTCGGGCCGGATCGCGGGCTCGGCCTTCAGCATGTCGAGACTGTTCGCAAGCCCGCCCTGGATCAATTTCTTGTAGTTGACAATCTGCTCCGGCGAGAACGGCGGCAGCGGCTGCACCGGCCCGGACGTGACCGGCGCGAATCCCTGATAATCGGGGCCGACCTCGAATCCGATACCGCCGATCGCCATGCTGGCGAACCGTCCGAGCTGGTCGGCGGTGAGCGTGATCGATCGCTTGATTCCGTCCTCATGGGTCGACCGCCAGCCTTCGCCGCCGTGGCGGTCGGCGGCCTCGCAGAGCAAGGCGTATCGGTCGAGGAGTTCCTCGTTGGAGATATGATCGGTCATCTGCGTTGAGACCCTTTGGTGACGGCCACGGCGACCCTAGTCGCGGCGGCGCTCTCAAACAATGGTATAGCGCCGCGCCACCGCGTTCGGGCTCGCAACGACACGTGGCGCTTAACAAGACCGGTACGGCGCGCCTAGAGTTTCCGCAACAACGAAGGCATGGGCCGGCAAGGTCCCGACGACGAGGGAGATCGAAACGATGGGCGAATTCGACGCGGTCTATGAGTCGTGGCGCGCCGATCCGCAGGGATTCTGGGCGCGGGCGGCCGAGGATGTGGTGTGGACCCGGCGCTGGGACCGGGTGCTCGACGACAGCAACCCGCCGTTCTACCGGTGGTTCGTCGGCGGCGAGACCAACACCTGCTACAACGCGGTCGACCGGCATGTGGCGGACGGGCGCGGCGCGCAGCCGGCGATCATCTACGACAGCCCGGTCACCGATACCGTCGAGACGATCACCTACGATCAGCTCAAGGAGCGTACCGCCGCCTTCGCCGGCGCGCTGGCGGCGCTGGGTGTGGGCTACGGCGACCGGGTCATCGTCTATATGCCGATGATCCCCGAAGCGGTCGTCGCCATGCTGGCCTGCACCCGGATCGGCGCCATTCACTCCGTCGTGTTCGGAGGGTTCGCGTCCAACGAGCTGGCGACGCGGATCGACGATGCGAAACCGAAGGTGATCGTCGCCGCCTCCTGCGGTCTAGAAGGCCAGCGGGTGGTCCACTACAAGCCCCTGCTCGACCGGGCCATCGAGCTGGCCACGCACAAGCCCGACCACTGCGTCATCAAGCAGCGCCCGCAGGAGCTCGGCACGCTGGTGCCCGGCCGCGATCTGGTGTGGGAGGGGGCGGTCGACCGCGCCGAGCCCGCCGACTGCGTGCCGGTGAAGGCCGAGGATCCCGCCTACATCCTCTACACCTCCGGCACCACGGGGAAACCGAAAGGGGTGGTGCGCGCCACCGGCGGCCATCTGGTCACCCTGAAATGGACCATGCCCAACATCTACGGCATGGCCCCGGGCGACGTGTACTGGGCCGCCTCGGATGTGGGCTGGGTGGTCGGCCACTCCTACATCGTCTACGCACCGCTGTTCCACGGCTGCACCACGATCCTGTACGAGGGCAAGCCGATCGGCACGCCGGATGCCGGCGCGTTCTGGCGGGTGATCGCTCAGCACAAGGTCAAGGCGATGTTCACCGCCCCGACGGCCCTGCGGGCGATCAAGAAGGAGGACCCCGAGGGCAAGCTGCTCGCGGCCCATGACCTGTCCCACTACCGGGCCCAGTTCCTGGCCGGCGAGCGCTGCGATCCCGACACGCTGAAATGGGCCCAGGACAGGCTCAAGGTGCCGGTGATCGACAACTGGTGGCAGACCGAGACCGGCTCGCCGATCGCCTCGAACTGCCTCGGCATCGAGCTGCTGCCGTTCAAACCGGGCTCGCCCACCCGTCCGGTGCCGGGCTACGAGGTCCACGCCCTGTCGCCGGAGGGCGAGGAGATGCCGCCGGGCGAGATCGGCTCGCTCGCGATCAAACTGCCGATGGCGCCGGCCGCGCTGCCCACCCTGTGGAACAACGACGACCGTTTCGTCGACAGCTACATGGCCGAGTTCCCGGGCTACTACCAGACGGGGGATGCCGGTATCGTCGACGCCGATGGCTACCTCCACGTCATGTCGCGCACCGACGACATCATCAACGTGGCCGGCCACCGGCTCTCGACCGGCGGCATGGAGGAGGTTCTGGCGAGCCACCAGGACGTGGCCGAATGCGCCGTGATCGGGGTCGCCGACGAGGTGAAGGGGCAGGTGCCGCTCGGCTTCCTGGTTCTGAAGGATGGCGTGAACAAGCCGCATGCGGAGATCGTCGCCGAGGTCGTGCAGATGGTGCGCGACCGCATCGGACCGGTCGCGGCGTTCCGCAAGGCGACCGTCGTGCAGCGCCTGCCGAAGACCCGGTCGGGTAAGATCCTCCGGGCAACGATGCAGAAGATCGCCGACGCCGAGAGCTTCAACATGCCCGCCACCATCGACGATCCGGCGATCCTGGACGAGATCGCCGAGTCCCTACGCCCCATCGGATATGCCCGTCAGCGGTGATCCTGAGGGGTCGAGCCGCGGCGGATCGTCGGAAAGGAAGAAAAAATGCGTCTGCAAGGACAAGTCGCCGTCGTCACCGGCGCGGCGCGCGGTATCGGTGCGGCCATCGCCAAAAGGTTCGCGCTGGAGGGGGCCAGGGTCGTTGTGTCGGATGCCGACCCGATGGCCGGCGATGCCTCCGTCGGGGCGATCAAGCAGGCCGGTGGCGAGGCCCGGTTCGTCGCCTGCGACGTCACCGACCGGGCCCAGGTCGGCGCCCTGATGGACCGGGCGATCGACGCCTATGGCGGGCTCGACATCGTCGTCGCCAATGCCGGTATCATCCACAATCACCCGTTCCTCGAGCTGGACGACGCCACCTTCGACCGGGTGATCGCGGTGAATCTGAAGGGCGTGTTCGTGACCGGCCAGGAGGCGGCGCGGCGCATGGTGGCGCGGGGCACGCCGGGGCGCATCGTCAACACCGCCTCGGTCAACTCGGTGATCGCCCCGTCCGGCCTCGCCGCCTACAACGCCTCCAAAGGCGGCGTGGCGCAGCTCACCAAGACCATGGCGATGGAGCTGGCGGATCACGGGATCCGGGTCAACGCCATCGGTCCGGGCAGCGTCGCCACGGACATGTTTCGCGCGGCCATCATGACCGATAACGAGGCGATGCGACGGGTGGAGATGCGCACGCCCATGCGCCGGGCGTCGGAGCCGGAGGAGATGGCCGGCGTCGCTCTGTTCCTGGCGAGCGAGGACAGCTCCTACGTGACCGGCCAGGTGATCTACGCCGATGGCGGCCGCCTCGCCCAGGGGCACGTGGTGCAGCCGAAGGAGTGAGCAATCAGCAAAGACGGGTACTGTCGTTCGTGGTGTCAACGTAGCCTGGGGATCGACCGGCCACTGATGGACGCCATGCAAGCCTGGGCTCGGCAGCAGGGGCTTCGGTCCGTCACTTTGCCCTCTCACGAACGCCGAAAGGATGCCCACGGCTTCCATTCGGCGCTGGGATCCAGGCTCTCTGACACCTCCAAGCCCTTTCGCAAACTCCCGACGTAGAGCGGCATCCGGAACTCGTTTCGGGATCTTGACCGACACAGCGGCTGGGTCCCGGCGCCCTCCGGATCAGGCCCGGAGGGCGCCGGGATGACGGCTATGCCCGTTTCGACCGACCTCCACCCCAACCCCGGCGCCAACCCCGGCGCCAATCCCGGGGCCAATCCCGGCCCCAACCGTCATCCCGGATCGACCCCGGGCCTGACCCGGGGCGAGGCCTGGACCCGGGGGCATCGACCTGCGAGGCCAGCGTAGCGGATCACACGCCTCCGTTCAGCGCCGATCCGCCTTCCCAGCCCGCCGAACGGGCCGGCCGGTAAGCCCCTATTCGAAGTTCGGGCGGGGATCGCCGGTCACCCCTTTCGCCGGGCGCTGGATCTCGATCTTGCGCTTGCCCTCGGCCGTCTGGGTCTTTTTCGGCAGGGTCAGGCGCAGGATGCCATCCTCGCAATGGGCTTCGATCCCGGTCTCGACCACGTCCGGCGGGAACCGGAAAGACCGCCGGAAAGCGCCGTAGGTGCGCTCGGAGAAGATGTAGGTGTCGGTCTTCTCGTCCCGCGAACTGCGCTTCTCGCCGCTCACGGTCATCTGGTCGCCGTGGACCTCCACGTGGATGTCCTCTTCCTTCACGCCCGGCAGCTCGATCTCGATCACGTAGGCGTCATCCGACGTCGTCGCGTCGGACAGCGGACTGAAGAACTCGGCAACCCGGTGGCCGAACCGCCGCAGCGGGTCCATGACCTGCGGCCACCAGTCGGATTGGGAAGGAACGCCCTCGACCATCGCTTGACCTCCTTGAGGAATGTCCATCGCCCCGTTGGGGGCAAAGGTATCCTACCGGGCGACGGTCGACCGACATTGACCTGGGTCAAAGGCTACCGCATCCAGCTACGAGACACCCGATCAATTCCTGTAGGCCAGCCGAAGGTTGCCCCAGATCCGCTCGCCAACCTGGATCGGGCAATCGATCTCCTTGAGGACCTGCTTATTGCCGCCGCCCATGTCGCGCACGTAGCTCTGCACCTTGTAGGGATCGGTGTTGCGGGCGGCGAGCAGCCCGGCGCGGTCGTCGAAGATCCGACGGTTGCGGCTGTTGGCCGTGTTCCAGACCGCCTCGCCCGGCTTCTGCGGTTTCGAGAAGGCGGCGTTGTGGGTGGGCAGGTACGCGTTGCGGTCGACCGCGGCGCAGAACACGATCGCCGGGTTCTTCGAGACCACCGCCTCCTGCACGGCCGGGAACTGCTCGTCGGTCAGGGACAGGAACCGGGTGGAGTACTGCACCGGGTCGGTCCCTTCGATCGGCACGTAGTCGTCGTCGAACAGGGCCTCCATGTCCAGGCGCCCGGATTTCAGGGCCGACGACAGGATGCCGGACAGGGTGTCCGCGGCGTCCCGGCACAGCGTCACCAGCGGCGCGTCATGCGCCTTGGTCGCTTCGATGATCCGCCGGATGCCGGCCAAATCGCCCTCTCCCGGCGCCAGGAACTGCAGGTGCGAGCCGAGCGGGCTGCTGCCGACCACACGGACCCGCAGGGCGCCGACCGCCTCGACCTCCAGCGTCCCGGTCATGCCGGCCGCGTCCTCCTCCAGGCCCGGGAAGAACAGGCCGCCGGATTCCGACAGGTCCACGATGTGCCCCTTCACCGCGGCCGGGCCGGCCGACAGCGCCCCGGAGATGCCGACGGCCACCCGCTCCGCGTGGCGCCGGTCGCCCGCCCCGGACGACCGGAGCATGGTGGTCATGCGCCGCTGCAGGTCGCCGACGTCGCGGCCGAGGCGGTTGGCGATCTCCGCCAGCCGGTCGGCGGCGCGCAGGGAGACCTGGGCGGTGTCCTGGACCGTCCCGATCTGATCGGCCACCTGTCCGGTCTCGACCGATGCCCGTTCGGCGCTGCGCGCGATCTCGGCGATGGCCGCCCGCTGTTCGTCGGCCGACGAGGCGACCGACCCGGCGCGCTGGGACAGTTCCTCCACCCCGGACACGATGGTGCCGAGGGTCCGGTTGACCGAGTCCGTGGAGCCGGCGATCTGCTCGGTCCGCTCGGTCACCGACGCGATCGCCTTCTCGGTCTCCGCCGCCAGCGACTTGACCTCCCCGGCGACGACGGCGAAGCCTTTGCCGGCGTCGCCCGCCCGCGCCGCCTCGATGGTCGCGTTCAGGGCGAGCAGCCGGGTCTGCTTGGCGATGTTGCGGACAAGCTCGGTGACCCCGCCGATCGCCGCCGCGCTTTCGGTCAGCGCCTCCATGGCCCGCTTCGCCTCGTCGATGTTCCCGAGGGTGGCCTCGGCCTGCTGCGCGGCGCCGGTCGTCTGGTCGGAGATCTCCTGGCTCGACGCCTCCAGCTCCTGGGCGGCGCTGGCCACGATGTTCACCCCGCCCCGGGTGTTCTCGGCGCTCTGGCCCACCGTACCCGCCGCCGCGGTCACGTCGCCGGCGATCCCCTCGAGCTGACCGGCGACCTGGCTGAGCGTCTGCACCTGGTGCCGCACCTCGGAGAGGGTCGTCGTCATCTCCCGGTCGAGGCTGTCGGACATGGCCATCAGCCGGCCGGCGGCATCCTGTTCGTTCGACGTGGCGCCGTAGGAGGCGATGCTGGCGGCGATATCGGCGAAGCAGCGGCGCAGCAGGGCGCGGATCGCGGCCTCCTGCTGGGCCGGCTCCTTCACCCGCTCCAGCACGCCGACGACCAGATCCTCGGTCAGGGATTCGTAACCGGCGAGATAGCTCGTCGTGTCGATGTGATGGTCGACATGCACCCTGCCGATCCGGGTCGAGGTGGTCAGGACCTGCTCGAGGGCGCTCTCGCCCTCCACCTCGAACAGCCCAACCCAGTGACGAAGCTGGGCGCGCTTCAGGCGGTCGAGATCGGCGTCGCCGAACAGGGGGGCCATGTCCGGATGAGCGGTGGCCATCCGGTAGAAGTCGTCAATCGCTTCCTTGGCGAGCGCCTTGCCGTCTCCGGACGGTCCGGAATCCTCCAGGCGGAACAGCCGGCGAATGCGGGCGGCCTCCGTCGGCTGGTCATTCTCGCTCATGCGCACCTCCCCCGATCTAACGCATACCGTCTCTTGCTCTTGTCGGCGCGGCGTCGCGTCGTTGTCGCTACCGCGTCCGGGGGAGTCCTGTGACCCGGGCGGCGGGCGCGCCGACGATGCGGAACCGCTTTGCCAAAAACAGTATCACGCAGATACCCGGGACATGATTTAGAATTGGTTCAGATGCACGGCATCCGGCGTCCAGCGCCGTCTCCACCGCCTCGGGATTGAGCTCGCCGACTTCCAGAACCACCGGCAGATCGCCCAGATCGCTGTCCGGATCCTCGCCGCTCGCCGGTCCCCGCCGGATCGCCGGGTGTCCCTGCAGGTCCACCGCGTTGGCGATCAGCGTCGCCGCCACATCGGCCGTCGCCGCGTCCCGCGCCATCACCGTCACCGCGTCGGCGATGCCGAGGGAGAAGGAACGTCCGCCGCGCCCGCTCGTCGCGACCCCGCGCAGTCCGTCGCCATGGACGACGGTCGCCGTACCGGCCAGCGCCGGCGCCCGAAGGTCGTCGACCAGGCCGACCTCGAAGGTCTGCCCCTCGGTCAGATGGAAGGCGATGTCGCCGCCGTCGTTGACCCAGGCCCGGGTCAGATCGGGTGCGGTGTCCAGCATCGCGGCGAGCAGATGGTCCGAGACGGCGCCGGCCACGGCGGCCATCGGTGTGACGAACCGCTCGGCGAAGGGTGCCGCGGCCGCGACCATGCGCCGGGCGACCGGGCCGGAGACCGGCGGTGGCGGCGCGCCGAGCGGTCGGCGCAGAACCGGAAGCTCCGCGACCAGCGTCGCCAGAAGCCCGTCGAAGGCGGACAGGGCCGCCCGTTCCGCTGCGGCGCGGCCGGGCCCCTCCGCCTTCAGGATCAGGTCGATCGGCCCATCCTGCAGGTGCACGCGGCCATCGGCCAGGCGGGTGGCCTGCATCGCCGGCCTCACCGGCGCCGGGCGGGTCCGCCCGGCGAGAGATCTGGAGGCAGATAGGGCCAGGGATTATCCGGCGATTGCGCTTCCCGCCGCAGCGCCGTGTGCCCATCCAGCACCTCGGCCAGCGGCCGGATCGCGTCGGTATAGCCGCCCAGTTCCTCGTAGGCCCAGCGTGGCAGGGTGAACTCGATGGGCGCCACCAGAGCCGGCGTCGGCACATAGCCGAAAGCGCCTCTCGGCAGGCGGGTGACGTCGACCATCAGAGTGATGCCGCCGCCGGGCCAGACATAGACCGGCGCGCCGCCGCAGGTGACGCGGGTGATCATCGACTGCACCGAGCGGGTCAGCCGCACGGGGTTCTCGGTCACGCCGGCGCGCAGACTGCCTCCCGCGCCGCCCATGAACAGCACCGTGCAGAGCGCCGGCTCGCAGTTCTCGCCGATCCGATCGACAACCACCTCCAGCGGCTTGGGCATCGGTTTCGCGACGAAATTCAGCCCGTCATCCAGTTCGAAATAGGCGCTGTCCTCGCCGGTGGTGGAGACCATCAGCACCCGCTCGCCCGGCCACGCGGTCTTCGGATCGACCCGGTCGATGATGTCCAGCGGATCGGTGACATCGGTCCCGCCCCAGCCGGAGCCCGGCTCGGCCACTTGGAAATAACGCCCCGGCGTCGACTTGCGCCCGCGGACCCGGATACCGCCCGGCTTCATGTCGAGGAACCGGCCGGCCTGATGTTCGCTCAGCACGCCGGTGATGTGATCGTCGACGACGATGACCTCGTCGGCATGGCCGAGCCATTGGCGGGCGAAGATGCCGATGGTGGCGGAGCCGCAGCCGACCCGCATCCGCTCCTCGCGCTCGCCGTCGACCACGGGGGGCTTGCCGGCCTGCACCGTGAGCCGACTGCCGCCGTCGATCTCAAGCTCCACAGCCTCACCGTTGCAGAGATCGAGCATGGCGGCGCAGGTGACCGTGCCTTCCTTCTTGCTGCCGCCGGTCAGGTGCCGCACACCGCCGAGCGACAGCATCTGGCTCCCGTACTCGGCGGTGGTGACGTGGCCGACCGGCTCGCCGCCGACGCGCACCGCCGCCTGTTCGGGGCCGAGATGGCGGTCGGTGTCGATCTTCACCTTCACGCCGCAGTAGCTGAAGATACCCTCGGTGACAACGGTGACCGTGTCGACGCCCTCCCACTCGGCGCTGACGATGAACGGGGCGGGCTTGTAGTCGGGATAGGTCGTGCCGGAACCGATGCCGGTGACGAAGACCGGCGGCTCGGCCACCACGCTCCCGTCCCAGTCCGGCGCCGTCTCCAGGAACGGCACCAGCGTGCCGTCGCGTTCGGCCACCCGCTCGGTGACGACCAGCGGGTCCAGGCGCACCAGCTCCCCCGAAACGTTCGCGTAGCGGTCGCAGGCCCCCGACTTCCCCTCGCGGATCCGGCAGAGCACGGGGCAGGCGTCGCAGCGCACGATGCCGTCTGGCAGGGCCTCCGTCCCGCCCCCTGTGCCGTCGGCGCTCACTCCGCCGCCTCCCGCCGCTCGGCTTCGAGGATGGCCGCGCGCAGGCGGTGCGGCAGAACCGGTAGCCTGTCCGGGCAGACGCCGACCGCCTGGCGGATGCCGGCGAGAATGGCGGGCGCCGTCGGCACCAGGGCCGGCTCGCCGATGCCCTTGGCGCCGAACGGGCCGAGCGGCTCCGGATCCTCGATCAGAATGCAGTCGATCTCCGGCATGTCGCCGACGGTGGGGATGAGATAGTCGTGCAGGTTCTCGGTCCGGCCCGGCACGTACTCCTCCATCAGCGCCAGGCCGAGCCCCTGGGCGATGCCGCCGTGGATCTGCCCCTCGACCAGGGTCGGGTTGACCGCGCGGCCGACATCGTGGGCCGCCGTCATGTGCAGGACCTTCGTGGTGCCGAGCTCCGGGTCGACCTCGACAAGCGCGATCTGGGCGGCGAAGGCGTAGGTGGCGTAGGGAATGCCTTGGCCGTCGCCGTCGAGCGGCGCGGTCGGCGGATCGAAGCTCCCCTCGCCGACGAGAACATGCCCATCCGCATCGACCGGCAGGGCCGACGGGTCCAGATCGCGCATACCCGCCGCGTCCCGGACGCCGATCCGCCCGCCTCCGAAGACGAGGGTCGCGTCCTCCCCGGCATTAGCCAGGCGCAGGATCTGGCCCCGCAGGTCCAGGCCCGCCAGTTCGGACGCCCGTCCCGACACGAAGGTCTGGCGCGAGGCCGAGGTCTTACCCGCATCCGGCGTGAGGTCGGTATCGCCCCACACCTGATCCACCAGCGCCAGCGGCGCTCCGAGCGCGTCGGCGGCGATCTGCGCCATGATCGTATAGCTGCCCTGGCCGATATCGGCGGCGCCGTTGAACAGGGTCAGCCGCCCGTCCGGCTTCAGCGCCAGGCGCATGGTCGACGGATTCGACATGGAGGTGTTGCCGCAGCCGTACCACATGCAGCCGATCCCGGCGCCGAGGCGGGTCCGACCCTGCTTGGCGTTATGCGCCGCGACCCGCGCGCCGTACCCGGCCCAGGCGGGCTTCAGCGCCTCGATGCAGGCGGCGAGGCCGACCGACGCCTCGATCACCTGTCCCGTCGCCGTCCGGTCGCCGGCCCGGAGCGCGTTCCGCAGGCGGAACTCCAGCGGATCCATCCCGATGGCCGCGGCCGCGTCGTCCATCAGCCGCTCGCCGATGATCGCCGCCTGGGGCACGCCGAACCCGCGGAAGGCACCGGCGGGCGGCCCGTCCGTATAGACGGCGGCGCTGGTCGCGAGCACGGCGCCGACCCGGTAGGGGCCGGGCGCGTGGACCGGGACCCGCCCCGCCACCGTCGGTCCCCAGGAGGCGTAGGCGCCGGTGTCGAAATCGCCGTGGAACCGGAAGCCGGTGATGGCGCCGTCCCGGTTGACGCCCAGGCTCGCGGTCATGCGGGCGGGGTGGCGCTTGGTGGTAGCCGCGAAACTCTCCGGGCGGTGATAGAGCGTGGCGACGGGTCGCCCCAGCGCCCAGGCCGCGACGGCGAGCGGAAGCTGCACCGACTGGTCGAGCTTACCGCCGAACCCGCCGCCGACCGCCGACGGGATCACCCGGACGGATTCCTGCGGGATGCCGATCACATGGGCCACCTCGTCGCGGTCCATGTAGGGCGTCTGGGTGGTCACCCGCAGTTCCACACGGTCGCCCGTCCGCCGCGCCCAGCCGGCCTCGGGCTCGATATAGGAATGCTCGACGAAGCCGGTCTCCATGGCGGCCTCGACCACGGCATCGGCGCCGGCAAGCGCCGCGTCGGCGTCGCCCGAGGCCACCCGGCCACGGATCAGCACATTGCCCGGCGATCCGTCATGCAACTGCGTCGCCCCGTCCTTCAGCGCCGCCTCGACCCCGACCACCGCCTCCCCCGGCGTCCAGGCGACCGGCAAGCCCGACAGGTCGACCGCCTCGAACGCGGCCCGGTTTTCAAGTACCACCGCCGCCACCGCCTCGCCGCGATAGCGGGCGAAACGCTCGGCGAAGACCGGCTGGTCCTTGAGGGTCGGGTAGATTCCAAAGCTGTTGTGGCCCGGCACGTCGCGCGCCGTCAGCACCGCGACCACGCCAGGGGTCGCCGCCGCCCAGGCGTCGAGATCGCCGAGCATGAAATCGGCCAGGTCGTGGGGCGAGCGGACCAGCCGCAGCCAGAGCGCGTCCGCCGGCGTCCGATCGTCGGCATAGAGTTCCTGTCCATCGAGCTTGCCCGCGCCGTCCAGCCGAGCGACCCGCGCGCCGACCGCCGCCCCGGCATCCGGAAACGCGGCATCCGGCGCGTTGGAGGCGACGTCCAGCACCGCCTCGACGATCTTCAGGTAGCCGGTGCAGCGGCAGAGCACCCCGCCGAGCGCGTCCTCGACCGCTCCGCGACCGGGAGCCGGGTCCCGGCGCAGGAGGTCCTGGGCCGCCATCAGCATGCCTGGCGTGCAGATCCCGCACTGGGCCGCCCCGTGCCGGGCGAAGGCGCGCTGAAGGGCGGCGTGGGTGCCGTCCGCCTCCGCCAGCCCCTCCACGGTGACGATCTCCCGTCCCGCCGCCTGGGCCGCCGGGATGAGGCAGGCGCAGACCTGCTCGCCGTCGAGCAGAACCGTACACGCGCCGCAGTCGCCGGCATCGCAGCCGACCTTGGTCCCGGTCAGCCCCAGATCTTCCCGCAGCACCCGCGACAGGCGGCGCTGCGGCGCGACTTCGGCGCTCCGCTCGGTTCCGTTGACGGTGAAGGTCAGGGTCCGGTTCATGCCGCGGCCGCCAGGTCGTCGACGCAGCGGCGCAGCAGAGTCCGTGCCGCCTCCCGTCGATAAGCTGCGTCGCCCCGGACATCCGCGATCGGGGTGAGTTCGTCGAGGGCATGGCCGCCCAGGACGGACGCCGCCTCGTCCGGGGTGCGGCCGGCAAGCGCGGCCTCCAACGCGGTGAGGCGCAGGGCGGCGGCCGAGCAGGCGCCGACCGCCAGCCGCGCGGCGGCGATGGTGCCGTCGGCCGCCAGACGCATGGTCCCGGCGACCATCACGATCGAGATCACCAGATACCGCCGGGCGCCAAGCTTCAGGAACCGGCCGGCGCCGTCCAGGGCCGTCTCCGGAAGATGGACCGCGACCAGAAGCTCGCCCGGCGCAAGCGCGGTCCGCCGGTTGCCGAGCACGAAGCGGTCGAGCGGAAGGCGGCGGCTGCCCTGGGCCGAGGCGATCTCGACCTCGGCGTCAAGCGAGAGCAGCGCCGGCACCCCATCCGCCGCCGGCGATGCATTGCAGAGATTGCCGCCGACCGTCCCCCGGTTCTGAATCTGCATGCCGCCAACCTCCCGGGCCGCCGCCTTCAGCCCGGCACAGGCCGCCGGCAGCTCGGCGTCGATCACCGCCCGCCAGGTCGCCGCCGCCCCGATCCGCAGGCCCTGCGTCGTCCGGTCGATGCCCTTTAGGGCCGGCAGCGCGGTGATGTCGAGGATATCCTCGTCGGGGTCGCGGATCGCTCGGGCCGGGAAATGGTCCGTGCCGCCCGCGAGAATCGTCCAGGGGCCGTCGGCCAGAGCGCCGAGGGCCTCGTCAAGATCTGTCGGACGCAGATATCGGGTCAAACGGCCCCCCGTCGATCGCGTGGGCGATTCATTCGTACACCAACGAAGTGTGCCACGTGCCTCCGGCCGGTCAAGGGGCTGCGCACGGGGCCAGGCACTGGATTTGGCCACATTCGGATGCAAGTCTCTTCCCCATGAGCGCTTCCTTTCTGAGACGCCGGGTCGCGGCGACAGGTCTCGGTGCGGCGACCGGCCTCGGTGCCGACCTCGGTGCCGGCCTCCTGGCGATCCTGCTGCCGATCCTCGTGGCGGTCGGCCCGGGCGCCCGGGCCCAGGTTCCGGTCGATCTCGCCCTCGTGCTCGCCGTCGACAGCTCGGCGAGCGTCGACCAGACGGAGTTCGCCCTGCAGCGCGACGGCCTCGCCGCCGGGTTCCGGGACCCCATGGTGATCGCGGCCATCGAGAGCGGCCCCTTCAAGCGGATCGCGGTAACCGTGGTCGAATGGGCCGGCTATGCGGAGCAGGAGGTGCATATCCCCTGGACCCTGATCGAGGGCGGCGGCGGCGCGCACGGGCTCGCCGACCGGATCGCCGGGCTCGACCGCAGGATACCGACCGGCGCCACCTCGATCGCCGGGGCGCTCGGCTTCGCGCACACCCTGTTGCGCGCCACCCCCTACGACGCCAGCCGACGGGTGATCGACCTCTCCGGCGACGGCCGCAACAACCAGGGTCCGCAGGTCGAGTCGGTGCGGCGGCAGGTGGTCGCCGCCGGGGTGACAATCAATGGGCTCGCGGTCGTCAACGAGCATCCGACCCTGAACTACTATTTCGAGGACCGGGTGATCGGCGGGACGGCGGCCTTCGTCGAGGTGGCGAACGACTACGGGGACTATAGACGCGCCATCCGGCGGAAACTGATCCGCGAGATCCGCACGCTCAACATCAGCGGCGGGAGTGGCCCGGAGAGTGGCCCGGAGCGTGGCCCGAAGCGCGGCCCCGCTCCCGCCCTGGTCGCGGCCGCAGACGCGGACCGGTAGGGCCCATGCGCAGACGACCGACGGCCGTATCCTTCCGCGCGACCGCGGGCGCTTGGGTCCTGTGTCTTCTGGCGCTGCTCGCCCCGCACCGCGCGGCGGCCGTCGAACCTGTGGACCTGGAGCTCGTCCTCGCCGTCGACAGCTCCGCCAGCGTCGATTTCAGCGAGTTCAACCTGCAGCTCGAGGGGCTGGCTCTCGCCTTCGAGGACCCGGATCTTGCCGACGCCATCGCCGCCGGTCCGATCGGCGCCATCGCCGTCACCCTGATGGAATGGTCGAGCGCCGAGCGCCAGGCGGTCTCCATTCCCTGGACGGTGATCCGGAACGGCGACGACGCCCGCGCCTTCGCCCAGGAGATCAGCCGGGCGCCACGCATGGTGGTGACCGGCGCGACGTCGATTTCCGCCTCGGTCCTGTTCGCGGCGGGCCAGTTCGAGGTCAACGCCTTCGAGGGAACCCGCCAGGTGATCGACCTGTCCGGCGACGGCTATAACAACCAGGGTGCGGCCCTGTCGGTCGTCCGCGAGCTGGTGCTGGACCGAGGGATCACGATCAACGCGCTGGCGATCGAGAACCAGGTGCCCGGGCTCGGCGACTATTTCGAGGACAGCCTGATCGGCGGCTTCGGCGCGTTCGTGATCCGCGCGACGGACTACCGGGACTATCTCGGCCAAATCCGCCGCAAGCTTCTGCGCGAGATCCGGCCGGCGCCGATCTCGTAGGCCCCCTATCCGCGCGCGGCGTCGAACCCGGCGAGGGTGGCGGCCAGATTGTCGCCCAGGATGTCGGAGATATAGCCCCCCTCCTGCACGATCACCGTCCTGCGACCGCCCTGGCCGAGCCGGGCGCCGATCCGGCGGAAGCCGTCGGTGGTCACGCCGAGAAAGGCGAGCGGGTCCTTCTCCGAGGCGTCGAGGCCGAGGGCGATCACCAGCGCGTCGGCGCCGAAATCGTCGATCGCCGCCATCGCCCGCTCCAACGTGTCGAGATAGGCGTCGTCCCCCGTGCCGCGCGGCAGCGGCAGGTTCAGGTTGGCGCCCCGGCCCGGACCGGCGCCGATCTCGTCGGCATAGCCGGTGAAGAACGGGTAGTAGTCGTGCGGGTCGCCGTGGATCGAGACCGTGAGCACGTCGGGCCGGCGGTAGAAAATGCCCTGGGTTCCGTTGCCGTGGTGCACGTCGACATCGAGGATCGCCACCCTGTCCGCCCCCCGATCCCGCAGATGCTGGGCGGCGATGGCCGAGTTGTTCAGGAAGCAGAACCCGCCCGCCTGATCGCCGTAGGCGTGGTGCCCAGGCGGGCGGCAGAGCGCGTAGGTCGGCCGGCCGTCGCGCCACATCGCATCGGCGGCGGTCAGCGCGATCTGGGCGGAGGCCACCGCTCCCTTCCAGGTGCCGGGCCCGATCGGGCAGGCGGTATCCGCCTGGTAGTGGCCGGCGAGCCCGACGATATGGGTCGGATGGATGTTCATGTTCCGGCCGGGATGGACGTTCGGCAGGATCTCCGGCGCGTGGTCCGGCAGCTCCGACCACCGGTCCCAGGCGGTGGCGAGGAAATCGAGATAGTCGCCGGCATGGACCGCGGCGATGGGGTTGAGACCGAAATCCCCGGGCGCGATCGTCTCGTGACCGCCGGCCTCGACGGCGCGGCGCAGGATCGCCGCCCGCTCCGGCACCTCCGGGTTGGCCATCCGGTTGCCGCGGGCGATGAAGCCGCTCGGCGCATGAACGCTGTAGTCCTCGGCCAGTACGACCCGCATCTCCGCCTCCCGTTCGTTCGGAGACGCAGATGTAGCGGGCCGGGCGGAGGGGGCGCAAGCCGCCGCATCCTTTCGCCCATCGTCATGCCGGACAACCGCGGGCTCGACCCGGGTATGGGCCGGGACCGAGCACTTGCCCGGCGGCGTCTGGCGTTGGCGGCTTGATCCTGATTTGCATCAGGATGACGGTGGAGCGCCGGAAAAAATAGGGCGGTCGTCCTTACGCAAGTCAGGACCGAGCCCGGGCGGCACAAGCGGCACGGTCCCGGCCGCCCCCCGGATTAAATCCGGGGAGCCGCCGGGATGACGGATAGGGTGGAGCGGGACCGAAACAGGCGGCTACGCCCGCCGCTCCCGGGTAGCGTTGCTGATCGGCTGCGACAGACGGCCGACCATCTCCTTGGGCACCACCTGCCAGAAATTGGCGCTCTCGTGCCGCCAGTCGATCAGCAGCCGCTCGGCGAAGCGGGACTGGGTCTCGCGGACGTGCTCGGACACCATGCGGCGCAGGAAGGTCTCCCAGTAGTCGGTCTCGACCCGCTGGTAGATCACCGTCTCCGGGTTCACCATCTGCTCGAACGTACCGGCGGCGTCGTAGACGAAGGCCATGCCGCCGGTCATACCGGCCGCGAAGTTATGGCCGACCCCGCCGAGGATGACGGCGGTCCCGCCGGTCATGTACTCGCAGCCGTTCGAGCCGCAGCCCTCGACCACAGCATCGGCGCCGGAGTTCCGCACGCAGAACCGCTCGCCCGCCTGACCGGCGGCGAACAGCTTGCCCGCCGTCGCCCCGTAGAGGACGGTGTTGCCGATGATGGTGTTCTCGTTCGAGGCGAAGGCGGCCGCCATCATCGGCCGCACCGTGATGATGCCGCCGGACAGGCCCTTACCCACATAGTCGTTGGCGTCGCCGAACACCTCGAGCTTCAGCCCCTGGACGGCGAAGGCGCCCAGCGACTGGCCGGCGGTTCCCCGCAGGCGCACGGTGATGTGGCCGGGCTGCAGGCCCGACATGCCGTACTTGCGCACCAGCACCGAGCTCAGCTTGGTGCCGATGGCCCGCTGGGTGTTGGCGATGTTGTAGGTGAGCTGCAGCTTCTCGCCACCCTCGATCGCCGGCTTCACGTCCTTGATCATGGTCGCGTCGAGGGTGTCCGGCACCTCGTTGCGGAACTCGACCGTGTTGTGCGCCGGCAGGCCGCCGGTATCGGCGCGGACCAGAATCGGGTTGAGGTCCAGGTCGTCGAGCGACGGATCGCCCCGGCTCACCTGGGCCAGCAGGTCGGAGCGGCCGACCACCTCGCTGAGGTGGCGCATGCCGAGCTCGGCCAGGATTTCCCGGACCTCTTCGGCGACGAAGGAGAACAGGTTGACCACCTTCTCCGGCGTGCCCTCGAACTTCGCGCGCAGGCCCTCGTCCTGGGTGCAGACGCCGACCGGGCAGGTGTTGGAGTGGCACTGGCGCACCATGATGCAGCCCATGGCGACCAGGGAGGCGGTGCCGATGCCGAATTCCTCCGCCCCCAGCATCGCCGCGATCACCACGTCGCGGCCGGTCTTGAGGCCGCCGTCCGTGCGCAGGGTCACCTTGTGCCGCAGGCGGTTCAGGGTGAGCACCTGATGCACCTCCGACAGGCCCATCTCCCACGGGATGCCGGCATACTTGATCGAGGTCTGCGGGCTGGCGCCGGTGCCGCCGCCATGGCCGGAGATCAGGATCGTGTCCGCATGGGCCTTGGCCACGCCGGCGGCGATGGTGCCGATGCCGGTGGAGGCGACCAGCTTCACGCAGACCCGGGCGTCGGGATTGATCTGCTTCAGGTCGTAGATGAGCTGGGCCAGGTCCTCGATCGAGTAGATGTCGTGATGCGGCGGCGGCGAGATCAGGGTCACGCCGGGCGTGGAGTGCCGCAGCCGGGCGATCAGGCTGTTCACCTTGATCCCGGGAAGCTGACCGCCCTCGCCGGGCTTCGCACCCTGGGCCACCTTGATCTCGAGTTCGCGGCAATTGTTGAGGTACTCCGCCGTGACGCCGAAGCGGCCGGACGCCACCTGCTTGATCGCCGAGCTCGGGTTGTCGCCGTTCGGCCGCGGCCGGAACCGCGCCGGGTCTTCGCCGCCCTCGCCGCTGTCCGACTTGGCGCCGATCCGGTTCATGGCGATCGACAGGGTCTCGTGCGCCTCCGGGCTCAGCGCCCCGAGGGAGATACCGGGCGCGATCAGCCGCTTGCGGATGTCGGTGATGGACTCGACCTCGTCCAGCGGCACCGCCTCGCGGCCCTGCTTGAAGCCGAGCAGGTCGCGCAGGTTGATCGGCGCCTCGCCGTAGACCGAGTTCGCATAGCGCTTGTAGAGGTGGTAGCTGTCGGTCTCCACGGCGCGCTGGAGGGCGTGCATCATGTCGCCGTTGAAGGCGTGACGCTCGCCGTTGCGGCGGTAGCGATACAGACCGCCGACCGGCAGCGGCACCACGGCCTCGTCATAGGCCCGGTGATGCATGGCCAGAACCTTGGACTGGATGCCGTTCAGGCCCAGGCCGGAGATCCGCGAGGACATGCCGGGGAAATACTGTTCCACCAGCGCGCGGGACAGGCCGACGGCCTCGAAGTTGTAGCCGCCGCGATAGGACGACAGGACGGAGATGCCCATCTTGGACATCACCTTCAGCAGGCCGTCCTGGATCGCCTTCTTGAAGTTGGCGAGGCACTCCTCGAGCGAGCGGTCGGCGAACAGGCCGCGCGCCTGACGGTCGGCGATCGCCTCCTGGGCGAGATACGGGTTGATGGTGGTCCCACCGACGCCGATCAGCACCGCGAAATAGTGCACGTCCAGGCACTCGCCGCAGCGGACGTTGATCGAGGTGAAGGTCCGGAGCTGCTGGCGCACCAGATGGCTGTGCACCGCGCCGGTCGCCAGGATCATCGGCATGCCGCAGCGCTCCGGGGAGGCCGCCATGTCGGACAGGATCACATGGGTGCAGCCGCCGCGGACCGCGTCCTCCGCCTCCTGGCGGATCCGGTTCAGCGCCGTCTCCAGCGCATGAGGGCCGCCCTCGGCGTCGAAGGTGCAGTCGATCTCCGCCGCCGTCTCCGCCATGTAGTCGCGCATGGCGTGGAACTCGGCGTTGGTGAGCACCGGGCTCTCGAGGAGCAGGTGATCGCACTGGTCGCTGTCCTCGTCGAGGATGTTGCCGAGGTTGCCGAGACGGGTACGCAGGGTCATCACCCGGCGCTCGCGCAGGCTGTCGATCGGCGGGTTGGTCACCTGGCTGAAGTTCTGCCGGAAGAAGTGGTGCAGGCCCCGGTACTTGTCGGACAGGACGGCGAGCGGCGTGTCGTCGCCCATGGAACCGACCGCCTCCTTGCCGCCCTCGGCCATCGGCTGCAGCAGCAGCTCCATGTCCTCGAGCGTCCAGCCGGCGACCACCTGGCGGCGGCGCAGCTCGTCCTTGCCGAAGGCCGGCTTCTCCTCGTGCTCGGCGCGGATCAGCTTGTCGATCTTCGTGCTTTCCCGGATCCAGTCGCCGAACGGGCGGCTGGTGGCAAGCAGGTTCTTCAGCTCGGCGTCGTGGTAGAGCTTGCCCTCCACCAAGTCGACACCGATCATCTGGCCCGGATCGAGTCGGCCCTTTTCGATCAGCTTCGCCTCGTCGATCCGAACCATGCCGGTCTCGGACCCGCCGATCAGCAGGCCGTCGTCGGTGACCGAGTAGCGGAGCGGCCGCAGCCCGTTGCGGTCCATGCCGCCGAGCACCCAGCGCCCGCCATAGGCGGCGATCGCCGCCGGCCCGTCCCACGGCTCCATCACCGCGTTGGCGTAGGCGTAGAGGTCCCGCCAGGACTGCGGCAGGTCGTCCTCCTCTGTCCAGGCCTCGGGAATGCACATGGTCTTGACCATGGGCAGCTCGCGGCCGGAGCGCACCATCAGCTCGAAGGTGGCATCCAGCGCCGCGCTGTCGGACGAGCCGGCCTGGACGACCGGCTTGATGTCCTCGATCAGCTCGCCGAAGGTCGGATGCGCCATGCGGGTCTCGTGGCTCGCCATCCAGTTGACGTTGCCCTTGACCGTGTTGATCTCGCCGTTGTGGGCCAGCACGCGGAACGGCTGCGCCAGCTTCCAGGTCGGGAAGGTGTTGGTCGAGTAGCGCTGGTGATAGACCGCGAAGTTCGAGACGAAGCGCTCGTCGGTCAGGTCCGGATAGAACTGGTCGACCTGCTCGGCCAGGAACATGCCCTTGTAGATGATCGACCGGCAGGACATCGAGCAGATGTAGAAATCGGTGATGTGCTCGGCCAGCGCCGCCTTCTCGATCCGGCGGCGGATGACGTAGAGATCCCGCTCAACCTGTGCGTCGTCGTGCTCCGGCGGGGCCGAGAACATGATCTGCTCGATCTCGGGGCGGGTGGCGTTCGCCTTCTCGCCGATCACCGAGATGTCGACCGGCACCTGACGCCAGCCATAGATGAAGCAGCCGGTCTTCAGGATCTCGGACTCGACGATGATCCGGCAGCGCTCCTGGGCGGCGAGGTCGGTGCGCGGCAGGAAGACCATGCCGACGCCGATGCGCCCGTCCAGCAGCTTGTGGCCGGTGTTGGCCACCTCCTCGCGGAAGAAGTCGTCGGGGATCTCGATATGGATGCCCGCGCCGTCGCCGGTCTTGCCGTCGGCGTCCACGGCGCCGCGGTGCCAGACCGCCTTGAGCGCCTGGATCGCCGCGGTCACCACGCCGCGGCGCGGCTTGCCGTCGATGGCGGCGACGAAACCGACGCCGCAGGACTCGTGCTCCAACGCCGGATCGTAGGCGTGGGCCGCCTGCAGGGTGGCCGCGTTCTCCCGCCACTCGTTCACGAAAGTCTCACCGTTGAGGATCGGCGTGTCCGACATGTCTGGCCTCCTTAAGGTCAGAAACGGGGTCAGGAGAAAGCTCAGGCGGCCGTGCGGGCCGCGCCGGCCTTGGCGGCAAGGTAGTCGTGGATGCGATCCGCGGCGTCCCGGCCGTCGCGCACCGCCCACACCACCAGGGAGGCGCCGCGCACGATGTCGCCGGCGGCGAACACCCCGTCGAGGCTCGTCATCATGGTCTTGAAGTCGATGCCGACGGTGCCCCAGCGCGAGACCTTCAGCTCCTCGGCCCCGAACAGGGTCGGCAGGTCCTCGGGATCGAAGCCAAGGGCCTTGATCGCCATGTCGCACTCGATGGTGAAGCTGGAGCCCTCGATCACCTGGGGTGTCTGCCGGCCGGTGGCGTCGGGCACGCCGAGATGGATGCGCTGGCAGCGCACGCCGTCGACCGCGCCGTCGCCGACGAAGGCCTCGGGGGCGGCCAGCCACTCGAAGGTCACGCCCTCCTCCTCGGCATTGGCGACCTCGCGCTGGGAGCCCGGCATGTTGTTCTTGTCCCGGCGATAGACGCAGGTGACCGTCTCAGCCCCCTGGCGGATCGCCGTGCGCACGCAGTCCATGGCGGTGTCGCCGCCGCCGATCACCACGACCTTCTTGCCCTTGGCGTCGAGGGTGCCGTCGTCGAACTCCGGCACGGCGTCGCCCAGGCCCTTGCGGTTCGAGGCGGTCAGGTAGTCCAGCGCCGGATAGATGTTGCCGAGGCCTACGCCCGGGCACTGGATGTCGCGGGCCTTGTACACGCCGGTGGCGATCAGCACGGCGCTGTGCCGCTCGCGCAGCTCGTCCAGGGTGACGTCGCGGCCGATCTCGGTATTGGCGTGGTAGGTCACGCCGCCGTCGGCCAGCAGCGCGGTGCGGCGCTCGACGACCTCCTTCTCCAGCTTGAAGTTCGGGATGCCGTAGATCATCAGGCCGCCCATGCGGTCGTAGCGGTCGTAGACATGGACCTGATAGCCGCGCTTGCGAAGCTGCTCAGCCGCCGCCAGGCCGCCCGGGCCGCCGCCGATGATGCCGACCGACTCCTCGCGCTCCCGCGCCGGCTTGACCGGCTTGACCCAGCCGTTCTCGAACGCCGTCTCGGTGATATACTTCTCGACCGAACCGATGGTGACGGACTGGAATCCCTTCTCGATGACGCAGTTGCCCTCGCACAGCCGGTCTTGGGGGCAGATGCGGCCGCAGATCTCCGGGAAATTGTTGGTCGCCGAGGAGATCTCGTAGGCCTCCTCCAGGCGCCCGTCGGCGGTCAGCATCAGCCAGTCGGGAATGTTGTTGTGCAGCGGACAATGAACCTGGCAGTAGGGCACGCCGCACTGGGAGCAGCGGCCGGCCTGTTCGGCGGCGCCGGCGGGGTCGAACTCGGCATAGATCTCCCCGAAATCGGCCCGGCGCTCATCGGCGGCGCGCTTCGACGGCATCCGCTTGTCGGTCCCGACGAACTTCAGCATCCGGTCGGTGGTCATGACCTCGTCTCCCTCTTTCAGGCCGGAACCGGGATCCACGCTCTCGCGCCCCTCCCCGGCAGCCGGTTCGCCGCATTCGATGGCCCGTAGACCAGCAGTCTTACCCGGTTCTCGGGACCCGCCATCGGCAAGGCGGGCGGCCTCTATACACGGTGAGAAGGATTCAAAAAAGTAAGAATCCGGCAAATAGGTCCGTTTTGGACCTAAAAAGTGCCGACACGGACACGATGAACCGGGTCGACTGCCTCCGCGACAGGCTGCTTCGCTTGGTGAGCGCGTCATTTTGTTCCGTTTCGAGACCATATTGCTGCCTGCGCCGACGCGCCGAATCTTATAATCTGCATTCCGCGCAATCGGACAGCGGGGGTGCGCGTGTCCATCGAACATCTGATCCTCATCGCCATCGTGCAGGGGATCACCGAGTTCCTGCCGATCAGCTCGTCGGGACACCTGGTTCTCGTGCCGACCCTCACCGGAGAGGCCGACCAGGGCCTCGTGATCGACGTCGCCGTCCATGTCGGCACGCTTCTCGCCGTCTGCCTCTATCTCTGGCGCGATCTCGCCCGCATGACCGTCGGCACGCTCCGGGGTCTGCGCGGACGCCGGGATCCGGGCTTCCGCCTCGCCCTTCAGCTCGTGCTCGCCACCATCCCCGTGGTCGCCGCCGGCTTCGCCCTGAAGCACTATTTCGGCGGCATGACGCGCTCGCCGGAGATCGTCGCCTGGGCGACCCTGGGCTTCGGCATCCTGCTCGGCGTGGCCGACCGGGTCGGCATGACCATCCGCCGGATCGAGCACATGCGCTACGGCGAGGCCCTGGCGATCGGCGTCGCCCAGGTCCTGGCGCTGATCCCCGGGACCAGCCGATCCGGCATCACCATGACCGCCGCCCGGGCGCTCGGGTACGAGCGTCAGGAGGCGGCCCGTTTCTCCATGCTCATGGGCATCCCGACGATCCTCGCGGCGGGCGTGCTGATCGGCCTCGATCTCTACGAGGCGGAGGACGCACGGCTCACCGCCGATGCCCTGATCGCCGGCGGCTTGGCCTTCATCGCCGCGCTGGTCTCCATCGTCCTGATGATGGGCTGGCTGAAACGGGCGAGCTTCATGCCGTTCGTGATCTACCGCATCCTGCTCGGCGGCGGCCTGTTGATCTGGCTCTATACGGGCTGAGGCTCGATCCCTACTCTCGGCCCCGACAGTTTCGCAGGGAGCCGACATGACCGAACTCGCCGAACACCAGAGCCTAGCGGCCTTCGCCAACCAGACGGACAACCCGCGCGCGCTCGGCTTCGACGCCGGGCGGCTGGCGCGGATCGGCGACTGGATGGATCGGTACGTCGACGCCGGCAAGCTGCCCTATGCCATGACGGCGATCCTGCGCGGCGGCGAAATCGCCTATCTCGACGCCCGGGGCCATACCGATCCGGAGGTCGGGCAGGCGCCGACCGTTGACCACGTCGCCCGCATCTACTCGATGACCAAGCCCATCGTCACCGCGGCGGCCATGACTTACTACGAGGAGGCCCGGTTCCAGCTCGAGGACCCGATCTCCCGCTTCCTGCCTGAATTCGCCGAGCCGCGGGTCTACGTCTCCGGTGCCGGCGACGCCATGGAGACCCGGCCGGCGGAGGGACCGATCACCATCCGCCAGCTCATGACCCACACCGCGGGTCTGACCTACGGGTTCTTCGATCCGGGCCCGGTCGGCGCCGCCTACCGCAAGAACAACGTCAACTTCTTCCCCGGCCGGGAAACCGTCGCCGAGGTCGCCGCGCGGGCGGCCCAGGTCCCGCTCCTGTTCGAGCCGGGCAGCCAGTGGACCTATTCCATCGCCACCGACGTGCTCGGCCGGTTGGTCGAGGTGGTCGCCGGCAAGCCGCTCGGCGAGGTCCTGCGGGAACGGATCTTCGAGCCGCTCGGCATGATCGACACCGGGTTCGGCGTGCCCGAGGAGAAGGTCGCCCGGTTCGTCCCCTGCTACGAGAAGTCGGGCGAGGGCATGAAGCGGGGCGATGAGGCCGCCGGCTCCAAGTTCGTCGGCACCCAGCGGATGGAATCCGGCGGCGGCGGCCTGACGGGCACGCTGCCCGACTATCTGCGCTTCATGGAGATGATGCGGCGCGGCGGCACCTTCGGGTCGGCCCGCGTGCTCGGCCGCAAGACCGTGGATCTGATGATGTCGAACCACCTGCCGGGCGACATCGCCTCCATGGGACAGTCCAGCTTCTCGGAGATGCCCATGGTCGGCATGGGCTTCGGCCTGGGCGGGTCGATCCTGCTCGACACGGCCGCTGCCCAGATTCCCGGCAGCCCCGGCGAGTTCGCCTGGGGCGGTGTCGCCAGCACCGGCTTCTGGATCGACCGGGCCGAAGAGATTTCCGCGGTGTTCTTCACCCAACTGACGCCGTCCTCGGCTTGGCCGCTACGCCGGGAGTTGCGCGTGCTCGCCTATCAGTCCCTGGTGGACTGAGCGGCCAGCACCGCGCTTTCCGCCGGCTCTCCGGTAGCCGTATCGGGGCCAGGCGTATCGGGGGCGGCCGTCTCCCGCGCGGGGCCGTCGTAGTCGGCGACACCGGACGCCAGCGCCGAGCAGGCGAGGCGAATGTATTTCGGAATCTCGACCTTATCGCCGTCGCGTTCGCCCTTTTCGTAATACTGGACGACCCGCCGCTTCAGCCCGAGCGCCTCGGCGGCTTCCTTCTGCGACAGCTTCAGCGATTTTCGCCAACGTTTGAAATCCGCCGGCTTCATGACGGTCGTGTCGGTCGACGATTTGGCCACGCGTCCCCTCGCGATCGGTTGCGGCGCATTTAACCGCTAGTTAACGCCTCAGCCAATATAAAATGCGCACAGTGTGCGTTTTCCGGATTGAAAAACCGCACGACGTGCGCATATATCAGATCTCTAACAACGGAGAATAATCATGGCGCGTCAGTTTTTTCTGCATGACGGCGTCGCATACGAGGGCGAACTCGCTCTTTTCCGCGGCGCGCATATCGGTGCCTCTCGGGCCCAGGCCCACGCGGACATCCCCGGGCTCCGACCGAATTTTCTGTTCCGTGTCCTGGATGGTGCCGAAACGCGCCTGATGGACGACGAGGTCGCCGTCCATCGCTACATGCACGCCCATCCGGGTGCCACCGTCTCGATGGTCCCCCTCAAGCACTAAGACGCCTCCGGCCCCGTTCGGCGGGGCCGGCGATGAGCTGCCGCCGCTAGAGCGCGATCGGTTCAGATCGAATCGATCTGAACCGTGAATCGCACTCTAACTCATTAACGATAGAGCAAATTCACACGACCAGATGTTTCCATCTGATCGTGATTTGCTCTAGCCGGGAAACGGCCCGTCGCCGGCCCTCTCGCAGGCGGCCAGAAGATTGGTTCTCAGCGTGTCGGAGATCGGCACGGATCGGCGCGCGCGCGGGTCGAAGCAGACCGCCGTCGCCACCGCCGTTACCCGGCACGTGCCGTCGACGAAAATCCCCTGCTCGACCCGGCACGACGTGTTGCCGAACCGGGTCACCCGGGTGCCGGTCCAGGCGAGGCCCGGAAACCGGATCTCGCGCACGAAGTCGATCTCGAGCCGACGCACCACCCAGGTGGTCTCGGGCGAGCCGCCCTCGGCCGCCGCGCTGTAGAGATTCTCGCCGGCATCCATGAACATCCGAACCCGGCCGTTCTCCAGGAAGACGCCGATGGCGTTGTTGTTCACGTGGCCAACGATGTCGAGATCGCCGGCGCGCAGCCTTTCCTGGGTCCAGAAGGCGAAGCTCTCCGGCCGGCTCGGGTCGAATTCGATCTCTGTCATGCGGCTGTCCTGGCTGGTCGTCGGCGGGTGGGCGTGCGGTCTCAATAGTCGAGCTCGTAGGTGACGCCAACCCGGCTTTGGCTGTCCGCCCCGACATCGGTCTCGACGGAGATGTTATCGGTGACCTCGACCTCGACCACCGCCCGGCTGGACGCGCCTGACAGGCCCTGCTGCAGCTTCAGGAACACGCCCGGGGCTATGTACTTGCCGACCGACAGCGACGCGCCGACCGATCCGTCCTCGTTGGTGCTCGTATCCACGTCGATCGTATCCACACCTAGGGTCTCGCGGATCTCGGAAGTGAAACCCGACCCCGAGCCCAAACCGCCGGACAGGATGGCCGCAGAGCGCGCGAGCTTGAGCGCCTGGACCGGCGTCAGCTCGGCCCGGCTGGAGCCGAACAGGATGCGCGACAGGATCTCCTCCTCGGGGAGGGCCGGATCGCTCTCCAGGCTGATGTCCGGATCGTTGGCCCGGCCGGTCACCGCGATGGCGGCGGCGATGTCCGGCAGGTCGGCGACTAGGCGCATGTCCAGGGCCGGGTTGTCGGGCGGCCCCGCGTTGAAGATCACCCGGCCGCGCTCGAAATCGAAGTTGTTGCCGACCGCGTTGAGCACGCCGCGCCGAACGGCGATTTCGCCCTCCACCTGAGGCGCGTCGGCGAGCCCGGTGACGGCGAGCGTGCCCGCCCATTCGCTGTCGAGCCCGCGGCCGCGCACGAAGACTTGGCCCGGAACATCGATCTCCACGTCCAGGCGCAGCGGCGCGCCGGCCACCGCCTCCTGACGTTCCTCCCGCTCCCGTCGCGCCTGCTGTTCCGGCGTCTCGATCACCCGGCCGTCGCGGACTTCGACCACCTCGATCTCGGTGACGCTCGGCGGCAGGGTGTCCGGTATCCGGATCTCGGTCGGCAGCACCGTGACCGTCCCCGCCAGCAGGTATTCCGGCAGCGCCCCGTCCAGCGCCAGATCGATATCGACGGAGACCGTCGCCAGATCCATGTCCACGGCGTTGAAGCGGTCGGCGGTCAGCGTGATCTCCGCCGGAAAACCTGCCTCCGCGTCGGCCGAGACGCTGCCAGAGGCCGAGAGCGTCCCGCCCCCGGCGGCCCGGGCCTCGAAGCGCCGGATGACGAGTTCTCGGCCCTCGCCCTCGGCCCGCACGGCGAGATCGCGCAGGTAGAGCCCGGCCGCCGGCATGTCGACCTCTCCGCCGTCGATCGTCACCGCACCGGCCAGGCCGGGATCGCCGAGCGTGCCGCCGGCCGTCACGCGGGCCTGGGCGGTGCCACCCAGGGCGACCGTGTCCAACGGCAGGAAGGCCGATACCCGGCCGAGATCGGCATCGGCGTCGAGCCGAGCCTCCAGCGCTGCCGTCGGCTCGAAGACTGGCGGCGATCCGGTCGCCCCGGCACTGCCCTGGATCTCGGCGCCGAGACTGACGGTCGCCCCCTCCCCGATGGACGCGTCGAGCCGCGCCGTCGCCCGTCGATCCCGGATCTCCAGGACGAGATCCGCGATCAGCGGCGGCAGATCGGACAGCGCCGGCTCCAGGGTGCGGATGCCCGCGGTCGAGAGCGCGACCCGTCCCACCGGGTTCTCCAGCGATCCGGTCACGGCGATCTCGCCGTCGATGCGGCCGTCCAGTTCGAGGGTCGGGTCGGCCAGCCGGGCCAGCGCCGCCGGCACCCCCCGGAGCACGATATCCACATCCAGGTCCGCCGGATCGAGCCCGGCATGGCCGCTGAGCCGGCCATCGTCGATGCCGAGATCGAGCCCGTCGATCCTCGGCCCGCCGTCGAGGGCGATGCGGATGGGACCGCGTTGCCGGAGCGCGGCGTCGCCCAGATCGGCATCCAGGCGGCCGACGGTGATCGGGCCGTCCACCGGATCGAGCGGGACCGAGGCGGCGGCCGCCAGAACGACCGGCAGACCGACATCTCCCTCGGCGTTCAGCACCAGATCGGCGACGCCGTCCCGCAGGTCGGCGCCCAGGGTCGCGACCTTGAACGCCAGCCCGCCGGTCTCGGCCCCGTCGACGCGGAGATCGAGCCGTCCGCCCATCGCCCCGTTGAGGTCGTCGAGCGACGCCTCGAGCGACAGGCGCTCGACCGCCGTGCCGTCGGCAAGGACGAGGCCGGCGCCTTCCAGGGTCGCGGCGGCGCCCTGTCCGTCCGCATCGCTGAAGCGGATCGCGCCGCCGACGCGACCGCCGGCGAGCGGCAGGTCGAGGGCGTTGCCGATCACGGCGAGGTCGGCGGCGGACAGGGCGAGGTCGCCGCGCGCAAGCGTGGTGTCGAGGTCGGCGCTCAGATCCCCGGTGACCGTCGCCCCGAGCCCGTCGAGCGAGAGATCGCCGATCCGCAGGACCCGATCGGTGAGGGCATAGGCCAAGGACAGGTCGACCGGCTCGCCGCGCAGGCGCGCCCGCGCCCGGATCTCCCCGGCGGGGGCATCCGGCAGACCGGCGGCGGTGACCGAGCCGGTGGTCTCTTCGACCGCGATACCGGCGACCGCCAGGTCGACTATCCGCCAGGACGCGGAAGCAGCCGGCGCGTCGAGCGTACCGCCGAGGGCGACGGCCACGGCCCCGGCGCCGCCCAGATCCGTCCCGGCAACCGCGCCCAGGGCCGACAGATCCGGCGCGGCGAGGTCGATCCGCCCCTCGATCCCGCCCGCCGCCAGATCGAGGGCGACGTCGCCGCTCGCCCGGGCCGCCGAGGCGTCCAGGGTCAGGCCGACGAGCGTCAGACGCTGGTCGGCGTCAAGGGTGATCCCCGTGGTCAGCGCCGGCGACGGCCCGACGAGATCGTCGAGCGCCGGGTCGCCGAGACCCAGCGCCGATCCGGTGACGGCCAGGGTCGCGGAGACGTCCAACGGATCGAGACGGACGGTCCCGTCCACGGAGAGCTCGGCGCCGCCCGAGAGATCGAGACCGGTCAGCCCGGCGAGCCGTCCGAGATCGGCGGCCGAGACCGTCAGGGTCGGTGTCAGCCGGTTGCCGCCGGCGAACCCGGCGGACCCTTCGGCACGCAGGCCGGCGCTGTCGAGCACCAGCCGGTCCACCGTTACCGTCCCCGTTTCCGGCACCACCGACCCGGAGGCCGAGAGCTCGACCCGCGGTCCGAGCAAGGCGACCGTATCGACCCCCTCTCCCGCTGGGGTCGCCACGCCCCCGTCCAGGGCGAGCCGCACCCGGTCAGGGAGGGACGCCAGAGCCGTGTCCGCCTCGGCCGCCAGGGTCAGCGCCAGGCCGTCCAACACGATCCCCGCGGCGCTCGGCCCGCCGGAGATCCGAGCGACGAGCCGGCGGCCGTCTTCATCCAGGGTCGCCGTCAGCGCCAGCCGTCCGGCCAGTTCGGTCCCCGCCAGATCGGCGAAGGCGGCAAGCTCGGGCACGGTCAGCGCCGCCTCGGCCGCCACCGGCGTCCCCTGGGCGTCGACCGTTCCCGACGCGGTCACGAGGCCCGCCGGCAGGGCAAGCTCCAGGTTCCGCAGCAGCAGGCGCCCGTCGGTCGCGGCCAGCACGGCGAGATCCACCGTCGCCGGGTCCGACAGGAGCGGTCGCAGGTCCGGCGGCGCCACGCCCGCTGCGGCCACCGTTCCGTTCACGGCGAGGCTGTATCCCTCCGCGCCGGACCCGATGGCCAGGTCCAGATCGATCCGAGCATCGGGCCCGAACCCGCCTTTGAGTGCCCCCTGCCAGTCCTCCAGCCCCCCCGCGCCGGAGAGCGCGAGGTCCAGCGCGGGTCGCCCTTCAACCGCCAGAAGCCCGGCGATCAGACCGTTCTCAGGCTCGCGGAAGCTGAGATCCGCGCGCAGCACGCCGGTCGACGGCACCAGCGCCGCGTCGATCTCGGCCCGGGCGGCCGGGCCCGTCTCCGGCGCCGTCTCGGGGGCCTCCTCGGGCGCCGCCTCGATCCAGCCGCGCGCCCGCGCCTCCTCGGCGGTCAGGGCGGCCGACAGGTCGGCGGAGACCGTCATCGCCTCGCCCGCCACGGCCGCCCCCAGGGTGAGAGCGTCGACGGAGAGGCGGTCCACGGCGATCTCGATACCGGGGCTCTCGAAGGACAGGGACAGGGGTTCGGGGTCCCGGGGTTCCGGCTCCTCCGGGGTCTCGGGCAAGACCGGCAAGCGGTCGAGGCGCGCGTTCGACAGGCTGATCTCGGTCACCGAGACCCGCGCGGCCAGGAGATCCAGGACCGACCAGTCCAGCACCAACGTCTCGGCCCGGGCGAAATCGCCGTCCCGGTCCGCGGCGACCACGTCCCGCAGCTCGATCCGGCCCGGCAGGGTCCCGCCGAGGGCCCCGATCCGCAGGGCGACCGGCCCGCCCGCGGTGGAATCCTCCACCAGAGCGATGATCCGCGCCCGGCCCCAGTCCGAATTGGCGACCGCCAGCACGCCGAGACCGGCGACCGCGATCAGCGCGACCAGGAAGAGCAGGATGTGGAGCGCGCGCCGCAGCATCGATCAGAACGCCTGGCCGAGGCTGAAATACACCTGAAACACCTCGTCGCTGTCCCGGGGGTTCAGCGGGAAGGCGAGGTCCGCGCGGATCGGGCCGATGGCGGTGAAGTAGCGCAGGCCGAGGCCCGCGGCCCATTGCAGTTCCTCGTCCAGCCTTGGCAGTTCCCGGTCATAGACCTGGCCGGCGTCGATGAAGGGGACCACGCCGAAATCGCCGAACGCCCGCCAGCGCAGCTCCATGGCGAAGTCCAGAAGGGCACTGCCGCCGGTCGGCTCGTCGCCGGCGTCGAGGGGGCCGACACTTTGAAGCGCGTAACCGCGTACCGAGCCGGAACCGCCCGCGTAGAAGCGCTTGTCGGCCGGCACATTCGCCGTCGAGGCGCCGATGATCGACCCGATGCCGGCGCGGGCCGCAAGGACCAGATCGCCGTCCGCGTCCAGCGGCACGTACTGGGCGTGGCGCAGCATGGTCGAGTAGAAGGACAGGGTCGATCCGAGGCTCTCCAGATACGGCGTGAACCGCAGGCGTGTACGGCCGCCCGATGTCGGGTTGAGCAGGTCGTCGGAAGTGTCAATGGTCGCGCCCAGCGGAACGCCCACCAGGGTGAAGCGCCGCTCCCGCCCGTCGTCCTCGATGTGGGAGCGCTCGAAGCTGAGGCCGTAATCGACCGACAGGATGTCGGAGATCCGGCGGTCGAACCGGCCGTTCACCCGGTAGCTTTCGCTGTCGAAGCCGTCGGTCCGCTGTTCGGTGTAGCCGGTTTCGACGATGAAGTTCTGGTCGGTCACCAGCACGTCGGGGACGGTGAAGGCGCCGGTCAGGCTGCTTTCCACCTCGCCGAACGTCGCCTCGAACCGCAGTTTCTCCGCACCGCCGAACAGGTTGCGATGCTCCCAATGGGCGCGGGTGCCGAGCCCCTCCGAGGTGGAGGCGCTGACACCGGCGCCGAGGCTGCGCGGCGGATGCTCCCGCACGGTGACGGTGATCGGCAGAAGCCCGTCGGGGCCGACCTCGTCGGCGAAAGCGACGGCGGCACCGTCGAACAGGCCGGTGCTGGCCAGCGCCTTGCGGCCCCGGTCGATCTCGCGGATATCCACCGGGTCGCCATAGACCCAGGGGAGACGGCGGACGATGTAGTCGCGCTCAATCGTGTCGTTCCCCGCGACGGTCACCGCGCCGTAGCGGGCTTTCGCACCCGGCGCGACCCGGAACGCCACATCCATCGTCTTGCTGTCGCGGTCGACCGTCGCCGTGCGGTCCACGAGTTCGGCCAGCGGAAACGCCTGCTCCTGCAGGAGACGGATCAGCGTGCTCTCCGCCGTCACGACCAGATCCGAGCGGGCCGGCGCGCCGTGAGGCAGGCCGAGCGCCTCGCGGGAGACCGTCAGCCCGAACGCCGCGGCGCCGGCCGCGTCATCCGCCGTCCGGATGGAGACGTCGTCGAAGCTATAGACCGGCCCCGGATCGCCGTAGACGAGGACGCGCAGCGGCCCGCCGGGCACTTCGGGCGTGTCGATCCGGTGCACGAACACCGCGTCGTAGTAGCCGCGGGAGCGGGCGATCGTGGTGAAGGTCTCCTCGTCTTCACGCGCCCGGCGGACGAGCGCGGCCCGGGAGACCGGCGGATCGTCCTGGCGGAGCTTCAGGCCGGAACTCTGCTCGACCAGCGAGGACAGCTCTCCCGCCCCCTCAAGGCCTTCGATCGCAACCTCGTAGACGATGCCGGTCGGGGTCTCGCCGGCCGTCGCATCCGGCTGCGCCAGAGGTTCAGGGGCCGGCGCCTGCTGCTGCGCCCACGCCGATGCGGTGCCGCCAATGGCAGGCAGCAGTCCGAGAAGCATCAGAAAAGCGAAGCGCATCAATACGGCCGAACCGTGCAGGGTCAAAGTTCCCGGATATAGGGCCGGCGACGCGTCGAGTCACGCCTTCCAATCCGCCCCCCGTCCGAGCCCCATCCGGGCCGCCGCCGTCAGTCTTCCGGCGTCAGTCTTCCGGTGCCTCGATGGGTTCGCGGGTGACCCGGTCCCCGTCCTTGTGGGTCAGCACCACTGCCGAGACGACGACGAAGCCGACCGCCAGACAGATCGTCGCGAAGGTGTTGAACGCGTAGGTATGCATGTAGTTGACGCCGACGGCGGCCAGGATGACGAAGGCGAGGACGAGCAGCCCCCAGTGCCAAGCCTTGCCGAGAAAGATGTCAGCCATGGGCCCCTCCTCTCTGGGCAATCGGGCGCGGGACGGGCGACCGGCGCCGCGTCACGGTGATCGCCACGCCGAGCGCGAGGCCACCGAGCGACAGCAAGACACCGGGAATGCCCAAGACATCGATCGTCGGCGGCATGAGCGACAGCACCGCCGCCGCGAACATGGCCAGCCGCAGGATGCCCTTCAGCGGACCGTACAGCCAGGCTTCCAGGGACGACGACAGGAACCAGAGCCCGGCGAAGGCCGCCAGTGTCGAATAGACCGTCCAGGCGATCGAGCCGTCGAACAGCAGGGACGGATTGTAGACGAACGCGAAGGGCACGAGGTACTTGGCGATGCCGACCCTGGCGGATTCCACCGCCGTGGCCATGGGCGGGGTCTTGGCGATCGCCGCGCCGGCGAAGGCGGCAAGGGCCACCGGCGGCGTGATGGTGGACACGACACCGAAATAGAACGCGAACAGATGCGCTGCCATGGGCAGCACGTCGAGCTTCTCCAGGGACGGCACGATCAGCGCGGAGACAGTGATGTAGACCGCCGTCGTGGTCATTCCCATGCCCAGCACGATCGCCGCCACCGCCGTGAGCGACAGCAGGATCAGCAGGTTACCGCCGGACAGATCGATCACCGACTGGGTGAACTTGAGCCCGAGACCGGAGACGAAGACCGAGCCGATGATGATGCCGGCGCAGGCGCAAGCGACCGTCACGGGAACCGTGGCGCGGATGCCGCTCTCGAACGCCGCGAGGATGTCCGCCGGGCTCATCCTCGTGTGCGGATTGATGAAGCTGAGGCCGATCAGGGCGAGGATGCCCCAGAACGCCGACATCATCGGCGTGTAGCCGGTGATCAGGAAGAAGATCAGCACGCCGAGCGCGAACAGCAGATGCCACCCGCCCTTCAGGACTTCGAGCGCCTTCGGCAGCCGGTCCTTGGAGATCCGCTCGATGCCGGTCTTCTCCGCCTCGAAATGCACCATGAAGTACACGGTGGCGAAGTAGAGGACCGCGGGGATCAGCGCCGCCAGGATGACGTAGACGTAGGGCAGCGCCAGGTTCTCGGCGATGATGAAGGCGGCGGCGCCCATGATCGGCGGCGTGATCTGTCCGCCCGAGGAGGCGCAGGCCTCGACCGCGGCGGCGAATTTCGCCCGGTAGCCGAGATTCTTCATCAGCGGGATGGTGAAGGAGCCGGTGGTCACCACGTTGGCGACCGCCGAGCCGGACACGGTCCCCATGAAGCCGGACGCCACCGTCGCCGCCTTCGCCGGGCCGCCGACCCGGTGACCGGTGAGGGCGACCGCGAGATCGATGAAGAACTTGCCGGCGCCTGAGCGGATCAGCAGGCCGCCGAAGATGATGAACAGCACGATGTAGGTGGCGGCGACATGCAGCGGGATGCCGAAGATGCCGTCCGTGCTCATGAACATCGTGTCGATGTACTTAGCCGGCCGGGTCGGCGGGCCGTAGAAGAAGCCGAAGAACTTGTGGGCGTAGAGCGCGTGGACGATGAAGAACCCGGTCACGCAGACCATGGCGATGCCGACCGTCCGGCGGGTCGCCTCCAATACAAGGGCGATGCAGATCGTGCCGACGATCAGGTCGCCCTCCTCCTTCGAGCCGAGACGGAGCTGGAAGGCGTCGATGTCCCACATGGTCCAGACATGGACCAGGATCACCAGCCCGACGAGCACCAGATCGACGGCGAAACCGAGCGCCTTCAGCGGGCTGTCGATCGGGTCGAAATGGGTACGTCGGAACAGCGGCTGGATCAGCATCGCCAGGACCATCATCACCGTCAGGTGCGTGGTCCGGAACGACCGTCCCTCCGGCGTTCCGAAGACCGCGACGTAGAGATGGAAAAGCGACAGGGCGACGGCGATCACCACGCAGATAAAGGTGATCGTCCAGGACAAGGTCCAACGCTTCTGCACAAGCAGGCGTTCCAGGAACGTGAGTTCCTTCACCTCGCCGTAGTCGAGGGCGTTTTCCGTCTGGCTCATCGCGGCCGTCCAGGCTGTCTTCTATGCGGATAGCGGAAACGAGGGGCGGGCGCCGGCAGAACCGGCGCCCGCAATGGTCAGCGCGGGTCGGCGATCAGCTCGCCGGACGCACGCCCTTTTCCTCGTAGTAGCGGGCCGCGCCCGGATGCACCGGCACGGACGCGCCGTTCAGGGCGTTCTCCAGGCTCACGCCGTTCCAGGTCTTCTTCACCTCGACGAAGGCGGCATGGTTGTCCCAGAAGACGGACATCATGTTGTAGACGAGGTCGTCCGGCAGATCCTTGTTCACGATCATGCTGGTGACGATGCCCAGGGTCGGGATGTCCTCCTCGACGCCCTCATAGGCCCCCTTGGTGATCGCGCCGCGGATGTAACCCGGGTTGGCGTCGATGATCTCGGTGAGCTTGGGCTCCGGCACGCCGATGAAGCGAATGCCCGGGCTGTGGTTCAGCTCGATGAAGGACGCCTGCGGCATGGACGTCGCGGCCATGAACACCTCGATATGGCCGTCCTTCATCAGGGCGACGGACTCCGTGTAGTCCACGTGGTGGACGGTGCCGCCGTTGTTCTTGATGTCGTCGAAGTTGAAGCCGTAGGCCTGCAGGATCGATTCGGCGAAGGCGGTGCCGGTCCAGCCGGTCTTGCCCGGCGACATGTTGGCGCCCGTCATGTCCTCGATCGACATGATGTCGCTGTCGCTCGAAACGGCGACCTGGAAGGTCGACGGGTAGAGCGTGGCGAAGTACGCAATATCCTTGACCGGCTTGTCGAACTTGCCGCTGCCGTTGAACCCGTTGGCGGCGGTGTGGGCGTAGGTCCAGCCGATCTCGGCATCGCCGCCGCCGACCGCCTTGACGTTCGAGATACCGCCGCCGGACGTGTTCGACGTGGCGACGCCATCGACGTTGTCCTGAACGACCTGCATGATCTTGGCGCCGAGCGGATACCAGGATCCGCCGGACGGGCCGGACACCATGCGCAGGAACTGGTCGGCGCTGGCGCCGGAAGCGCCGAGGGCCAGGATCGGAGCGGCGACGACCGCCGCACGTGCGAGACGTTTCATTATTTCCTCCATCTGACGTCGTTCTTATCGGCCGTCTTAACGCGGCCGTCCGGGACGCAAGTTTGCATCTGTCTCACGAGGTGGCAAGGCGTCTTCGGGGTCGGCGGCCGATATTCGTACCGGCAGGGCCCCGGCCCGGTGCGGCTGGCCTCCGCGCCGGCGGGTCAGCCGCGCAGCCGGGCGTCCGGCAGATAGAGATGCGCCGTCGTGCCCTCGCCCGGCGTGCTGGTCAGCGCCAGGGATCCGCCGTGGAGTTCGGCGAGGGTCCGGGAGAGCGCGAGGCCGAGGCCGAGGCCCTCGGAGGCGCGGACCAGCGCATGATCGCCCCGAACGAAGGGCTCCATCACACGCTTCAGCTCCTCGCGCGAGATGCCGAACCCGGTATCGCTGACCGCGAAGTCCAGCTCCCCGTCCGGGGTCCGCCGAATCGACAGCATGATTCGCCCGCCGCTCGGCGTGAACTTCACCGCGTTCGACAGCAGGTTGATGATGATCTGGCGGATCTTCGACGGATCGCACCGCAGCAGCGGCAGCCCCTCCTCGACCTGAACGGTGAAGGTCAGGCCCTGGCTCGCCGCCCGCGCGGCGATCAGCGCTTCGCAGTCCGCCGCCAGATCGGCGACCGCCACATCCTGTTCCTCGAGCGCGATGCGGCCGCTCTCGAGCCGGGAGAGGTCCATCGCCTGCCCGATCAGCCCGTCCAGGTGCTCGCCGGCATGGACGATATTGCTGGCGTATTCGATATAGCGCCGGTTGCCGATCGGCCCCCAGAGCTCCGCCTCGATCGCCTGGCCGAAGCCGATGATCGCGTTGAGCGGGGTGCGCAGCTCGTGGCTGAGGCTGGCGAACCCCTCGTGACGGGTCCGGTCGAGCTCGCGCGCGTGGTCCCTCGCCATCGCCAGATCGCTGGCCAGGGCGTAGTTCTCCAGCCGCAGCTCGATGCCTTCGACCAGCATGCGGGCGACGACCCGCCCCCAGACGGCGACGGCGGCGATATAGGGAATGGCCGCGATCCCGATCGTCGGCGCGATCGGCAGATCCGACAGCAGCAGACAGACGATCGCCGGGCCGACCACGAGGGTCAGATAGACGACGAAGATCCGCCACCAGACCGCGAAGGAAAAGACCGCGCCCGCCGCCAGGGCACCCACCATCGCGACATACAGGGCCACCGCGTCCAGCGGCGGCGGCGCGATCAGCAGCAGAGTCGCCGGAGCCGCCCAGAGCAGCGCCGACAGCAGCACGCCGATCTCGAAGAGCAGGCGCCAGCCGGCATAGTTGAGGCTGGTGATCCGCCGCCCCCCCGCGCGCGACCACCCGTACAGCCGCAATGCGGCGACGGCGAGCACACAGCCGAACCATCCGAAGGCAAGGGCGGGTCCCGTCGCGTCCGCCCCGACATAGGCGAGCACGCCCGCGGCGAAGGTGCTCGCCAGCACGGAGGCCGGAGACCGATAGAGATAGCGCACCCGCTCCGTGTCCAGCGCGTCCTGCGACACGCCGAAACGCGGACCCGTCTCCCCCCTCCCCTCCCGGGCGGGATCGGTCATGCTCGACCTCCCAGTAGACTCTGACGGCAAAGACGCTGCCGTCGATGCGGAGACACTAGCGACACTAGGGTTAACGATTGGTTGCCCCGGGGAGATTTCCGCCGAGGATCGCAGCACCCGGCGGTCGCCTATGACACAAGCCCTCTGCTCGCATGCCACTCGGCGATGGATTCCTCCGGATATCCGTCGAAGCATCGATCGTCCGGCTCCACCGCCGGCCGCACCCAGGGCGCCTTCGAGCCCAGCATCAGGTGGACCCGGTCGGGCGGGACCGGCAGCGGCGTGTCGATCGCCGAGGCGAACGGGTGGATCAGGTCGGGCCAGCGGCTGTCCCAGGCCCACAGCATGCTGCCGCAGTGGGAGCAGAAGTGGCGCCCCAGCGGGCTTTCGCCGCCGGATTCGGCCACCCGGTAGACGGTCACATGGGCTTCGCCCTCGACCCGGAGACTGTCCGCCTCCCCGCCGAGATTGATCGCGAAACCGCCGCCGCCCGCCGTCTTCCGGCAGATCGAGCAGTAGCAGAGGTTGAACGGATAGGGATGGGCGCTCTCAAGGGTGAACCGGACCTTTCCGCAGTGGCACGATCCTTCGAGCTTCATGGTCGTCTCCCCTCGGCGCGGTCAGTGCGGCCGGTCGCCCTGCAGCGTGACCCGACGTACATGGCGGCGGTGCCCCTCGTAGTCGTTGACGGCCCGGTGCATCAGGCAGCGGTTGTCCCAGACCGCGACCGATCCCCGCTCCCAGCGGAAGCGGCAGACGAACTCGTCGCGCACCGCGTGGGCGTAGAGGTATTCGAGCAGCGGCTTCGACTCCGCCTCGCTCCAGTCCTTGAAGCGGATCGTGTAGTTCGGATTGACGAACAGGCCTTTGCGCCCGGTCTCCGGATGGGTGCGGACGACCGGATGCTCGATCAGCCTGTCCCCGTCCTCGTTGGCGTCGATCGACATGGAGACCGAGGCGTTGCGGCCGCCCTGGAACTTGGACTGGCTGCCGTAGGAGCGGGTCCCGCTATGCAGGCCCGTCAGCCCCTCGAGGGTGCGCTTGAGCCCGTCCGACAGGGTGTCGTAGGCGGCATAGAGGTCCGCGAACAGGGTATCGCCGCCGCGGGGCGGTACCTCCAGCGCGTAGAGCAGCGATCCCATGGCCGGGGTCTCGAGAAAGCTGGTGTCGGTGTGCCAGTTGCCGCCGAAATTGTACTTACCGACATCCTCCGGCTCCTTGACGATGTCGATGATCTCCGGATGGCCTTCCAGCGACTTCACGAAAGGGATTGCCACCGGATCGCCGAACAGGCGGGCGGCGCGCTTCTGGCGTTCAGGGTCGTCGAGATCCTGGTCGCGGAAGAACACGACGGAATTGGCGAGGAAGGCGGCGTGGACCTCCGCCGCCTGGGCGTTGGTCAGCGGCGCGCCCAGATCGACCCCGCGGATCACCGCGCCGATCGCGCCGCCGAGCGGTTCGACCTCAATGGTGTCGTAGACCTGGGTCTGCGTGCTGGCGGCGGTCATGACGGTATCCTCCGGTTTCGCCCTTTTTCCGCAGTCTAACGGGAGGTCAGGGCGTCCGGCTACCAGTCATCGTTGCGGGAAATCTCACACGCTCCGGGTGATGCCGCCGTCGACCCTCAGGTTCTGCCCGGTGATGTAGGACGAGGCGTCGGAGGCGAGGAACGCGGCCACGTCGGCGATCTCCTCCGCCCGGCCGTAGCGACCCATGGGGATGCGGGCGCGGAACTCCGGTTTCTCCGGCCGGCTGTCGATGAAGCCCGGCAGGACGTTGTTCATGCGAATGCCGCTGGCAGCGTATTTGTCGGTCACCAGCTTGGTGAAGGCGGCCAGCCCGGCCCGGAACACGCCCGATGTCGGGAAGGCGGCCTCCGGCTCGAAGGCGGCGAAGGTGGAAATGTTGACGATGGTCCCGCCGCGCCCGTCCGCCTCGAACTGCCGCTCCATCACCGGCACGACCAGCCGGGTCATGCGGATCACGTTCATCAGGTAGACGTCGAGGCCGAGATGCCAGTCCTCGTCGGTGAGATCCAGCACCGGGCCTTTCGGACCGTGGCCGGCGGAGTTCACCACCGCGTCGATCCGCCCCCATCTGTCGAGCGCCGCATCGACCAGCGCCTTCAGCACCGCCGGCTCCAGGTTGGAGCCGGTGACCGCGATCCCGCCGACCTCCTCGGCCAGCGCATCGGCCTTGCCGGAGGAGGAGTTGATGGCGACGGCATAGCCGTCCGCCGCCAGCTTGCGGGCGATCGCCGCCCCCATGCCCGACCCGGCGGCGGTGACGAGGGCGACTCTAGGCTCAGACATCAGTGGATCTCCGGTTCCGGCGTCGCCATCGTGCCCATCAGCACGTCGAAGTCGCAGCCCTTGTCGGCCTGGGTGATGTGGTCGGCGTAGATCGCGCCGAAGCCGCGCTCGAACTTGCGCACCGGCGGAGTCCAGGCGGCGCGGCGGGCGGCCAGTTCCTCCTCCGAGACGTCCAGGTGCAGACGCCGCCCGTCGACGTCGAGTTCGATCATGTCGCCGTCCTGCACGAAGGCGAGCGGGCCGCCGACCCAGCTCTCGGGCGCCACGTGCAGCACGCAGGTGCCGTAGCTGGTCCCGGACATCCGCGCGTCGGAGATCCGCACCATGTCGCGCACGCCCATCTCCAGGATCTTCTTCGGGATCGGCAGCATGCCCCATTCCGGCATGCCCGGCCCGCCCTGGGGGCCCGCGTGCTTGAGCACGATCACGCTGTCCGGCGTCACATCCAGGTCCGGATCGTCGATCCGCGCCGCCATGTCGTTGTAGTCGGCGAAGACCACCGCCGGGCCGCGATGGGTCATGAACTTCGGATCCATGGCGGTCTGCTTGATGACCGCCCCGTTCGGCGCCAGGTTGCCGCGCAGCACCACGAGGCCGCCCTGCTCGCCGAGCGGGTTGGCGCGGCGGCGGATGACCTCCTCGTTGTGGACGTCGGCGCCGTCGATATCCTCGCCGAGGGTCCTGCCCGACACGGTGACCGCGTCGGTATGCAGCAGGTCCTTCAGCTCGACCAGCAGTGCCGGCAGACCGCCGGCGTAGTAGAAGTCCTCCATCAGCCACCGCCCCGACGGCCGGATATCGGCGAGCCACGGCACCCGGCGCGAGATCGCGTCGAAGCGGTCGAGATCGATCGGCAGGCCGAGGCGGCCGGCCATGGCGATCAGGTGGACGATCGAGTTGGTCGACCCGCCCATGGCCATCACCGTGGAGATCGCATTCTCGAACGCGCCCTCGGTCATGATGTCGGACGGCTTCAGATCCTCCCAGACCATGTCGACGATGCGTCGCCCGGACAGGCTCGCCATGCGGCTGTGGTTCGAATCGGGCGCCGGGATCGCGCTGGAGCCCGGAAGCGACATGCCGAGCGCCTCGACCGCGCTCATCATCGTCGCCGCGGTCCCCATGGTCATGCAGGTACCGGGGGAGCGGGCGATGCCCTCCTCGATCTCCTCCCAGTCGCGCTCGGTGATGTTGCCGACCTTGAGCTCGGCCCAGTACTTCCAGGTGTCGGAGCCGGAGCCCAGGGTCTTGCCGTGCCAATTGCCGCGCAGCATCGGCCCCGCCGGCACGAAGATCGACGGGATGTTCATGCTGGCAGCGCCCATCAGCAGCGCCGGCGTGGTCTTGTCGCAGCCGCCCATCAGCACCGCGCCGTCGGCCGGGTAGGAGCGCAGCAGCTCCTCGGTCTCCATCGCCAGCAGGTTGCGGTAGAGCATCGTCGTCGGCTTCTGGAACGGCTCCGACAGGGAGATCGCCGGCAGCTCGACCGGGAAGCCCCCGGCCTGCCAGACGCCGCGCTTCACCTCTTCGGCGCGCTGGCGGAAATGGGTGTGGCACGGATTGATGTCGGACCAGGTGTTGACGATGGCGATGACCGGCTTGCCCTTCCAGTCCTCGCGGCTGTAGCCCATCTGCAGGGTCCGAGACCGGTGGCCGAAGGCCCTGAGATCCGCCGCCCCGTACCAGCGCGCACTGCGCAAATCCTCGTAACGCTTGCGCGCCATCTCACTCCCTCCGGTCGACTTGATTATGTTGTGTTTCGCCGCAGTCGAGCACCGGGACCGACGGGGGTCAAGGTGCCGCCGCTGCTCGGCTCCGTCGGCTGCCGGCCCGGCGCCGGTGCCGTATGATGGAGCCTGCAACAGCCCCCCATCCGGGGCGAGGAGGAGAGATGACCGATCAGACCGTAACCCTCCTGCGGTTCGGCGCCGATGGGGCGGCGCCGAACAATCCCGACCTGCCGGTCGTCGTCCTGAGCGGCGCGCTCGCGGACGGCGTCTCCGCGTCGGAGGTACAGGCGACCGTGCGCCGGAACGGCTGGGGCGGGGCCTGGCTCTACGGGGTGTTTCCCTATCACCACTACCATTCCAACGCCCACGAAGCGCTGATCTGCGTCGCCGGGGAGGCCAACCTGCTGATCGGTGGCGACGGCGGGGAGCGGGTGGTCGTGCGGCGGGGCGATGCGCTGATCCTGCCGGCGGGTACCGGCCACAAATGCCTGACCTCAAGCGCCGACTTCCTGGTCTGCGGCTGCTATCCGCCGGGCCAGGAGAGTCCGGACCTGAAGCGTGCGGACGATCCGCGCGGCGGCGTCGAGGCCCGCATCGCCGCCGTGCCGCTGCCGGATACCGATCCGCTCTTCGGGGCGGAGGGCCCGCTGCCGGATGCCTGGAGGCGGTAGAGGTTAGGTCTGGGCGCCGGCTAGGTCTGGGCGTCGGCTAGGTCTGGGCGCCGGCACGGCGGCGGCGTTTGGTTTGGCCCGGCACAAGTTTCGGCTTGGCCTGCTCCTCCTTGGACGCCGCGACCCGTTGCTCCAGATCCTTGTCCACCGTGTTGTCGGTCCAGTTGACCATGGTGCGGACCATCTGGACCCGGGCCATCTCGAAGCCGCGACGCACCCTGGAGCGCTCGTCGTCCTGGTTCACCTCCTCGTCCGGCATGATCGGCAGGTTGGCGAGGATGTAGCCGATGGCGTCGTCGATCGCCTCGTCTTCCTTGGTCTCCAGGGCGGTGAACCAGATACCGCACAGGTGGCTCCAGCCGTCGAGCGCGTAGGACACGTCGCGCCGTATCTGCTGCGCGAAGGCCTTCGTCTTATCGTACTCGCGGAACACGTTCATGAAGAACGAGAAGAACTGCTCGATCTGATTGAACCGCTCGTCGACATAGTCGAGGAAGTCCTTGATGGCGAAGCGCACCAGCGTAATCCGGTCGGACGCCTCGGAGCGGGCCGACTTGGAATACTGGGTCATCGATCGGTCCATCCGCTTGATCTCGTTGCGGGTCCGCGTCAGGAAACCGTCGGTCTTGTTCTCCGCCTCGATGTTCACGGCACCGAACGGCGCCATGTAGCTGGTCAGCTCCTCCAGGCGCTGGTTCACCACCTTCACCGGCGCGTCCACCTCCTCCGAGGCGAAGGACAGCACCCGTTCGGTCAGCGCCGCGGCGTCGAGCCCGGCCTCCTGGGAGGCCTGCTTGTCCTGGGTCAACCGCATCAGCAGCGCGGTATCGGCGCTGGCCATGAAGGCATCGCCCTTGCGGATGCCGCAATCGCGGGTGAGCTGAGCCAAGAAGCTCAGATAGGTCATCAGCCGGTCCTGCTTCTCGCGGTCGACCTCCATCGCCGCCTGGCTGCGGATCTGCTCGCTCTCGCCCATGGCCTGATCGACGCGGATCCGGATCTCGCGCACCTTGAACGGATCCGGCGATTCGGAATCGTCGATGTCGTCGAGCCGCTGGTACAGTTCTTTGTCGCGCAGCGTCATGCCCGCGAAGGCCGGGACGTCACGCCAGGGCAGGATCATGACGCTGCGGGAATCGGTCCCGCCCATGCCGCTCGGCACGGTGATCTCCCAGTCCACTTCGTGGCCCATATCGACGACCCGCAGGCGGCATTCGCGCAGACTGCTGGTCTCGAACGGCACGCTTGCCCCCCGTGCCTCGAAGCTGAGGGGCATGGGCCGACCCTTGCGGCTCACCCCTGCACCTCGCGGGCCGGCTGGTCGAAATTGCTCCAGGTCGACTGGTCGACGGCGGCGACGGCGCGATCCAGGATCCGGTCCGGATCGATGCCGCCGCCGAAGGTGGTCATACCGATGTTGCAGCGGACCGGGATCCATCGCCCGTCCTCGTCGATCGGCTCAACGCAGGCCGCCCGAAGCCGATCGGCCAGAACCTGCGCGCCGTCCAGGGTCAGCCCGGTGACCACCAGGGTGGAGAACCAGTAGCGGCCGAGCCAGCTCACGATATCGGCCGACCGCAGGGTCTCGCACAGGCGTCCGCAGATGATCTCGGCGAAACGCTCGGACGGCATCGCCCGCTCCGGCTCGACCCGCAGCAGAATCATGTATCCGATCTGACCATGGCGTTGGACGACCGCGCCGGAATAGGAGATCAGCCAGCGAAAGGCCTGCCCGTCGACGCAGTTCTGCCGATCGATCGCCCCGCCGCCGAAGCCGGACGACCGCATGCTGTCGTTCCGCCGGATCTGGAGAGCCAGGGCTTCCGGCACCGGACTGTCGACCTCGGTGGTGGCGATGTAATGATCGATGCCACGGTTGAGCGCCTGAAGCCCGGCCGCGTGATCGGGGACGATCAGCACGGAGGTGACGCCGTGGCGATGCCCCAAGGCCGGATATCCAGGGTTGGGATGCCCCGAGGTTGGGTGCTCCGAGGTTGGGTGTTCCGAGGTTGGGTGTTCCGGGTCCGCGCGACCCGCCTCCCGCGCCAGGGAGCCGACGACGACGCTGCCCGGCGGTACATCCTGCCAGGATTCGCAGGCGACGGGCCCCCGCAACCCGCGGCCGCCGTCGCCGATCATCCGCTGCGCGGCGATCTGCGCCGCCAGATCAGCGCCTGAAACATAGACCAGTCGATCCATTCCAAACCTCCCCCGACCGCATCGGATGTCGCCATCCGGCCCCCGCCGGCCATCACGTCACACCCCTAAGCCCCGCAATACGCGGCAAAGCGGGCCCACCTCACGTGTCGCCGCCGGTGATCCGGCGCCGTCCGCACAAGAACAGCCATGTGAAATGAGAGATCGCCCTTCCAGCGAGACCCGCCAGATGCCGTTTAGACGTCGTGGATTATCCTATGCCCCGCTATTCCACGAGCACTTGTTCAGCACCCGCGCCTCACTGCTATTCCCTAATTTTTGTGAGTATATCATACCCTAATTTTTTTTCTCAAAAGAAAAACCCTACAACTATCAAAGCAATCAGATAAATTTATTTGGATATCTCTCTGTTCGTTTTGTTTTTATTTTTTCGTAAAATTCCACGCAGAGTTCAGCCCTCCGTCTCGGCTCGACGGCGTGTGCGGTAAAGGCCCTGAAAAGGCCCTGAGCAACCCGAGACGATGGGTGGCCCGAGACGCCGGCCTTTCAGTAGCGCAGTTCCTCGAAGACGGGCTCGACGCTGCCGTTCCAGCGGGTCCGATAGGCCTCGATCAGGTCGTCGGCCTGGCTGCGGCCGGTCGAGACGATCTCGTCAAGGGGCTTCAGGAAGCCGGTCTCGTCCTGACCCTGGAAGTCGAGGCGGGCCCGGCGCCGGAGGCCCTCGCGGGCGAGGTCGACCACATCCCGCGCCCAGTCGTTCAAGCGGCGTCCGCGGAACATGGCGTCGAGACCCTCGCGCGGGACGGCGTTGCGCAGCTCCTCCTGCTCGGCGACCGTCCAGTCGCGGCAGAGCTGCCAGGCCTGATCCTGTATGCCGGAGTCGTAGAGCAGGCCGACCCACAGGGCCGGCAGGGCACAGATCCGACCCCACGGACCGCCGTCGGCGCCACGCATCTCGATGTACTTCTTGAGCCGGACCTCCTGGAACACGGTGGTGTTGTGGTCCGACCAGTCGCCCATGGAGGCCTGATGCCCGGCCACCTCCGGCAGCTTGCCGTCGATGAAGTCGAGGAAGCTCTTGCCGGCGACATCGATGTACTGGCCGTCGCGGTAGACGAAGTACATGGGCACGTCGAGCAGGTAGTCGACATACCGCTCGAAGCCGAAACCGTCCTCGAAGACGAAGGGCAGCATGCCGCAGCGGTCCGGATCGGTGTCGGTCCACACGTGGCTGCGGAACGACTTGAACCCGTTGAGCGTGCCTTCGGTGAACGGAGAATTGGCGAACAGCGCCGTCGCGATCGGCTGCAGCGCCAGGGAGATCCGGTACTTCTCCACCATGTCGGCCTCGCTCTCGAAGTCGAGATTGGCCTGGATGGTGCAGGTCCGCTTCATCATATCGAGGCCGAGCGTGCCCTTCTTCGGCATGTAGGCGCTCATGATCCCGTAGCGCCCCTTGGGCATCCACGTGATGTCCTCGCGGGTCGAGGTTGGGTCGAAGCCGAGGCCGAGCATGCCGACGCCGAGCTCGTCGCAAACCTCGCGAACCTGGGCGAGGTGGGTGTGCACCTCGTCGCAGGTCTGGTGCAGGTTGTCGAGCGGTGCGCCGGAAAGCTCGAACTGGCCGCCCGGCTCCAGCGTGATGGCGCAGCGCCCCTGGCTCAGGGCGATGACCTTGCCCTTCTCCTCGATCGCCTGCCAGCCGAACCGCTGGAGGCCCTTGAGGATCGCGCCGATCCCGTCCTCGCCCTCGTAGGGCAGGCGCGGGTTGTCGGACAGACGGAACGCGAACTTCTCGTGCTCGGTCCCGACCTTCCAGTCACTCTTCGGGGTGTCGGCGGAGGAAAACCACTCGACCAGCTGCGCCTTATCGGTGATGGGCGCACCCTGATCTTCGGGGGGACGGGACATCGGGCCTCCGGGTCTCTCAGTCGTGGCGAGCGGTCCAATCGCCCGCGAGCGCCTGCCAGACGGCAAGCACCGCGAGCGCGGCCGTGTCGGCGCGGAGGAGACGCGCTCCCAGGCTGACACGCGTAACAAACGGCAGGTTCCGAAGCCGGTCAAGTTCCGGTTCGGCAAAGCCCCCTTCCGGACCGATCAGGAATCCGGCCCTTGTATTTTGGTTCTGCGCATCCGGCATCCCCCGGAACGGGGTCAGGGCGTCGGCGATCGGCGGGCCGCCGGTCTCGTCGGCGAGAATCAGGGCGCGGTCGTCGGGCCAGGCGTCGATCAACGCGTCCAGCTTCACCGGCTCCCGCACCTCGGGCACCGTCAGCCGGTCGCTCTGCTCCGCCGCCTCGACGGCGTTGGCGCGCAGGCGCTCGACGTTCACCCGGTCGACCATCGTGTGGCGGGTCATCACCGGCCAGAGCAGGGAGGCGCCGAGTTCCGTCGCCTTCTGGGCGGTGAAGTCGATGCGGGCTCGTTTGATCGGCGCGAAGGCGAGCCAGACATCCGGCTCCGGGCGCTGCGGCCGGGTCCGTTCGAGGACGGCCAGATCGGCCGATTTCTTGGCCACCGCGGCGATCTCGGCCCGCCATTCGCCGTCGCGCCCGTTGAACAGCGCCACCCCTTCGCCGGGACCGAGACGCAGCACGTTCTTCAGGTAGTGGGCCTGGTCCGGCCCGAGCGCGACCGTTCCGCTCGCCGCCAGCGGGGCGTCCACGTAGAGCCGCGTCTCGATTCCGTCTTTCATGGGCGGGGTGTAGCGGCGGCGGCCCCGAACGGCAAGCGCACCGCCGCGTCAGGCCCGCTCAACCCACTCCGAACGGTCGTAGGGCGGGGTGCCCGCGTCGGCGAAATACTCCTCCGCGCTCAGAATCTTGCCGCCCATCACCCGGTAGAACCCGACGGCGTAGACGTCCTCGTCGCCATTCGAGATATGGATGCGGGCCACCGCACCCTCGGCCGTCGCGTCGACTGTCTTCACCGTGATCACCCAGTTGCCCGGGTAGGTCCGGTTAAGGCCGACGTAATTTGCGGGACTGGCGATCCGCTCGCCGGTCTGCGGCCAGACCGCCTGGAAGCCGCCGTCGAGCAGGCGCGAGACCCCGTCCCAGTCGCGGTGGTTCATCCGCTCCCACAGGGCGCGGACGGGATCGGTCGGATCGGAGATCATGGTTGCGAGCATGACGGGCTCCTTCTGCCGGCCTGGGATCGCCGGTCGGCTGTTGCCTGGGGCCGAGAATGTTCCTTTTTTGTTCTGTCGCTGTCAAGCTTGATTGCGGACCGGCCTGCGCGTAGGGTCCGCCACCGTTTTCCGTGCCCCGCGACGCGCGTTTCCGCGCAACCGGCGCCGAAACCGACCGCCCGAAGGAGAGCCCGCGATGTCGGACGAGTACGAGACCGAGAACGCCACCCCGGCCGGTAGCTACCCCCCGGCGACCAATTCCGAACTCAACCAGTCTGGTGGCCCGTCCGGCGGCCCTTCCGGGACCGCGTCGAGCGGCGACTCCGAGTCGCCGTATGTAGGCGGCATCAACGCCGGCCAGCTCGAATCCTTCATCCAGCGGATCGAGAACCTGGAGGAGGAGAAGGCCAACCTGATGGCCGACATCCGCGAGATCTTCGCCGAGGCGAAAGCCCAGGGCTACGACGTCAAGATCATGCGCCAGATCCTCAAGCTCCGGAAAATGGAGGAGGACGACCGCGACGAGCAGGAGACCCTGCTGGAGGTCTACAAACGCGCACTCGGGATGGGCTGAACCTCCCTACCCCCCTCCGCCGTCATCCCGGACGACCCCGGATCCGATCCGGGGACGGGCCGGGATTTGGAATGTGGGCCCGTTTTCGCTCCCTACTCCGCCGCCTTCCGGGCCGCGTCCGGGTTGCGCAGCTGCTCCTCCAGCGCCTTCACCTTCGCCTCGGCCCGTTCCACATGGGCCTCCTTCACGTGGCCGTAGCCGCGGATCTGCTCGGGCACCAGGGCGAGGTCGACGGCGACCGGGTGGGTCTCCGGGGTCAGGGTCTCGGCCAGGCGCTCCATGCGGGCGATGTAATCGTCGCGCAGGCGGCGCTCCATCCTCCGCTCTTCCGTCTTACCGAAGACATCCAGCGCACCACCACGCAGACCTTTCAGTTTCGCCAGCAGCCCGAACGCGGTCAGCATCCAGGGCCCGTACACCGCCTTCTTCAGCCGCCCGGTCTTCGGATCGCGCTGAGCGAACAGCGGCGGGGCCAGGTTGAACTGCAGCTTGAAGTCGCCTTCGAACGTCTCGTTCAGGCGCTTGCGGAACGTGCCGTCGGTGTAGAGTCGGGCAACTTCGTACTCGTCCTTGATCGCCATCAGCTTGAAGGCGTAGCGGGCGACCGCCTTCGCCAGGGCGTCGCTGCCCGGCACCGCCTTCTTCTCCGCCGCCTCGACCTTGTCGACCAGCGCCTTGTAGCGTCCGGCATAGCCGGCGTCCTGGTAGTCGGTGAGGATGTTGACGCGACGCTCCACCATCTCCGCCAGGGTCTCCGGCGCGCCGCGCGGTGCCGCCTCGGCCTTCGGCGCGATAATCCGCTCCACCGCGTCGCGGTCGTGGGCGGCGCGGCGGCCCCAGAGAAACGCCTGCTTGTTGAAGTCCACGGCGACGGCGTTGAGCTCGATCGCCTTCTCGATCGCCTCGGCCGAGAGCGGCACCAGGCCCTTCTGATAGGCGAAGCCCAGCATGAAGAGATTGGAGGCGATACTGTCGCCGAGCAGCTTGGTAGCGATGCGGTTTGCGTCCACGAACTCGGCCGAGTTGTCGCCGGCCATCTCGCGGATCTGGGCCTTCATCGCCTCGGCCGGGAACTGCAGGTCCGGATTCTGGGTGAACGTACCGGTCATGGTCTCCTGGGTGTTGACCACGGCGCGGGTCCGCTCCCGGCTCATCGCCTTCAGCCCGTCCTTGGACACCGCCGTGGCGATGTCGCAGGCCAGCATGAGGTCCGCCGACCCGGTCGCGACGCGGGGCGCGTGCACGGCGTCGGGGGAGGCCGCGATCTTCACGTGGCTGATCACCGCCCCGCCCTTCTGGGCGAGGCCGGTCATATCGAGGATGCTGGTCCCCTTGCCCTCGAGATGGGCGGCCATGCCGATGAGGGCGCCGATGGTCACCACGCCGGTGCCACCGATACCCGTAACGAGAATCCCGTAGGGCTCGTCCAGGTCCGGCACCTGCGGCTCGGGCAGGGCCTCGAACACGGGTGGCGGCGTATCCGACTTGGAGGCCTCGCCGGCGCTCTTACGGACCTTGCCGCCGATCACGTTGACGAAGCTCGGGCAGAAGCCCTTCACGCAGGAATAGTCCTTGTTGCAGGTCGACTGGTCGATCTGGCGCTTGCGGCCGAACTCGGTCTCGACCGGCTGGATCGACACGCAGTTCGACTGCACGCCGCAGTCGCCGCAGCCCTCGCAGACCTGCTCGTTGATGAAGATCCGCTTGTTCGGGTCCTCCATCAGGCCGCGCTTGCGTCGGCGGCGCTTCTCGGCGGCGCAGGTCTGGTCGTAGATCAGCACGGTGACGCCCGGCGTCTCCCGCAGGTCGCGCTGCAGGGCGTCCAGATCGTCGCGGTGATGCACGCGCGTGCCTTCCGGCCAGATGCTGTCCGACGGGTACTTGTCCGGATCGTCGGTCACAACGTCGACCCGGGCCACGCCCTCGGCGGCGACCATGCGGGCGATGATCCAGGGGGTGAGCTGGTTGTCCGACGGCTGGCCGCCGGTCATGGCGACGGCGTCGTTGAACAGGATCTTGTAGGTCATGTTCGCCTTGGCGGCGACCGCCTGACGAATCGCGAGGGAGCCCGAGTGGTTGAAGGTGCCGTCGCCCAGATTGGCGAAGATGTGCGTCGTCTCGGTGAACGGCGCCATGCCGACCCACGGCACGCCCTCGCCACCCATCTGGGTGAAGGTCTCGGTGCTGCGCGGCATCCACGAGGCCAGGAAGTGGCAGCCGATGCCGGCCATGGCGCGCGAGCCCTCGGGCACCTTGGTCGAGGTGTTGTGCGGGCAGCCGGAGCAGAAATACGGGGTGCGGGCGAAATCCGAGGGCTTGGCCTGTTCGGAAGCCATGCGCTGCTCGACCAGGGCGCGGCGCGCCTTGATCCGGTCGAGGTCGGCGATCTCCAGCACCCGGTCGGCGATGGCGAGCGCGATCTCGTTGGCGAACAGCTCGCCGTTGACGCGGAACAGCGGCTTGCCGTCGACGGTCTTCTTGCCCTCGACCTTCGGCTGCCGGGCATGCGGCTGGTCGTAGAGGATCTCCTTGAGCTGCCACTCGATCAGCGAGCGCTTCTCCTCGACCACCAGCACCTTCTCGGCCCCGGCGGTCGCGGCGACGGCGCCGGACGGCTCCAGCGGCCAGGACATGCCGACCTTGTAGACCCGCAGGCCGATGTCGCGGGCCATCTCGGCGTCGATGCCGAGATCGTCGAGGGCCTGGCGCACGTCCAGGTAGGACTTGCCGGTGGTGACGATGACCAGACGCGGCTTGTCCGTATCCCACACCACCGTGTCGAAGGCATTCGCCGCCGCGAAGGCGCGGACCGCCGGCAGCTTGAAGTCCTGCAGGCGGTGCTCCTGGGTGGTCCAGTCGTCCGGCCAGCGGATGTTGAGCCCGCCCGGCGGCATATCGACCTCGGGAATCGCGATCGACACGGAATCCGGGTCGGCATTGACCGACGCGGTGCTGTCCATGATCTCGGCGGTGGTCTTGAAGCCGATCCAGCAGCCGCTGAACCGGCTCATTGCGATGCCGAGCAGGCCGAAATCGAGGGTGTCCTGCACGCCGGCCGGGTTCAGCACCGGGACCGAGGCGTCGACGAAGGCGTACTCGCTCTGATGCGGGACGGTGGAAGACTTGGCGGTGTGGTCGTCGCCAGCGAACAGCAGCACGCCGCCGAGCTTGGATGAGCCGGCGAAGTTTCCGTGCTTGAACACGTCACCCGAGCGGTCGACGCCCGGGCCCTTGCCGTACCACAGGCCGACCACCCCGTCGGCGGTCGCCCCCTGGAAAAGGCCGGGCTGCTGCGAGCCCCAGACCGAGGTCGCCGCCAGTTCCTCGTTCACCCCCGGCTGGAAATGGATACGGTGCTCCTTGAGGAGCTTGCCGGCGCGCCAGAGCTGCTGGTCGTAGCCGCCGAGCGGCGAGCCGCGGTACCCGGAGATATAGGTCGCCGTGTCGTGCCCCGCCGCCTGGTCGATCCGCCGCTGAATCATGGGCAGGCGCACAAGCGCCTGGACGCCGGTCAGGAAGATCCGGCCCCGATCGAGGGTGTACTTGTCGTCGAGCGTGACAGCGGCGAGCGCTCCGTTGGTCTGCGCTGCTTTGGTCTGCGCTGTGCTGGACTGACCCATCTGTTGCCTCCCGGCTCGTCCGGTTGTTCTGCCCATTGATATGGGATGCGAGCCTGAGGCCTGAAGGTAAAGGGTGCTGACCTATGCGGCAACACGCGGCCTGTCGCCGGCCGGGGCCGCGGCCTACAGCGCATCCATCGGCAGAAACGAGACGAAATCGCTGGTGAAGCGCGGACTGCCCTCGACGCCGAGCGGCTCATCAACATCCGTCTGATCGACCGTTCCGATCAGATACCGCCCCTCGCCAGCGTCGTCGCATACCGGCAGAAGGAGTCGACGGGCATAGTATACCGGCTTGCCGTCGCGGTAGACCGGGCCGGAACTGAACATGATCGACCGATCGTCCAGCACCTGCCGGCACCGGCTGTCCACCAGCGCCAGGCACTCGCCGTCATACACCTCGTGCAGGTGTTTTCCCCGGATCGGTCCGGAAAAGTGCCGCCGAATCCCCTCGCCGACGAGCCGGTAGAAGAACGTTCCATCCGCATCCCGTTCGAGCAGCCAGACGAAGGGCAGCAGTCCGGCGCGCGCCAGGGCGATGGGGTCGAGGTCGGATTTCGCCGGCGCATTCGGAGGGTCGGTGCGCGCCGCGCACCAGATCGCCAGGAGCGCTGCGCAACGGTCAGTTTCGGCGATCCGATTCAAAATATCCGGAGGAGCCGGATCGACATGTCGCATGTCAGCCGAACTGGTCACGATCCCCTCCTTGTCCCCCGGATTTTCTACCAGACCCGCCAGGGAAACGCGATCAATTTTATAATTTCTCATCATTTGATGAATTTGCTGGAGGACTTCGGCGCCGGCTCGTTCGACGCGATCTCGACGCGGCCCGCCGGAACGGCTAATCAGGCTGCGCTGACGGGTCGTGCTGATCCACCGTTCTGAGCTGAGAAAGGCCAAGCAGATGACCGTTCTCGTCACCGGCGCCGCCGGCTTCATCGGCATGCACACGGCGCGCGCCCTGCTCGACCGGGGTGAGCAGGTAGTCGGCATCGACAATCTGAACGCCTACTACGACCCGGCCCTGAAGACGGCGCGGCTCGCCGAGATCGAGGGGCGCGACGGGTTCACCTTCGAGCGGGTCGACTTCTCGGACCGGGCAGCCTTGGCAGCGTTCGACGCCCGCCATCCGGAGATCGACCGGATCGTCCACCTGGGTGCGCAGGCCGGCGTCCGCTACTCGATCCAGGAACCGTTCGACTACGCCCAGGCCAACCTGATCGGCCACCTGACGATGATGGAGATGGCGCGAGCCCGGATGAGCCCGAGCGGCGGGCAGCGCGGCCTGAAGCACTTCGTCTACGCATCGTCCTCGAGCGTCTACGGCGACAACCGGGAGATCCCCTTCTCGATCGACCAGAGGGTCGACCGGCCGGTCTCCTTCTACGGCGCGACGAAGAAAGCCAACGAGGTGATGACTTACAGCTACGCCAGCCTGTACGGCATACCCTCCACGGGCCTGCGGTTCTTCACCGTCTACGGGCCCTGGGGCCGGCCCGACATGTCGCCGTGGCTGTTCGCCGACCGGATTCTCCGGGGCAACCCGATCCAGGTCTTCAACCACGGCCAGATGCGCCGCGACTTCACCTTCGTCGACGACATCGTCGCCGGCGTGCTCGCAGCGCTCGACCACCCGCCGGAGGCGGACGGGGAGCGGGTTCCGAACGCGGTCTACAATCTCGGCAACAACCAGCCGGTCGCCCTTCTGGACTACATCCGCGTCATCGAGGCGGCCTGCGGCCGGGAGGCGGTGCTCGAAATGAAACCGATGCAGCCGGGGGACGTGCTGGAAACCTTCGCCGATATCGACGCCAGCACCCGCGATCTCGGCTACGTCCCGCGCACCACCATCGAGCAGGGCATCCCGGTCTTCATCGAGTGGTTCAAGGCCTATCACGGCCTCTGACGCGGCCGCGTCTCATCCGGCCGCGGCGCACCGGGCGGCGCTAGTTCTCGGCCGGGTCGCCGGCGCGCACGCCCCAGACGTCGCCGCGGCGCAGCCAGCCGTCTATGCCGGCGACCTCGACCTCACACCAGTCGCTTTGGCAGGCTTCGAGCCATGCGATCACGCCCGGCTCAAGGCGCGCCATGGGCGGCGCGCTCTCCGCCGGCTCGCGGCGCAGCATCCGCACGGCGGTGACGACGATCACCGTCCTCCGCCCGGACAGCATGGACTGGTGGACCCAGCCCTCCGTGCCTTCGAAGTCGCGGATCTTGCGCCAAGTATCGAACTCCGCCACCACCTCGACCGGCAGGTTCGGGCGCTGGAAGACCCAGTCGATGGGATAGCGGACCCCGGGGCCGGTGCGGACGTTCACCTCGCGGGCGCGCAGGGTCACGAAACGCGGGATCGGCAGGCCGGTCTCGCCGCCGACCGAGATGCGGGCGGACCGCGTCGCATCGGAGCGGTCCGCAGCACCGCCGGCCGAGCCGCCGGAGGGGGCACCGGACTGGGCGCCGGCCGCGCCCGGCAGGGCCAGCAGGACGGCGAAGATCAGGACAAGGGCGCGCATGCAGGGTCCGAAGCGGCGGATTGAGAAGCAACCCGGCCTTATACCGTCATCGATGGCGCGCGTTAAGGGCGCGCACTACAGTACGGGCTGCGCCCGCGTCGGAGGTGACAGCGCGCCGCGTCCCTGGTAACCCACCGCCGATCAAGCGGGGCCGGGGCGCAAGAGCCAGTGGCGCAGGAGCCAGGGGCGCAGACGGCCGGGGACCGATCGCCGGGAGGAGAGCATGCCGCAGTCGAAGAAGCGCGTGGTCGTCACGCGAAAGCTTCCCGATCCGGTGGAAACCCGGATGATGGAACTGTTCTCGACCGCCCTGAACCTGTCGGACGAGGCGATGACCCGCGACCAGCTCGCGGCCGCCATGCAGGACTGCGACGTGCTGGTACCGACGGTGACGGACCGGATCGACGGCGGTCTGATCGAGCAGGCCGGCGACCGCCTGAAACTGATCGCCTCGTTCGGCACCGGCGTCGACCACATCGATCTGCGCGCGGCCAAGGCGCGGGGGATCACCGTCACCAACACGCCCGGGGTCCTAACCGAGGACACCGCCGACATGGTGATGGCGCTGATCCTTGCCGTGCCCCGGCGGCTGGTCGAGGGCAACGCCCTGATCACGTCCGGCAAATGGACCGGCTGGGCGCCGACCCGGATGCTCGGCCACCGCATCCACGGCAAGCGGCTCGGCATCGTCGGAATGGGGCGGATCGGCCAGGCGGTCGCCCGCCGCGCCCGCGGGTTCGGCCTCTCGGTCCACTACCACAACCGCAAGCCCGTGCATCCGGATATCGAGGCGGAACTGGAGGCGACCTACTGGGACAACCTGGACCAGATGGTCGGCCGCATGGACATCCTGTCCCTGAACTGCCCGCACACGCCCGCGACCTACCACCTGATGAACCGCCGGCGCCTGGCGCTGCTTCAGCCGCACGCCTATGTGGTCAACACCGCCCGCGGCGAGGTGGTCGATCAGGAGGCGCTGGTCGAGGCCCTGCGCGAGCGTCGGATCGCCGGCGCCGGGCTCGACGTCTACGAGCACGAGCCGGAGGTCGCCAGCGGCCTCTTGAATCTCGACAACGTGGTGCTGCTCCCCCACATGGGCAGCGCGACGATCGAAGGACGCCAGGACATGGGCGACAAGGTCATCGTCAACGTGAAGACCTTCCTGGACGGCCACACGCCGCCGGACAGGGTCATCGAGACCATGTTCTGACGATCCGTTCACCCACCCGGGACCGCCGGTCCCTTCTCGGAGTTGCACAGTGAGCGCCCCGCCAAGAACTGCCGGCGACACGGTCCCCATAGAGCGGCTGATCGGCCCGGACGATCCGCAGCGCATGCGGGACTTCCTCGCCTACTGGATGGCCAAGCGCGGCGATCGGACCCTCCCCGCCTTCACGGATATCGACCCGATCGACATTCCCTGGGCGCTCGCCCACACCTACGTCGTTGAAGCGCGGCCGGACGGCGAACTGGTGTACCGGCTGGCGGGCGAGGCGGTATCGCAGCGCTACAACCGGTCGCTCAAGGGCGTTCGGATCAGCGACCTGTTCACCGAGAGAAGCTCCGAGCACATCCTGGAGCGGTGGGCCAAGGTGATCGCCGGACCGGCGGGCTACTGCTCCCACTCGCAGCATGTGACGACCGGCGGTGCGACGGTGCGCGCCCGGAGGATCGTCCTGCCGCTCGGGGCCGACGGCTCAACCGCCGACCATCTGATGGGTTATACCGTGTTTGAATCCATTCGCGCCGGCGACGAGCAGTTCGGCAACGGCGTGATCACCCAGGAACTCCGCTGGGCGGATCTTTCGCGCTAGGGGTCTCAAGGGTTCCGGCAGGGGACGGCGGGAACCGGAACGCTCAACGCCGGGGGGCGGTCTCCGTCACGGTGCGGATAGCCTCGATGACGGCGGCGAAGACGGGCTCGCGCAGGGTGCCGACGGGGGTCAGTCCGGCGGCATCCCGCGGCGTCAGGTACTCTGTGAGATCGGCGGCGGCCGACGGGCGCGAGTCGAAGGGCATGGATCGCTACTCCCTTATTTCCTTCGAATGAGATAAACAGACTCCTGTAAAGAAAGGATTAATGCCCCGAGGGAACGACCGCTGGGGCATTCCTGCCATCGCCCGCCGCGCGGGCCCGCCGCGGACTCTCTCAGATGACCGTCGACCAGATCGCCACCCTGTCGCTGCTCGCCGCCGTCGTCGTCCTCTTCATCTGGGGACGGTGGCGGATCGACGCGGTCGCCATGCTGGCGCTCATGGCCGCCTTCGCGCTCGGCCTGATCCCGGCGGAGACGGTGTTCAGCGGCTTCGGCCATCCGGCGGTCATCACGGTGGCCGCCGTGCTCGCCCTCTCCTCGGCGCTCGCCCGCTCCGGGGTGGTCGACCTGATCGCCGCCTGGGTCGAGCGGTTCGCCGCGACCCGGCTGACGCAGCTCGTCGCGCTCTCGACCCTGGGCGGGGCGATGTCGGGCTTCATGAACAATGTGGGCGCGCTGGCCCTGCTGATGCCGGTGGCGCTGTCCATGGCGAAGCGCACCGGCTATTCCGCGTCCCTGGTGCTGATGCCCCTGTCCTTCGCGACCATCCTCGGCGGCCTGGTCACCCTGATCGGCACCCCGCCGAACGTCATCATCGCCCAGTACCACCAGGAGATGACCGGCGAGGGCTTTCAGCTCTTCGACTTCGCCTGGACCGGCATCCCCATGGCCGTGGTCGGCATCCTGTTCCTGACCCTGATCGGCTGGCGCCTCATTCCCTCGCCGGGCGAGCGCAGCGCCGAGGGAGACGCGCCGTTCGACATCGAGAGCTATCTGACCGAGCTCGTGGTGCCGAAAGGGTCGAAGACCGTCGGCAAGACCATCGACGACATCGCCGAGGAGATGGAGACGCCGCCCCAATTCGACGGCATCGTGCGCGGCCGGACCCGCGTGATCCGCCGTCTCCACCGCGCCAAGCTCCAGGAGGGCGACGTCCTGCTGGTGCACGGGGACACGGAGGCGATCGAGGAACTGGTCTCCAAGGGCCTCAAGATGGTCGCAGCCAAGGACCTGAAGAGCGAGGACGGCGAGAGCGCGATCGACCGGGAGGCGCTGGCCGTGGTCGAGGCGGTAGTCACCCCCGGATCCTGGTTGGAGGGACGTACCCCCGCCCTGGTCACCCTCCGGGCCCGCTACGGCATCAACCTTCTGGCCATCGCCCGGTCCGGCGCGCCGATCCGCTCGCGCCTGCGGGACGCGCGCTTCCAGGCCGGCGACGTGCTCCTGCTGCAGGGCGCGCGGGACCAGATCAGCGAGACCGTCCGGGCGATCGGCTGCCTGCCGCTCGCCTCCCGCAACCTCTCGCTGGAGCCGCGTCGGGCGCTGGTGCCGATCCTGCTGTTCGCCGCCGCCATCGCCGCGACGGTCACCAACGTGCTGCCGGCGGCCGTGGCGCTGACCTCCGCCGTGATCCTTCTGGTCTTCCTGCGCGGGATCTCCATGCGCGAGGTCTACGAGGCGATCGACTGGAAGGTGATCGTGCTGCTGGCCGCCATGATCCCGGTCGGCGGCGCGCTGGAGACCACCGGTGCGGCCAACCTGCTGGCCAACGCGATCGCCGCCGCCGCCTGGACCGCGAACCCGCACGTGATCCTGGCGATCGTCCTGATCCTGACCATGACGCTCAGCGACATCATGAACAACGCCGCGACGGCGGTGGTGATGGCGCCGGTCTCGGTCGGCCTGGCCAACGCCATCGGAGTGAACCCGGACCCGATGCTGATGGCAGTGGCGATCGGCGCGTCGAGCGCCTTCCTGACCCCGATCGGCCACCAGAACAACCTGCTGGTCATGGGGCCTGGCGGGTACCGGTTCGGCGACTACTGGCGCATGGGGCTGCCGCTGGAGATCATCCTGGTGACCCTCGGCGTCCTGATCATCCCCTGGGTCTGGCCGTTCTCGTGAGACCCGACGGCCGGGAGCGTCCGTGATCCCGTCGCGGCATCTGTCCCTGGTCCTCATGCTGATCCTGGGGAACCTCTGGGGTCTGTCCTTCTCGCTGTCGAAGACGGCGGTCCTGGGCGGCATCCACCCCCTCGCCTATGTCTGGATGCAGTCGACCGGCGCGACGCTGTTCCTGTTCGTCGTCTGCCGCCGGGCCGGCATCCCCATACCGCTCACCCGCGGGCACCTGCTGCTCTACGGGGCGACCGGCGTGTTCGGCACCGTCCTGCCCAGCGTCACGATCGTGACCACCGCCCTGCACGTGCCGGCGGGCATCATCTCCACCCTGGTGACGACGGTGCCGATGATGACCTTCGCCCTGGCGGTCGCCGCCGGCGTGCAGCGGTTCCAGCCCATGGCGCTGGCGGGGCTGACCCTGGGCCTCGTCGGGGTCCTGTTCCTGGTGCTGCCGGACTCGAGCCTGCCGAGCGCCGACATGACGCCGTGGGTGCTGTTCGGGATGCTCACGCCCATGCTCTACGCCCTCAACGGCGTGCTGGCGGCGCGGCTGCGGCCGGCCGGCACCTCGTCCCTGGCGGCGGCGTTCGGGATGATGGCGACGGCGTCGCTCGCCAGTCTGCCGATCATGCTCGCGACCGGGGTGTTTCACCCGCTGTTCGCCGAGGGACCGAGCGCCCACGATCTGGCCATGACCGGGCAGATCGTCATCACATGCGTTGCCTACATCATGTATTTCGAGATCATCGAACGGTCCGGCCCTGTCTATCTCAGCCAGGTCAGCTACGTGGTCAACGTGACGGGACTTTTCTGGGGATACCTGATCTTCGCGGAGGTCCCGTCGCCCTGGCTCTGGGCGACGGTCGCGTTCGTCTTCGCCGGCGTCTATCTGGTCAACCGCACGACGCGGTCGACGGAGACCTGACGGCGCGTCCCGCCCCGGTATCGATGCCGGAACGGGACCGCGGGCAAGCGGATCAGGCGGCCAGCGCCGGAAGCTGCCAGTTGACCTTGGCCATGTCGGCGGCCAGCGCGTCGGCCTTCTCCTTGGCGAGCGGCAGGAACGGCGGGCGGACGTTCCGCCAGGCCGCCTTGCCGCTCTCGCGGGCCAGGAGTTCCTTGAGGCCGGCGGCCGCCGGGTAGTTCTGCAGCGCCAGACGCTGGGCCGTGAGCTGCTCCTGCAGCCCCTCCATATCCGGCGCGCCGGCCTTCCAGGCGGCGTAGACGGCGCCGCACAGGGACGAGGTGCAGTTGCCCGTCGCCGTGATCGTGCCGACGCCGCCGGCCTTCAGCGTATCGAGCAGGTACCGCTCGGTGCCGGCGAAGACGTCGAAGCCGTCGAACTTCTCGGCCATGGCCTTCATGTTCTCGAAGTCGCCGGAGCTGTCCTTGACCCCGCAGAACACGCCCGGGAAGTCCTTCAGGAAGCGGCCGATCAGGTCATGGCTGAACGGCACCGCCGACATCTGCGGGAAGTGGTAGAGATAAACCTTGAGTCGGCTGTCGTTCACCGCCTCGAGCACCTTGGCGAAATAGGCGTAGAGACCGTCGTCGCTCGGGTTCTTGTAGTAGAACGGCGGCAGCATCAGCGCGGACTCGATGCCGATCTCCAGCGTCTTCTTGGTCAGCGCCACCGTATCCGGCAGGGCGCAGCAGCCGGTGCCGATCATCATCCGGTCCATCGGCAGGCCGGAGCCCGCCAGATCGTCCAGGAAATCCAGCCGCTCGGTCAGCGACAGGGAGTTGGCCTCGCCGGTGGTGCCGAACAGGAGAACCCCGTCGCAGCCGTTGGCGAGCAGCCACTTGCTGTGATCCAGCGTTCCCTGGACATCGATCGACAGATCGTCGTTGAACGCGGTCAGGCCTGCAGCCATCACGCCTTTGATGCGCTCGCTCATCGGGTTCCTCCGGGCGTCAAGTTGAAGACGGGACAATATGGCGGCGCCCCTCGGCAATCAAGCCGCACCGGTGGCGACCGGGTCGGAAGTGCCTGTACGCGACTGCCCCGCCAGATACCCCGCCAGATGCCCCGACTGATTCCGGGTTCCCCGTCGATGCCGAAGAATGCTGCAATCCGGCGTCGGGCGACAGCCGGCCGACCCGCTGCGAAAAGCGGGAGGCGCGAGGAGGAGACGGAGATGGTGAAATACGACGTGGTGGTGGTCGGCGCGGGCAACGCGGCTCTGTCGGCGGCGATGGCGGCGCGAGAGAACGGCGCCAGCGTGCTGATCCTGGAGAAGGCGGAGGAGGAGGAGAAGGGCGGCAACTCCTACTTCACCGCCGGCGGTTTCCGCTTCTGCCACACCGGGGTCGACGACGCGGCCACCGACGTTCTGGTGGATCTCTCCGAAGCCGAGCGCGAGCAGATCGTCCTGCCGCCGCACGACCGACAGGCGTTCTACGACAACCTGATGAAGGTCACCCGCCACCAGTCAGACGAGGACATGGCCTGGATCCTGATCGACCAGTCCCGCCCAGCCATGGCCTGGCTGCGCGAGCACCGGATCCGCTTCATCCCGATGTTCGGCCGGCAGTCCTTCGTGGTCGACGGCAAGCATCATTTCTACGGCGGTGTGAACATCGAGGCCGTCGGCGGCGGCGCCGGGCTGATCGAGATGGAGCTGGCCGAGGTCGAGCGGCTCGGCTGCGAGATCCGCTACGGTACCGGCGCGACCCGCCTGCTGCACGACCGACGGCGCCGGATCACCGGCATCGAGGTCTTCGGCCCGAACGGGTACGAGGAGATCGAGACCGGCGCGGTCATCCTCGCCTGCGGCGGCTTCGAGTCGAACCCGGAGATGCGCGCGCGCTATCTCGGGCCCGGCTGGGACCTCTGCCGGGTGCGCGGCACCCGCCACAACATGGGCGACGGCATCCGCATGGCGCTCGATATCGGCGCCCGTCCCTACGGCAACTGGTCCGGCTGCCACTCGGTGGGGTGGGACATCTCGGCGCCGCCCTACGGCGACCGCTCGGTGCTCGACAACTTTCAGAAGCACTCCTATCCCTGGGGCATCATGGTCAACCTGAACGCGGAGCGGTTCGTCGACGAGGGCGAGGATGTCCGCAACCACACCTACGTGAAGTTCGGGCGCGCCATCATGAGCCAGCCCCACCGAACGGCGGTGCAGATCTTCGACCGGAAGACCATCCCCCTGCTGCGCGACGAGTACCGGATCCGGGAGGTCACCAAGGTCACGGCGGACACCATCGAGGATCTGGCGGTCCAGCTCGAGATCGATCCGCAGGCGCTGACAAAGACCGTCGACGCGTTCAACGCCGCCTGCCGCCCGGGCAAGTTCAACCCAGCGATCCTGGACGGCGTGACGACCGAGGGGCTGGAGATCGACAAGACCAACTGGGCGCTGCCGATCGACGAGCCGCCGTTCGAGGCCTATGTGACGACCACCGGGATCACCTTCACCTTCGGAGGCCTGAAGATCAACGGCCGCGGCGAGGTGCAGGACCTCTCCGACGCGTCGATCCCCGGACTGTACGCCGCAGGCGAGCTGGTGGGCGGCCTGTTCGTGGAGAACTATCCCGGCGGCAGCGGGCTGATGGCGGGCACCGTGTTCGGTCGCCTGGCCGGCAACAGCGCCGCTGCCTATGTCGGAACCGGGCAGACGGCCTCGGCGGCGGAGTAGCGGTCGCGGAATAAAGCCGGCCGGTCAGCCGGCGATGAAGCCGCGCAGGGTCTCGGCGATCTTTTCCGGCGGCGTGCCGTGGCTGAAATGGGTCACATAGTCGCCGTCGGGATCGAGGACGTAGGTGATGGAGGAGTGGTCCATCAGGTAGTCCGACGCCGACTCGCTCTCGACCTTGGCGTAGTAGACGCGGAACTCCTTGGCGGCGGCGTCTACCTGCTCGGGGGAGCCGGTCAGCATCGAGAAGCGCGGGTGGAAATACTCATGGTAGGCGGCGAGCTGCTCGACCGTGTCGCGCTCGGGGTCGATGGAGATGAAGATCGGGCTCACCTGCTCCGCCATCGGGCCGAGCTCGTCCAGTGCCGCCGTCATGGTCGCCAGATCCGTCGGGCAGATATCGGGGCAGAAGGTGTAGCCGAAGAACACGACCTGCCAGGTTCCCTCGTAGGTCTCCTCGGTCACGGTCCGGCCCGTCTGGTCGGTCAGCGTGAACGGCCCACCGATATCGACCTGCCCGTCCTGGGACTGCCAGATGAAGTACCCGGACAGGACAGTACCGACGAGCGTGGCGGTGAGCAGCGTCACGACAAGGAAGAATACGCGGGGGGACATCGGAGCTCGCCTTGCCTGAGAGAACGGTGGTTTGAAATCTACATCTGAGCCGTTTTGATATGGCAGCCGGGTGCCGGCGTCAAAGACACCGACCCATGAGGGCGCGCAATTGCCGCAGGCGACGGGCGCGTCTACTTTAATGTCATGCGCGCTCCACACACCGTCCGGCAAGCCGATCCGCCGACCGTGAGGGTCTTTGTCGGTACGCCCGACGGCGCCAGGCTGGCCGAATGTCTGGCGGACCGCTTCGCCCCCGGCCTGCGCCTGCTGATCACCCTGCATGGCGGCGTCCGGCCGCCGCGCGGCTGCACGGTGGACCGGATCGGCGACACGGAGGTCGGCCCCGTCTCGGCCGTGATCGACGCCCTGGATCCGTTCGACCGCTCCACCGTCGGGGCCGTGCGCGACGGTGCGAGGGCGATGGGCATCCCCCGCCTCGGCTACCGGCCGCGCGGCTGGGAGCGCCACCCGCTGGATCGCTGGATCGAAGTCCGGGATCTGGCCGGCGCCGTCGCCTCCGTGGCCTCCGTCGCCCGCGTCGTCCTGCTCTGGCTACCGCCGCGGGACGTGGCCGCCTTCGAGACCGTGGGCGGCCTGCGCTTCCCGACACGTCTCGCCCGTCCGGCCACCGGCTGGGCCTTCCCGCCCCGGTTCGAGCCGATCGTCGCGCCGCCGCCCTACAGCGTGGCCGGCGACACGCTGATGCTGCGCCGGACCGGCGCCCAGGCCGTGGTGATGCGGGCGACGGGAAGGGAGGCCGACGCGCCGCTGGTCCGCGCCGCCCGGAGCCTCGATCTGCCAATCGTCATGATCCGCCGGCCGGCGGAACGCGGCGAGGTGCCGGCCCGATCGGTCGACGTCGCCGTCGACTGGCTAGATTCGATTCTGAACCCGCCGGACTACCTCACGACCGCCAGGGAGTGGCGTTGACGAAGACCACGCCCGCCTGGCCGTCGGGGTAGAGATCGATCCGCGTCACCGAGACCGTCTCCGCGTGAAACGACAGCGCGCGCGACGGCGGCAGGTCCAGCGCATGGGCCAGGGCCGCCCGGATCGGCCCACCGTGGGCGACGGCGACGACGTCGCGTTCGGCGGCCTTCGCGGTCCAGTCGGTGAGCGCCTCCCCAACCCGGTCGACGACGTCGACGAAACTCTCTCCGTTCGGCGCCCGCTCCTCCGCCGGCGCCAGCCAGAACCGCCGATAGGCCTCGGGATGGCGGGCGCGAACCTCCTCGCGGCTGCCGCCCTGCCAGTCGCCGAAGCTCTGCTCCATCAACCGCGGCTCGTCGATCGGCTCCGGACCGACGGCGCCGGCCTCCCGCAGCGCGGCGGCGGTCTTGCGGGTCCGCATCAGCGGGCTCTGCAGCCACAGGGCGTCGGTCGGCAGAAGGCGCGCGACGGCCGAGAAGACCTTGGCGTCGGAGACGTCGCAGTCGATGTCCCCCTGGCCGTAGATCGCGCCGCTCGGGTTGATGACCGGGGCGTGGCGGACCAGCCACCAGCGGGTGGGCGTCGGCATAAGCGTTCCTTTCAGGCTGCGAGATAGGCGGCGATGGCGGCCAGGGCGGCAAGCTCCGCGCCCTGCTCCGCGGCGCCGAGAACGTCTCCGGTCACCCCGCCGATCTGGCGGCGGGCCAGCGCCCCGACCACCACCGCCGCCCCGGCGGCGGCGAGTGCGGCCGCCAGGCCGATACCGGCGGGCAGGACGAAGACGGCGACCGCTCCGGCGATGCCGGCGGCCCAGAGCGCGCCGACCCGGCCGGGCTTGCCGGCGCTGCGGCCGACCCCGTCGCCGGCGGCGAACGGCAGCGCCCGGGTCAATGCCGGAATGACGCCGCGGGCCAACGCATGGGCGGCGATGAGGGCGAGCACCGCGCTGTCGGCGTCCATCGCCGCAAGGCAGGCCGCCTTGAACCCGACCGACAGGACGAGCGCCATCACCCCGTAGCTGCCGATCCGGCTGTCCCGCATGATCCGCCGCTTCGCCTCGGGGTCGCGTCCGCCGCCGAACCCGTCGGCCAGATCGGCAAGCCCGTCCTCGTGCAGCGCCCCCGTCGCCAAGGCGGCGACCGCGAGAGCGATCAGCGCAGCCGCGCCGCCCGGCAACCCGACCGTATCGGCCAGGGCGAAGGCGACACCGGCGATCAGGCCGACGAGCGCGCCGACCACCGGAAACGCCCAGCTCGCCGCCATCAGGGGCCGGGAATCGTGGATCGGGCGGGGCCAGGGCAGGCGGGTCAGGAAGACATAGGCGAGGCCGAGTTCGTCGAGCCAGCGGCCGGTGGGGCCGCCGCCGGCCGGGACCGCGTCCGCGCTGTCGGTCTGGGTCATGTCGATGGTCTCGCTTTGCGTCGCATCGGGTGAGCGGGTATAGCCTTCGCCCGAGATCGCAACAACCTTGGCAACGCCCCCGCCGCACCGATCGCGGCCGCGTGCCGGAGACGAGCAGTCATGTCCAACACCGGTTTCGACCCCGCCACCGCCTCGCTCGACGAGATGCGGGCCCTGTTCAAGGAAATTCCGGGCCCCGACCTGGAGGCCGCGACCAAGGCGGCCGAACGCGAGGTCCAACTGACCAAGCCGCGCGGGTCGCTCGGCCGGCTGGAGGAGCTGGCGAGCTGGCTCGCGACCTGGCAGGGCCGTCACCCGGCGCAGATGCGTCACCCACGCACCGCCGTCTTCGCCGCCAACCACGGCGTCGCGGCCCGGGGCGTGTCCGCGTTCCCGCCGGAGGTCACCGAGCAGATGGTGCAGAACTTCGTCGCCGGCGGTGCGGCGGTGAACCAGCTCTGCCAGGCGTTCGACGCCGACCTGCGCGTCTACGAAATGGCGCTGGAGCAGCCGACCGCCGACTTCACCCAGGGCCCGGCGATGGAGGACGGCGAGTGCGCCCGGGCCATGGCCTACGGGATGATGGCGGTGGAGCCGAACCTGGACGCGCTCTGCCTCGGCGAGATGGGCATCGGCAACACCACCTCGGCGGCGGCGCTGGCCTGCGCCCTGTTCGGCGGCGAGGTCTCCGACTGGGTCGGCCGCGGAACCGGCGTTACCGGCGACGCGCTCGCCCGCAAGACCGAGGTGATCGCCGAAGGCGTCGCCCGGCACGCCGACCTGACCGACCCGCTGGACACGCTGGCGGCGCTCGGCGGAATGGAACTGGCGGCGATCGCCGGCGCCGTCATGGCGGCCCGCCTCGCCCGCACGCCGGTGGTGCTGGACGGCTTCGCCTGCACCGTGGCGGCGTCGGTGCTCTGGAAGGTCGATCCCAAGGCGCTCGACCACTGCATCGTCGCCCACCGCTCGGTCGAGCCGGGGCACGCGAAACTGCTCGGAATCATCGACAAGGAGCCGCTGTTCGATTTCGGCATGCGGCTCGGCGAGGGCAGCGGCGCGACCCTCGCCATCGGCGTCCTGCGGGCGGCCGCCGACTGCCACGCGGGCATGGCGACCTTCGCGTCCGCCGGCGTCGCCGGGCCGGGACCGTCCGCCGGCAGCAAGCCCCACTGACCGGACCGGGCCGGGACAGCGCGATGAGCCGGAAGCCCGCCCCCTGGACGGTGGAAAGCAGCCGGATGGCATATTCCGACCGCTTCCTGCGCCACCGCATCGACCGCTGCGTCACCGAGCGCGGCAGCGTGATCGATCCGTACCACGTCCTGGACTTCAACGAGTGGTGCATGGTGGTGGCCCTGACCGGGAGCGGAGACCTGGTGCTGGTCGAGGAGTATCGTCACGCCGCCGGAGAGGTGATCCGCGGCCTGCCCTCGGGCACGGTCGAGGCGGGGGAGAACCCGGCCGTCGCCATGCCGCGCGAACTGATGGAAGAGACCGGCTACGGCGGCGGGAGGTGGGTCGCGCTGCCGCCGATCTGGCCGAATCCGGCGACCGCCTCGAATACCTGCCATTGCTACCTGGTGCTCGGGGTCGCGCGCACCGGCATCCAGGACCTGGATCCGGGCGAGACCATCGAGGTGCTCGCGGTGGACCCGGCCGAGACCCTAGGCGAGCTCATGGGCGGGCGCTGGAAGGCGAACGGCCTGCACGTGGCCAACCTTCTGATGGCCCGGGAGTACGCGCGAACGCACCTCGCTGATAACCCGATCGTCGCGAAGCTGATCCGTTAGCGCGGATGTTACTCCCCCGTTTGTAGCAGCCGGCCCTCCTCCCGCGCCTTGCCGAAGGCCCAGGCGAAGGTGGCGGCACCGATGCCGAGATAGACGACGTCGAGCGCGACCGCGCGGGCCAGCAGGTCCCAGCGGAACACGCCCTCGACCATCACCGCCCGCATGCCCTCGAACACGTGGGCGGACGGGGTCAGCCAGGCCAGCCAGCGCACGGACTCGGGCAGGATGTCGACCGGGTAGTAGACGGCGCTGATCGGCGCCAGGGCGAACATGGCGACCCAGGCCAGCGACTCCGCCCCGAGCCCCGCGCGCAGGACCACCGCGGTGATGACCATGCCGATGCCCCAGCCCATGCCCATCAGCGCCAGGAAGAAGGCGACAAGCGGCAGGCCGAGATCGAAGATCGAGAACTCGTAGAGCAGGATGGCGATCACCGCCGCGAACACGCCGCCGAGGATTGTCCGGATCGCGCTCATGACGATCAGCGCCGCCACCAGTTCCCAGGGCCTCAGCGGACTGACGAAGAGATGGCCGAGATTGCGCGACCACATCTCCTCCAGGAAGCAGATGGTGAAGCCGATCTGGCCCCGGAACAGGACGTCCCACAGCAGGACACCGGCGATCAGCACGCCGCCGGCCTGGGCCAGCCAGCTCGACTGCTGCATGAAGAACTGGGACACCAGACCCCACAGGATCATCTGCACGGTCGGCCAGTAGGCGAGCTCGGCGAGGCGGGGCCAGGAGCCTTTGATCAGGTACCAGTAGCGCCGCACCATGGCGGCGATCCGGCGGAACGAGGCGGCGGGACCGGTGGCCCGACCGGCGTGACTGTCAGCGAAGCTCATGCCGGCACCTCGTCCTTGCGGGTATCCGATCGCCGGTCGCGGGCGATGTCCAGGAACACATCCTCCATGGTCCGCCGACCGTACTTCGCCAGCAGGTCCTTCGGGCTGCCCCGGTCGACCACCCGACCGGCCCGCAGCATCAGCACGTCGTCGCAGAGCCGCTCGACCTCGGCCATGTTGTGGGAGGCCAGCAGGATGGTGGCGCCGGTCTCGTCCCGGTATTCCTCAAGATAGCGCCGCACCCAGTCGCCGGTATCCGGGTCGAGGGAGGCGGTCGGTTCGTCCAGCATCAGCAGGTCGGGCCGGTTCACCAGCGCCTTGGCCAGGGCCACCCGGGTCTTCTGCCCGGCGGAGAGCTTGCCGGCGGGACGGTCGAGCAGATCGGCGATGTCGAGCCGCTCCGCCAGTTCGGCCACCCGACCCTTCGCATCGGCGACACCGTAGAGCTCGGCATAGACCGTCAGGTTCTGCAGCACCGTGAGCCGATGCGGCAGCTCCACATAGGGCGAGGAGAAGTTCATCCGGTGCAGCACGGCGTAGCGGTCGCGCACCAGGTCGTGCCCGAGGGCTCGCACCTCGCCGGAGCTCGGCAGCAGCAGGCCTAGCAGCATCGAGATCGTCGTGGTCTTGCCCGCGCCGTTGCCGCCGAGCAGGCCCACCGTCGAGCCGGCCGGCACCGAGAACGACAGGTCGTCGACGGCGCGGACGGCGCCGAACGCCTTCGTCAGATTCCTGACTTCGAGAGCAGGTTCCATGGGAGAGACCGGTTGATGGAGGGGCCGCCGCCGGGGCGCGATCGCGACGCACCATAGGGCGTCGGCGCCGGCCTGGAAAGTTCGGCGCGTCCGCCCCATTCTTCCACCATGACACTCGTTCAGGACAGCCTCGATCCGGCGCGCCCCATCGCCACCCGCACCGTCAGCGTGCGCACCCTCGTCGTAATCCGCTGGGTGGCGCTCGCCGGGCAGGTGGCCGCGCTCGTCATTGTCGCCTTCGGTCTCGGCTCGCCGGTCCCGATGGCGCCCAGTCTCGGCGTCGTCGCCGTCTCGGCGCTGCTTAACCTGCGATTGCAGATGCGCCGGGACGGGCGCGAGCGACTCCGGGAAAGCGAGGCCGCCTTCTACCTCGCCTTCGACATCATGCAGCTTGCCGTCCTGCTCTACCTCACCGGCGGGCTCGAGAACCCGTTCGCGCTGATGATGCTGGCCCCGGTCACCGTGTCCGCGACCATTCTCGGGCGGAAGTCGACGGTCAACCTGTGCCTGCTCGCGCTGGTCTGCGCCACGCTCCTGACGGTGACCCATTTCCCGCTCCCCTGGGTCGAGGAAGAGTTCACCCTGCCGGAGCTCTACGTCACCGGCATCTGGTGCGCCCTGGTCATCGCCCTGATCTTCAACGCCGCCTACGCCTGGTGGGTGGCGGAGGAGGCCCGCCAGCTCTCAACCGCCCTCGCCGCCACCCAGCAGGCCCTGGCGCGCGAGCAGCGCATGGCCGCCATGGGCGGTATCGCCGCCGCCGCCGCCCACGAGCTCGGCAGCCCGCTCGCCACCATCGCCGTGGTCGCCCGGGAACTGGCCCGCGAGCTTCCGGACCGGAGCGACCTGAAGGAGGACGTCCAGCTCCTCCTGTCGGAGAGCCAGCGCTGTCGGGACATCCTGGCCAGCCTCAGCCGCGACCCCACGCCCGATGCCGGTCAGCCCTTCTCGGCGATCCCGGTCGACATGATGATCGAACAGGCGGCCGCCCCGCATCAGCGCGAGGAAGTCGCGGTGATCGTCGAGGTGCAGGACGGGACCGGAGACCACGGCGCGCATGACGGCCAGATCCCGACGGTCGTGCCTAGCCCCGAACTGCTGCACGGGATCGGCGCCTTCATCCAGAACGCGGTACAGTTCGCCCGAGCGACGGTCGAGGTCGCCGTTCTGGTCGGCCCCAAGGGACTCACCGTCACGATCGAGGACGACGGGCCCGGTTTCCCGGTCACCCTGCTGACCCGCCTGGGGGAACCCTATGTCTCCGGACGGCACCATCGGGACGGGCATATGGGCCTCGGCGTGTTCATCGCCACGACGCTGCTGAGCCGCACCGGCGCCAAGGTCGAGTTCGCCAACCGACGGGAAGGCGGCGCCCGGGTGATCATCCGCTGGCCGGACGGCGTTGCCGGCCTAAGCTGAGTCGCTGGTCAGGGCCCGCGGCGCAGGATACAACCGTTCTCGGCCCGATCCATGATCCGGACCGGGATCTGGAACGTAAACGGACATCATGAAGATGACGAACCAACCAGACCCGAAGACCCTAATGGCACCCGTCGGTGCGGACGCGACCCTGCTCATCGTCGACGACGACGCTCCGCTGCGCAACCGACTGGGCCGCGCCATGGAGCGCCGCGGCTTCGACGTCCGGCTCGCGGAATCGGTGGAGGAAGGGGTCGCCGTCGCCCGGCGCGACAGGCCCGCCTATGCCATTCTCGACCTGCGCCTGTCCGACGGGAACGGGCTCGACATCGTCGCGGCACTGCGCGACGCCCGCGCGGATTCCCGCATCATCATGCTGACCGGCTACGGCAACATCGCCAGCGCCGTCGCCGCCGTGAAGGCCGGCGTGCTCGACTATCTGCCGAAACCGGCGGACGCCGACGCGATCACCGCCGCGCTGCTGGATCACGAGGACGCGCTGCCGCCCCCACCCGAGAACCCGATGTCGGCCGACCGGGTCCGCTGGGAGCATATCCAGCGGGTCTACGAGCAGTGCGACCGCAACGTCTCCGAGACCGCGCGCCGCCTTAAGATGCACCGCCGCACCCTGCAGCGTATCCTCGCCAAGCACGCGCCGCGGGACTGAGGTTTCTCACCCTCAGACCTTCACCGCTCCCCGGCCTTGTGCCGGGGCCGACGGTGCCGCGCGACGCGGGCCTGACGATAGCTCACCGGCGCCAATTCGATCGGATGCGCATACCCCGGCACAAGGCCGGGGAGTGGTGTGTTTACTGGTTAAATGCGAAGGAGAGGGCCAATCAGCTGATCCTGCTCAGCCGATCCGGCTTTCCTGGGTCAGCAGCTTGTCGACGTAGCGGCCCTGATACATCGTGATGCCGAGCGACTGGCCGAATCGGATCGCCTCGTCGCTATCGCAGCGAGTCAGGATGATGCGGGCGCGGCCGCAGCGGTCGATATGCTCCTTCAGCTCACTGGTCCGATTGCCGGACAGATCGTCCGCCATGTCCGGCGACCAGATCAGCTTGAGCAGGTCGAGCCCGAGACGCTCGCGGTCGATGAACTGCAGGGTCAGGTGGTTCAGCCCGTCCAGACAGATCCGGTAGCCGCGCTCGCGCATGAAGTCGCGGGCGAACATGTAGGCGCCCATGTCGCCGAAGATGTCGATCTTCTGCAGCTCGATGACCACCGTGCCGCGCGCGATCGCCTTGAGCGAACTGTCGAAGTTGAGGAAGGGCGGCGACAGGATGGTGCCGACGTTCAGGTTGATGCTGAAGGAGCTGGCGATCGACGTGTCGTCGTTGCGCACCAGCATGGACAGCATGCGGGAGTCCAGGGTCTGGGTCAGGTGCTGGAACAGCCACAGATTCGAGGCGAGGTCGAATTCCGGCAGCACCGACTGCTGCAGATCGGCGATCGAGATGTACAGCTCGCGGAACACCGGCTGCGGGTTCATGTTGCCCGGCGTGATGGCGCAGACCGGCTGGCGGCGCATCAGGTTGGACAGGTCCGCCCGGCGCAGGAAGTTCTCCAGCTTGCCGAGCTGTTCGGGATCCAGCGCCTTTCGCGAGCCCTTGGCCTTCTGCTGGCCCTTCTCGCTGGCGACGGCGAGCCGCGCCTTGCGCTCGCGCTCGCGGTGCATCGACTTGACCAGATCGAGCAGCTCGTCGTGTTGGGTCTCGACGTTGTACCAGGTGCAGAACCGCGCGAGGTCTTCCTCCTCGTCGCCCTGGCTCAGCGGATCTTCGCTGAACAGGTAGCGCACCTTCATGATCGCCGCGTCGATATCCTCGATCGCCGCGTCCTTGCAGATGAAGAAGAGGTCCATGTTCGAGAGGATGAAGATCTGCCCCTCGTAGTTGTTGACCATGCCCTCGAAGGTCGCGGCCGCGATCCGGATATGGTGGTCCTGGCGGTTCTGGGGCCGCAGGCGCGACAGATGGATGTGCACCGCCATCCGGCCTTCGAGGCTGCGTCCAAGTCGCTGGAGGTAGTCGAGCAACAGGTATTCCTGGCTCGGCCCCCGAGATCGGTTTTGCGTTTGGCTGAGCGCCATCGTCATTCCGTTCTGGTCGGTCCACCCGGTCCGCTACTGCGCGAAGCGTTCGAGCAGACAAGTCAAGCTATCACTGTCTGAGACGCAGGTAAACGCGAGCGTCAGGCAGTAAATCGGCAAAAAATCTAGGGCTCAGGCGAATTTACCGCCGCCGGCACCCCAGAGCGATCTTTCCGGCCCATACTTGACTAAAAATTGTTCTTAATTCGTTAAATCAAGGACCACTCGGTCGGAATCGTCGAGACGATCTCGAAGGTCGGGTTGTCGTCGTCGACGATGTCGACCACCGCGACCTCGCCCGCATCGTTGTGCAGCAGCAGATCCCGGGTGAAGGACGGCGCCAAGTCGTCGAGATCGACCACCTGCCAGTCGGCCGAAACCGAGATGGTGTCGTCCTGATCGACGGACGCCCCGTCCATCTGCCAGAGGGTCATGCTGTCGCCGGCGCGCCAGACCACGTCCGCCTGGCCGTCGCCGGAGAAGTCGCCGACCAGATCGGCCTGCCACACCGGATCGACGCTATCGATCACGGTGCTGCTCACCACGCCGCCGACCGCCTCCCAGAGGCTGACGGTGCCGTCGGCCGCCCGGACCAGCAGGTCGTCGCTGCCGTCCCCGCCGAAATCGGCGATGCCCAGGATCTCGCTCGAGGCGTCGAGCGCCATTTCGCCGCTCTGCACCGCGCCGCCGGCATCGGTGACGTCGGTCCAGGCGATCAGGCCGCCGGTCGCGCCGTCGCGCCACAGCAGATCGTCGGTACCATCGCCGTCAAAGTCGCCGGTTCCGACCATCGACCAGCCGGCGCCGACGGCCTGCGCCGCACCGCCGGTCGCCATGCCGTCCTCGCCGAGCTGCCACACCGTGACGGTGCCCGCCTCGCCGTCGCTCAGCAGCAGGTCGTCCCTGCCGTCGCCGTCGAAGTCGCCGGTCGCCGCGACCGTCGCATCGGCGGCGATGCCGCTCTGCGTGCCCTGCTCGGTGATGCCGCCCGCATCGACGCCGACCACCGCAACCGCGCCGGTCGTCGTGTTCTGCAGGAGCACCTCGTCGGCCGCACCGTCGCCGTTGAAGTCGCCGGTCGCCAGGGCCCGCTCGGCGGCCGCGGCGGCGCGGGTGTCGAGCACCTCCGTGCCATCCTCATCCACCGCCAGCGCGCGGAGCGTGCCGTCGCCGTCGCGCGTCGCCAGCACCGTCGTGTCGTCCGAGGCGACCTCCAGGGCCGGCAGCAGATCGCGCACCGGCTCGTCGCCGAGCACCAACTCGACATTGTCGATCCTGGCACCGTAGGAGTCCGACGTGCCGTCCGCGTCGGCGCCGACGAACGAGATCGTGTGCTCGCCGACCTCCAGGTTCAGATGAACCAGGGCACTGTGCCAGGAGGTCTCGGCGTTGGTCTGGGTGTAGACGGTCTCCCCGTCGATCTCGATGCGGAACTCGCTGGTCTCGGCGGCGTTGCTGCCCCGCTGGCGCGCCGCGAAGTCGAACGACAGGGTGTGCAGCCCGGCGTCCTGGATCGTGAAGGCCTGGGTGACCTTGGCGTTGGTGTCGCCGCCCCGGCCCCCATTCGCCCCGTGGCTGTCGAGTTCAAGGACCTGATTGTCCTGATTGCGCTCGATCGGCGGGCCGCCGACATTGTCTCTCTGGATCTCGATCGGCGCGGTGCCCTGAACGTCCGGCGTCAGATCCTCGGCGTACCAGCCCTCGATTTCCGTGAAGGTGCTCCAGCCGCTGCGTCCGAGCGACGGGGTGGTCTCGAAGTCGCCGTTCAGCAGGAAGTTGACGCCCGCACCGGATCCCGCCTCGCCGCCGATGATCAGCCGCTCGATGCCCTCGACGTTCACGCCGTCCAGGTCGTCGATGCTGTCGATATAGACCGTGTCGAAGCCGTCGCCGCCGACCAGCGCGGTGTCGCCCGCACCGCCATAGAAGACGTCGTCGCCGGCGCCGCCGGACAGGGCATCCGCCCCGTCGCCGCCGCTCAGGACGTCGTTGCCGTCACCGCCCGAGAGCGTGTCGTCGCCACCCCGGCCGAGCAGGGTGTCGTTGCCCTCCGTGCCGAGCAGCAGGTCGTCGCCCGACGTGCCGGCGCGGGCCAAGAGCGCGCGCGCCGGTTCGGTGCCGGAGACCAGCTCGATATTGTCGATCATCGCGCCGTGGCGGTCTTCGACCAGGGTTCCGGACAGGGCGATCGTGTGCTCGCCGACGCCGAGGTCCAGGGTCAGCCAGTCGCTCACCCAGGCATGCGGCGCCTCGGTCTGGCTGTAGACGACCTCGCCGTCGATCAGGATGTCGAAGCCGCTGGTCTCGGAGGTGAGCCCCCGGAACTGACGGGCCGCGTAGTCGAAGGAGAGGGTGTAGGTGCCCTCATCGAACACGGTGAAGGTCTGCTCGACCAGCGCGTTGTTGTTGTTGACCGGCTGACCGCCCTCTTCCGGACCGGAGTCGAGCTCGAGGACGTTGTTGTCCGAGGCCCAGTGGTCGGGCGAGACCGGTGCACCGCCGATGCGGCCGTGCTGGATCTCGATCGGCGAGGTGCCCTCGATATCCGGATCGGTGTCGACCGCCGTCCAGCCCTCGATCTCCTGGAACATGGTCCAGACGTTCGTCAGCTCGGTCGGCGTGCTCTCGAAGTCGCCGTTGATCAGAAGGTTCGCGCCCTCGGCCGGACCGCTGTCGCCGTCGACCACAAGATGCTCAATGCCGTCGATGGTCGCGCCGTCCAGGTCGTCGATGCTGTCGACATACAGGGTGTCGTCACCCTCGCCGCCGATCAGGCTCTGGTCGCCCGCGCCGCCATACAGCGCGTCGTCGCCGGCGCCGCCGATGAGCACATCGTTGCCGGCCCCGCCGATCAGGACGTCGCCGTCGCTGTTGTCGGCGCCCTCCGGCTGCACGGTGATTCCGGAGATCAGGTAGTCGCTGCTGTCGCTGTCGCCGCTCTGGCTGGAGCCGCCATAGGGCAGGGCGGTGAAGACCAGCGTGTCGAACGCGGTGCCCGGATCGATCTCGACGGTGGTGGCGATTCCCGTCGCCGCCGTGGTGTCGATATCGCCTTCGCCGACCAGAACGCCGTCGCGGTAGGCGGCCCAGTGACCGACCTCGCCGCCGTTGCCGTCGTCGCCCCGGCCCTCGTTCGGGAACAGGCGGTCGACCTCGACGGTGGCGGTGGTCGCCGGCCGGTCGAGCTCGACGATCAGTTCCTCGGAGATACCGGTCGCCGGATCGTAGCCGAGCTGAACCGCCGGGCCACTGCCGGTGCCGCCCTGGACGCCGAGGCTGCCGCCGGAGGTGGAGACGTTGTCGACGCTGGCGTCGGTCAGGGCGCCATCGACGATCTTCCGGCCGGTGACGGCGAAGCCGCTGCCGGTGTCCGTGTAGTTGCCCGCGTCGATCTCGAAGGCCGCCGGGCTGGTCTCGCCGTCGCCGACGAGGGTGTCGTCGCCCTCGCCGCCGGAGAGCGTGTCGCCGCCCCCGCCGCCGGAGATCACGTCGTCGCCGCCGCGCCCGAAGAGGTTGTCGGCCTCCTCGGTCCCGATCAGCGTGTCGTCGCCTTCGGTGGCGCCGCCGGCGGAAGCGAACGGATTGACGAAGCCCGCCTCCTCGAGCGCCGGCAGGTCGGCGGCGTTCGGGTTGGAGGCCTTGGTCTCCTGGCGTGCGGTGTCGTTGATCTCGTAGCGGACGACCATGGTCCCGCTGCCGGCCTCGCTCCAGAAGAAGCTGTCGCCTGGCGGGGCGGTGATCGGCCCGTCCTGGGGATCGTCGACGCCGTACATGTCGGCGGTCGCCTCGATGGCGACGTCGTTCGGGTTGCGCAGGCGCCAGATCTGCTCCGCGTCGCCGTCGCCGTCCAGATCGACCTTGCCCATGGCGGTCAGGGTCATGCGCTGCAGCGGAACGCCCGGCGTGAGCTCGATCTCGGCCCCGCCGCCGGCCGCCGTCACATCGGCACTGACGAACGAGCCGTCGACCTCGAAGCTGGCATCGGCGCTGCCGTCGCCGTCGCTGTCCAGATCCACCGTGGTGACGCCGTCCTCGACGGACAGGGTCACGCCCAGGGTCTGCGCATCGGCGCCGTCGACACGGATCGTGTCGTTCCCGGCGTCGAAGTCGGCGATGCGGTCCCCAACGAGTTCCGCCAGCTCGCCGGAGAACACGTCGTTGCCGGCGCCGCCGGACAGCGTGTCGCTGCCGGCACCGCCGTCGAGGGCGTCCGCGCCCGCGCCGCCGTTCAGGACATCCGCGCCCGCACCGCCCGAAAGCGTGTCGTCGCCGTCCTGGCCGGAGATCGTATCGGCACCGGCGCCGCCGAGGACGACATCGTCGGCCGAGCGGGCGGAGATCAGGTCGTCGCCGGCATAGCCGCTGATCGTGTCCTCTTCCGGCGTGCCCAGGAGGGTGTCATCGCCGGCGGTCGCCCCGAACGGATCGATCGGCTCAGCGGTCAGGGTCAGGCTGACGCCGGCGTCGGTCTCTTCAAGGGTCCAGCCCTGGAAGTCGCCCGCGACCCGGAAGGTCGCCAGCGGGCCGCCGTTCCCGTCGTCGCCGACGCCCACATAGGTATCGCCGCCGAACTGCGAGAGCGTCACCGGCGCGTCGCCGTCGGCCAGATCGGCGATGCGAATCTCCTCGCCCTCGGCGTAGTCGGTGATCACGTCGCCGTCGAGATCGGCCAGGGTACCGCCGAACACATCCGTGCCGGCGCCGCCGGCCAGGCTGTCAGTCCCGGCCCCACCGGAAAGCGTATCGTCGCCGGCACCGCCGGACAGGGCGTCGTCGCCGCCGCCGCCGGAGAGCGAGTCGTCGCCCGCGCCGCCCGACAGGACGTCGTTGTCGGCCAGCCCCTCGAGCCGGTCGTTGCCGTCGCCGCCGGACAGCGTGTCATCGCCGGAATTGCCGGCCACCCAGTCGTCGCCCTCGCCGCCCGACGCGACGTCGTCGCCGACATTGCCCCAGAGAACGTCGTCGCCATCGCCACCGATGATCGTCGTGTCGCCCTGGGCGTAGCGGTGGCTCGCCAGGTCGATCACGTCGTTGCCCGCACCGCCGTCGATCACCTCGATGCCGTCCAGACGCCGCCCGCCGAAATCGAGCGCGATGTCGTCGGCGCCGTCGGTCCCGGTCAGGGTGTCGCTGTCGCCCTCGTCGGCGCCGCTGTCGGCATAGGTGTCCCAGCGGGCGTGGCCGGCATTGCCCGGGTTGTGGCTCTCGGCGTCGGTGATGCTGCCGTCGGTCAGCGGGTTCTCGGGGTCGCCCACCTGGTAGTTGCGCACGCCGCCGGTCTGGTCGCCGGACCAGCGGTACACGTCGTTGCCAGCACCGCCGTCCAGCCGGTCGCGGCCGGCGCCGCCGGACAGGGTGTCGTCGCCCGCGCCGCCGCTCAGCGTGTCGTTGCCGGCGCCGCCCTCCAGGCTGTCGCCGCCGGACCCGCCATAGAGCGCGTCGCCGCCCGCACCGCCGGACAGCGTGTCGTTGCCGTCGCCGCCGTAGACCACGTCGTCGTCGGCCTGCGCCCGCACCAAGTCGTCGCCGCCGAGCGCGCTGATCGTATCCGCGTCCGGCGTACCGCTGAGATCGTCGTCGCCCTGGGTCGCGCCGTAGGGATCGACCGGATCCTCGCTGAGGGTGAGGGTGACGCCGCCATCGGCCTCGGTCAGGACCGCGCCCTGATAGTTGCCTGACACGGTGAAGCTGGAGACCGGGTTGCCGGTGCCGTCGTCGCCGATGCCAACGATGGTCTTGTTACCGGAAATCGTCAGCGAGACCGGAGTATCGGTATCGGCGAGGTCGGAGATCCGGATCTCCTCGCCCTCGGCGTAGTCGCCGAGCAGGTCGCCGTCCAGCTCGCCCAGGGATCCGGTGAAGACGTCCTGGCCGCTGCTGCCGAACAGGTAGTCGCGACCCTCGCCGCCGCCGATCGTGTCGGCGCCGGACCCGCCGAACACCCAGTCGCTGCCGGAGCCGCCCTGGATCTCGTCGTCGCCGTCGTTGCCCTCGAGCCGGTCGTTGCCGTCGCCGCCGGACAAGGTGTCGTCGCCGGCATTGCCGGTCATGCGGTCGCCGCCGGCGCCGCCGACGAGGAGGTCGTTGTCGCCGCCGCCCGCAAGGGAGTCGTTCCCGTCGCCGCCCGACAGGGTGTCGTCGCCGGCATTGCCGGACAAGCGGTCGGCACCGTCACCGCCGTCCAGGAGGTCGTTGCCGCTGCCGCCTTCGAGAGCGTCGTTGCCGGTGCCGCCGGACAGGGTGTCGTCGCCGGCGCCGCCATCGACGGTGTCGGTGCCGCTCTGGCCGAGCACGGCATCGTCGCCGTCCTGGCCGTCGAGCACGTCATCGCCCTGGCCGCCGGAGATCGTGTCGTTACCGTCGCCGCCGAAGACCACGTCCGCCGCCGAAAGGGCCGAGATCTCGTCGTCCTCTTCGCCGCCGGAAATCGTGTCGTTGTCCGGCGTGCCCATGAGCGAGTCGTTGCCGTCGCCGCCGGTAAGCGTGTCGTTGCCGTCACCACCCGTGAGCGTGTCGTTACCGTCGCCACCGGTCAGCGTGTCGTTGCCGTCACCACCGGTGAGGGTGTCATTCCCATCACCGCCCGTCAGCGTGTCGTTACCGTCACCGCCCGTCAGGGTGTCGTTGCCGTCACCACCGGTGACCGTGTCCTCACCGCCGCTGCCGCCCTCGGGGTCCGGGGTCACGGTGACGCTTTTGATCAGATAGTCGCTGCTGTCGCCGGTGCTGGTCTGGTTCTCGCCACCATAGGGCAGGGCGGTGAAGACGATCTGGTCGAAGTTCTGGCCAGGCTCGATGACGACGGTCGCCGAGGACCCGCTGGTGGCAAAGATGTCGCCTTCCGCGACCAGGGTGCCGCTGTCATAGACCGCCCAATGACCGGTCTCGCCGCCGCTGCCCTCGTTCGGGAAGAGCCGTGTGACCTCGACGCTGGCGGAGGTCGCGGGATCGTCGAGGTTGACGATCAGTTCTTCGGAGATGCCGGTGACCGGATCGTAGCCGAGCTGCACCGCCGGTCCCGCCGCCGGTCCGTCGACCCCCAGGCCGTCGCCGGTCGTGGAAACGTAATCGATGCTGGGCTCGGAGAGGGCGCCGTCAACGATGCGCCGGCCGACGATCTCGTAGCCGGACTCCGTATCGGTAAAGTTGGAGCCATCGATCGTGAACGGATCGCCACCGATCAGCGTGTCGTTCCCGTCACCGCCCGTAACCGTGTCGTTGCCATCGCCGCCGGTCAGCGTGTCATTCCCGTCACCGCCGGTAAGCGTGTCATTGCCGTCGCCACCGGTCAGCGTGTCGTTCCCGTCACCACCGGTCAGCGTATCGTTGCCGTCGCCGCCCGTGACCGTGTCGTTGCCGTCACCGCCGGTCAGCGTGTCGTTACCGTCACCACCGGTCAGCGTGTCGTTGCCGTCACCGCCCGTGACCGTGTCGTTGCCGTCGCCGCCGGTCAGGGTGTCGTTGCCGTCACCGCCGGTAAGCGTGTCGTTGCCGTCACCGCCCGTGACCGTGTCGTTGCCGTCACCGCCCGTCAGCGTGTCGTTGCCGTCGCCGCCGGTCAGCGTGTCGTTCCCGTCACCGCCGGTGACCGTGTCGTTGCCGTCACCGCCCGTGACCGTGTCGAAAGTATCGAAAGAGACATCGGTGAAGGTGCCGCCCTGGCCGTCGCTGCCGATGGTGACCTGCGGCGTGCCGGACACGCCGGCGACGCTGAACGACATGTCCTCAATGCCGTCGCCATCGGTATCGACCGACAGGGTGGCCATGCCGCGGGACACGCGCATGGAGAAGTCGGACGGGTCGAGTTCGAAGCCTTCGAGGCGGATCACGTCGCCTTCGGTGTACTCGCCGATCACGTCGTTGTCGGTGACCGCGTAGGTATCGGCCCCGGCGCCGCCCACCATGTAGTCGGGCCCGTCGCCGCCGGACAGGAAGTCGTCGCCGTCGCCGCCGAACAGCCGGTCTTCGCCGGCGCCGCCGTAGAGCGTATCGGCGCCACCGCCACCCGAGAGCGTATCCCGGCCGACGCCGCCATGCACCGCGTCGGCCCCGGTCGCGCCGGCGAGCAGATCGTTGCCGGCACCGCCGGACAGGGTGTCCGCCCCGTCGCCGCCCTGGAGGGAGTCGCCGCCGGCGCCACCATCGAGCGCGTCGTCGCCCGCACCGCCCGAGAGCCGGTCGGCGCCGTCGCCGCCGTAGAGCGTGTCGGTCCCGTCGCCGGCGGACAGGATATCGGCCCCGATGCCGCCCGACAGTTCGTCGTCGCCGGCGCCGCCGGTGATCGTATCCGACCCGTTGCCGCCGGAGAGCGTGTCGTTACCGTCCCCGCCGTCGAGATCATCGTCGCCGCTGCCACCGCTGAGGGCATCGCTGCCGGCGCCGCCGGACAGGATGTCGTTGTCGAGGCCGCCGGACAGGGTGTCGTCGCCGTCGCCGCCAGACAGCAGGTCGTCGCCCTTGCCGCCGTAGACGAGGTCGTTCTCCGTCCCGCCGGACAGGGTGTCGTTGCCACTGCCGCCGCTCAGCCTGTCGGCACCGTCGCCGCCCATCATGAGGTCCGCGCCGACCCCGCCTTCGAGCGTGTCGTCGCCGACGCCGCCGTCCAGGGTGTCGTTGCCCCAGCCGCCGCCGATCGAGTCGTTGCCCTCGCCACCGGAGAGCAGGTCGTTGTTGTCCGGGGCGCCGGGGAGCGTGTCCTCGTCGTCGCCATTCCCGCCGTCGTCGCCCACCAGCGTATCGTTGCCGCTGCCGCCGCTCAGCGTGTCGTTGCCGTCGCCGCCCGAGACCTGATCGTTGCCGTCGCCGCCGGTCACGGTGTCGTCGCCACCGCCGCCGGAGATCGTGTCACTGCCGCCACCGCCGGTCAGCGTATCGCCGCCATCCCCGCCGGTGACCGTATCGCCGCCGTCGCCGCCGGTGAGGGTGTCGTTGGCGTCCCCGCCGGTCAGCGTGTCGTTGCCGCCGCCACCGGTGAGGGTGTCGTTTCCGCCGCCACCGGAGAGGGTGTCATTGGCATCACCGCCCGTCAGCGTGTCGTCGCCGCCCCCGCCGGTAAGCGTGTCATTGCCGCCACCACCGACCGTGTCGTCCCCGTCACCGCCGGTACCGGTATCGTCGCCGCTGCCGCCGGTTCCGGTGTCATCCCCGTCACCGCCGGTCCCCGTCCCGTCACCATCGCCGGCGCCGCTACCGACCGTGTCGTCCCCACCGGTGCCGCCGTCGCCGCCGGACACCGTATCGTCGCCGCCGCCGGCCGAGCTGGTATCGTTGCCGTCGCCGCCGACCAGCGTGTCGCCACCGCCGCCCGTGTCCTCACCCGTATCGCCGCCACCGCCGACGGTGTCCCCGCCGCCGCCGCCCGTCACGGTATCGTTGCCGTCGCCTCCGGTGAGGGTGTCGTCGCCTGCGCCGCCAGTATCGTCGCCCGGGACCGACCCTTCGTCCGGCGTGGTCGGCGTGCCGTTCGCGGCGAAGCTGAACTGGGTGTAGGGGACGCCGTCGCCGTCGACGCCGGTGGTCACGCCGTTGATCTCGAAGCCGCCGACCGCCGAGAAGGACAAGTCGGGAGTGCCGTCGCCGTCGGTATCGACCTCGACGACCGTGGTCTGACCGTTGGCCCCGATCCGGCTGAGCGTCACCGAATCGCTATCGAAGGTCGCACCGCTGATACGGACCGCGTCGAACCGGTCGAGATCGAGGATCACATCCCCGTCCGAGACCGAGAACGTGTCGGCGCCCGCACCACCGGCCATACGGTCGTTGTCCGCGCCGCCGTCGATGAAGTCGTCGCCAGCGCCGCCGGACAGAACGTCCCGGCCGGCACCGCCGCGCAGCGTGTCGCTGCCCTCTTCGCCGAGGATCAGGTCGGCGCCGTCGCCGCCATCGACGGAGTCGTCGCCGTCGCCCGCCACCAGATAGTCGTTGTCGGCGTTGCCGAACATCGTGTCGCTGCCGGCGTCGCCGAATATCCGGTCCGCGCCGGCGCCACCGGAGAGCAGATCCTCGCCCTCGCCGCCGTAGAGAACATCCAGATCGGACCCGCCGGAGATCGTGTCGTTCCCCGCGTTGCCGAACAGGTTGTCCCGGCCGGCCCGGCCGACCAGCAGGTCGTCGCCCTCGGCGCCCGTCAGGTTGTTCCCGGCATCCGTTCCGACGAGGTCCTGGCTCTCCCATCCGGCGCCCGCGTCGCCGGCCAGGGAGTCGTCGCCGGCCCCGCCCTCGAGCGTGTCGTTGCCGTCACCGGCGGACAGGGTGTCGTTGCCGTCGCCGCCGACCAGGGAGTCGTCGCCGTCATTGCCCGACACCAGGTCGTCGCCCGCGCCGCCGTCGACCGTATCGTCGCCGGCACCGCCATCCGCCGTGTCGTTGCCCGCGCCGCCGGCGACCGTGTCGTTTCCGGCGCCACCGTCGAGGCTGTCATCGCCCGAGCCGCCCTCGACGGAGTCATTGCCTTCGCCGCCGGCCAAGCTGTCGTTCCCGTCGTCGCCCGCGACCGTATCGTCCCCGGCGCCGCCATCGGCCGTATCGTCGCCCGCACCGCCCTCGACGAGATCGTCGCCGTCGCCGCCCGCGGCGGAGTCGTTGCCGTCGCCGCCGGCCAGGGTATCGTCGCCGCCCTGACCACCGAGCGTGTCGTCGCCGGCATCGCCCCCGACGGAATCATTGCCCGCGCCGCCGTCGACGCTGTCGTCCCCGTCGCCGCCGGCGACCGTATCGTCCCCGCCATCTCCCGCGACCGTGTCGTTGCCGGCACCGCCCGCGACGGTATCGCTCCCGTCCCCGCCACCGACGCTGTCATCGCCGTCGCCGCCGCCGACGGTGTCGTCGCCGGAACCGCCGGCTACGGTGTCGTCATCGGCCCCGCCGTCCAGGCTGTCGTTACCGGCGCCGCCATCGATGCTGTCGGCCCCGCTCTGGCCGTCGACCGTGTCATCGCCGTCGCCGCCCGCGACGCTGTCCCCGTCCTCGCCGCCGAGCAGGCTGTCGTCGCCGGCGCCGCCCGACAGGGTGTCCACGCCCTCGCCGCCCGAGAGCGTATCGCTGCCGCCGCCGCCTTGGACCATGTCCGGCGCCGACTGGGCGGAAACCAGGTCGTCGCCGTCGCCGGCATCGATGGTGTCGTTCTCCGGCGTGCCGACGAGCGTATCGTCGAGATCGGTCCCGACCTCCGGATCGAAGGCATGCAGCGCGATATCGACGCCGCCGTTGCCGTTGTCGGTGACGGTCGGCTCGGTGAACAGACCCTCGAGGCGGATCGTCGCGTCGACCGTGCCGTCGCCGTCGGTATCCAGAGTCAGCGTGCTGCCGGTCTCGTCGCGAACCAGGCTCACCTGGAGGGTGTCGGCGCTCGCCCCGTCGACCGAGATCACATCGACGCCGGCCTCGAAGTCGCCGATGACGTCTCCGTCGAGCTCCGCGGCGGTCCCCTTGAAAGTATCGGCACCGGCGCCGCCGGCGAGCGTGTCGCCGCCGGTACCGCCGGCGATCACATCAGCGCCGGCGCTGCCGTCCAGGTCGTCGTCGCCGCTGCCCCCGAGCAGCTCATCGTCGCCATCGTTGCCGCGCAGGGTGTCGTCGTCGCCGCCGCCGTCCAGCGTGTCGTTGCCGCCGCCGCCCTCGAGCAGATCGGCACCGTCGTTGCCCTGGATGCTGTCGTCCGAGCCCTCGCCGTATAGGCGGTCGTCGTCGGCGCCACCGGTCAGCGAGTCGTCGCTCGGCCCGCCGTAGAGCGTATCGTCGCCGGTGCCGCCGTCGAGAGCGTCCCGACCCTCGTTGCCGGAAAGCAGGTCGTTGTCGCCGCCGCCCTGAACCGTGTCGTCGCCCGCCCCGCCGTCGACCGTGTCGTCGCCCAGACCGCCCTCGAGGGAGTCGTTGCCGGCGCCGCCATCCAAGCTGTCACTGCCACCGGCCCCTTGAAGGGTGTCGTCGCCGCCGGCGCCCGAGAGCGAGTCGTTCCCGGCGCCGCCGGTCAGAACGTCGTCGCCTTCCCCACCGGTGGCGGAGATCGGGCCCTGCAGACGGATCGTGAAGTCGGTGCTGACGGAGCCGTCCGGCCCGGTGACGGTTACCGCCGTCACGTCGTTGTAGTCGCCGTCGAGCGTGAAGGTGAGGTCGGCACTGCCGTCGCCGTCGGTATCGACCCGGATCTCGGTGGAGGTCCCGTCCGGGCTGCGCACCACCTCAACCGCGTCGGCGTCCAGGGCCGCGCCCTCGACCCGAACCACGTCGTCCGCGCCCAGATCGGTGATCACGTCGCCGTCGCCGGCCACGAAGACGTCGCCGCCGCCGCCGCCGGTCAGCGTGTCGGCGCCTGCACCCCCGTCGAGCCGGTCCGTCCCGCCGCCGCCCTGCAGAACGTCGTCGCCGTCGTCCCCTTCCAGCGTATCCGAACCATCGCCGCCCGAAAGCGCATCGTCGCCGGAGCCGCCCTCGAGATAGTCGCGCCCGGACCCGCCCTCGATGCTGTCCGCGCCGGCGCCACCATCGAGGCGGACCCCGACATCGGCCGACCACGTCACCGCGTCGTCGCCGCCGGTCACACCGGCCCGCGAGGCGGTCACCTGATCGCGATCAAGGGTTGAACCGTCCGAGAACTCGATGTTCTCGATGGTCCGCAGCGTATCGGTCCAGTCCTGCATCTCCACCATGTCGGAGATGTCGTCCCAGGCCGTGGCCCCGTCGGCCGCCGCCAGATACAGAGTGGACCCGTCCAGCCAGAGCGTTACGTCTCCGGCGTCAAGGTCGGTCAGCTCCAGGGTATCAATGCCGCCATGCTGCAGGGTCGGCGTGCCGATGTTCCCGAGCGGGCTGCGGGTCTGATACCAGTATTCGTCGAGGATCGTGTCGCGCCCGTCGCCGGAGGCGTAGCGGTACACATCGTCGCCGCCGCCCGCGCGCAAGTAGTCGTCGCCCTCGCCGCCGACAAGCGTGTCGTTGCCCGCCGCCTCGCCGATGCTGGCGCCGCGGATGCCGCCGCTGCCCAGAAGCGTGTCGTCGCCGCTACCGCCGGACAGCAGGTCGTCGCCGGCACCGCCGTCGATCGTGTCGTTGCCGTCGCCGCCCCGTGCGGTGTCACCGCCGCCGCCGCCCCGGATCGAGTCCGCACCGTCCCCACCGTCGACCGCATCGGCACCGTCGCCGGCCGCCAGCGTGTCGTCGCCCGCGCCGCCCGACAGCGTGTCGTTGCCCGCACCCGAAATGACGGTGTCGCTGCCATCGCCGGCATCAAAGCCGACCGCGCTCTCGCTCCAGTTCAGGCTCTCGTCCGCCGAGGTGCCGCTCAGATCGGCCAGGATGTCCCCGACGGACATTTCCGAGCCGTCGGCGAACTGCAGGGTCTCGACCCGGTATTCGCCGTCGCGCCAGTTCTCGACGGTAATCTGGTCGGACAGGCCGCCCAGCTCGTTGACGCCGTCGCGGATGCCGATGACCAGGTCGTCGCCGTTCAGGTCGATCCAGAGGTCATCCGACGAGATACCCGGACCGAAGACGATGCGGTCGGCGCCGCCGTCCAGCGTATCGGGGTTGCCGACGAACCCGAGCCCGTTCTCCGGAACGAAGCGGTACTCGTCGAAGATCGTGTCCTGGCCGTCGCCCAGATTAAACTCGTAGACGTCGTTGCCGCCGCCGCCGCGCAGCAGGTCGTCGCCCGCACCGCCGGACAGCGTGTCGTGGCCGACCTGCTCGTTCGTCGTGCCGCGCGACGCCGAGCCGTCGAGAACGTCATTACCGGCGCCGCCGCCGAGCCGGTCGTCGCCCGCGCCGCCAAGGACGGAGTCGTCGCCGTCGCCGCCGGCCGCGACATCGTCGCCCGCACCGGCCGACAGGGTGTCCTGGCCGCCGTCGCCGAGCACGCTGTCGCTGCCGGAGCCGGTGATGACCGTGTCGTCGCCGTCGCCACCATCGACCTGGTTGTCGCCCTCGGCGCCATTGACCAGATCATTGCCCGCGCCGCCGTCGATCGTGTCCGCGCCGTCGGTGGCGGAGACGGTGTCGTCGCCGCCGCCGGCATCGATGCCGATCTCCGGGCCGGTCCAGGTGACGGTGTCGGCGTCGTCGGACCCGTCGAGATCGGAGACGAGGTCGTCGACGCTGAGAACGGTGCCGTCCTCGAACTCGAAGCGCTCGACCGCCCGCAGCGGGTTGTCCGCGTCGGTGATGCGAAGGACGTCGGTCAAGCCGTAGAGGTCGGTATCGCCGTCGCGGACGCCGATGATCAGGTCGTTGCCGTCCAGGGAAACCCAGAGGTCCTCGAACGAGATTCCGGACCCGAAGCGGACCGTATCTATCCCGCCGTCGAACTCGGACGAGTTCTTGACCGCGCCGCCCGCCGCCCGCTCGTGATAGAAATAATAGTCCTGAATCTCGTCGTAGCCGTCGCCACGCTCGTACAGATAGACATCGTTGCCGCCGCCGCCGCGCAGCGTGTCGGAGCCGCTTCCGCCGGATAGCGTATCGTCGCCCGTCGGCTGATTGTAATCGAAGCGGTTTCCGGCCGAGCCGTCGATCAGGTCGTCGCCGGCGCCACCCAAAAGGAGATCGTTGCCTTCCCGACCATCGAGAAGATCATTGCCGTCCGCCCCGAAGAGCGTGTCGTTGACGGCCCCGCCAAAAAGCGTGTCGGCCGAGTTTGTCCCGGTCAGGTCGACCATGGGCAGGTTTCTCCCCCCTTGGAGCGCGCAATCTATCCCCTGCGGCAAGGAATCGCAAATTTTATGCAAATCCTGCCAACCTGAGAAGTTTGCATGACTTGTTGAAGGATTCTCCGACACTTGGCAGGAGGCTGCCGACGGGTTACATCGGGGTCCGCCGCGGCCCCGTCCGGCCCGGCCCTGTCGCGCGGAGCCGAGGCGCCAGATGACCGCCAAGTCGTTGCTGAACAAAGACTTCGAAGACCATGCCGCGGTGGTCGCGGAAACCGGCGCGGCGGTGGAATCGGCCTTTGCCTCCCTGGTCGACGCCTGCGTGGACTCGGTGTCCGCCGGCGGCAAGATCCTGTTCTTCGGCAATGGCGGCAGCGCCGCCGACGCCCAGCACCTCTCCACCGAACTGGTCGTGCGCTACGTCACGGACAGGGCAGCAATTGCCGCGCTGGCGCTGACGACCGACACCTCCGCCCTTACGGCCGGGGCGAACGACATGGGCTTCGACCGGGTTTTCGCGCGTCAGATCGAGGCGCTCGGCCGTCCCGGCGATGTCGCCATCGGCCTTAGCACCTCCGGCCGGTCGCCGAACGTGCTGCGGGCACTGGAGCAGGCCAAGGCCGGGGGCCTGACCGCCGTCGCGTTCGTAGGCAGCCACCGCGACAGCGTCGGCGGGATCGCCGACATCGTCGTCTCCGTCCCCTCGGCCACGACCAACCGGATCCAGGAAATGCACCTGCTGATCGGCCACGCCCTGTGCGGCGCCCTCGAACGCGGTCTCGGGCTGGTGGACGACGCATGACCGACGAGTCCCAGCTCGCCTCGCTGGTGGAGAAGCTTGCCGGGGTCCGGGTACTCACGGTCGGCGACCTGATGCTCGACCGCTTCGTCTACGGCGCCGTCGACCGCATCTCGCCCGAGGCGCCGGTCCCGGTCCTGCGGATCGAGCGCGAGAGCGTCATGCTCGGCGGCGTCGGCAACGTCGCCCGCAACCTGCGCGCCCTCGGCGCCTCGGTCTGCCTCGTCGCCGTGCTCGGCCGCGACCAGGAGGCCCGCGACATCAAGGGCCTGCTCCGCGACGACGTGGAGATCGAGAGCCACCTCATCGAGGACGACGCGCGGCCGACCACCATCAAGACGCGCTATATCGCCGGCAGCCAGCAGATGATGCGGGCCGACCGGGAGCGCATCGTTCCCGTGTCCGACGGGCTCGAGGAGGAGATCGTCGAGCGGGCGATCGCCGACCTCGCCCATGCGAACGCGTTGGTGCTGTCAGACTACGGCAAGGGCGTGCTCACCGAGCCGGTTCTGCGCCGGCTGATCGACGCCGCCGCGGAGCGCGACGTGCCGGTGATCGTCGACCCGAAAGGCAGCGACTACAGCCGCTATGCCGGCGCCACACTGGTCACGCCGAACCGGCGCGAGCTCGCCGAAGCGTCGGGCCGCTCGGCCGGGAGCGACGACGCCATCGTCGAGACCGCCGCCGCGCTGATCGCGTCGACCGGCGTCAGGGGTGTCCTGGTCACCCGCAGTCAGGACGGCATGTCGCTGGTCCGCGCGGACGGGTCCGCGCCCCTGCATCTGCCGGCGACGGCCCGCGAGGTGTACGACGTGTCCGGTGCCGGCGACACGGTCGTCGCCACCCTGGCCGCGGCGCTCGGCGCGGGTATCCAGGCCGAGGATGCCTGCCGGCTCGCGAACGTCGCCGCCGGCCTGGTCGTCGCCAAGATGGGCACCGCCACCGCCGCGGCGAGCGAGATGGCGGCGGCCCTGCGCCAACGCGAGCTTGATGTTGGGGAGTCCAAGACGGTCACCCTGGACAGCGCCCGCGCCCTCGCGGAGTCCTGGCGGCGTCAGGGGCTAAAGGTCGGGTTCACCAACGGGGTGTTCGACCTGCTGCACCCGGGCCATGTGTCGCTGATCCGCCAGGCCCGATCCGCCTGCGACAGGCTGGTCGTCGGCCTGAACAGCGATGCGTCGGTGAAGCGCCTGAAGGGCGAGGCCCGGCCAATCCAGAATGACGCGTCGCGCGCGCTGGTTCTCGGGTCGCTCGCATCGGTGGACGCGGTCGTCATCTTCCCGGACGACACGCCGCTGGCGGTCATCGAGACGCTGAAGCCGGATGTTCTGGTGAAGGGTGCAGACTATACCGTCGAGACCGTTGTCGGCGCCGACGTCGTGCAGTCCTATGGGGGGCGGGTGATGCTGGCGCGTCTGGAGGACGGCCACAGCACGACGGCCACCGTCGCCCGAATTTCAAAGACTTAGACTCCCGAACGACGTCACCTGCCGTTCCGGACACCGGACGGGGCGAGACGCATGAGCGTCGGCGCCCCGGTTCCGGTTGTTACACTCCGCCAAGCCCGGGCCGCGCGATGCGGCGGCCCGCCTAAGCGGATGTCGGCCCTCAAAGGGCGCCGGCGACCGCGGTCAGAGCGATCAGGCCGAAGCCCAGGCCGTAAGCGATGAAAGTCTTGGTCGCATCGATCTTGGTCATATCTGCCTCCACGAGGGGCGGCGGACCGTTCCGCCGTCTTCTGCAATGCAACATAGAGCGGGAGACCGGTCAGGATAACTGACCAAACATGCAGCGGATTAGTGCCGGGTGAGACATAATTAACGTCTGATTAAATCAAATATCCATTATTCATAATATCAATACGCGGCAAACGGCCGCGGCCTTTCGCGGCTGCAGCATACCGCAGATCGATCTAAAGCCGCGGATCCTCGAGCCCGCGCAGCCGGCGGGCCGCGGCGGTCGCGAAACGCAGGGTCATCGCCTTGCGCCGCGCCGGCGCCAGCCGGGCGGTGGGGGACTCGCGGACGATCTCCGCTCCCCAAGCGTCGGCGACGATCAGCCCGCAGACCTCGGCGTCCGGCAGCCGCTCCAGCGGGAACGCCGGCGCCACGGCGAAGAAAAACCGGTCGCAGAACGGACCGTACGCGTCCCATTTCCGGTCGGACGCGAAGTCGGGTATGCCGGATTTCACCTCGACGATGGTGATGGTCCCGTCCGGAGCGACGGCGGCGAGGTCGGCCCGCCGGCCGTTGGCCAGCCGCAGCTCCGTGATCACCGCCTGGCCCAGATCCTCGAACAACCGCGCCGCCCCGCGGGTGACCGACCGGGTGACCGCCGCGGCGCCGGCGCCCTCGGCCTCCGCGTCTTCGTCCCAAGTCTCCGGGTCGCAAACCGTGCCGTCCGTCACAGGGCGACATCCTGAGCGCCGCGGAAATCGGCGTCCCGCGTATCGGCCCCGCGCAGGTCGGCATCGGTCAGGATCGCGTCCTGCAGATCGGCGCCGCGGAGGTTCGCATCGCGCAGATCGGCACCGGTCAGGTCGGCATGGCTCATGGCTGCGAAGGACAGATCGGCCCCCCGGAGGGTCACGCGCACAAGTCGCGCGTGTTCCAGATGGGCGGTCCAGCGCTGCACGTTGGAGCCGATGATGTTGATCGGGCCCAGCCGGGCGCCGGTGAGATCCGCGCCGGTGAGGTTGGCCCGCCGCAGGGTGACGCCGCGCATATCCGAGTGGGACAGGTCGGCGTCCCGCAGGTCGCCGAAGGCCATGTCGGTCATCAACAGTTCCATGCGGCTAAGCTCGCAACCGCGCAGGACAACGAACTCCATGCCGGCGGCGGAGAGGTTGATGCCGGCCAGGGACTGCCCGCTGGCGTCGCGGCGGGTCAGGTCGGCCCGCTGCCCCTGGCGGCCGGACGATCGGATCCAGGCGTCATGGGCGATCAGCATGGTCTTCATTTCCGCGCCGAGCGCATCGAGAACCTTCGGCAGCCGGGCGTCGCGGAACTGCGGGGCGTCCCGGTCCAGGTTGGAGAAGGCCGCGCCGGCGAGGTCCGCGTCGGCGAGCTGGGTGTTCGAGAAGATCACGTTGTACAGCACCGCACCGTGCAGGATGGCGCCGGTCAGGTTCGCCTCGGTCAGGTCGGCGCCTTCAAGATTGCTTCCCGTCAGGTTGGCGTGGCTGAGATCGGCCCGGTGCAGCCGGACGTTGCGCAGGTTGGCGTCGGTCAGGTCGGTCTGCACGACGAAGGCGTTCGACATCTTGGCGTTGGAGAAATCGGCGCGTTGGGCGGTCGCCGTCGCGGCGTCGGCCGAGGTGGTCTCGAACCCGCTGGCGATCAGGTTGCCCCGCTCGTCCGGCTTCAGGAGAACACCGTCGCGCAGGTCCGCCTCCTGCAGCACCGTATCCGTCAGGTTTGCGCCGCGCAGGCAGGAGCCGCGCATATCGGATCTGGACAGGTCCGCGCCCCGCAGGTCCGCATGGCGCAGGTCGCACGCGAACAGGGTGGCGTTGCGCAGCGCGGCCTGGCGCAGGTCTGCGTTGGCCAGGCTCGCGCCGGAGAAGTCGGCCCCGGAGAGATCGACGTCCCGGAAACTGAGGTAGCGGAGGTCGCAGCCCGCGAAGCTGGCCCGTGCTCCGCCGGTCTGGCCGCGCTCGAACTGGGTATGGGACTGCACCATGGCGTCCACATCGCGCTGGCTGAGCTTGCGCAGCCGGAGCGCAGTGGGCCGGTCGTCCCGCGGAAACTCATGCCCGCCCGCGTGTTCCGCCAGTCCCCCGGGAATGCCGTCGCGAGTCTTCGTCGTCTTCGCTTTGGCCGGCTTCCCGGCGCTGTCGTCGGTCATCGCGTTCCGTCCGAATATGCCGGCTGCCCCAGACGCGGCGGACTATGCTGTATCCTCAATAAGTCTACCATATGCAGCCTCCTGAGACGGTAACGGAGCCGACGCGATGACCTGGGATACAGCGCAATACCTGAAGTTCGCCGACCACCGCACGCGCCCGGCCATCGATCTGCTCGGCCGGGTCGGCGCGGAGGCGCCGGCGCGGGTGGTCGATCTCGGGTGCGGCGCCGGCAACGTCACCGCCCTGCTCGCCGCCCGATGGCCCGATGCCGAGGTCGTCGGGCTCGACCCCTCGCCGGAGATGCTGGATCGTGCGCGCGTCGATCATCCCACCCTGTCCTTCGAGGTCGCCGATGCGGCCTCCTGGTCCGCTGAACCGCCGGTGGACGTGCTTTATTCCAACGCCGCCCTGCATTGGCTGGGCGATCACGCGGCCCTGTTCCCGCGCCTGTTCGCGCAGGTCGCCCCCGGCGGATGGCTGGCCGTGCAGATGCCGCGGAACTTCGGCGCGCCGTCCCATACCAGCGTCGCCGACGCCGCGGCGGACGGTCCCTGGGGCTCGACGATCGAGCCGATGCTGAGCGATCCGCCGACCCATGAACCGGGAGCCTACATCGACCTGCTGTCGCCGATGGCCGAACTGCTCGATGTCTGGGAGACGGAGTACATCCAGATTCTGGAGGGCGAGAACCCGGTCGCCGAATGGACGAAGGGGACCTGGCTGCGGCCGTTCCTGAACGCGCTCGACGGCGCGGAGCGCGACGGCTTCGAGGCGACCTATCGTGCCCGAGTCCGCGCCGCCTATCCGCCCTTGCCGGACGGCCGCACGGTGTTCCCGTTCCGCCGCCTGTTCCTGGTCGCCAGACGCAGGGGCTGACCGCTCGACGGCGTGGCGGGCGGAGATCCGGGTCAGATCCAGTCGTGGGTCTGCGGGAAATGGAAGGCGACGAAACGATAGGTGTCGCGCACCGCGTCGCGGATCCGATCGCTGCGCTTCTCGACCGGGATGTTCCACATGTCGATCGCCTGATCCCAGATCAGCAGGCGCTCGTGGAGTTCGTCGCGGATCTCGCGGACGTACTTCACCATCGCGTCGTAGGACTTGAGGACCACCATGATCTCGGAGGTCTGGGCGTCGACTTGGTCGAACAGGCTGTTGAACCCCTGCATGGCCGGCCGGATCAGGATCGCGGCGCGGTTGACCTCCTCGTAGAAATGCTTGTCGTCCTTGTAGAGCTTCCGCGCCCGGTTAAGCTTGAGCATGATTCCGCGCGCCGAGTTGTAGCGGTCGCGCAGCGCTTCGATGTAGCAGAGCTCGCGCGCGAAGCGGTCGATCATGTCGAGCACCTCGTTCCGCCGGTCGGCGCCGAGCCCAAGGGAGTCGGCGATCTTGGTGATGCCGTCGCGGACCCTCTGCTGCATGTCGGCATCCGTCGACATGCGCCGCAGTTCGGCCATGTCGAGGACAACGGATTCGGCGCCGGTCAGCCAGGTGGCAACCTGCACCATCAGACGGTTCTTCGCCAGCTCGCGGTGATGATCCTCGACGCGCCAGGACGCCGTGCCGTCCAGCAGCTCGGACGGGATGCTGTCGCCCGGGCGGATGTCCTTGACGTATTTCAGGCTGTTCGAGACGGTGACCAGAAGTTTGCCGTCCGGTGAATCCGGCATGATGCCGAACTCGCTGGCGACGTCGTCGATCGGAATCACGGCGTCGATATCGCCGAGCTCGACCCGCATCACCGGATTGCGGTCACGGCCCGAAAGCTCGAACCGCGCGTCCGGCAGTTTGAAGACCCGGTGCTGGAAGACGAAGTGCGTATTCGGATCCAGCTTGTCGCTGGCCGCCTCACTTCCCACTGCGACTGCCATACTGTTCAACCCTTGCAATCACACGCGCCGTTGGAGAAGGCGCAACTGCCCCTATCGGCCTTCGATCAGTCTGGCGTGACAGCCTGAATAAATAGTTAATGGGTCGGCAACGCGAATTCTTGTCGCGGCCGGTTCCGCGGTTAACCCTTTTTTTAAGGCTGGGATGGAGAATGCTGCCAAGATGTCGGGACGCCGGGAGAGGATCATGATGGCTGCCAAGCAAGAGAAGTTGTTTTCCATCGAGCGCCGGGCCAAGCAGGCCGGTGGCAACGGTGTTCTGAAAGGCGCCAATACCGACGGCCCTGCAGTGGCCCTCGACGGCGGCAGCATCGAGCTCATCCTGACCCAGCTCGCGGAACTCCGTCAGGAAGTCGCCGAACTCCGCGGCGACCAGACCGAGGTCCGGAGCGCCGATGACGACATGCGGCGCGATGTCCGCGTCGAGATCGCTCAGATGGTGCGCAGCATCGGTCGCGCCAAGAGCGAGATCGCCGCGATCAAGAACCCGGTGATGGGTCGGGACGAGATGGAGAAGGCGTCGCTCCAGCTCGAGGAGATCACCAAGGCCACCGAGGAGGCGACGCACGAGATCATGTCGGCGACCGACGAGGTCGAGCAGCTCCTCAAGAAGATCCACGCCCACACCGTCGAGGATCCGGACGTCACCCCGCTGATCGACCAGGCGGGCGAGCGCCTGATTACGATCATCGAGGCCTGCGCCTTCCAGGATCTGACCGGACAGCGTGTCACCCAGGTGGTGAAGACCCTGCGCTTCATCGAGAGCCGGGTGCTGGCGATGATCGACATCTGGGGCCTGGACGCCTTCAAGGATGTCGACACTTCGGACGGCGAAGGCGAGTCCGCGGAGACGGCCGGAGACGACGAGGAAGAGCTTCTCAACGGCCCGGCGCTCGGCGGTCAGGGCCTGAGCCAGGCCGATATCGACGCCCTCTTCGACTGACCCGCTATACGACTGACCCGCTCTTCGACTGAAACGGGCGCGGCGCGGGCCGCGTTCGAGCTTCATTACCGGAAACCGAACCCTGCGATCGGGTGGTCCTGGCGGCCGCCGCGAGAGCGGGGTTTTTTTCTTAGAGCAAATCACGATCAGATGGAAACATCTGGTCGTGTGAATTTGCTCTATCGTTAATGAGTTAGAGGGCGATTCACGGTTCAGATCGATTCGATCTGAACCGATCGCGCTCTAAGGGAGAGCTGGAGCGGGCGACCGGGATCGAACCGGCATCATCAGCTTGGAAGGCTGAGGTTCTACCATTGAACTACGCCCGCGAGGCGGCGGACTTTAGCCGCTGTGGCGGTCAGATTCCAGCGCGGACTTTTCCTGCCGTAATGCGCCGATCTCGGCCCGCATCGCCTGCACTTCCGCCATCACGTCCACCAACGTCGGCTCGCCCTTGTGCAGCGCCGCCTCCTCCTCATGCGCCTGGCTCTGCATGGCATCGACGATGATGCCGATGAACAGGTTCAGCACCGCGAAGGACGTCAGCAGGATAAAGGGCACGAAGAACAGCCAGGCCATCGGATAGGCCTCCATGACCGGCCGCACGATGCCCATCGACCAGCTCTCCAGCGTCATGACCTGGAACAGCGTGTAGAATGACGCGCCGATCGTCCCGAACCAGTCCGGAAACTGCTGGCCGAAGAGCTTCGTCGCCATGACCGCGAACACGTAGAACAGAACGGAGAGGAGCATGACGACGGAGCTCATCCCCGGTATCGCGTGGAGCAGCGCGCCGACCACCCGGCGCAGGGACGGCACGACCGACACCAGCCGCAGCACGCGCAGGATGCGGAAGGCCCGCAGCACGGAGAACCCTTCCGAGGCCGGCACCAGGGCCACCGTGACCACCGCCATGTCGAACAGGTTCCACGGGTCGCGGAAGTACCGGGCGCCGTGGGCGAACAGCTTCAGCGCGATTTCGACGACGAACACCGCGAGAATCAGCCGGTCCAGGGTAAGCAGCAGCGGTCCCGCCGCTGCCATCGCCGTCTCGCTGGTCTCCAGGCCGAGGGTGATGGCGTTGAGCACGATCAGCACTGTGATCGTCATCTGCGCCCGCCGGGACTCCACGAGGGAGCCGACGCGCCTCCTGATATCCGCCATCGATCGCGTGATCGCCATCCGGTCCCTCGCCCAACGCCCCGTCCCGCACCCGCCCGACCCCGCGCCGGTGGGGATTGGCGGTGCCGTCCGCGATCAGCTACGGCGCCCCGGCCTTCTGTTCAAGGGGCAAGAATGAGCGACGGCCTCCCGATCAATCCGGATGTGGATTTCCAGGCAGGCCTGCTGGCGGCCAAGGTGGCGCGCCGGGTCATGACGCTGGAGGCCGCCGCGGCTGAATTGGCGGGATGGCAGGCGGACAGTCTCGCCGGCGCGGAGGCCGGACGCTGGCGAGAGATCGATCCCCGCGCCCTGATCGTCACCCACATGATGAACCGTCTGCTCAAACGCGGGTATTGACCCGGCGCGGGCGCTCCGCCACTTCAAGGCGCCGGGACTGCAGGCCAGCCGACGAATCGTCGCACCGGCTGTCGCCGCACCCAGGCTGGCGGCATTCTCTCCCGGCGCCGGGCGCAGACCCGGCGGATCGAAAAAGATGCCGACACTGGAGACTCGTATGCTCAACACCGTCTTGCGTAGCGCATTCCTCGGCCTGACCCTCACCCTCATCGGCACGACCGGCGGCCTGGCCCAGGACGGCGACCCGGCCGAGGGCAAGAAGGTCTTCCGCAAGTGCCAGGCCTGCCACACCGTCCAGGAGGGCAAGCATCGCCAGGGCCCGTCGCTCTACGGGATCATCGGCCGTCAGGCCGGCACCGCCGACGGCTTCAAGCGGTACTCGGACGTGATGAAGTCCTACGACGTGGTGTGGGACGAGGAGACGCTGAGCGCCTATCTCGAGAACCCGCGGGAGGCGCTGCCGGGCAACCGGATGATCTTCGTCGGCCTGAAGGACGCTCAGGACCGCGCCGACGTCATCGCCTATCTGCGGCAGGCGGCAGAGTAAGACTACCGGCCTGGCGCGGTTGACCGAACGGCAGTCCGCCGCTATCTGCGGCGGACTTTTGCGGAAGGAGCGCCATGGCCAAGCCATCCCTGCGGCTCGAGACCATGACCGGGCGGGACGTCATCGCGCCGGCGATCGACGATCTCGCGCGTCTGCGGATCCGGGTGTTCCGGGACTGGCCGTACCTGTACGACGGCTCGGTCGACTACGAGGCACGCTACCTCGCCGGCTTCGCCGCGTCCGACGGTGCCATTCTCGTCGCCGCCTATGACGGCGGAGAGATGGTCGGGGCGTCGACCGGCCTGCCCCTGGCGCACGAGCACAAGGAATTCTCCAAGCCGATCGCCGACGCGGGCTACGATCCGGCGGAAGTCTTCTACTGCGCCGAGTCCGTGCTGTTGCCGGAATGCCGGGGACGCGGCGTCTACCGGGCGTTCTTCGAGCGCCGGGAGGCGCATGCCCGCGCACACGGCTTCGACACCGCCGTGTTCTGCGGCGTGCTGAGGCCCGATGCGCACCCGGCGCGCCCGACAGACCACCAGCCGCTCGACCCGGTCTGGCGCCGGTTCGGCTACCAGCCGCTCGACGGCGCCGTCGCCCGGTACGGCTGGACCGATGTGGGCGACACCGAGGAAACCGAGAAACCCCTACAGTACTGGATCAAGCCGCTGTGAGCACCGCCCGCGCAACCCTTGCCGTCGCCGACGCGCAGTACCCGGTTGGCCGCCCCGAGACGTTCGACGCCTGGACGCGAAATCTCTCCGACTGGGTCGGGGAAGCCGCCGGCAAAGGCGCCGAGCTCCTGGTGTTTCCGGAGTATGGCGGGCTGGAGCTGGCGTCGACCTTCGGCCAGGAGATGGAGGCGGATCTGGCCGGCCAGATCCGGACCGTGGGCGGGCTGATCGACGATGTCGACGCCGTTCACGCCGAGCTGGCGGCCCGGCACGGAGTCCATATCCTCGCGGCGAGCCTTCCCGTCCATGCGGGCGAACTCGGCGGCCTCGCGGTCAACAGGGCCCGTCTGATCGGGCCGCGCGGCGGGATCGGCGTCCAGGACAAGCGGATCATGACGCCCTGGGAACGCGATATCTGGGGGATCACCGGCAACTCCTCGGCCCGTGTCTTCGATACCGAGATCGGACGGATCGGCGTCGCCGTCTGCTACGATGGCGAATTCCCGCTGATCGTGCGGGCCATGGTCGCCGCCGGCGCTGAAATGATCCTGATGCCGAGCGCTACCGAGACGGTGGCGGGGGCGTCGCGCATCCGGACCGCCGCCCTCGCCCGCGCGCTCGAGAACCAGATCCCGGTCGTAACCAGCCCGACCGTCGGCGACGCTCCCTGGTCGCCCGCGCTCGACGTCAATCGCGGCGCCGCCGGAATCTTCGTGCCGGCGGATACCGGCTTGCCCTCCGACGGGGTCGTCGCCGAAGGCACGGCCGATAAACCGGGCTGGGTCTACGGAACGATCGATTTCGAGGCGATCGCCGCGGTGCGCAGCGGCGGCGGCGTGCGTGGCCGCCGCGACTGGCTGGAGCAGGTCGGCGCGGCCGAAGCCGACGCCGCCGCCACGGTCGAGATGGTGCGGGTCGAATAGCCGCGCCCGACCCGCGCCGGGGTCAGGCGAAGCTCTTCTGGCTGATCAGAACGCTCAGGACCGGAACGATCTGGCGCATGGCATGGCCGATCAGGTCCGCCTTGTCCCGGTCCAGCCCCTCGACCTGGAGGTCGATCAGCAGCTCGTCCCGGCGGCGCCCGCCGAGGTCGCTATGCCAGCGCGACGGGATCAGGCCGCGTTTCGCGAACAGCTCAAGGACGCGCGGCATGACCGACGGGTCGGCCTCCGCGGTGATCGAGAAGCACGCAACCACCGGGTCGGCGGCGGAGTAGGCAGTGGGGGAAAAGTCGGCGGTCTTGGAAGAACCCGTCTTCGGGCTCAGGCGCTCTGCGAGCATGATGATTCTCCACGGATCGGTTCAAGGCGAACGGCACAGCCCCGGCCCTCGACGAGGACCGGGCGGCTAATTCGCCGACCGATGCGGCCCACCCGGCGGGCGGCCTGCATGTGGAGATCGTTGACCATGGCGAGACGCTACGGAGGGTTGGCGGACCTGTCAAGCGTCGCGAAAGAAAATTACGCGCCGGAGAAAGCGGCGGCCCGGGCGACCTGACCGGAACTACCGGCTGAGTTTCTCCAGAGCCTGGTTGAGCTGGGTCATCCGCTCGTGGTCGCCGAATGCGCTGTCCGGGTGATAGATCATCGCCATGCGCCGCCAGCGCCGCCGCAGGCTCGCGCTGTCCGGCACCGCGGTCGGCGGAAAACCCAGCACGAACAGCGCTTCCGCCCGGGTCTGGACACCCTTGGGGAGGACCGGCATGGCCAGATCGGCGACCAGGCCCCGAAGCGTGGTGTTCTCGTCGGCCATTTCGTCCCGGGCTCGCTCGACCGCCGCCTCGGCCTTGCGGTCGGCCTCTGTCACCAGCGCCAGTTCCGCCTCGCCCTTGGCCATGGACAAGGCCAGGGCCAGGGCCCGCCGCAGATCCGAATGGGCGTACCCCGCCGGCAGGCGCATCTGCAAACGCGGTTTCCGCTTCAGCACCCGCCCGCGCGAGGCGCCGGACTGAAGCGCGATGCGCTCCCGGTCGCCCGCCGACGGCTCTCCCGGGTCCGCGGTGCGGGCCAAAACGTCGCGCGGGACCAGCAGAAGGACCGCGCGGGCGAGGTCCGAGGGGCTGGCCTGACGCTTTTCGGCGAGGTGAAGGACCGCATCCCGGAAAGCGGAGGCGCAGGGCACCACATAGGCCGTCCCCGCAGCAGAGGAACCTGTTGATTTAGAACGGGAATTTGCGCTCTGACCCGGAGTATCTCGGATATCCACCATTTCTCCATATCGTGGGACGCGACGGATCAACCACTGGATCTAGAGGCTTCGGGCGAGCGTATCGCCCGCGTCGGCGCCACGCAACCGCAAACGCGGTTACAAACCGCGCTTGACGTTTCGCATGCACATCAATTCGTAAAGAACAGGTTAAGCAGATTGGTTAATGCGACGGGTGAGACGTCTATATCTGGACCTGTGCCCGCGGCTGCACCATGTTTGCTGTTCCGCCCGACCCGTCGAAATGCCAGGAGATACAACGATGAACGGCCCCGCCGTAGCCATCGCCCCCGCCGAAACCACGGATGCAGATACACGCGCGCTCGCCCGCGATGCCGTGGAGGCCGCCGAGACGGTGCTCACGGCCGCCCGCCGCCGGGTCGGTGACCGGGTGGTCCGCGACGGCCGCATCGATGCGGCGGCAATGGACGCCGAACAGACCGCGGCCCATGGCCTGGCCTGGTTCGCGACCACCGTAGAGGCCTTGAAAAGGCTGACGTCCTGGGCCGACGACCTGGCGGCGGCGGGCCGGGCCGGCGAGATCGAACGGCTGATCCTGGGCGTCGCCGCCGGCGAGTATCTCGCCCAGTTGCGCGGCGGGATTCCGATGGCGCAGACCGAAACGCTCCGGCCTCACGACCTCGGATTGGAGGAGGCCGATCTTGCCCCACTCTCAAGCACTTCCTGTAATGAGTTGATCCGGTTTGGCAACGGTCAGGCCGCCCGGACGACGCTGGCGACCAAGCTCGCCGAGGCCCTGGAATCCGGCGACCCCGACGCCTTCGGCAACCACGGCCTGGACGAGACGCTGGGCATGGTCCGCGATCAGTTCCGCCGGTTCGGCGCCGAACAGGTCGAGCCCCATGCCCATCAGTGGCATCTGGAGGACCGGCTGATCCCGATCGAGGTGGTCGACGCGATGGCGGAGCTGGGCACCTTCGGGCTCACCGTACCGGAGGAGTATGGCGGCCTCGGCATGGGCAAGGAGGCGATGGTCGTGGTCTCGGAGACCCTGAGCCGGGCCTATATCGGCGTCGGATCATTGGGCACCCGCTCCGAGATCGCGGCCGAACTGATCCGTCTCGGCGGAACCGAGGAGCAACGGACCCACTGGCTGCCGCGCATCGCATCCGGCGAAATTCTGCCCACGGCCGTCTTCACCGAACCGAACACCGGATCGGACCTGGCGAATCTTCGCACCCGCGCGGAACGGGACGGCGACGTGTGGCGCGTGAACGGCAACAAGACCTGGATCACCCACGCGGCGCGCACGGACCTGATGACGTTGCTGGTGCGCACCGATCCGACGCAGCCCGGTTACCGTGGGTTGAGCATGCTGCTGGCGGAGAAGCCCCGCGGCAGCGATGCGGACCCCTTCCCGGCCGCCGGGATGAGCGGCGGCGAGATCGAGGTGCTCGGCTATCGCGGCATGAAGGAATACGAGATCGCCTTCGACGGCTTCGAGGTGCCGGCCGCCAGCCTTCTCGGATCGGAGGAGGGCCAGGGCTTCAAGCAGCTCATGGCGACCTTCGAGAGCGCCCGCATCCAGACCGCGGCCCGCGCGGTCGGCGTCGCCCAGGCGGCGATGGAGCTGGGGCTTCGTTACGCAAGCGAAAGGGTTCAATTCTCCAAGCAACTTCAAGCCTTTCCGCGCGTCGCGAACAAGCTCGCCCGGATGGCCGCCGAGATCGCCGCCGCCCGTGCCCTCACCCTGCACGCGGCCCGCGAGAAGGATAGCGACCGCCGTTGCGACATCGAAGCGGGCATGGCCAAGCTGCTCGCCGCCCGGGTCGCCTGGGCATCGGCGGACGACGCTCTGCAAATCCATGGCGGCAACGGCTACGCGCTGGAGTATCCGATCAGCCGGGTTCTGTGCGACGCGCGCATCCTCAACATCTTCGAGGGCGCGGCCGAGATCCAGGCCGGCGTGATCGCCCGTGGGTTGTTGAACCCCGGCCGGAACTGACGGTCGAGCCGACGACGGAATCGACGAGACGCGGGGCCGTCAGTCGCGGCCCGCACCCGTCAGTTTGCGGCGCAGCCAGCCGGAGGTGATGTCCATGGCGATGACCACGGCCAGCGTCAGGATGATGATGTAGAGAGTGTTCTCCCAGTCCTTGCCGGTCCGCAACGTCTCCACGAGCTTCAGGCCAATGCCGCCGGCGCCGAGCGCGCCGATCACCGTCGCCGATCGCGTGTTGGATTCGAGGTAGTACAGCGACTGGGAGATGAACACCGGCAGGATCTGGGGGATCACACCGTAGCGGTAGCGCGTCATCGCCGACGCGCCGGTGGACTGCATGCCCTCGACCTGCTTGTTGTCGATATTCTCGATCGCCTCGGAGAACAGCTTGCCGAGCGTTCCCGTATCCGTGAGCGCGATCGCCATCACGCCGGTGAGCGGGCCGAGACCGAAGGCGCGGATGAAGATCAGGGACCAGATCAGGTAGTCGATCCCGCGCACGAAGTCGAAGAACCGGCGGATCAGGAAGCGGCTGACCGGCTCCCTGTTGAAGTTCGCCGCCGCCAGGAAGGCCAGGGGCAGGCCGACGAAGGCCGCGACCACCGTGCCGAGGAACGCCATGATCACGGTTTCCAGCAGCGCCTTGAACACGTCGCCGTGCTGCCAGCCCTCGTTGCCCCAGAACTCCGAGAAGATGAAGGCCGGGTTGGACATGTCCGGATCGATCCGCTCCGGCGACCATGCGAGAGACCAGAGCGCGCCGGCCGACAACCCGTTCAGGGGCGACCGGAAATCGAACCAGAAGTCCTCCCAGCCCCAGAAGTAGCGGAACACGAGGATTCGCCCGGAAGTGACCTGGGCGCGCTGGAACAGGCTCGGCCGGAGCTCGACCTTGCGGGGGTCGAGGTCGACCCAGGCCGGCACCTCGCCCTGCCAGACCAGCTCGTCGCCGCCGGCGGTGACGGTGAAGGGACCGTTCAGGTCCGGTCCGGTGACCGTCAGGCTCTGCCCCTCGACCACGAAGCGATAGCCGTCGCCCACATCGATATCGACCCGGCCCTCGTTTGCGTCCGGTCCGGTCACGGTGACCCAGTCCGGGAACGAGCCCGCGGCATAGGTCGCCGTGCGCTCGCCCTCCACCGCGACCTCGAAACGGTCGCGCCGCAGGTTCTTCTCCACGTGCACCTTGTAGGCGACACTGTCGAGGCCGAGCAGGACGCCGCGGTCGAGCCGGGACTTGGCGATCAGGTCGGGGATGTCGAAGGCGAAGAAGGCATAGGTGAGATAGGCGAGGACCAGCGCCGCCAGCCCCACCGGCCAGAGGTACTGCCGGCGGTGGGCGCCGAGGATCTCGCCGTAGTCGGCGTCCAGCCGGTCGGTCCGGTCGACGGTCATGGTGCTCATCGCGGCCTCCTCAGCGGGCGCCGGCGAACATGCCGCCGACCAGCCGGCGGCGGAGCCGGCCGGAAATCTGGTCGATCACCATGATCGTCAGGAACAGGAGGACGAAAAGGGCGGCGATGTCGGCGCCGTTGGCCCAACTGATCGCCTTGCGCAGCTCGGTGCCGATGCCGCCGGCGCCGACGAAGCCGAGGATGGCGGAGGCGCGGATGTTGATCTCGAAGCGGAGCAGCATGTAGCTCGTGTAGTTCGGCAGGACCTGCGGGAGCACCGCCCAGCGCATGCGCTTGGACCAGCTCGCCCCGGCGGCGGTCATGCCCTCAAGCGGCCCCCGGTCGATGTTCTCGTTGACCTCGCTGAACAGCTTGCCAAGCGCGCCGGCGGTGTGGAACGCGACGGCGATGATTGCGGGCACGGGCGAGGCCCCGAGCACGAAGATCAGGAACAGCGCCAGGATCAGCTCGGGGAAGGCTCGGGTGATGTCCATGATCCGGCGCGCGACCGGGATCAGCGGCGGCCAGACCTGAAGACCTCGGGTCGACGCGAAGGACAGGATCACGGCGAAGAGCGTACCGAAGATCGTGGCCACGGCGGCCATGTTGATGGTCTCGATCAGGGCCGGGAGATAGACCAGTAGCCGGTCGAACCAGCCGGTACCGGCCTCGGCGGTCTCGACGACGATATTGCGCGGATAGTCGAAGAACTTCTCCAGCCCCTGAATGAAGCCGCCGGAGTTCATCTCCTCAGCGCCGATGAACCCCAGCACGACGAGCACGGCGAAGACGGCGACACCCAGTCCGGAATAGAGCCGGCGGCGCCGCTCCAGGGACGAGGCGTGGGCCTGCAGCTGATCGACGGTGGTCATGGCCATGGGCGGGCTCGCGGGCGGGAGCGGAAACGGAAGCGCCGCGCGGACCGGAAGGATCCGCGCGGCGTCTCGATGCGGGAGATCAGTTGCCGATCTTGGCCCGGCGGGCCTCGACGATGACCTCGTACTCAGCATGGGTGATCGGGGCCATGCCCTTCACCTCGCCGGCCATCACACCGTAGGCGCATTCGGGGTCCATCGACTCCAGGCTGGCCATGAGGCCGGTCATCATCAGCTTCACCTTCTCGGGCAGCGACTTGCGCAGCACGATCGGGCCTTCCGGGATGACCTTGGAGCGCCAGACCTCGACCAGCTCCGTCATGTCGACCAGGCCCGCGTCCGCGGCCTTGCGCAGCGCGCCGGAGTTGTAGCCCTCCTCCCACGCGCCGATGCCGTCGGCCCAGGTGACGCCGGCATCGACGTCGCCGTTGTAGACCGCGACGATGGTCTGCTCGTGACCGCCGACGAACTTGACGTCGGAGAAGTACTCGCCCGGCTTCATCGAGAAGCCAGACGCCGGGATCTCGATCGACGGGATCAGGTAGCCGGAGGTCGAGTTCGGGTCGCCGAACGCGAAGACCTTGTCCTTCATGTCCTCCAGGCTGGTGATGCCGCTGTCGGCGCGGGCGAAGCCGATGGAGTGATAGCCGTAGGAGCCGTCGACATTGATCTTGACCAGGACCGGCTCAACCGCTTCCGGATCCTTCAGATAGACGGCCGCATAGCCCGAGGCGCCGAGCCAGGCCATGTCCAGGTTGCCGCCGAGCAGGCCTTCGATGACGCCGTTGTAGTCGGCCGGGGCGAAGAGCTTGGTCTCGACGCCGAGCAGGTTCTCGGTCCGCTCGCGCAGGCACTCGTTGGAGCGCAGACGGTCGGAGGCGTTCTCGCCGCCGAGCAGGCCGATGCGGAATTCCTCGATCCCCAGGTCGGCAGCCTTGGCCGGCGCGGTGCCGGCAAACGCGACCAGGGCAGTGACGGCGGCGGCCGCCGCAGTGCGCATTAAGGTCATTGTTGTTCCCCTCGCTCAGGAATGAGCCGTTTCATGTTGGCATCGCCGGGTTTGCGGACCGGTTTCGGTCCAGTGCCGTCACCCCCCGGCGGAGGCGACGGAACTTCCGACTTCCCGCAGCCGCGGGCCTTCGGAATCCTCGGAATCCTTGTCGTCCGGACGGTCGTTGATGCTGGTCGAGGTCGCCGCCTCGTCGAATTCCTCGCCGGCGCCGTAGATCTCGCGCGCCGCGTCGGTCGTCAGCGCGCCGGCGGTGCCGTCGAACACGATCCGGCCGTCGCGCATGCCGATGATGCGGTCGCAGTAGGTGCGGGCGGTGTCGAGGGTGTGGAGGTTGCAGACCACGGTCATGCCCTCCTCCCGGTTGATCGCGCGCAGGGCGTCCATGACGAGCTTGGCGTTCATCGGGTCCAGCGAGGCGATCGGCTCGTCCGCCAGGATGATCTTCGGCTCCTGCATCAGGGCGCGGGCGATGGCGACGCGCTGCTGCTGCCCGCCGGACAGGGTGCCCGCCTGCTGCAGGGCGGTCTGGACGATGCCCAGCCGCTCAAGCGCCAGCAGGGCGCTGCGGCGCTCGGCATCGCTGAACAGTTTGAAGACGCTCTTGACGAGGCCCATGGAGTTGGCCCGGCCGAGCATGACGTTGGTCAGCACGTCCAGGCGCGGAATGAGATTGAACTGCTGGAAGATCATCGCGCAGTCGGCGCGCCAGTCGAGCAGCGCCCGGCCCTTGAGGGCGCCGATCTCGCGCGACCCGAACCGGATCGAGCCCTCGCTCGGGTCGATCAGCCGGTTGGTCAGGCGCAGCAGGGTCGACTTGCCGGCGCCGGACCGCCCGATGATGCCGAGCATCGTGCCCTCGTCGACCGAGATGTTCACGTTGTCGACGGCGGCATTCGTGCCGAAGCGTTTTGTGACGTTCTGGTAAATCAGCATGAGGGACGCGCGGGCCTTCGAGCGTTTGCGAGGAGCGTTCTTGGGTCCGTCCGACCGACCGCCGATCCCGCCGCGGCAGCCCCGACCGCGCGCTGCGCCGAACTTGCCACCGGGACCGGCGCCGACAATCGGCACAGTCGATGCCTCCTATAGCCATCGTCCGTGACATTTTGTTTGCACGAAGGTTGCGATTTCGAGACGTCGGGGGTCGCCATCGCCGGATCGCACAGACGCGGCCGAGCGATCATCCTTGAAACGCGGCACCTTGGAGGGCTATCAGGGCGCCGACGTCAAAATCGAAAGATCACGCCCGTGCCGGAGACTGCCACCGCGCCGGCCGAGACCCCGCTCCTGTCGGTCGTCGTCCCGGTCATGAACGAGGAAGCCAATGTCGGCCCGCTGATCGCAGAGATCCGCGCGGCGCTGGATGGCGTATGCTCGTTCGAGATCGTGTTCGTAAACGACGGCTCCACCGACGGGACCGCGGCGAAGCTGGACGCGCTGCGCGCCGAGGTTTCGGAACTGCGGGTGCTCGCCCACTCGGCCCGCTCGGGCCAGAGCGCCGGGCTGCGCAGCGGCATCAGCGCCGCCCGCGGCCGGCTGATCGCCACCCTGGACGGCGACGGTCAGAACGATCCGGCCGACATCCCGGCCCTGCTCAAGGCCTGGCAGGACGACACCGGTGCATCGCCGCTCATGGTCACCGGGCACCGGGTGAACCGCCGCGATACCTGGACCAAGCGCCGCGCCTCGCGCATCGCCAACGCGCTGCGGCGGTGGATGCTGGGCGACGACAACCCGGATACCGGCTGCTCGCTGAAACTGTTCGAGCGCGCCCTGTTCCTGCGCTTCCCCTATTTCGACCACATGCACCGCTTCATGCCGGCGCTGGCCAAACGCGAGGGCGCCCGTGTGACGGTGGTGGCAGTGAATCATCGTGCGCGCCATGCCGGGGCGTCCAAGTATAGAATCTTCGACCGACTCGCGGTCGGCATCCCCGACCTGTTGGGGGTGATGTGGCTGATGCGGCGGGCGCCGGCGGATCTGACGATCCGCGAAGCCGACGGAGCGACGGATGATTGATACCCTGGCCGAGAAGTTCGTGGCTGCCTTCACCGGCATGTCCACCGAAGAGATCGTCATGGTCAGCGTCGGCTTCGGCGGCCAGGCCCTGTTCACCATGCGGTTCCTGATCCAGTGGCTGAAGAGCGAGATCAGCCGCAAGAGTGTGATCCCCATCGCCTTCTGGTATTTCTCGATCGCCGGAGGTGCTACACTCTTCGTCTACGCGCTCTGGCGGCAGGACCCGGTATTCATCCTCGGCCAGGGGACCGGCCTGTTCATCTACTCCCGCAATCTCTGGCTGATCCATCGCGAGCGGCGGGAATCCGAAGCCGCCGCCCGGGAGGCCGCCCGATAATGGCGCTGCGCATCGTTTCTCTCCTGCCGAGCGCCACCGAGGTGGTGGCGGCGCTGGGCATGACCGGCAACCTGGTCGGGCGCAGCCACGAATGCGACTACCCGGCGGAGGTCGCCGAAGTGCCGGTGATCACGCGGCCGCGGATCGAGCCGGCGAAACCGTCGCGCGGTCTGCACCGTCAGGTCTCCAAGCTCATCACCCGGGCGCTCTCGGTCTTCGAGGTCGATGCCGAGGCGCTGCGCCGGGCCCGCCCCGACGTCATCCTCACCCAGCATCAGTGCGAGGCCTGCGCGGTCTCGCAGGCCGATCTGGACGCGGCGCTGGAGAACTGGACGGGAAACCGCCCGGCGGTCGTGTCCCTGGCGCCGGAAACGCTGGAGCAGGTCTGGCAGACCTTCGGCACCCTCGGCGAGGCCCTCGACCTCGGCTGGGCGGGCCGCGAGCTGGCGGAACGGGCGCGGGAGCGGGTGGAGATCATCTCCCTGCGCGGCGCCGCCCTCGACCCCAAGCCGACCCTCACCTGCGTCGAGTGGATCGACCCGCCGATGATCGCCGGGAACTGGGTGCCGGAACTGGTGATCGCCGCCGGCGGCGTGCCGGTGATGGCCGAGCCGGGCCAGCACTCCGAGTTCACCACCCTGGCGAAGATCGCTAAGGCGGACCCCGACGGGCTGATCTTCATGCCCTGCGGCTTCGATCTTGCCCGGACCCTTGAGGAAGCGGCGCCGTTTTTGGCGCGGCCAACGGTCGCCAGGATGCGGGCGATCCGGGAGGGCCGAATCTGGGCGGTGGACGGAAACGCCTATTTCAACCGCCCGGGCCCACGCCTGGTCACATCGCTCGAGATCCTGGCCGAGATCCTCAACCCAGGTGCCTTCAACTTCTCCCGCGAGGGAACCGCCTGGGCGCCGCTCCCGAGCCCCTGACTTGCGGCGGGAAAGGCCCTGGATTGCCTTCATTTCGCCCTCTGGCTATGGTCGCGTCGCGGTTTCCGACCACCCGACCGCGAGGATAGATTCATGCGCCTGCCTCTTGCCGCCCTGCTCGCCGCTTCTCTTCTGAGCGCCGCGCCTCTGACCGCCGCGGCCGTCCGCGCGGACGAGACGTCACCGGTGACCCGACAGGGGGTTGCCGACGACGAGGTGATCCTGATGCTCGACGTCGAGGACTGGGTCGAGACGTCCAGCGCCACCGTCCGGATTGTCGCCGACCTCGCCGTCGAGGCCGGACAGTTCGGCACCGCCCGGTCGGATCTGGTGTCCACCCTTACCGGCCTGAACATCGATACCACCTGGCGGATCGTCGGCTTCACCAAGCGGGCGGACGACGCCGGTTTCGAGCGGTGGAGCGTGACCGCCGAGGCGCGGGTTCCGGAAGCCGCCGTCTCCGACCTCTCCGCCAGGACGAAGGACGCGACCAAGCCCGGCCGGGCCCTTCGGGTCGCGGAAATCGACTATTCGCCGACCCTGGCCGAGCGCGAGGCCGTCGCGGACAGCCTGCGAGCCCGGATCTACAGCCGGGTCGGCAAGGAAATCGATGCCCTGAACGCGGCATTCGCCGACCGCGCTTTCCGGGTCCGGCTGATCGACTTCACCCAGTCCTACCGCCCGATGCCGCGGATCGCGAAGGCAGAGGCCCAGCTCATGCGGTCCTCCGACGCCGCCGCACCTGCCGCCGGCGGCGGCCTGGCCGGAGCGGAAAAGGCCACGCTGACGGCCCGAGTGCATCTGTCTGCTGCCGTCCCGGCCAGCGGCGGACCGGCCGGGCAGTAACCCGCACCATCACGAGAAGGGGGAAATCGCGATGTCCGACAAGGTCCTGATCGTCACCGGGGGGTCGCGCGGCATCGGCGCCGCCACCTGCCGACTCGCCGCCGCCGAGGGGTGGGACATCGCGATCAACTACGCCGCCAACCGCGACGCCGCCGAGGCGGTGCGCAAAGAGGTCGAGAGCGCCGGCCGCCGGGCGATCACCGTGCAGGGCGACATGGCCCGCGAGGCCGACATCCAGGCCCTGTTCGAGCAGACCGAGACGGAGCTCGGACCGATCTCCGGGGTCGCCGCCAATGCCGGGATCACGGGTCAGATCACCCGCGTCGAGGACATGAGCACCGAGGCCATGCAGCAGGTGATCAACCTCAACGTGATCGGCCTGATGATCACCAACCGCGAGGCGGTCCGCCGGATGTCGACCAAGCGCGGCGGCAAGGGCGGGGCGATCGTCAACACCTCCTCCATCGCCCCCCGGGTCGGATCGCCGAACGAGTTCGTGCACTACGCCGCGTCGAAGGGGGCGGTCGACGCCTGGACCCTCGGCCTGGCCCGCGAGGTCGCCGGCGAGGGTATCCGCGTCAACGCCGTCGCGCCGGGCATGATCGATACCGACATCCACGCCACCGCCGGCGCGCCGGACAGGGCCTCGCGCCTCGGTGCGCTGGTGCCGATCGGCCGCGCCGGGACCGCCGAAGAGGTGGCCGAGGCGATCGTCTGGCTGCTGTCCGATCACGCAGCCTACTGCGTCGGAACCGTCCTGGAAGTGAACGGTGGCCGCTGACGGCGCTCAGAGACTGACGGTCGACTGCTCCACGGTTCCCGACGGGACGCCGCTCGACCGCTACAGGGCCCTCGTCGCCTGCGACGCGATCAGCGCCGACCCCGACCAGGAGGCCGCCGCCGCCCGGCTGGACGCGTTGGCGGGGTCCGTCGCCGGATGGCGCGGCGGCACGGCGCGGGGCGGTGGGCTGGTGCGCCGGTTTCTTGGCGGCTGGGACGCGGGCAAGGCGGAAACGCCGCGCGGCGTCTACATGTACGGACCGGTGGGACGCGGCAAATCGATGCTGATGGACCTGTTCTTCGGCGCCGCCGAGGTCGAGCGCAAGCGCCGGGTCCACTTCCACGAGTTCATGCAGCAGGCGCATGGCCTCATCCACCATATCCGCCAGCGCGGCGCCGGCGGCGAGATGCCGTTCGCCCGCGCGGCACAGGAGATCGCCCGCGACGCCCATCTGCTGTGCTTCGACGAGATGGAGGTACGCGACATCGCCGACGCGATGATCCTGTCGCGGCTTTTCACCGCCCTGTTCGAGCGCGGCGTGGTGGTGGTCGCCACCTCGAACCGGCACCCGGACGACCTCTACCGCAACGGCCTCCAGCGCGACCGCTTCCTCCCCTTCATCGAGCTGCTGAAGGCGCGGCTCGACGTGGTCGATCTCGGCGAGGGCACGGACTACCGGCTCGACCGGCTGGTCGGCGAGCGGGTCTATGTGACGCCCGAGGACGCGGACGCCACCCGGACGCTCGACCGGCTGTTCGCCGACATGACCGGGAATGCGACGCCGGAGGAGGACGTGGTTGTCGTGCACGGGCGCGAGATGCCGGTTGAGCGCGCGGCCAAGGGCGTGGCGCGTTTCACCTTCGAGGAACTCTGCGCCAGACCGCTCGGTCCCGCCGACTTTCTGGCGCTCGCCCGGAAATATCGCGCGATTGTGATCGACGGCATCCCCGTGATGTCGGACCAGATCCGCGACCAGGCCCGGCGGTTCATGATGCTGATCGATGCCCTGTACGAGCGTCACACGACCCTGGTGTGCTCCGCCGCGGCGGAACCCGAGGCGCTGTATGCCGGCTCGGACTGGGGGTTCGAGTTCGATCGGACGGTGTCCCGGCTGATGGAGATGCGCTCGGAGGACTATGTCTCCCGGCCGCACAAGCCCTAGAGCGCGATCGGTTCAGATCGAATCGATCTGAACCGATCGCGCTCTAACTCATTAACGCTAGAGCAAATTCACACGACCAGAAGTTTCCATCTGGTCGTGATTTGCTCTAGGAAATCGGGGCCGGCGCGAGAAGACGCCGGCCCACGACCCGCTATGGGCGAGATCCGTTGCGTTTTTCTGAAATTTCCCTAAAAGACAAGAAACTGGGCAGAGATCGGCTGCGCCATCGCAAACGTATCGTCTTCGACAGGCAATTCGCGCCGCCGTGCTGACGACTGGGGAGACCAGACCACCGCCATGCCCGACGCCAACGGCATGACGACCGAGATAGCGGAATACGATCGCGACTCGATACATACACTACCGCTATCCATCGTCCCGATTAAGACAGCCGCGATGCGCAAGGCGCGGCTGATCAAGAACGTGCGCCTCGAGACACGGATCGAGCTGTTCCGCGAGAAGGGCATGGGATCGGGGCAGATCGCGGTCGAGGAGGTGCCCGACTTCTTCGAGGACGAGGGCGGGCTGAAGGACGATATCCTCCTGCTGCGCCGCCTGAGTCAGTTGCCGGCCTTCGACCCTTACACTCTGCGGATCGGACTGCGTCAGGCGGGCGTCGACCTCCTGGACATCGACGCGCTGCAGCTCTCCGCCGTCAAGAAGCGCGAGCTTATGCCGCTGATGCAGAACATCACCCGGCCGCTGATGCAGCATCTCTACGGCGACCAGGGAGGCGACAGCAACGACCTGGAGACGCTGATCGAGCGGGTGGCCAATCCCGACACGCCGCAGGTCCGCAAACGTATCGCCTCCATGGCCCGCGGCCTCGGCATCACGGTGGACCAGCTCCCCGACATGCTCGAGAGCTACGGCGATACCTATCTGGCGCTGTCCTACTACCGGAGCTACTTCCGCTACTGCCTGCCGGTGGTCAACCGGTTGATGTCCTGGATCGGCGACGTGAAGGATTCCGGCGCCCTGCGCCATGACGACGCCGCCCAGAAATCCATCGCCAAGGTCGAGGAGGTTCTGGTCTTCGTGACCAACTCGGTCACCAACCGCTTCAACGGCTTCGACCGCGAGACGGTGGTCCGGTGGGATCAGGTGACGGTCGAGACCTTCAACGGGGTCCGCGGCGCGATCTCCCGCCACCAGCGCAGCCTCGCGGAAGTGCTCTGCGGCCTGACCGTGAAGGTCTACGAATGGGAGCAGAAGTTCCCGAACGGCGGCGGCAGCCCGGAAAAACGCTCCGACTTCGTGTCGTCCGAGATCAAGCCGGGGCTGGATCGGCTCTGGGCCAGCGAACGCCGCGCCCCGAAATTCGCCAGAGCCGCCTGACCGGCGCGACAGGCCTAGACAAACCGATATTAAATGCGCCCGACCTAAACGCGCCGCATCTAGACGCTTTGCCGCGCCTTCAGTGCCTGGGTCAGGGTGCCGTCGTCGAGATAGTCCAGCTCGCCGCCGACCGGGACCCCGTGGGCCAGGCGGGACACCGCCACATGGGTCTGGGCCAGGCGGTCGGCGATGTAGTGCGCGGTGGTCTGACCGTCGACGGTGGCGTTCATGGCCAGGATCACCTCGGTCACCTCGGGCGTCGCGGCGCGGGCGATCAGCGGATCGAGGTTGAGATCCTCCGGGCCGACCCCGTCCAGGGCGGAGAGCACGCCGCCGGTCACATGGTAGACGCCCTTGAACGCCGCCGCCCGTTCAAGCGCCCAGACGTCGCCCACATCCTCGACCACGCAGATCTGGCTCCGGTCGCGCCGCGGGTCCTGGCAGATCGAGCAGGGATCGACCGTGTCGAAATTGCCGCAGACGGAACAGGTGCGCACGGACTGCGCCGCCGCCGCCAGCGCGTCGGCCAACGGAACCATGAGCGCCTCGCGCTTCTGCATGAGATGCAGGATCGCCCGCCGGGCCGAGCGCGGACCCAATCCCGGCAGCTTCGCCAGGAGGGTCATCACCCGGTCCAGATCGCCCGCGGCCATATCGCCAGTCCCCTGCGCCGCGTCAGAACGGGAGCTTGAAGCCCGGGGGCAGCGGCATGCCGCCGGTCAGTTCCTTCATCTGCTCGGCCTGCAGCTCGTCGGCCTTGGCCCGGGCGTCGTTGAGGGCGGCGACCAGAAGATCCTCCAGCACCTCTGTCTCCGAAGAATTCAGCAGGGTCGGGTCGATCTTGACCCCCCGCGCCGAGCCCTTGGCCGTCATGGTCACGGTCACCATGCCGCCACCGGCGGTACCGGTGATCTCGGTCTGCTCCATCCGCTCCTGCATCTCCTGCATGCGGGTCTGCATTTCCTGGGCCTGCTTCATCATCTGGCCGAGATTCTTCATCGCTTACGCCTCGTTCGCTTTCCCCGCCGGCAGCGGGTCGTGTGGAAGATCGGCGGGGCCGGCCGCACGTTCAGCCTCCGGCGCCGACAGCTCTACAACTGTGTCTATCTCGGCCCCGGGGAAGAGTTCCAGCACCCGGGCGACGACCGGATGGGCCGCCAATTCGGCCCGGGCGGCCGCCTGGGCCGCCGCTTTCTGCTCGCGCAGGGTCGGCCCGCCCTCCTCGTCGGAGAGATCGACCGTCCAGTCCCGGCCGGTCCAGCGCTGGAGATGGACCGCCAGCTGGGCGATCGACCGCGGGTCAACCCCCTTCTGTGGCCGTAGGACAAGACGACCGGGTTCCATCACCACCGGATGCACCTTGTTGGTGAGCTGCGCGCCCAGGATCGCCTCGCCACGGCGGAAAGCGAGATCTGCGACCCCGGCGAAATCCGTGGGAACAGGATCGAGAGCGTCATCCGGATCGCCGACCGAGGCCTCGTCGTCTTCCGGCGGCGGACCGGCTGTCACGAAGTCGGGCACGCCGTCATCGGCCGACGGAAGAGGCTCGACGGCGCCACCCTCATCAACCGGGTTCTCTCCCAGGCTTTCCTCGGCCGCCGTGCCGGACGGTGTCGGGTTCACGGTCGGCTCGGCCGTCGCAGGCGCAGGCGCAGGATCGGGATCAGCGGCGACGGGCGGTGATGTCGGCGGTGCGGCAGGCGGTGCGGGAACGGTGACACCAGATCCGACAGCACCGTCCTTCACGGCGACTCCCGACGCACCCGGTCTGCCCGCCGGTCCACCGGATGGCGGGCTGGCAGATGCCGCGCCGGAGGCGGCGGCGCCGGTCGGCAGCGGCGTCCCCTCCGTGAGCATCCGCACCAGATCCGCCGGATCCGGCATGTCGGCACTGTGGGCGATGCGGATCAGCACCATCTCCGCGGCCGAAATCGGCACCGGGGCGGTCTGAACCTCGCCGAGCCCCTTGGCCAGCATCTGCCAGCTCCGGGTCAGCGCCGGCACCGCCAGGGTCTCGGCCAGGGCTCGGCCCCGGTCGCGCTCCGCCTCGCCGAGGTCGTTCGCCCCCGCCGCCTGGGGCGCCGCCTTCATGCGGGTGATGCCGTGGGTGAGTTCCATCAGGTCCTGGATCACCACCACCGGGTCGGCCCCGCCGTCATACAGGTCGGCGAGCACCGACAGGCCCTCGCCGATACGGCCGCCCATGACCGCCTCGAACAGGTCGTAGATCCGCACGCGGTCGACCAGACCGAGCATGTCGCGCACACCCTCGACGGTCACCGGCCCGGAGGCGAGCGCGATCGCCTGGTCCAGGATCGACAGGCCGTCGCGCGCGGAACCGTCGGCGGCGCGGGCGATCAGGCGCAAAGCCTCGTCCTCGGCCTCGACGCCCTCCGACCGGCACACCCGCTCGAACAGGTCGACCAGAAGCGCGACGTCGATCCGCCGCAGGTCGAACCGCTGGCAGCGCGACAGCACCGTGATCGGCACCTTGCGGATCTCGGTCGTCGCGAAGATGAATTTGGCGTGCTCCGGAGGCTCCTCAAGCGTCTTCAACAGCGCGTTGAAGGCGTTCTTCGAGAGCATGTGGACTTCGTCGACGATGTAGACTTTGTAGCGGCCCGCCACCGGCCGATAGCGGACGTTCTCGATCAGCTCGCGGATATCGTCCACGCCGGTATGGGAGGCGGCGTCCATCTCCAGCACGTCCACATGCCGGTCCTCGGCGATGGCGCGGCAGTTGTCGCATACGCCGCAGGGCCGCATGGTCGGCCCGCCCTGTCCGTCGGCGCCGAGGCAGTTCAGGCCCTTGGCGATGATCCGGGCGGTCGTCGTCTTGCCCACGCCCCGGACGCCGGTGAGCACGAAGGCGTGGTGGACCCGGTTCTGCTCGAAAGCATTGCTCAGGGTGCGGACGAGCGCGTCCTGGCCCATGAGGTCGTCGAAGGTCTGCGGACGGTACTTGCGCGCGAGAACCCGATACTCGCCCGCGGCGGCGTCAGGCCCGGCGGAACCAGAGCCGGAACCGGGGCCGGCGGTATCCGGAGCGGCGGTATCCGGATCAGCGGCGTCCGGTGCGGAAGACGGGGCGTCGTTCATGGCGCGATCATAGGGCCGCTGCCGAGCACATGAAAGAACGCGTTCCCGGTTTTTCAGGGAACGCCGGACCGGCGCGTCAGACTGTTGTGAAGAGGTGGGTGGAAGACTGGCAGCGACCCGGACCGAAACTCGTTACGGCTGCTTCCTTCCGGACCTGACCGGGTTGGCGAGGAGCCCGTCCGCGCCAGCCTTCCACCTCTCATATAGGACGCCCGCCGGGGGTGACGCAAGGCGTGCGGCTTCGAATAATGGCGCCCGAGTGCGCTAGACCCGAGTGCGCTTGAGTCGCTGCCGTGCCGCTCCTATCGTGGGCCGCGATCCAACGCCTGCGAACCGAGAGACCGGACATGCCCCTCGCCCTGCGCGACATCCTCGCCAAAGGCCCCGTCGTCCCGGTTGTTACGATCGACAACGCGGCGGACGCGCCCGACCTGGCCCGCGCCCTGCTGGACGGCGGCATCTCGGTCATCGAGGTGACCATGCGGACGCCGGCGGCCCTGGCGGCGGTGCGCGCGATCCGGGAGGCGGTGCCTGAAGCGATCGCCGGCGTCGGCACCCTGCTCGACCCGGAGGACATTCCGGCCGTGCTGGCGTCCGGCGCGCAGTTCGCCGTCTCTCCCGGCCTGGACGTCGCCCTGGTCGAGGCCTGCCGGACCGCCGGACTGCCGATCCTGCCCGGCATCCAGACGGTTTCCGAAGCGATGGCCGCCCGCCGCGCCGGCCTCGACACCCTCAAGTTCTTCCCGGCCCGGACCGCCGGCGGCCCCGCCGCCCTCGCGCAGATCCGACCGGTCCTGCCTGACCTCGCCTTCTGCCCGACCGGCGGGATCGGGGCCGAGGACGCCGGCGCTTATCTGGCGCTCGACAACGTGCTCTGCGTCGGCGGCAGCTTCGCCGCGCCGGCGGCGGCGATCCGCGACCGGGACTGGGACGCCGTGCGGGACAGCGCCGCCCGTGCCCGGGCGCTCGGTGACTGAGCGACGCCTGATCAGGGGTCACCCCCTCTGCTGAGGGAGAAACCGCGTTTTCCGGTGGCGACGGAGCCGGCTTTGCTGTATCGCAGAGTCACGACTTGAGGGCTGAACGATGATCGACCGACAGGCACGCGTGGAGCGACGACGACAGGTGCACCCCAGCATCTGAACGCCCCGTGCCGGCCGACCGGACGGGGACGACGCCTCCGCTCCCCCGTCAAGGTCATCGCCATGTTTCACATCCGCGCCGAACTGCCCGCCGACCTCGCCGCCGTCGACAACCTGAACGATCTCGGTTTCGGCACCGACCGCCGGACCCGCACGGTCTGGCGCCTGCGCCAGGGACCGGCGGCCGAAGGTCTGTCCTTCGTGGCCGACGACCCGAGCGACGGCAGGGTGATGGCCACGATCCGGTTCTGGCAGGTCGCCGCCGACGCCGACCTCTCCGCCGTCCTCCTCGGCCCCCTCGCCGTATGCCCGAGCATGCAGGGCCAGGGCATGGGCCGGGCGCTGGTCGCCCACGGGCTGCAGGCCGCGCGGGATGCCGGCTGGGACATCTGTCTGGTGTCCGGCGAACCCGCCTACTACCAGCCCTTCGGCTTCACCCCGGCCCCGGAATACGGTTTCGAGATGCCGGGTCCGGTCAAGGCCGGCTGGCTTCAGGTCCGCGACCTCCGGCCCGGCGCCCTCGAGGCGCTCGCGCCGGCGGCCGTGCGGCCGATCCGGCCCTGGAGGTGGGTTCGAGGCGCCGGCGACCTGACCGCTCTGCGCGCCGTCGGCTGACCGCATGGTCGGATCGGAGACCGGCCTTCTCGATTCAGTCTTTCTCGGCTGGGCCTTTCTCGGCTGGGACGCACCGATCTGGGCGGCGGTCGTCGCCGCCTGCGTCGTCGCCGGCGTGGTCCGCGGCTTCACCGGCTTCGGCTTTCCCCTGATCGTCGTGACCGCCACCAGCCTGATCGTCGCGCCGGTGGAGATCGTCCCCATCGCCTTGCTTCTCGACATCCTGGCCGGGGTCCGGATGCTGCCGTCGGTGCGGTCCGACGTGGACCGGCGCGGCGTCTCGTTCCTGGTGCTCGGCGCGATCCCGGCGATCCCGCTCGGCGCCTGGCTGCTGTCCGCGCTCGACGCCGAGACCATGCGCCTCGCCATCGGGGTGATGGTCCTGATCGCCGTGCTGATCATCGCCCGTGGGTTCCGGATGACGCGGCCGCCCGCAGCCCCGCTGCTCGCAGGCACCGGCGTGGCCGCCGGGTTCCTCTCCGGCACCATGGGCATGCCCGGCCCGCCGGTCATCCTGCTGTATCTGTCCTCGCCGCTCCCCGTGGCGACCCTGCGCGCCACCTCGGTCGCCTTCTTCCTGGTCACCGACCTGATCGCGCTCGGCGCCATGGTCTGGTTCGGGATTGTCGATGCCAGCGTCGGCTGGCGCGCCCTCGTGCTGGCACCGGTCGTCGAGCTGTCGGTATTGGCCGGTCGGCGGCTCTACGGGATCGCCGACCCGGCCCATGTGAAGCGCGCCGCCCTGGTGTTGCTGACCGTGCTCGCCGTCGTCGCCATCGCCAAGAGCGTCCAGTAACGCCCGGACGCCCGCGGCCAGGCCGACGGGCGTCCGGTTCTTCGGGATCGGCCCGGCCGGGTCAGGCGGCCCGGGCCCCCTCCTGCACGATGGTGAAGCGCGCGAGGCAGACGCTGCGGGTCTCGATGGCGACCGCCTCCCAGGCCTTGCGAGCCTCGTCCGGGCAGAGATAGGGGCCCAGGATCCGCTCGGTCCCCTCGACCACCCGGTCGAATGCGGTGCTGGCGTATTCGCCGCCGATCACCCAGTAGCGATTGTCGGTCATGGCATGTCCTCCCTTCTCTCGGTTGCGGGTTACTCGGCCGCCGTCTGCAGCGGGGCCTTCTTCCTGAACTGCGCCGCTTCGGTGCTGTCCGCGAGCGCGGTGGTGGACGACGCCCCACCCTTGATCGCGACGGCGACGGCGTCGAAATACCCGGTACCGACCTCGCGCTGATGGCGGGTGGCGGTATAGCCGGCCTCCTCGCTGGCGAACTCGGCCTGCTGGAGCTCCGAATAGGCCGCCATGCCCCGCTCGGCATAGCCGCGGGCCAGTTCGAACATGCCGTGGTTCAGGCTGTGGAAGCCGGCCAGGGTCACGAACTGGAACTTGTAGCCCATGGCGCCGATCTCGCGCTGGAACCGGGCGATGTCGTCCTTGTCCAGGTTGGCCGCCCAGTTGAAGGACGGCGAGCAGTTGTAGGCCAGCATCTGGTCCGGGAACTCGCCGCGGATCGCTTCGGCGAAGCGCCGGGCCTGCTCCAGGTCGGGCGTCGAGGTCTCCATCCACAGCAGATCCGAATACGGCGCATAGGCGAGGCCGCGGGCGACGCAGCGCTCGAAGCTGGTGCCATCCTTCAGGCGGTGGAAGCCCTCCGCCGTCCGCTCGCCGGTCAGGAAGGGATGGTCGCGCTCATCGACATCCGACGTGATCAGCTTTGCGCTCTCGGCGTCGGTGCGGCAGATGATCAACGTCGGCACGCCCATGACGTCGGCGGCGAGCCGGGCGGCGTTCAGGGTCGAGATGTGCTGCTGGATCGGGATCAGCACCTTGCCGCCCATATGGCCGCATTTCTTTTCGGAGGCGAGCTGGTCCTCGAAGTGGATGCCGGCGGCCCCGGCCTCGATATAGGCCTTGGCCAGTTCGAAGGCGTTGAGAGATCCGCCGAACCCGGCTTCGGCATCGGCGACGATCGGCGCGAACCAGTCGGTGTCGCCGCGGCCCTCCATGGTCTGGATCTGGTCGGCCCGCTGGAAGGTGTTGTTGATCCGCTTGACCAGTTCCGGGCCGGAATTCACCGGATACAGGCTCTGGTCCGGGTACATGGCGCCGGCGCTGTTGGCGTCGGCGGCGACCTGCCAGCCGGAGAGGTAGATCGCCTTCAGCCCGGCCTTGACCTGCTGCATGGCCTGGTTGCCGGTGAGCGCGCCGAGCGTGTTCACGTAGGCTTCGGACTGCAGCAGGCTCCACAGCCGCTCGGCCCCGCGCCGGGCGAGCGTATGCTCGACCCGCACCGAGCCGGCGAGCCGGGCGACATCCTCCATGGTGTAGTCCCGCCGGACGCTGTCGTAGCGGCCGAGCCCGGCCCGGGTATGCTCTTCGAAACTGGTCATCCCGATACTCCTCTTCCTCGTTCCGACGGCGTCTTTTTTGCGCCGCGGTCGAAGATGACGGTAAGGAGGGCCGGCAAACGTCGTCCATAAGATGTTGTTTGAAAAAGAGTAAAACTGTCACAGCGGTAAAATGCCGGGCGCCGATCCTGTAAATTTCGTAAAGTGTTCGCATCCGCAAAAAGCCCGTCCTAGACTGTCTTCCCGACAAGACGCGGAATCAGGGGTATGGACGGCCTCGACCGAAAAGCGATGCTGGGCCACAAGGTCCGGCGCTTCAGAATGGACATCGGCCTGAGCCAGACCGAAATGGCCGCCCAGATCGGTATTTCCCCGAGCTATCTCAACCTGATCGAACACAACCAGCGGCCCGTCACGGTCCCGCTGCTGTTCAAGCTCGGCCAGGCCTTCGAGATCGACCTTAAGGAATTCGCCGAGGACGACGACCAGCGGCTCGCCGCCGGGCTGTCCGAGGTCTTCGGCGACGGGCTGTTCGAAGGGCAGCGGGTCTCCGACCGCGAGATCCGCGACCTGGTGAGCGCCGCCCCCGGCGCCGCCCAGGGCGTGCTGAGCCTGTACAACGCCTATCGCCAGCTCTGGGAGACCGCCCAGGCGCTCGCCCACCGGGACGGGGGAGACGGCGGCCTGGAATGCGCGACCGGCATCGCGCCGGTCGAGGAGGTCCGCGACTTCCTGCAGGGCGAGCATAACCATTTCGACCCGCTCGAACGGCTGGCAGAGTCGCTGTGGGAGGATGCCGGGCTCGACCGCGACGCCCTGTTCGCCGGCCTGCGCGACCATATCGAACGGACCCATGGGATCGGCGTGCGGGTCATGCCGGTCGAGGTCATGGGCGACACCCTGCGGCGCTGGGACCACCACCGGCGCCGCATCCTGATCTCGGAGACGCTGCTCGGCTCCGGGCGGGCGTTCAATCTCGCCGTCCAGTTCGCCCTGATCACCCATCGGGAGCTGCTGGACGAGCTGGTCCGGCGCGCGCGGCTGTCGGGGGAGGAGGCGGACGGCCTGCTGCGGGCCACCCTGGCCGCCTATTTCGCCGGCGCGCTGATGATGCCCTATGACCCCTTTCTGAAGGCCGCCCAGGATCTGCGCTACGACATTGAGCTGCTGCGCCGGCGTTTCGGCGCCAGCGTCGAGCAGGTCTGCCACCGGCTGACCACCCTGCAGCGGCCGGGCGCCCGGGGGGTGCCGTTCTTCTTCCTGCGGGTCGACAACGCCGGCAACATCTCGAAGCGCCTCTCCGGCGGCGGCTATCACTTCGCCCGATTCGGCGGCACCTGCCCCCGGCTGGCGGTGCACGACGCGTTCCGCACGCCGGGCCAGATGCGGACCCAGACCGTGGCCCTCCCGGATGGGACGACCCTGTTCCTGCTCGCCCGCACCCTCGACGTCAGCGGCGGCGGACGCGACCCGCTGCAGCCGCGCTACGCCATCGCGCTCGGGTGCGAATGGAAAGAGACGAAGCAGCTCGTCTATGCTGACGGACAGGACCGGCGGCGCGGGTCCGACCCCACACCCGCCGGCGTGAGCTGCCGGGTCTGCGAGCGTCTCGACTGCACCCAGCGCGCCCACCCGCCCGCCAACCACCGCCTGCGGATCGACGACAGCATGCGCCGGACCCAGCCTTTCGACTTCGTAAGGTAGCCCCATGAACGGATTTCTTCGGACCATCGCCGACGCGCTCGGCGACGCGGAGCCCGCATCCTTCGCCGTCACCGGCAGCGGCGGACTGCCGTCGGTCTTCGCCATCACCGATCTGGCGACGGCAACCGTCGGCGCCGCCTCGGCCGAGGTCGCGCGGCTCGTCGGTCAGGCGTCGGGCACCGTGCCGGCGGTCACCGTCGACCGGCGCCAGGCCTCGTTCTGGTACGACCTCGCCTTCCAGCCGATCGGGTGGGGGGTGCCCGGCATCTGGGATTCCATCGCCGGCGACTATCCGACGAGGGACGGCTGGATCCGCCTGCACACCAACGCGCCGCACCACCGGGCCGCCGCCCAGCGCGTGCTCGGCGCCCATGAGAACCGCGCGGCCATGGCCCCCGCCGTCGCCCGGTGGGACGCGAAGGCGCTGGAGGACGCGGTCGTGGCCGAGAACGGCTGCGCCGCCGAAATGCGCTCGATCGACGCCTGGCGCGATCACCCCCAGGGACGGGCGGTGAACGCCGAGCCGCTGATCCACCTGGACTGGACCGACGGCACGCCGGACGGCCGCGACATCGACCCGGCCCGGCCGCTCGCCGGCGTCAGGGTGCTGGACTGCACCCGGGTCCTGGCCGGGCCCGCCGCGGGGCGGTTCCTCGCCGGATTTGGCGCCGACGTGCTGCGGATCGACCCGCCCTGGTGGAACGAACCGCTGCTGGAGCCGGACATGACGCTCGGAAAACGCTGCGCCGGACTCGACCTGGGCGTGGAGGCGGATCGCGAGACCTTTGCCCAACTGATGTCGCAGGCCGACCTTTTCCTGCACGGCTATCGCAGCGACGCCCTGGAACGCCTCGGGTTCGGGATCGAGCGGCGGCGGGCGCTGAACCCGGCGCTGATCGACGTCTCCCTCGACGCCTATGGCTGGAGCGGCCCGTGGGCCACGCGCCGGGCCTTCGACAGCCTGGTACAGATGTCGAGCGGCATCGCCCATGCCGGGATGGTGCGACTGGGCGCCGACAAACCGGTGCCGCTGCCGGTGCAGGCTCTGGACCACGCGACCGGCTACCTGATGGCGATCGCCGCCCTGCGCGGGGTGGCCGAGCGCCGATCGAGCGGCCGGATCCTGCGCGCCCGCGCCTCGCTCGCCCGCACGGCGAAGCTGGTGACGGACAACGAACCGGCCGAATTGGATGCGCCGCTGACGCCGCGCAGCGACACGGACTTCCTGGCCGAGCCGGAGACGACCGGACACGGGCCGGCCCTGCGCCTCAAGCCGCCGGTCTCCATCGAGGGCTGCCCGATGCGCCACGACAGGCCCGCGGTCAATCTGCGGTCGTCGCCCGCGCGCTGGTGACGGTAGCCGTCGCAACCTGACGGTTGACCCGAGGCCGCGAACATTAATTTATGGGGCTTCCAGTCCGCCGCCGGGTCCATGCCATGCGTTTCCTCGTCGTCTGCCTCTTCCTCGCCGCTTCGCTGGCGCTCGTTCTGCCGGCGTCCGCCCAGATGGTGCCGACGATCGGCAGCGCGATCGAGGAAGGGAAAGCGGCCGCTGAAGGCGAGGCGGCCGGGGGCGAGGCGAGTAGTGGCGGAGCAGCGGACGGGTCGGACACCGGCGGGTCCACCGCAGCCGACCTGCGCCAGCTCATCCAGACCATCGAAGACCCCGACCGGCGCGCCCAGCTGCTGACGGACCTGCGGGCCCTGCTTCAGGCTCAGGCCGCCGGCGCCGGCGCAGGCCAGGGGACCGATTCCGCCGGTGCGCCTGCGGAAGGCACTCCTGCGGCCGATGGCGCGTCCCGGCAGACCAACTCCTTCGGCGACCAGATTTCGGAGGCGGTGGTCGACCAGGGGGAACGGGTTCAGTTCGTGTTCTCCCAGGTATGGGACGCGGTCATCGCCATCCGCGACCTGCCGGAATGGGTTCAGAACCAGATCAACGTGGAGGCTCGGCGGACGTTCTGGATCGAGATCGCCACCGTCGGTCTCGGTTTTCCGATCCTGGTGGCGCTGATCGCGCGCTGGCTGACCGGCATGGCCCTCGGCCGCACCATCCGGAGGCTGCGCGAGGCCGACGCCTCCTCGGTGCAGGCCAAGATCTTCGCGGCGGTCTTCCGCACCGTTCTCGAGGCCTTCACCGTCGCCGCCGTGCTCGGCGCTGGCTGGGCCGCGCTGGTAGTGGTGCCGCGCAGCTATCAGGCCGAGCAGATCGCCCTGGTGGTGATCCAGGCCATCGCTGTCCATACCGGCATCGGCGTGCTCGCTCGTCTCATCCTGGCGCCCTATGCCCCGCACCTGCGCCCCCTGCGCCTCGGCGACGAGATGGCGGCCTATCTCTATCTCTGGGTGATGCGGATCAGCGCGGTCGGCGTGATCGGCTACGTGATCTCGCAGACCGCCCTGCCGCTCGGCGCCGGCTATGTCGGCTCGCACGCGCTTCAGGTGGCGGCCGCCGCGGCCATGACCGGCATGCTCCTCATCCTGGTGACCCAGCTTCGGCCGACCGTCCGCGAGGCGATCCGGGGCGACGGCAAGAGCATCGTGCGCCGCCGCTTCGCCGATATCTGGAACCTGCTGGCCAGCCTCTACATCCTGGTTGGGTTCGGGATCTTCGTCTCCGGCGCCCAGGACGGCTTCCTGTTCATGCTGCGGGCCACGGTGATCTCGGTTCTCGCCGTCGCCGCCGCCCTGGCCGTCCAGCACTTGGCGACCCGGCTGCTCGACCGGCTGTTCGCCGTCGACGAGGAGCTCGAGCGGCGGTTCCCCGGTCTGCGCAAGCGCGCCAACCTCTATCGCCCGACCCTGAAGAAGGCGGTGGACGTGGTCGTCTTCGTCATTGCCGCCGTGGCCATCCTGGAGGGGTGGAACGCCGGCGTGGTCAGCGCCCTCGATCCCGCCACCCAGAAGGCGGTGCTGCAGTCGGCCGGGACCATCATCATGGTGCTCATCGTCTGCGTCGCCATTTGGGAGCTGACGGCGAGCGGGATCGCCCGGGTCCTGTCCGGCACCAATGCCGACGGTACGCCGCGGGAAGCCAGCAGCCGCACCAAGACCCTCCTGCCCCTGCTCCGCCGCGCGGTGCTGGTGGCGCTGGTGGTGTTCGGCGGCCTGATCGTCCTCTCCGAACTCGGAATCAACATCGCCCCGCTGCTGGCCGGTGCCGGTGTCGTCGGCCTCGCCATCGGCTTCGGCTCCCAGGCGCTGGTGCGCGACGTCATCACCGGCCTGTTCATGCTGATCGAGGACACGGTGGCGGTCGGCGACGTGGTCACCGCGGGCGGGCATACCGGCGTGGTCGAGGACATGTCGATCCGCACCATCCGTCTGCGCGACCTGGAGGGCTCGGTCCATATCATCCCGTTCGGCGACGTGACCTCGGTCGTCAACCTGACCAAGGACTTCTCCTACGCGCTCATCGACATGGGCGTCGCCTATCGCGAGGACACCGACCGGGTCACGGAGGTCATCCGCTCGGTCGCCGACGAGATGCAGCAGGACCCGGACTGGACGCATCTGTTCCTCGAACCGATCGAGATCCTGGGGGTCAACGAACTGGCGGACAGCGCGGTCGTCATCCGCTGCCGCGTGAAGACCCCGCCGATCAAGCAGTGGGGGGTCAAGCGCGAGCTTCTGCGCCGCCTGAAGAAGCGGTTCGACGCGGAGAACATCGAGATCCCGTTCCCGCACACCACCGTGTATTTCGGCGTCGACGCCGCCGGCAAGGCGCCACCGGCCCACATCACCCTGCAGGCCGAGGAGACCTCCCGCCAGATCGCGCCGCCGGCCGAGCCGGAGGCGCCGGCACCCCAGCCGCCGGTCTCCGACGCGCCGCCGGAGAGCGACGACGGATCGGGCCGGGGCTAGCGCGGTAGCTTCCGCGCCGCCCGACCTGCTAGACTCCTTTCGCCCGCCGCGTTTCCTCCCGGTCCATGCGCACGCTGTATCATCTCGCCCTGTCGCCCCAGTCCCGCCTGATTCGCCTGGTGCTCGGCGAGAAGCGTATGGAGGTGCATCTCCGCGCCGAGCCGGTCTGGGAGCGCCGCGACGAGTTCCTGGCCATCAATCCGGCGGGCGAGGTGCCGGTCCTGGTGGAGGACGACGGCAGCACCATCGCCGGCGCCCAGGCGATCGCGGAGTACCTGGAGGAATGCGACGCCACGGTGCCGCTGCTGCCGGGCCCGATCGCCGACCGGGCGGAGATCCGGCGCCTGGTCTCCTGGTTCGACCGGAAGTTCGACCGCGAGGTGACAGAGCTGCTGGTCGGCGAGAAGGTGATGAAGCGCTTCCTCGGGATCGGCGAGCCGTCGAGCGAGGCGATCCGCGCCGGCCACGCCAACCTGCAGATTCACCTCGCCTATATCGCCTGGCTGGCCGAACGCCGGACCTGGCTGGCCGGGGACAAGTTCTCGCTCGCCGACCTGGCCGCCGCCGCGCATCTTTCCTGCGTCGACTATCTGGGCGACGTGCCCTGGGACGGGGCGCCCGAGGCCAAGGAATGGTACGCACGGGTCAAATCCCGCCCGGCCTTCCGCTCGCTCCTCGCCGACGCGGTGCCGGGTCTGCGCCCGGTCGGACACTACGCGGATCTGGATTTCTGACCGGCCGCGTCGCGCAGCGCCGACCAAGAATCCTCTTGAAATATAGGGCTATCGTAAGTGGACACATAACCGGTACGATATTCCCGTATCGGACGGAGGCTTTCCCTGTGCCCGTCCGTAGCGGGAGGTGGTCATGGCGGTGGAGAGATACGATCGGAACGGTGACGGTCAAATCGTCGTGAATGTTGAGTTCCTCTACGACTTCACGGATAGGCAGAAAGAGATCATCTGGAGTGCGATCGATACCTGGGAGCGGGTGTCGAACGTGGACTTCTCGACGCACGCGAGCAACAACGACGACACGATGACGATCGATGCCGTCGGGCTTGGCTACCCGAACGGAACCTGGGGTATCGCCTATACCTGGGGTGCGATCGACCTCGACGTCAGCGCTATCGAACGCGCGTCGGACGAGGATCTGTCGACGCTGGTCCTCCATGAAATCGGTCACATTCTCGGCCTCGAACACACGTCCGCCGACAGTGTCATGGCGATCCCAATCAACAATATGGCGCCCGCGCCGACGGAGTACGACATCGCCAACCTGGAAAGCTTCTACGGCCCGCTGACGGAAGACGTGATCCCCGTCGTCCAGGCCGGAGGGACCGGCGTCCACGAGGTCGTCGGCAACGCCGGCCCCGATATCCTGTACGGCAACCAAGGCAACGACGTTCTGAGGGCCCGGGACGGCGACGACACCCTCTACGGGGGTCAGAACGACGACCTGGTGCTGGGCGGCGGCGGCAACGACCTGCTCCACGGCAATCTGGGCAACGACACCCTGTCGGGAGGTCTCGGCGACGACACGCTGGTCGGAGGCGGGGGGAGCGACAGGTTCGACGGCGGCGGCGGCACCGACACGATCACGGATTTCAACGCCGCCGAAGGCGACCTTCTCGCCGGCAGCGTCGCCGCGGTCACCGACGGACCGACCGGTGCGGTGGCGACTTTCGTGGACGGATCCTCGGTGACGCTGATCGGCGTCTCATCGGGCGATCTCGCCTTCGCCCTGGTCTGAGATCCCGGATCGACGTGGCAATACCGGAGGCGCGAAATCCCGTTTGACCGCCCAGGCGTCAACCTCGCTACTCTGCGAGAAACACGGATCGCCCGACGGGAGGAAACCATGGCCGACGACTGCGTCACGTTCTCGCTGGAGGGCGGCCTTGCCCGGCTGACCCTGAACCGCCCGGATGCCGGCAACGCGCTGACTCCGGAGTTGGCCCAGGCGCTGATGAAGGCGGCGGTGCGCTGCGACACCGATCCCTCCGTGCGGGCGGTGCTGCTGACCGGGGCGGGGAAGAATTTCTGCGTCGGCGGCGACCTGAAGACCTTTAAGGAGGCCGGCCCCGGCGTTGGCGCCCTGATCAAGGAGACCACCGGCTACCTGCATGCCGCCTGCTCGACCCTGGCGCGGATGGACGCGCCGCTGGTGGTCGCCGTCCAGGGCGCCGCCGCCGGGGCCGGACTGTCTCTGGCCATGCTGGGCGACCTGGTCTACGCCGCGGAGAGCGCGAAGTTCGCGATGGCCTATACGGCGGCGGGACTGTCGCCCGATGGCGGCTCGACCTTTCTGCTGCCGCGCGTGGTCGGCCTGCGCCGGGCCCAGGAGCTGACCCTGACCAACCGCCGCCTGTCCGCCGCCGAGGCCGTGGACTGGGGCATCGCCACCGCGACCGTCCCGGATGACCGCCTGGCCGCCGGCGCCGAGGAGACCGCCCGCCGGCTCGCCGCCGGCCCGACCCGCGCCTTCGGCCGCGCCAAGCGCCTGTTGATCGACAGTTTCGACACCTCCTTCGAAACCCAGATGGAGCGCGAGGGTGCGGCGATCGCCGCATCGTCCATTGAGCCCGACGCCCAGGAGGGACTGGACGCGTTCACCAGCAAACGCACGCCGGTCTTCACCGGCAACGCCGGCGCCGCGCCGGCAGGGGACTGACCCTATCGGGAGACGCAACCTGAACTCGGTCAGCGGCGCTCATCCAGGCGCCCATTGCGTGCCTCTACCAAGACCTGAACGCGCTGGCTTTGGGCACTTGCAATCCTGAACGTGACGGGCATTCTCGCGCCTCGCAAACGATCCCATTCGAGGAAATTCGCATGGCCGCCGACAATAAAAAAGAGATCAATTTTATGAATATTGCCCAGTCCCTCGAGGACCTGAAGGCGGTCAAAACACATATCGTCAGATGCGTCATGAATCGCGGCCGAATATACGAGGATAAAGAGCTCAGGAACGCCAAAGGCTTGTGTGAAATGGGCCGCAAGGCTTTTCCGGAAGACCCGGATTTCACATTCTTCGCCGGCCTGTTCGCCCATCGGGAAGGCAACGAGGACACGGCTGCCCGCCTGATCGAAGACGCCATCCTGAAGACCAACGGCGATGCGGCGTTCTGCGGCAAGACCATGCTGCCTGCCCTGACTGGCGCGGACGAGGCGTTCACGGTCCTGCAGCGGTACAACGTCATTCACAGCATGCCGGCGGGCGATATAGACGTTTACTTCACATTGGATACGCTCGGCGGCGGCACCACGTTCGGCCAGGAATACGTCAACATCATCTTCAACGAGTTCGCAAAGGACGGCAGACGGTTCAACCGTGCGTTCGAGTGGTGCGCAGGCCCGGGATGCATCGGGTTCTCCCTGCTGGCCCACGATCTGTGCAAATCCCTGTGCCTGGCCGACATTCATCCGAAGTCGGTGCGCGCGGCCGAGTACACGGTGGCGCGAAACAGACTTGAGGGGGCGGTCAGCGTCTACGAGTCCGACTGCCTGGACGACATTCCGCCAAGCGAGACGTGGGACCTCGTCGTTGGGAACCCTCCGCATTTTCCCGTCAGGGAGGCGGACACGGGCCACTACGGAGACCTGACCGAGCGGACCCGGATCAACAAGGATTGGCAGCTCCACAAACGATTCTACCGCGATATCGGCAAGTATCTCGCGGAGGACGGCGTTCTCATGATGTGCGAGAACGCCCTGACATCCAAACCCGACACCTTCACGCCGATGATCGAGGAGAACGGCCTGAAGGTGATCAACTGCTTCAGCTTTCCGAGCTATACCGGGTTTTTCTGCATGAGAATCGAGAGAGCGTGACAGGTACGGACGCCTCCGCGCACCACAGTCGAACTGAAAACGTAACCAGGTCCATCTGAAAGAAATTAGACTCACCGGTACCCTGAACACGGCTGAGCATACCCGCTATCGAGGGACCTGGACAGATGAGCCTGGCCGGTCGTTCACTGGCAGGTAGTGAGCAGCGGCCTCGCTCTTGCCGATAGCAGAAATTCAGTTCATGATTGCACAATCGTCACTGATTCGTGTAAACTAATGGAATTCAACTGAAGCCGGGAAAAGCTATGAACAGAGTAATTGCTGATATTTTTATTGTTGTTAATTTGGTTTTGTTTGTCGTTTTGTTGATGGCAATACTGTTTTTCGGGTTTATTTTTTCCAATGCCATTTTGGATTCTGGCAAAAATGCTATCACAATACTATCGATGATAAGTTTACCGTTGGTTGGAGTTCTAATTGCGGTTCTAGTTTGCGGCCTAGCTGCGGTCCTCGGAGAAATTATGAAAAGCCTCCGCGAAATTGAGCAGTCCGCCTCCAAGACGGAGGCCAATTCGCATGAGCTTAAGCGACGATTCTCGAAATCGATGAACGGCCCAATCAAAAAGGCCAAATAGTTCATTAGATATTCTACTGCGGCGCGTTCCGCTGCGAGGGGTCACGCGCGAAGGCGGCGGCCGGTTCGCCGACCTGGGATCGCCGGTGGCCGGCGGCCGCGGCCCACCACTCGAGCTGGGACAGCGCCCGCCCCATGTAAGTCTGCCAGCCGTCGCCGTCGGCGGTATCGAGGCAGACGCCCTCCTCGTCGAAGACCTCCTGCGCTTTCGGCACATGGATCATCGCCGAAACCGGCAGACAGCCCAGCTCCGAGAGGAACGCCCGCATGGTCACCGCGGCTCGGGCGCCGCCCCACTGACCGGCGGAGTAAGTCGCGATCACACTAGGCTTGTAAGAGAACAGCGAACTGCCGAAGTGGTTGAGCAGGTCGGCCAGGGCCGGGCTCATGGCGTGATTGTACTCGGGGCTGACCATGACGTAGCCCTCGGCCGATGCGATCTCCCCGGCCAGATGCTCAAGGGAGTCGGGAGCCCGCCCCTTGGCGAAGGCGAAATGCGGCTTGAAGGAGACTGGCCGCTCGATATCGAGCGGGTCGATAAGGACCACGTCATGGCCGCCGTCGCGGAGCTGCGCGCCCAGCGCCAGTGCGACCCTAAGGCCGAGCCGCCGCGGCCGGGGCGGGGCCGAATCTCTCACCGAGCCCAGGAAAACGAGGAACTTCATACCCACCTCTTCCAAGCGACGCGTTGCGGACGCGATCAAACCATAGCCTATCCGAAACCCCGCTAATCGGGAGTGCGGACCGTCGGAAACGGATGTGGGGGAAGGTGGCGCACCCGAGAGGATTCGAACCTCTGACCTCTGCCTTCGGAGGGCAGCGCTCTATCCAGCTGAGCTACGGGTGCAGCGTGCGCGGAACGTAATCGCCCGACGGCGCCAAGGCAAGAGCCGCGTGCAGTCGGTGTCGCCATCGACGCGCCGGGACAGGCGGCCGGGCCTTGCCGGGTTGCCGCCATCCGGCCGCTGACGCACTCTCGGGGTCAACGAAAAAGCCGACCGACCGAACAGGGAAACGCCGAGATGACCGCCCAATCCGCCGCCCAATCCTCCGGTGCCGAATCCTCCGGTGCCGAATCCCCCGCCGCCGAATCTTCCGCCGCCGAGTCTTCCGCCTCCGAGACCGTCGACGTCCTGGTCGTCGGCTCCGGGGCCGGCGGCCTGTCGGCGGCCGTCACCGCCGCCCATCGCGGGCTGGACGTTCTGGTGGTGGAGAAGGAGGCGGTCTTCGGCGGCACCACCGCCCGGTCCGGCGGCTGGCTCTGGATCCCCTGCAACGGCCCCTCGGCCCGCGAAGGCGTGCAGGACAGCGTCGAGGCCGCGCGGACATATCTCCAGCACGAGGCGGGCAACCATTTCGACCCGGCCCGGGTCGACGCCTTCCTGGAGAACGGCTCGAAGATGGTCGAGTTCTTCGAGACCGAGACCGAGGTCGATTTCATCACCGGTACCGCCTTCGCCGACTACCACCCGCTGGCGCCCGGCGGCACCGACGGCGGCCGCTCGATCTGCGCCGCGCCGTTCGACGGCCGCCGGCTCGGCGACGAGGTGAAGCGGCTGCGCCCGCCCCTCAAGGAGATCACCGTCCTCGGCATGATGATCGGCTCGGGCAAGGAGCTGCTGCATTTCTTCAACGTCACCAAGTCGCTCACCTCCGCCGCCTTCGTCGCCCGGCGGCTGGCCAGCCACGCCGTCGACGTGGCCACGAAGGGGCGCTCGATGCGCCTGACCAACGGCAACGCCCTGGCCGCCCGCCTGGCGAAATCCGCCTTTGACCGCGGGGTGCAGCTGTGGACATCGGCACCGGCGGTCGAGCTGCTCGTGGACGGCGACGGCGCCGTCACCGGTGCGGTGGTCGATCGGAACGGCACGCGGGTCACCGTCGCCGCCCGACGCGGGGTGGTGCTGGCCTCGGGCGGCTTCCCGCACGACCTGGACCGCCGCCGGCGCCTGTTCCCGCACGCGCCGACCGGGGCCGAGCATCACTCGCCCGCCCCGCCCGGCAACACCGGGGACGGTCTGCGGCTGGCGGAGGCGGCCGGCGGGTCACTGGACGAGAGCCTGCCGAACGCCGCCGCCTGGGTCCCGGTGTCCAAGGTGCCGTGGCCGGACGGATCGGTCGGCGTGTTCCCGCACTTCATCGACCGGGCCAAGCCCGGCGTGATCGCCGTCGCACCGGACGGCAAGAGGTTCGTGAACGAGGGCAACTCCTATCACGACTTCGTCCAGGCGCTGGTGAAGACCTGCGACGGCGAGCCGGGAGAGGCCCGCGGCTGGCTGGTGATCGACCATCGGGCGATCCGCAAATACGGCCTCGGCTTCGCCAAGCCCTTCCCGCTACCGATCGCGCCCTATCTGCATTCCGGCTACCTGAAGCGCGGCCGCACCCTCGTCGAGCTGGCGCGGGAGATCGGCGTCGACCCGGCGACCTTCGAGGCGACGGTGACCCGCTTCAACACGTTCGGTCCGGGCGGCGAGGATCCGGATTTCGCCAAGGGGTCGACCGCCTACAACCGGTTCCAGGGCGACCCGGAGATCAAGCCGAACCCGTGCGTCCACCCGCTGGACACCCCGCCCTACTACGCGGTCGAGGTGGTGGTGGGCGATCTAGGCACCTTCGCCGGCATCCGCACCGACGCCAACGCCCAGGCCCTCAACGCGGACGGGCGGCCGATCCCCGGCCTCTACGCCGTCGGCAACGACAATGCCTCGATCATGGGCGGCAACTATCCGGGCGGCGGGATCACCCTCGGTCCGGGAATGACCTTCGGCTACATCGTCGGCAACCGGCTCGCGGATCTCGGCTAGACCCTAGACGATCACCCTATCCAGCAGGGCGAGGAGCTTGGTCAGGTCGTCGGCGGCGAGCTTGCCGTCGGTGCTCTTTGCGGTGTGCTGACGCCAGACCGCCACCCCGTGGTTCATCGCCGAGATCGAGGCCGCGATATCCCAGAACAGCGTGCTTGAATCCCGCAGGAACTCGATGAAAGGCCGCGCGTCGCCGCCGCGCACGAACAGGTCCTCGTAGGCCTGATTGTAGATCCGCAGAATCTCTGAGCTGTTCTTGAGGTGACGGGCGAAGGCGGCCGCCACCTGCCGGACCTTGCCCTCCAGCTCCTCCTGCACCGCCTTCTTGACGTAGTGCGACGGCACCGCACCCTTGGTGTGCAGCCAGTCGGCGAAGCCCAGCAGGGTGCGCTGACCGCGCTTGTACTGGAACTCGTAATAGGTGACGCCCTTCCAGGAGTAGTAGATCTCCCCGGCCTGCTCCGGGTCGATCCGGAACACCTGGGTGATCGGCGCCAGGTAGTCGAGATCCTTGCCCTCCCACAGTTTCATGATGAACTGCTCGGCGACCTCGGCGGCCTTGGGGGACTTCGGGTCGACCACCCGGGTGGTGATCGGCTCGAACTTGCCCAGGATGTACCGCTTGATCTCCTGGAACTCGGCTTCGGAGATCTCGAAATACGCCTCGGGCGCCTTGATCCCGTCGGTCTCCAGGCGGTCGCGCAGCAGGAACGGGTCGAGAGAGGGCAGCTCCTCGATCAGCTCGATGAGCCGGCGGTCGCGGGCGACGGCCCGGCCCTCGTCGTTGAGCTGAAAGCCGGTGAGCTGATAGAGCGAGTCGGCGCGGCCGCGAACGACGCTCAGGTCCAGGCTGTTGCCGCCGCCGGCGATGTTCTCGATATCGAACGGCATGTAGAGAAAGGTCGCGATATCGCCCTTCTCCACCCGGGCCGTCATGTCGAAGGTGATCGTCTTGACCTGGCCGTTCTCCAGGATCTCGGCCGTCCCGGTCAGACCGCCGCCGCTGCGCACCGGCGGAACGGCATCCTTGGGCCGCTTGATGAAGACCGTGTCGTTCAGGCTGCGATGGCCGAACAGATAGCCGCCATCGCCGGCATCCCCCTTGGCCTCGAGCCGGTGGGTGATTTCCGCGACGTTGAAGATCCGGCTGGCCCCGGAGGCCAGCGTCTCGCGCAGCGCGTGCTCTTCTGCAGCCATGGAACCGGTCGCGGGCCTGTCGGAAATTCGGAACGCTTCGACAAAAAGACAATATATCGCGGCTCAACGGCGCGCAATCGACCCGCAGGGCGGGGGCCGGGATCGCGGCGAGCGTCAAGTTATGCGGTGTCGTCTGCGTTCGGATCGGCTAAACCTGGGGCACGGATCATGGGGAAGTCAGGTCATGAAGCACAGGGGAGGGGCACCGTGGCGCGTGTCGATATAGTCGGCTTTGCCCATACCGCCCGCCGCGCCGCGGCCGCGTCGATATCAGCCCTGGCGACGGCGTCTCTGGTGACGGTCTCTCTGGCGACACTCGCCCTCGGGATCGGGGCGATCGCGGCGCCGGCCGCGGCCGAGCCGTCGGCCCGCTTCGCCGACCGGCCGACGCTGACCTTCGTGTACGAGACCCGCGCGAACCCGCCGCGATACCTGGGCGAGGGGACGGCGATCAACTGGGACCGGCCCGGCCTGACGCTGGAGCTGCTGAAGAAGCTCGGGCGCCGCCTCGAGGTCAACCTGAAGCTCGAACGCTACCCGTGGAAACGCGGCCTCTATCTGGTGGAGACCGGCGAGGCCGACGGCATCTTCCATGCGAGCTACAAGCCGGAACGCGAGGCGATCGGCGTCTACCCGAAGACGGAGGCCGGCGCCCCCGACCCGTCGCGCGCCATTTTCGTGCAGTCCTACGCCCTGCATGTGCTGCGCGGGTCGGCGGTCCGCTGGGACGGGACGACCATCAGCGGTCTCGACGGCAAGGCGGTGGGTGCGACCGCCGGCTACTCGGTCGTGGGCGATCTGAACGCGCTCGGCGTCGATGTGGAAACCGGCAAGATCCAGGAGATCAATCTCAACAAGCTCGTGGCCGGGCGGATCGCCGCCTATGCGGAGCTGGAGAACATGGCCGCGGCCGCCATCGCGGCCAATCCGGCGGCCTATGCCGACGTGGTGAAGCTCGACCCGCCCCTGGTGTCCAAACCGTACTACCTGCTGCTGTCCCACGCCTTCGCCGACCGAGACCCGGGGCTGGCCGAGGCGGTGTTCGACACGATCCGCAGCATCAATGCCGATCCGGCCTTCCAGGCGGTCGTCGGCAAGTACACCGCCGGGTCCTCCGATCCATGAACGGTCGGGATGCAGTAGCCCCGGCAACCCCGACCGGACGGGCGACCGTCACCGGCCGCCTGTTCCGCACCGCCTTTCTCCTCTATCTGGCCGCCGCCGTGGCGATCACCGGCGCGCTGGTCACTGAGTTTTACCTGTCCGCCCGGACCGGTCTGGAGCGCGAGCTGACGATCTACCGGAGCACCCTGGAACGGACCCTGTCGGGCCCGCTCTGGGCCCTCGACCTGGAGGAGGTGGACGCGATCGCCGCCGCCATGACCGACCTGCCGCAGATCGTCGGCGTCCGAGTGCTGGACCACAACCGGGCGCGCATGCTGAGCAGCGCCGGCGAGGTCCCGCCCCTTCCGGCGCCGACACCCTCCTCCCTGACCGCCCCGTCAGACGAAGTCGACGGCGGCGGCACGGTCGGCACGGGAATCGCCGTCTCCTTCCCGATCTTCCACAGCCACGCGGTCGGGCGCGCGCAGGTCGGCCACGTCACCCTCTTCACGAGCGAGCGGGTCGTCCTCGAACGGGTCGGCTGGCGGATCGCGTTACTGGTGGCCGCGGCGGCGATGAAGACCGCGCTCCTGTGGTTCATCTTCGACCGGGTCGGCCGCTCCATTCTGATCCGCCCCCTCACCCGCCTGACCGAGGCGACGCGGCGGACCGGGTTCGACCGGCTGGAACCGGTTGCCTTCGACGAGCGGACCGCGAAGGCGGCGGCCGGGACGGAGATCGAGTCCCTGCGGGTCGCCTTCAACGACATGATCGCCGACCTGCGCCGGAGCCGCGACGCGCTCTCCGCCCTCAACGCCGAACTGGAATCCCGTGTCGCCGAGCGGACCCGCGAGCTGGAGGCCCAGAGCGCCGAGGCCTCCGCCGCCACCGCCCGGGTCGAGCAGTCGCGCCGGCAGGTCGCCGCGGCCCTGGAGGAGGCGGAACGCGCCGCCCGGGCCAAGTCCGAGTTCCTGGCCCTGGTCAGCCACGAGCTGCGGACCCCGCTAAATTCGGTGCTGGGCTTCTCCGAGCTGATCCAGCGTCAGCTGGACGACCGCGCGGACCCGCCGGACCCGCAGCAGCTCTCGGACTACGCGGCCTCGATCCACGACAGCGGGACCCAGCTGCTGACCCTGGTGAACGACATCCTGGACCTGTCGCGCATCGAGGCGGGCCGGATGGAGATGAGCCCGGAGTGGATCGATACCGTCGCCACGACCCGCACCATCGTCGAGCTGATGCGCGACCCTGCCACCAAGCAGCGACTGTCCCTGGAATCGCGGGTCGACGCCGAGACGCCGATGCTGAAGGTGGACCCCCGGCGCTACCGGCAGATGCTAATGAACCTGCTCTCCAACGCCCTCAAATACACCGAGGAGGGCGGCGAGATCCGGATCGACGCCAGCCGGCGCAAGGACGGCTGGTTCGAGATCGTCGTCTCGGATACCGGGGTGGGCATGCCGGCCTCGGACATCGCCATCGCCCTGTCGCCGTTCGGCCGCACCGGGGACCCGCTTACCCGCCGGCTGGCCGGTGCGGGCCTCGGCCTGCCGCTGGTCGCCCGCATGATGCAGCTCCACGGCGGCCGCCTCGCGATCGAGAGCGCCGTCGGCGCCGGAACCCGCGCGATCCTGCGGTTCCCACCCTCCTGCGTCGATCAGGACTGAGGAAGTTTTTATCTATATTTCAGTAGGTTCATCGGTTATCTTCACCGCTGACATAAACTGGAATCACCGATGGCACGATCCTCCTCCAGTTCGCCGAAGCCCCCCCGGGCGCGCAAGACCGGGTCCGGCGCGAAGTCCGCGGGCGGCCGCACCGCCGGGCCGTCGCCGAAGACACGGGGCGCTCGATCGTCCGGCAAGAAGCCCACGTCGAAGGCGGCGGGAGGCGGTGCCCGGCAGCGGGCCTCGGGTCAGCGGCGGCGGGGCGGGACGCGGCGTCCGTCCCTGGTCGCCCGCTTGGTGCGCCCGCTGCTGAAATGGGGCTTCCTCGCCGGGTTCTGGGGAGCGATCCTGCTCGGCGGCTTCCTCGCGTGGCACGCCTATCAGCTTCCCGACATCCACGACCTGGACCGCTACACCCGCCCCGGGTCGGTGAGCATGGCCGCGGCGGAGGGCGGTCTGTTCGCCTCCTACGGTCCGTTGCACGGCGAGCCGGTCACCGTGGCCGAGATGTCGCCGCACCTGCCGGCCGCGGTGATCGCCATCGAGGACCGCCGCTTTCCAGATCATTTCGGTGTCGATCCGATCGGGCTTGCCCGCGCCATGTGGGTCAACCTGCAGGCCGGCCGGATCGTTCAGGGCGGCAGCACCCTGACCCAGCAGCTCGCCAAGAACGTCTTCCTCACCCATGACCGCAGCGTCTCGCGCAAGGTCCGCGAGCTGCTGCTGGCCCTCTGGCTGGAGAGCGCGTTCACCAAGGACGAGATCCTGTCGATCTACCTGAACCGCGTCTATTTCGGCGCCGGCGCCTACGGCGTCGACGCGGCGGCCCGCAAGTACTTCTCGAAGACGGCCCGCGACCTGTCCCTTGGGGAGGCGGCGCTGCTCGCCGGCATGCTCAAGGGACCGTCGCGCTACAGCCCGGCGGCGGATGCCGAGCGGGCGCGGACGCGCACCGCCGTCGTTCTCGGGGCGATGGCCGATATCGGCTATATCGACCGGGAAACCGCGCGGACCGTCGCCGCGGACCCTTATCGCCTGCGCGGCCCGGTCGGCCGGGGGGCGGGACACCGGTACTTCTCCGACTGGATCTACGATCAGGTGCCGAGCTTCGTCGGCACCCGCTCCGACGACTTGGCCGTGGCCACGACGCTGGATCTGACTCTTCAGACCCTGGCGGAGCGGGCGGTGCGCGAGGGCCTGGCCCGCGGGGGCGAGGCGGGCGCCGGTCAGGCGGCCCTGGTGGCCCTCGACCCCCGGACCGGGGCCGTGCGCGCCATGGTCGGCGGCGCCAGCTTCCGCACCAGCCAGTTCAACCGGGCGGTCCAGGCGCTGCGCCAGCCCGGCTCCGTGTTCAAGCCGGTGGTCTTTCTCGCCGCCCTCGAACAGGGCTGGCGGCCCGGCGATCTGATCAACGACACGCCGGTGACGGTCTCGGGATGGTCGCCGCGCAACTTCGACAGCCGCTACGCCGGTGTGGTGACGCTGACCGAGGCCCTCGCCGAGAGCCGCAACGCCGCCACCATCCGCTTGCAGGAGCATGTCGGCCGCGGCCGGGTGCGTGAGATGGCCCGGCGGCTCGGCTTCACCGAGGAGCTGACCGCGGGCCCGAGCCTGGGGCTGGGCGTCGACGAGATGAGCCCGCTGGACCTGGCGGGGCTCTACGCCAGTTTCGCGAATGGCGGGCGGCCGGTCACGCCGCACGGGATCGAGGAGATCCGGGCTGGAGCGGGCGCTACCCTGTACCGTCGCGCCACATCGGGTCTGCCCGGGCAGGTCTCACCGCAGGCCGCCGCCGGCCTGACCGCCATGCTGACGGAAACGGTCGCCCGCGGTACCGGCCGCAACGCCCGCCTGGACCGCCCCGTCGCCGGTAAGACCGGCACGAGCCAGAACCATCGCGACGCCTGGTTCGCCGGCTATACCGCCGACCTCGTGACGGTCGTCTGGGTCGGCAACGACGACGGCGCGCCGATGAAGAAGGTGACTGGAGGCGGTCTACCGGCTGAGATTTTCCGGGATTTCATGGCGGCGGCTCACCAGGGCCAGCCGCGCCGACCGCTAATCGGCAGCGATGCCCGCAACCTGGCCGCGCGAGCGACACCGGACTGAGGCCGGCTACGCCGCGCGGATGGCGACGGGGAGAGGATCGGCCGGGGCGCCGGGGGCCGACACGGCGGCATGGTGGGCGGAAGCCGAGAGCGGCGCCCGATTGTCCAGCATCTCACGGATCGTACACTTGCATTTGCCGCACTGAGGGACGGCGCCGCAGGCCTTGTAGACCTGCCCGACGGTCTCGGCACCGGCGTCGATGGCCTGGTTGACCGTGCGGCTGTTGAGAGCGTTGCAGATGCACACGTACATGAGCGATCCCTTTCGTTTCGAGAACGCTGATGCTTTTGAGAGTGATTGTCAATAGCGACGAATCATCCTGAGCAGGTGCGGCGCGACAGGCCGTCAGGGATCGCCGGGAACGCCGTAGCTCGGGGCCTCGGCCGGGTTGAGCGCCCGGGTGACGTAGCTGTCCATCTCCGGCTTCCAGCGTTCCCAGAGGGCGGCAAGATCGGCGATCGGGCGGTCGGCATAGTCGACCCGCAGATCGGCTACCGGCCAGGATGCTTCGGCCTGGATCAGCAGCCCGGCCGAGCGCACCGGCCCGGCCTCGCCACCGGCGGCGAGCCCGGCCTGCAGGGCCCGGATCAGCGCCTTGCCGAAGGACTTTCCGGCCCGGTCCTCGAACGCCTGGACCATCGTCGCCACGACGACCTCGCCCGCGAGCATATTGCCGGCAGCGACGCAGTTCCGCCCCTCCGCCGTCGCATGGATCCCGAGGGTGTTGGCGCCGCTATAGGCCGCCGTCCGGCCCTCGCCGTCGACCAGCGCCACCTGCCGGTAGGCGATATGCTCCGTGGTCTCCACGATCCGGTCCAGCACCGCGCCCGCCGGCAGACCCGTCTCCAGCAGGTCGAGGGCGCGGGGGCCGATCCGCGGGTCGGTGATGTTCTGGGTGGCGACGGCGCCGACCCGGGCCCGGGCAAAGGCGCAGCGCGCGGCAACGGCGGTCGACGAGGAGCTCACCACAAGGCCGAAGGCACCGGTGACCTCGCAGCGGGCGGTCAGGGAGAAGGTCACGGGCGGGCTCCGTCGGAGGGGGGACAGGGACAGCCCGAGACGCTATACCGGCCGGACGGACGGGACAATCCGCCCCGCCCCAAACCAGACCAGACCACACCAGACCATCTTACCGGGGGAACGGACGCATGCGGATCGGCGTGATCGGAGCGGGAGCCGTCGGCGGCTTCATGGCGGGGCATCTGGCGCGGGCGGGAACCGACGTGGCCATCCTGGCGCGCGGCCCGCACCTGGCGGCGATCCGGGAGAAAGGCCTGACGGTGGAGACCCGCGGGGAGCGGTGGACCTCGCAGATCCCCGCCAGCGACCGGGCGGCCGATCTCGGTCCGGTCGACGTCATCGTGATCACCGCCAAAGGGCCGGCCCTGCCGGCCATAGCCGAGGCGATCCGGCCGATGCTCGGCGCCGAGACGCCGGTGATCTGCGCCATGAACGGCATTCCCTGGTGGTACGAGTACAAGCGCCCCGGCGGCACCGACGCCCCCATCGAGCGGCTCGACCCCGGCGGCGCGGTCTGGAACGCCATCGGCCCGGAGCGGGCGATCGGCTGCATGATCGACTGCCCCGCCGCCGTCGCCGAGCCGGGCGTGGTGCGCCATGTGGCGCCGCGCCCCGGCATCTTCACCCTGGGCGAGCCGGACGATACCGAGAGCGACCGGGTCAAGGCCGTGGCCGCGATCCTGGAGGCGGCAGGCATGGGAGCGCCTGTCACCACGAAGATCCGCCGGGCGATCTGGGCGAAACTGCTGGTCAACGCCTCGCGCTCGCCCCTCGGCGTGCTCACCGGCTCGACCGAGCGCGGCCTCGCCGAGAACCCGGAGACCCTGGCGCTGACCCTGGCGATCATGCGCGAGGCGCAGGCTGTCGCGGCGTCCCACGGGATCGAGGTGCGGATCGACGAGGCGCGGCAAAGCGATCCGAACGAGCGGTCCCTGCACCGGTCGTCGATGCTTCAGGACTGGGATCTCGGCCGGCCGATGGAGATCGACGGGATCGTGCGGATCATCCAGGACTACGCCCGCACCGCCGGGATCGCCACGCCGTCCCTGGACGCGGTCGCCGCCCTGCTCGGCGAGAAGGCCCGCGTGGCGGGGGTTTAGAGCGCGATCGGTTCAGATCGAATCGATCTGAACCGTGAATCGCCCTCTAACTCATTAACGATGGAGCAAATTCACACGACCAGGTGTTTCCATCGGGTCGTGATTTGCTCTAGGGAGGGGCCTCTCCACTCCTCAACCCACTCCCCGGATTTATTCCGGGGCCAACGGATCGGCACGCTTCGGCGTCACCGATGGCGTGCCGGTGTTCGAGCAATTCCAAGCGTAGGCCCCGGAACAAGTCCGGGGAATGCGGGGAAAGAACACGGACCTGCCCGTCAGCGCTTCTGCCGCGCCTCCGCCGCTACGCCCCAGCCCAGTCCGGGCCCCAGTCCTGGGCCCAGTCCAACCCAGTCCCCGAGTAGGTCCGTGCAGGGCGATCAGAACGTGGTCGGGCCGTTCGCCTTCTTGTAGGCGGTGACATGCTCGACCGCTGCGCTCACGCCGCCCGGCGTGTAGGGCACGTCGAGATAGTTCAGCGTCGACTCCACGGCCGCGAGGGCGGCGTAGAGCATCGGCGCGTTCATGTCGCCCATATGGCCGATCCGGAACGCCTTGCCGCCCAGGTCGCCAAGGCCTCCGCCGAGCCCGACCATCATCTCGTCGCGGCACACCTCGCGGAAACGGTTGGCGTCGATGCCGTCGGCGGTGCGGATCGCGGTGACGCCGACCGAGCGCTGGGCCGGGACGATGGCGTTGAGCTCGAGCGCGCCGGCCTGGCCCCAGACCTCGACCGCCTTGTGGGTCGCCTGGGACAGCACCCGGTGACGCTCGAAGCAGCGTTCCAGTCCCTCCTCGAACAGGGTCCGAAGCCCCTCGCGCAGGCCGAAGATCTGAAGCTGCGGGGAGGTGCCGCAGAAGGTGCGGTAGCCCGGACCCGCCATGCGCGGGGTCCAGTCCCAGTAGCGGCGCGGCGTGGCGATCTTCTTATGGGCCGCGATCGCCTTCTCGTTGGCGGCGCAGAAGCCGAGACCCGGCGGCATCATCAGCCCCTTCTGGGAGGCGGCGATGGCGACGTCCACGCCCCATTCGTCCATCCGGAAGTCGGTGGTGCCGAGCGAGGCGATGGTGTCGGCCATCAGCAGGGCGCCGTGACCGGTCTCGTCCATGGCCTTGCGCACCGCCGGAACGTCGCTGGTGATCGACGTCGCCGTATCGGTATGGACCAGGAGGACCGCCTTGATGCGGCCTTCCTTGTCCTCCGACAGGGCCTTGCCGACGGCGGCGGGGTCCAGGGCCTCGCGCCAGCTCCCAGGCACGGTCTCGATGACGATGCCGAGTGCCTCGGCCATGTCGGTCCAGCTTCCGGAGAAATGCCCGGTCTCCGGCACCAGGGCGACGTCGCCCGGGTTCAGGGTGTTGACCAGGGCGGCTTCCCAGGCGCCATGCCCGTTGGCGATGTAGGTAAAGAGCTCGCCCTCGGTCTTGAAGACCCGGCGCAGGCCCTCGAAGGACTCGATGGCGGCTTCGAGAAACTCCGGGTCATTCAGGTCCATCGTGTCGCGGTGCATGGCGTTCTGCACGCGCTGCGGCACATTGGTCGGGCCGGGCGTGTTGAGAAACTTCCGGCCGCGTTTGATGAGAACGTTGGGGCGGTTGGACACGGAATCGGGGGCCATTCGGGGGGCTCCTGGCAGCGGAACGACTCGGTTCGGATTGTTTGGATCGCACGATGTCAATCGCGCAGACCATAGTCCAAAGCGGTGGCACGCTCACGACAATATTGCGGCTGTCAGGCCGGAATCTGCCCCAAGGGAATCTGCTGGGTGATGCAGTGGATGTTCCCGCCGCCGAGCAGGATTTCCCGTGCCTCGATCCCGACGACCTCATGGTCCGGAAGCGCGTCCGCGATGATCCGGCAGGCCTCCTCGTCGGTGCGCGGGTCGAGCAGCGGGACCAGCACCCGGCCCTCAACTAGGTAGAAATTGGCGTAGGACCCGGCCAGCCGGTCGCCGGCGGCGCGCGGCTTGCCGCCCTCGGCCGGCACCAGACCGGCCGCCTCGGCGTCGGTCATATAGAGCGGGCCCGGCATCGGCAGCTTCACGATCCGGTACGGGTCGCCGGCCATGTTCCGCACCGCCTCCAGCATCGCGAGCGCCGCCGCCGATCGGGCATGCTGGGGGTCGGCGGGGTCATCGGTCCAGGTCAGCGCGACGAGATCCGGCGCCGGCAGGTGGAGAAGATTGTCCACATGGCCGGTCGTCTCGTCGGCATACACGCCCTCGGACAGCCAGATCACCTGCCCGGCGCCGGTATAGTCCTTCAGGTGGCGCTCGCAGGCCGCGCGGCCGAGCCCGGCGTTGCGCCCCGCGCTGAGCACGCATTCCTCGGTCACGAAGAGCGTCCCCGCCCCGTCCGAGTGGAGGCCGCCGCCCTCCTGAATGAGCGGCGACCGGTAGCGGTCCATGCCTTCGCGGGCGGCCACCGCCGCGGCCACCCGGTCGTCGGCCCGCCAGTCCGGATACAGACCGTGTACCGTCCCGCCCCAGGCGTTGAAGGTCCAGTCGACGGCCCGGCGGCGCCCTTCGCCGTCCACCACCACGGTCGGGCCGACATCGCGCATCCAGGCGTCGTCGCTCTCGAGCGCCACCAGGGTCACCGCCGCCGGGAGACAGGCGCGGGCACGCTCGAACCGACGTGCCGATACCCCCACGGTCAGCGGCTCGGCCGCCACGATCGCCGCCGCCACATCGGCGAAGGCCCGCTCGGCCGGACGCGCATCGTCGCGCCAGGTGTCGCCCCGCTCGGGCCAAAGCATCCAGGTGCCGGCATGGGGTTCGAACTCGCCCGGCATGCGGAAGCCGTCCGCGGCCGGCGTCCCGGACAGCACTGCCATCCCGGGAACCTCTACTTCCCCCATGAGACCCGATCGGCGAACCGCTTCATGAGCAGGGTGTTGACGCGGTTCTGCAATCGTTTGGCCGGCACCGGTTTGGTCAACAGAACGTCGACCGCCAGCCGCTTGGCCTCCCGTACGGCGAAATCGTCGACCGTGCCGGCCAGCAGCACCACAGGGATGTCCGAGGGCAGCGTGGTCGAATCCTCGCGGATCCGCTGAAGGAACTCGAAGCCGTCCGTCCCGTCCGGCCCCTCCAGCCGGGCATCCAGCAGCAGCAGGTCCGGCGTGATCTCCTCGGCGGCGTAGAGGGCCGTCGCCGCGTTGTGGGCGACCAGCGGCATCGGGAAGCCCAGTTCCACCAGCGCGCGGACCAGCAGCGTTCGGTTGTCGTCGTCCGGTTCGACCACGAGAGCGAGAAGCCCGTCGTAGTCGAAGCTTGCAAGCACGCCCTCCATGACCCGCGTCAAACGGCGCGTTTGGCTCGTTCCAGTTGGCATATGGCCGATGGTCCCACGCAATCAGGTCTGCTAGCGTCGCCGCCTGCAAATCGAGTCTAGCCGAGTCGCCGGCCGACGCGAAGCCGGCGCGAACCCGGAGTTCCGACAATGGATACAGGCACGACGACCGACGTTCCGACGCAGGACGTTCTGGAAACCGAGACCGCACTGCGCGAGATCTACGGGACGCCGGGCGACCTGGCAGCGCGCAAGCAGCTCGACCATCTCGACAAGCACGCCCGGCGGTTCATCGAGCTCTCGCCGTTCCTGGTGATCTCGACCCAGGGCGCGGACGGTCTGGGCGACGTCTCGCCGAAGGGCGACGCACCGGGCTTCGTCGCCGTGCTGGACGACCGAACGATCCTGATCCCGGACCGGCCCGGCAACAACCGGATCGACACCCTCGGCAACCTGACCGAGAACCCCGGGGTGGGAATCCTGTTCATGATCCCCGGCGTCAACGAGACCCTGCGCATCAACGGTCGCGCCCGGGTGATCGCCGACACGGCCCTGCTGACCCAGTTCGCCGTGCGGGACCGGCTGCCGAAGACCGGCATCCTGGTCGAGGTCGAGGAGATGTATCTGCACTGTGCCAAGGCGCTGGTGCGCTCGAAGCTCTGGACCGACGACTACCGGGTCGAGCGCAAGGTCCTGCCGTCGCTCGGCCAGATGATCGCCGATCAGGTCGAGGGGGTGGAGGTCGACGTCGCCGAGGCCGACCGCCGGATCGCCGACTCCGAGAAGAACCGGCTGTACTGACCCGGAGGCGGCCTCAGAACGCGGCCTCAGAACGCCGGCGAGGTGGCGGTGATCCGTGTCATCGCCTCGCCCGCGTCGTCGTGTTCCAGCTCGATATCCCAATAGAGATAATCCCGCCAGCTCTCGTGCAGGTAGTTCGGCGGGAAGCCGCGGCCGCTCTGCTGCAGCTCGTAGGCGCTCGGCTGTTTCGGGGTGGCGATCGGGATCATGCCGATATCGCGCGGCATGTGATTGCCCTTGAGCAGGTTGCAGGTGCCGCAGGCGGTGACGACGTTCTCCCAGTTCGTGCGGCCGCCGCGCGAGCGGGGGACGACGTGGTCGAAGGTCAGCTCCTGGGTCGGGAACCGGTCGCCGCAGTACTGGCAGGAGAAACGGTCGCGCAGGAAGACGTTGAACCGGGTGAAGGCCGGCCGCCGCGATTGGTGCACGTACTCCTTCAGCGCGATCACGCTGGGCAGCCGCATCTCGAAGCTCGGGCTGCGGACCGTGGTGTCGTACTGGGAGACGATGTTGACCCGGTCGAGGACCACCGCCTTCACGGCGTCCTGCCAGGACCAGAGCGACAGCGGGAAATAGGAGAGTGGCCGGAAATCGGCGTTGAGGACGAGCGCGGGTGCTGCGTCCGGGCCGGTCACCGCGCGCTCCTCCGATAGCCGGGAAGCGACCGCGGCGCGCGACTAGGGCGAGCTATAGCGTGCCTGTCGGCGCAAAGCCGCAGGTCCTGCCACAAGATGTTGTCGTCCCGTTCGCTTCGCATCGCAGTGACCACCCGTTTAGTGGGAAGTTCGTGCCAGGCTTCGAGAGGCTATATATCTATATGTTGTTACAGTTTTATGGTCCCCGCAAGACCTCGCGGCACGATCCCTCAAACGCCCAGAACGCGGCGCAGAAACGCGGCCCCGACGCCGAGCCCGACCTCGTCGATTCCGTGCCCGAGGCCCGGCCGCGCGATCGATTCGACGGAGATTCCCACCGCCTTCAACCCGGTCTCCGCCGCCTCCATCGCGGCAAACGGCACCACCTCGTCGGCCGTCCCGTGCACCAGCGCCACCGGTGGCGTCGCCGTCACCGGGTCGTCCGGCAGGTCGCCGGCGATCAGGGCGCCGGAATACCCGACGATGCCGGCGACCGGGGTCGGACGGCGCAGGGCTGTGTAGAGCGACATCATCGTGCCCTGGCTGAATCCGACCAGCGCCAGCCGGTCCGGACCGAGGCCGACGCGCTCCAACTCGGCATCCAGATAGGCGTTGAGGATCGGCGCGGCGGTCCGGATGCCCGCCAGCATGTCCGCCGGATCGCGGCTCTGAAGGCTGAACCACTGCCGGCCGAACGGCGCCATGTCGCAAGGGAACGGCGCGTGGGGCGAGGAGAAGGCCACCGACGGCAGCTCCCGGCCCCAGACCGGCGCGAGGCCGATCAGATCGTTTCCGTCCGCCCCCAGACCGTGGAGCATGACCACCAGCGCGTCGGCATCCCCGCCATTCGCAGGGTCGACCCGGGGGCCGTCGAGTGCCGCGTCCTGTCCCTCAGCCATGGCCGCCTATCCCTTCAGTTGACCGGTCGCGACCCTAGCGGTACCGAGCGGGGATGACCACCACCCGCTTCGCCCCGAGCCCGACCGGTCTGCTCCACCTGGGACACGCCTATTCGGCCCTGCACGCGGCGTCCTTCGTCGATGCGACCCGCGGCGACCGGTTCCTGGTCCGCATCGAGGATATCGACCGCGCCCGCTGCCGGCCGGAGTTCGAAGCGGCCCTCTTGGAGGATCTCGCCTGGCTGGGTCTTGAGTGGGAGCGGCCGGTGCGCCGCCAGTCTGATCACATGGACGACTACCGCGCGGCCCTGGACCGACTCGACGGCATGGGCCTGCTCTACAAGTGCTTCCATTCGCGCAAGGAGCTGGACGCCGCCCTGTCGGCGCCGCACCACCGGCCGATGATGGGGCCGGACGGCCCGGCGGTGACGGAGACGGACGCGCTGATGCCGGCGGCGGAGCGGGCCCGGCGCGAGGCGGCGGGGGAGCCCTACGCCCTGCGCCTGCGCATGGCCGAGGCGGTGCGGCGGGCGGGGCCCCTGACCTGGCGCGACCTGACTCATGGGGAGCAGGCGGCGCGGCCCGAGGTGTTCGGCGACGTGGTGCTGGCCCGCAAGGATGTGGCCACCTCCTACCATCTCGCGGTGACCGTGGACGACGCACTCCAGGGCGTCACCCTGGTGACCCGCGGCGAGGACCTGTTCCAGGCGACCCATGTGCACCGCCTGCTTCAGGCCCTACTCGACCTGCCGGTGCCGGACTACGCCCACCACCCGCTGCTGGTGGACCCCGAAACCGGCCGCCGCTACTCAAAGCGCGACCGCTCCCTGACCCTGAAGGCCCTGCGGGACAGCGGCGTAACCGCGGCGGAGATCCGGGCGCGGGTTGGGGTCGGCTGAGCGTCTCCCGGTTTCTCCCACCCGCCTGCTCACCCCGCTTACCGCCCCCGCCACTCCCCGGCCTTGTGCCGGGGCGATCGGATCCATGCGGGCGGATACCTGGCGGCGTTCCGCATGCCCCTGGCCTCACCCCGGCACAAGGCCGGGGAGTGTGAGAGGGAGAGCGAGTGGACGGGGGTCGAAAGTGCGAAAGAACGGGCTGCGGGTACCCATAGGTTCCGCATGGCCTTTTTCGTCTACATCCTTGCGAACCGACCCTTCGGCAAGCTGTATGTCGGGCGGACAAGCGACCTGCGGCGGCGGGTCTGGCAGCATCGAAACGAGATCCTGGCGGGCTACACCGCACGACACGCCATAGCCACGCTGGTCTATTTCGAAGCGCATGAGGATCTGGCGCCCGCGTGGCATCGCGAACGTAGCCTGAAACGCTGGCGCCGAGAGTGGAAGTTCAACCTGATCGAACGCGACAACCCGCATTAGCGGGATTTGGCTGCGGAGTGGTTCGTGGAGTGATCGGTTCGCACTATCGTCACTCCCCGGCCTTGTGCCGGGGCGATCGGATCCACGCGGGCGGATATCTGGAAGCGTCCCGCATGCCGCTGGTCTCACCCCGGCACAAGGCCGGGGAGTGTGAGGGAAGAGCAGAAGCGCACCTCCTACGGAAACACCGCATGCAGGCCGGTGCAGAGGTCCAGATAGTCCGGATGATCCGGGGCGATGCGGCCGGTTCGGATCAACCAGTCGATCACCACGAGATTGCAGTTGTACTTGAACCCCTCGGGCCCGGCGACCGCCCCGCGCTCGACGATGTCGGCGACCTCGCGCCAGGGCAGCAGCATGAACTCGGCCACTTCGCCGTCGACCGGTTCCGGCCGGAAATCCTCCGGCAGATCCAGATCGTAGGTCCAGAACGCGTGGCGCCGCAGGCCCCCACCCAGGCTGCCGCCCATGTCGCCGCCGGTACTCGACGGCCCGCTATCCGCCACCTCCATGACGTAGGAGACCATGCCGGTCGGCACCGCACGGCGGGCCAGCGGCTCGGCGATCCCGGCCTCCTCGGCGCACTCCTTGATCAGGTTCTCCTCGGCCGAATGACCGACCGGGTGGCCGCCGGCCACGATGTTGTCGAGGTGGCCGGGATAGGTCGTCTTGTCCCAGGCCCGGCGGGCCAGCCACATGCGGGCGCCGTCGCCCTCGCCGACGATGCCGTTCAGGTGGAAACCTCGGTTGATGATGCCGAAGGCGGTGGCAGCCGCCCGGTCGATCTCGAACACCGGCGCGTCCGACAGCCGCTCCATCACCGGGTATTTCTCGCCGCGTAGCCTCGGCAGCAGGCCCTCCTCGGACAGGGCGGCCAGCGCCTCGTCCACCGCCTTCGTGCGGTCCTCGTAGGTCGCGAGACGCGGGTCGAGATGCACCAGATCCTCGAACACGTGGAACAGGGTGCCGAAGCGGCGCAGCTCCAGGGACAGGCCCCGCCGCATCAGGCCGACCCGGGCCTGACCGACCCGGAACGGGACGAAGTCCGCCAAGTCGTGGGCATTGCAGAAGCGGATGTGGTCGATGAAGGCCATGATGTCGCCCGGATCAGGACAGCAGGAGACCGACCATCAGGCCGGCGGCGAGAGCGGCGAAGACCGGCCAGTACGACCGGCGCGCCCGCTCCCGCGCCATCAGCCGGACCGTATCCGGGTGCAGGGTCAGGCCGCCGTCGTTCAGGGTGCCGAGGGTCAGCTCGGCGTGGCGGATCAGTGAGGGCAGACGCTCGATGCCGCGCAGGATATCGGCACCCGCCCGCGCGATCCGGGCCTCGGGGCCGCGGTTCTCGCGCATCCAGGACTCGATCAGCGGCCGCGCCAGCTCCCACATGTTCACGTTGGGATTCAGCCGGCGGCCGACGCCTTCGGAGACGACCATCGTCTTGTGCAGCAGCAGAAGCTGCGGCTGCGCCTCCATCTCGAAGGTCTCCGCGATGCGCAGCACCTGGCCGAGCAGCTTGGCAACGGAAACCTCGTTCAGCGGCTTGTCCATCAGCGGCTCGCCAATGGAGCGGACCGCCTGGGTAAACAGGTCGATGGATTTGTCCGCCGGCACCATGCCCATGCGGAAATGCACCTCGGCCACCGCCCGCCAGTCCCCGAGCAGGAAGCCGGTCAGGGTGTCCGCGAGGTAGTACCGGGTCTCCAGGTCGAGCCGCCCCATGATCCCGAAATCGACCGGCACCAGCGTCCCCTCGGGGGTGACCAGCATGTTGCCGGGGTGCATGTCGGCGTGGAAGAAGCCGTCGCGGAAGACCTGATTGAAGAAGACCCCGGCCGACGCCGCCAGCAGCTCGGTCGGATCCAGGCCCGCGCGGTCCAGCGCCTCGGTATCGTCGATGCGGCAGCCGTCGATCCACTGGTTGGTGAAGACCCGGCGGGTCGTGCGCTCCCAATCGACCTCCGCCACGGCGAAGACCGGGTCGCCGGCGAAGTTCTCGGCCAGTTCGACCGCCGCCGCCGCCTCCAGCCGCAGGTCCATCTCGACCTCCACCGTCTGGCGGAACACGCGCACCGTGTCGATCGGCTTGAACCGGTGGGACCAGGGCAGATGACGCTGCAGGGTATCGGCGATCCAAGAGAACAGGTCGAGGTCCCGGGCCACGGCCTCCTCGATGCCCGGCCGCAGGATCTTCACCGCGACCTTCCGGCCGTCCGTCGTGACGGCCCGGTGCACCTGGGCGATGGACGCGGCGGCGATCGGCGTCTTCTCGAACGCGCTGAACAAGCTCTCGATCGGCGCGCCGAGCTCGTATTCGAGGGTCTGGCGGGCGATCGCCCAATCGAACGGCGGCAGCCGGTCCTGGAGCTGGGTGAGGTCCTCGGACGCCTGCTCGCCGATCAGGTCGCCGCGAGTCGCCATGGACTGGCCGAGCTTGATGAAGGTCGGGCCGAGGCGGGTCAGGGCGGCGGCCAGCCGCTGGCCCCAGCGTCCGGACACGGCCGGGTCGCGCAGCCGGCGGGCCAGGCGGGCGGCGGCCGACAGGGTCGGCGCCTCGGCGATGTTCTCCAGCGGCTCGAACACCCCGTGCCGGGCGAGCACCCACAGGATCCGGAGCAGCCGGAGCAGATTGCGCGAGGAGCGGATCATCGGGCGCGGATCATCTGGTGCCGGTCATCGCCTAGAGGCGCCAGCCCGAATGGATCGCGGCAATCCCGGCGGAGAGGTTGCGCCACTTCACCTGTTCGAGCCCGGCGCGGCGCATCCGTTCGGCCAGGTCCTGCTGGTCTGGGAAGCGGCGGATGCTCTCGGCGAGGTACTGGTACGCCTCCCGGTCCTTTGCGACTTTGTCACCGAGCCAGGGCAGCACCTTGAACGAATAGGCGTCGTAGATCGGATCGAGCCAGGGCTGGGTCGGGCGGGAGAACTCAAGGCACATGAACCGGCCGCCCGGCCGCAGCACCCGGGTCATCTCGCCGAGCGCCCGGTCGATCCGTGTGACGTTGCGCAGGCCGAAGGCGATGGTGACGCGATCCACCGACCCGTCGGCCAGCGGCAGATCCTCGGCGTTGCCGACCACCCAGTCGACACCGTCGTCACCGCCCGCCTTAGCCAGCCGGTCGCGGCCGACACCGATCATCTCGGCGTTGATGTCGCACACGGTCACCGGGCCGCCGCCGCGCTTGCGCCACAGGGAGGCGATGTCGCCGGTGCCGCCCGCCACGTCCAGAAGGTGCTGGCCGGCCCTCGGGGCGAGCCAGTCGAGAAAGGCCTGCTTCCAGACCCGATGGATGCCGAGGCTCATCAGGTCGTTCATGACGTCGTAGTTGGAGGCGACGCTGTCGAACACCTCGCGGACCCGGGAGCTCTTCTCCTCGACCGAGACGGAGTCGAAGCCGAAATCCGTCATGCCGCCGCGGATCTTGGGATCCGCGGAGGACGGGGCCTGCCCCGCGGCGGCCTCGGTCGGCGCCGCGTTGGATGATTTCGCGTTCTTGCCCTCGGCAGCCATCGCGCCCGCCCTTCGCCCGCCGGTTTCGGTTCCGCTGGATTAGGCCCCTCCGCGCCCGGAATCAAGGTCGGGCACCGGCGCCAGCAGACCACCAATCTGGCGCTTGGCGGGGCGGAGGCAACGGGATACCGTCCGCCGTCATGCCTGAATTGCCCGAAGTAGAGACTGTCATGCGCGGGCTCGCGACCCGCCTCGACGGCCGGAGTCTGGCCGAGGTGGAGGCGCGCCGCCGCGATCTTCGCTGGCCGCTGCCCGAGCGCATGGCCGCCCGCCTGACCGGCCGCCGGGTGATCGGCCTGCGCCGGCGCGCGAAATATATTCTGGTCGATCTCGACGACGGGACGAGCTGGATCATCCATCTCGGCATGTCCGGCCGGATGCTGATCTCCGACGGCCCGAAACCCGAGCTGGAAGCCCACGACCATGTGGTCTTCCGCACCGACGACGGGACATGGGTGCGGTTCAACGACGCCCGGCGCTTCGGCATGATGGACCTGTGGCCGACCGCGGAGGTCGAACGGCACAAGCTGCTCAAGGGCATCGGGCCGGAGCCGCTGGGCAACGCGTTCTCTGGGCCGGCGCTGGAATCCGCGCTGGCCGGCAAGTACACGCCGATCAAGGCGGCGCTGCTGGACCAGAAGGTGGTCGCCGGCGTCGGCAACATCTACGCCTGCGAAGCGCTGCACCGCTCGGGGATCTCGCCCCGGCGGCTGGCCCTCAACGTCTGGGGAGGGCGGGCGGAGCGGCTGGCGGATGCGGTCAAGGCGGTGCTCACCGAGGCGATCGCGGCGGGCGGGTCCAGCCTGCGCGACCACCGCCAGGTTTCGGGCGAACTCGGCTATTTCCAGCACACTTTCCGGGTGTACGATCGCGCCGGGGAGACGTGCCCGACACCGGCATGCACCGGAACCGTGAAACGGCTGGTGCAGTCCGGCCGGTCCACTTTCTATTGTCCCCGCTGTCAACGCTGAGGTAGAAGCCGGCGCCATGAACCTGCCGTTCCGACGCGCCCGACCCGCCACCCGCGCCGCGCTGGCCCTGGCGGTCCTGCTGCTGTTCCAAGCGCCGGCCGGGGCTGACGGACGGTTCGTCGACGGCATCGAGGATCTGCCTCTGATGCCGGGCCTGAACAGCATGCCGGCGGCGAGCACCGCATTCGACGCGCTCGCCGGCCGGATCGTCGTCGCCTTCGCCGAAGGCACGGTCGCCATGGAGGATGTCCGCGCGTTCTACGACGCCACCCTGCCCCAGCTCGGCTGGGAGCGGATGGAGGCCGATCGCTGGGTGCGCGCGGGGGAGGAACTGAATCTCGACGCGGTGATCGAGCGGGGCGGACTGGTGGTCCGCTTCGAGCTCGTACCGCGATGATCGCAACCGCCGACCTTCTCCGGAGGGACGGCGCGACCCGGGAGTAGCCGTTATGGCGTATGAGACCATTCTGACCGAGACGCGCGACAACGTCGCGCTGATCACCCTGAACCGCCCGAAGGCCCTGAACGCCCTGTCCTCGCCGCTGATGGCCGAGCTGGGCGACGCCCTGCTCGAGGCGGACGCCAATCCCGAGATCGGCTGCATCGTCGTCACCGGCAGCGAGAAGGCCTTCGCGGCCGGCGCCGACATCAAGGAGATGCAGTCCAAGAGCTTCGCCGACGCCTATGGCGAGGACTTCATCACCGCCGGATGGGAGACCGTCCTGAAGGTCCGCAAGCCGGTGATCGCGGCGGTGTCCGGCTACGCGCTCGGCGGCGGCTGCGAGCTCGCCATGATGTGCGACTTCATCATCGCAGCGGATACCGCGAAGTTCGGCCAGCCGGAGATCAACCTCGGCGTGATCCCGGGCGCCGGCGGCTCCCAGCGCCTGACCCGCTTCGTCGGCAAGTCGAAGGCGATGGACATGGTGCTCACCGGCCGCAACATGGACGCCCAGGAGGCCGAGCGCTCCGGGCTGGTCAGCCGGATCGTGCCGGCGGCCGATCTGCTCGACGAGGCGATCAAGGTCGCCGGCCGGATCGCCGATCTGTCGATGCCGTCGGTGATGATGGCCAAGGAGGCGGTCAACCGCAGCTACGAGACCACGCTCAGCGAGGGTGTGCGCTTCGAGCGGCGGCTGTTCCATTCCCTGTTCGCCACCGAAGATCAGAAGGAAGGCATGGCGGCCTTCGTCGAGAAACGTCAGCCGGTTTTCAAGAATCGCTGACGCGAAGCGCCGGACGGGACTCCGCTCCGGCAAAGAATCGAGAGGGACGGCGCGACTCTTTGTTGACGCCGTCCGGGGCGACGGCTATAAGCCCGCCTTCCACGGACCAGCCGTACTTTGAGAGAAGAACATGGCCAACCACGCTTCAGCCGAAAAGCGCATCCGGCGCAATGCACGGCGGTACGAGATCAACCACGCGCGGATCTCCCGCATCCGGACGCACGTCAAGCGCGTCGAGAAGGCGATCGCGGCCGGCGACAAGAGCGCCGCGACCGAGGCGTTCAAGGCAGCCCAGCCGGAGATGCACCGCGGTGTTCTCAAGGGAGTCCTGCACCGCAACACCGTTGCGCGTAAGCTGTCCCGCCTGAACGCCCGCATCAAGGCGATCGGCGCCTAACACGCCCCCATCGCAGACCCGACGACGAGGAAGCCGCCATCTCCGGCGGCTTTTTTGCGTGCTCTGGTGCCGTCCGCCCGTCCTGCTCGGAGCCTGACCGGGCACCTTGGCGACCGGAGCCGACGCGCTTGCCGACCGTCGCCTGGTGCCGCTGCCCTGGCGCCGCTGCCCTGCCCCAGCTGCCGGGCTGGGCCGAGCCGGTTGCGCGCTCTCTCCGCCGCTCCGGCCCGCCCTGTCCCGTTCCGAGACGCCCACCGACGACGGCCGGCCGACCCCGACCACCCCACCCCGATAGACCCATCCCGATCGCCCCATGATCACCCGGCGTTCGCCGACCGGCCGGACGCGTCCGCAGGCCGTCTGATCGCTATCTTATGATTGTTCCCAGGCCGGCGGAAAACGCGTCACGGCTATGCGACAAATTTGGGACAACGCTTAGCGATCTGAATCCAAATTACGATTCTCCCCCATGAACGGCTTGCCCCGATTCGTTGAGTCGTCAATGAGGAAAGTGGCTCAATTCGCTGAATCAAAAAGACTATCCTAGACGCTTCAGGCGCGCCCGGAGGCGTAGTGGAAAAAAAAGCGTCATAGAGTGTTCGACTCGGTTGCGCCGCCTGGGTCCGGCTAGTACCTTAGCCATCACACCGCTGACGACGAGTTGCGAAGTACAAGGAAGAAAGATGTCAAGTAATTCGCCTTGTTGTCTGCGGGAATTCCTTCTGTCTTCCGAATTTCTCCGCCCCGACTACTCGAACTAAACTTTCGAGTTTTCTGGCGGCTGGACGAAGCGGCGAATGCCGCGGCGACGGTATGGAGTTGTTTGACGGATGACGGTCTGGAACGCGGGGGTGGCCGAATTGCTGCCAAGAGATGTTGGGGCAGAACGAACCGCCGCCCGTCGGGGTTCAAGAGCATGCGAGGGAAGGACGGTGACACGGATCGGCTGGGGGAGCCAATCGGGGGACGTCTCGTCGAACACGAGAAACCGGAGCCGTGGGCTGGGGATGAAGAGCCAGCCGGCAGGCGCCCGGTCGCAGGACGGTCTTTTTCGGGAGGGTCGTCATGGCTGAACTGGCGGACCGCGATGCGCTCGCGGCGCAGTGGGCGCGCGTCAAAGCGCGGCTGCGCTCCGAATGCGGGGAGACCGCGTATCGGGGCTGGCTCAAGTCGCTGACCCTCGCCCGGCGCGACGGCACGGTGGTCTATCTGGCCATCCCGTCGAAGTTCGAGCGGGACCGGGTCGTCACCCAGTACGGCGACCGGCTCCGGGGCCTGTGGCAGGGCGAGGACCCCGCCATCGCCTCGGTCGAGGTGGTCGCCTCAGGACGGTCCGATGCCGCCCGGCGGAGCGCCGAGATGCGGCCGGTCCCGGCGATGGATACCGTCGATCCCGACCTGCCGGCGGAGGACGTCGACGCGTCCGCATCAGAGGTGTTCGTTCCGGAACCGCCGAGCGATCTCAACGCGATCTCCGCGCCCCTCGACGCCCGCTTCACCTTCGACAACTTCGTCGTCGGCAAGCCGAACGAGCTGGCCTTCGCCGCCGCGCGCCGCGTCGCGGAGAGCGAGACCGTGCCGTTCAATCCGCTGTTCCTCTACGGCGGGGTCGGCCTCGGCAAGACCCACCTGATGCACGCCATCGCCTGGGAGATCCGACGCAACCATCCGCAGCGCCGGGTGCTCTACCTGTCGGCCGAGAAGTTCATGTACCAGTTCATCCGGGCCCTGCGGTACCGGGACACAATGGCCTTCAAGGACCTGTTCCGCTCCGTCGACGTGCTGATGATCGACGACGTGCAGTTCATCAGCGGCAAGGACAGCACCCAGGAGGAGTTCTTCCACACGTTCAACGCCCTGGTGGACAACAACCGCCAGGTGGTGATCTCCGCCGACAAGAGCCCGAGCAGCCTGGACGGGATGGAGGAGCGGCTGCGGTCGCGCCTGGGCTGGGGGCTGGTGGCCGACATCCACCCGACCGACTACGAGCTGCGCCTCGGCATCCTGCAGTCGAAGGTCGAGCGGGTCGAGGCGGACATCCCGCCGAAGGTCATGGAGTTCCTGTCCCACAAGATCAGCTCCAACGTCCGCGAGCTCGAGGGAGCGCTGAACCGGGTGGTCGCCCATTCGACCCTGGTGGGCCGCGCGATCACCCTCGAGATGGTGCAGGAGGTCCTGGCGGACATCCTGAAGGCGAACGACCGCCGGGTGACGATCGAGGAGATCCAGCGCCAGGTGGCGTCGCACTACAACATCCGGATCTCGGACATGTACTCGGCCCGGCGAGCCCGGGCGGTCGCCCGGCCGCGGCAGATCGCCATGTACCTGTCAAAGCAGCTCACCCAGCGCTCCCTGCCGGAGATCGGCCGCAAGTTCGGCGGCCGCGACCACACGACCGTCATGCACGCCGTGAAGAAGATCGACGAGCTGCGCGCCACGGACCGGCATTTCGACGCCGACGTGGACCTGCTCCGGCGCATGCTGGAAGGGTGATTTTCCCGCCGCCCGGCGGCCGCGGATTCCGCGCCGCCGGGCGGTGAAAAACTCCCTGTCGCCAAGCGTTTCATGCTATAAAGTTGGACTTTCGATTCGCCGGGTCGCGGGCGGTCGGACTCCGCCCCTGACGGTGGACCGGCCACGCGCGGCGCGCCGGTCCGTCAGGCGTCATTCAGTTCGAGCGAGCACATGAAGATCACCATTGACCGGGCGGCCCTTCTGAAGCCGCTGGCCCATGTTCAGAGCGTCGTCGAGCGCCGCAACACCATCCCGATCCTGGCCAACGTCCTGCTCCAGGCGGGGGACGGCAGGGTGTCCCTGACCGCGACCGACATGGACATGGACGTGGTCGAGAGCGTCGCCTGTTCGGTCGACCAGCCGGGCTCGGCCACGGTGCCGGCGCTGACGCTGTACGAGATCGCCCGCAAGCTGCAGGACGGCTCCGAGGTCGAGCTCACGGTGGCCGGCGACAGCGGCCGCATGACGATCCGAGCCGGACGCTCGAACTTCTCGCTGCCGACCCTGCCGGTCGAGGAGTTCCCGGCCCTGTCCGGCGACGAATTGACGACCAATTTCGTGCTGTCCGCCGCCGACGCGAAGACGCTGATCGACCGCACCCGCTTCGCGATCTCCACCGAGGAGACGCGCTACTACCTGAACGGCATCTACCTGCACGAGACCCAGGCCAACGGCATGGCCGTGCTGCGCGCCGTGGCGACCGACGGCCACCGGCTGGCCCGGGTGCAGATGCCGCTGCCGGAGGGGGCGGCGGGCATGCCGTCGGTGATCGTGCCGCGCAAGGCGGTGACCGAGATCCGCAAGCTGATCGACGAGACCGACGGCGACGTGCAGATCGGCCTCAGCGAGAACAAGCTGCGCTTCGCCTTCGCCGACACGGTGATGACCACCAAGCTGATCGACGGCACCTTCCCCGACTACGAGCGGGTGATCCCGGCCGGCAACGACAAGGTCATGCGGGTCGACTGCGGCTCGTTCAAGAAGGCGGTCGACCGCGTGGCGACGATCTCGACCGAGAAGTCCCGGTCGGTGAAGCTCGCGCTCGGCAACGGCACCCTTACCCTCTCGGCCAACAGCCCGGACAACGCCCAGGCGACGGAAGAGATGGACGTGGAATACGGCGCCTCCTCGATGGAGATCGGCTTCAACTCCCGCTACCTGCTGGATATCGCCGACCAGGTCGATGACGGCGGCAAGGCGGTGTTCCAGATGGCGGACGCCGCGTCGCCGACCATTGTCACCGACGAGGCCGATGACGGCGCGCTCTACGTCCTGATGCCGATGCGGGTGTGACGACGGGCGTGTCGGTCGACGGTCCCATTCTCAGCCAACGCAGCGGTGCCGCCTCCACCGCCGGCGCGCCCCTGCGCCTGGCGGTGCGAAAGATCGTCCTGACCCGGTTCCGCAACCACGCCGCCACGACCGTCGAGGTCGACCGGCCAGTGGCGGTGCTGACCGGCGCCAACGGCTCGGGCAAGACCAACCTGCTCGAGGCCATCTCCTTCCTCAGCCCCGGACGCGGCATGCGCCGGGCGAAGCTGTCGGACATCGACAGGGTCGCCGCCGGGGAGGACTACGGCGGACCCTGGGCGGTCTCGGCGACGGTGGACGGCAAGCTCGGCGACACGCGGATCGGCACCGGCCGGGACGCCGAGGCCGAGGGCGAGCGCCGGCTGGTCCGGATCGACGGCGCCCCCGCCCGCAGCCAGGCGGCCCTCGGCGATCACCTCACCGTGTCCTGGCTGACGCCGGCGATGGACCGGCTGTTCACCGAAGGCGCATCGGGCCGCCGCCGCTTCCTGGACCGGCTGGTCTATGCCTTCGACGGCGAGCATGCCGGCCGGGTCAGCGGCTACGAGCATGCCTGGCGCGAGCGCAACCGGCTGATCAAGGACGGCCGCCGTGACGGCGCCTGGTACGAGGCGCTGGAGGGCACCCTGGCCGAGACCGGGGTGGCCATCGCCGCGGCGCGGGCCGGGCTGGTGGCCCGGCTCAACCGAATCTGCGCCGCCACCCGGGAGCCGTTCCCGGCCGCCGAACTGGCGCTGGACGGCGAGATCGACCGCTGGCTCGTGGGCACGCCGGCGCTCGAGGTCGAGGACCGGATCCGCGCCACCCTTGCCGCCTCCCGTTTCGGCGGCCAGGAGGCGGAGGGACCGCACCGCACCGACCTCGCCGTCACCCATGTGCCCAAGGCCATGCCGGCGGCCCTGTGCTCCACCGGCGAGCAGAAGGCCCTGCTCGTCGGCATCGTCCTCGCCCATGCCCGGCTGCAGGCGATCGACGAGCACGCGGCCCCGATCCTGCTGCTTGACGAGGTGGCGGCCCATCTCGACGACCGCCGGCGCGCCGCCCTGTTCGATGCCGTGTTCGATCTAGGCGGGCAGGCCTGGCTGACCGGCACCGACCTTTCAACCTTCGCGCCGATCGCCGATCGCGCGCGCCTGTTCGACGTCGCCGACGGCCGTGTCCGGCCGGCCGACGTCGTGCCCCAACCGGAGTCTCCCCATGGCTGACGACGCCAATAACGGAACCGAAAACGGCCAAGAGAACGAGTACGGCGCCGAGTCCATCAAGGTCCTGCGCGGCCTCGATGCGGTCCGCAAGCGGCCGGGCATGTATATCGGCGACACCGACGACGGCTCGGGGCTGCACCATATGGTCTACGAGGTGGTGGACAACGCCATCGACGAGGCTCTCGCCGGGTACTGCGACGCGGTTCAGGTCATCCTGAACGGCGACGGCTCGGTCACCGTACGCGACAACGGCCGCGGAATCCCGGTGGCGATCCATTCCGAGGAAGGCGTCTCGGCGGCCCAGGTCATCATGACCCAGCTCCATGCCGGCGGGAAATTCGACCAGAACTCCTACAAGGTCTCCGGCGGTCTGCACGGCGTGGGCGTGTCGGTGGTGAACGCCCTGTCCGAATGGCTGGACCTGCGGATCTGGCGCGAGGGCAAGGAGCACTTCATGCGGTTCCGCCACGGCGACGCCGAAGCGGACTTGGTGGAGGTCGGCCCGTCCGGCGACAAGAGCGGGACCGAGGTCACGTTCAAGCCCTCGGACGAGACCTTCACCATGGTCGAGTTCGACTTCGCGACCCTGGAGCACCGGCTGCGCGAGCTCGCCTTCCTGAACTCCGGCGTGCGCATCCTGCTCACCGACGAGCGCCACGGCGAGCCGAAGACCACGGACCTGTTCTACGAGGGCGGCCTGAAGGCCTTCGCCGAGTATCTCGACCGCTCGCGGACAGCCCTGCATCCGACCATCTCGGCTATCGGCGAGAAGGACGGCATCACCGTCGAGATCGCCATGGAGTGGACCGACTCGTACCACGAGACGATGCTCTGCTTTACCAACAACATCCCGCAGCGCGACGGCGGCACCCACCTGGCCGGCTTCCGGGCGGCCCTCACCCGCCAGGTCAACAACTACGCGAACCAGAGCGGCATCGCCAAGAAGGAGAAGGTCGCCCTGTCCGGCGACGATGCGCGCGAGGGCCTGACCTGCGTCCTGTCGGTCAAGGTGCCGGATCCCAAGTTCTCCTCCCAGACGAAGGACAAGCTGGTGTCGTCCGAGGTCAAGCCGGTGGTCGAGAACATCGTCGGCGAGCGGCTGGACCAATGGTTCGACGAGCATCCGAACGAGGCCAAGCGCATCGTCACCAAGGCCTACGAGGCCGCGGCGGCGCGTGACGCCGCCCGCCGGGCGCGGGAGCTGACCCGGCGCAAGGGGGCGCTCGACATCGCCAACCTGCCGGGCAAGCTGGCCGACTGCCAGGAGCGCGACCCGTCCAAGGCCGAACTCTTCCTGGTCGAGGGCGACAGCGCCGGCGGCTCGGCCAAGCAGGGCCGCGACCGAAAGAATCAGGCGATCCTGCCCCTGCGCGGCAAGATCCTGAACGTGGAGCGCGCCCGCTTCGACAAGATGCTCTCCAGCGCCGAGATCGGCACCCTGATCGCGGCCCTCGGCACCGGGATCGGGCCGGAGGAGTTCAACATCGAGAAGACCCGGTATCACCGGATCATCATCATGACGGACGCCGACGTTGACGGCTCCCACATCCGCACCCTGCTGCTGACCTTCTTCTTCCGGCAGATGCCGGAACTGCTGGAACGCGGCTACCTCTACATCGCCCAGCCGCCGCTCTACCGGGTCAAGCGCGGCAACGAGGAAACCTACCTCAAGGACGACAAGGCGCTGGAGCGGTTCCTGATCGACGAAGGCACCAAGGGCGCGGTCCTGCGGACCGCCTCCGGCGCGCAGATCGGCGCCGTCGATCTGGCCCATCAGGGCGAGCTGGCCCGCCAGGCGCGTCAGCTTCTGGAGCCGCTGGTTCGCCGCCTGGGCGGCCCGGTCGTCACCGAGCAGGGGGCCGTCGCCGATATCCTGCGCCCCGAGCTGCTGTCTGACCCAGCGGCCGCCGCGGCCGCCGCCGCCGACTTCGCCCGGCGCCTCGACGTCCTGTCGGAAGAGCACGAGCGCGGCTGGTTCGCCTCCTACGAGGAGCAGACCGAGACCGGGCCGGCGATCGTCGTCGCCCGCACCCTGCGCGGCGTCACCGAGACCTACCGCATCGACGGCATCCTGCTGCGGACCGCCGAGGCGCGGGCGCTGGCCGAGCGGGCTGCCGATCTGCGGGAGCTGTTCGCCGAACCGGCGACCCTGGTTCAGAAAGACGGCACGGAGCGCACGGTCTACGGCCCGGTCGGGCTGATCGAGGCGATCTTCGAGATCGGCCGCAAGGGCCTGACCATCAACCGCTACAAGGGTCTCGGCGAGATGAACCCGGACCAGCTCTGGGAGACCACGCTGGACCCGGACCGGCGCACCCTGCTGCAGGTGAAGATCGCCCATGCCGACGAGGCCCAGGAGGTGTTCAGCACCCTGATGGGCGACGTGGTCGAGCCGCGCCGCGACTTCATCCAGTCCAACGCCCTTAAGGTCGCCAACCTGGACGTGTGACCGCGCTGTCCTTTTTAGGGACACGGGAGGAGGCCGCCGCAAGGCGGCCTTTTTTCTGGCCTGTTGGACGATCTGCGGCCGCCCGATTGTGAGTAATATGTTACTTCAACGGTGTGTTTGTCCGTATTTATAACACCATTGATCGTGTTTTTCTCTACAGGTGCCGCCTGTGCTGCGGCCCTATCGTCCGAACGCTCAATGGAGAGACAGATGACTTTGACACTGGACCGAGCGGTTCCCTACCGCTTGCAAAACCTGGCCACCAACAACGTGATCGCCCAAACGCCCGCTTTCCCCAGGGACGCCGGCCTCTGCGCCTATGGCGGTGGTACGCTCGAGAACGACCAGCTCTGGTACTTCCTGGCCCAGGGCGACTATCTTCGGATCATGAACCTGAGCTGGCTCGGGACGGTCATCTACAGCGACGACGCCAAGGTCGCCGCATACCGCACCGACGACGCCAATCCCGACAGCCCCGCCGATCAGCATTGGCGGTACCAGGCCTCGCCGGATTTCCCCAGCGGAATCGTGATCACCTCGATCAAGTCGGGGCGCTCGATCCTGGATCCCCACGCACGGGGACAGACCGACAGCCTCGAGGCTCAGCCTCTCGTACCCCGCGATAGCCGTTTCGTCTGGATGCCGATCGCCGCCACCTGACGCGACAAGGGCCACCGGCCGGGATCGCCGGTCGGTGGCCCTTCGCCTCTGCTGACAGGCTGGAAGATCCGGAGACCGGACTCAGCCGCCCTCGGTCGTGGCGTTGGCTTCGCTCTGCAGGTGCGTGTAGTGCTCCAGGCCGATGCGGCCGATCAGGTCGAGCTGGGTCTCCAGGTAGTCCACATGCTCTTCCTCGTCGGAGAGGATCTCGTTGAAGAGATCGCGGCTGACATAGTCGCGGATCGAGTCCGCATAGGCGATGGCCTCGCGCAGATCCGGCACGGCATCGAGCTCGATCGCCAGATCGCACTCCAGGATTTCCTTCACGCTCTCGCCGATGCGCAGCTTGTTCAGCTCCTGCAGGTTCGGCAGCCCCTCGAGGAACAGGATGCGCTGGATCAGCTTGTCCGCGTGCTCCATCTCCTCGATCGACTCCTCGTAGGCCTTCTTCGAGAGCTTCGACACCCCCCAGTCGCCGAGGATTCGGGAATGGAGGAAGTACTGGTTGATCGCCGTCAGCTCGTTCTTGAGGATGCGATTGAGGTGTTCGATGACTGTCTTGTCGCCCTTCATGGCGGCCTCCATCGGTCGGGATCCGTTGCGGCCAGGATACAGGAAGGCGTCGAATCGGCAAGGAAAAACGCAATGATTTCAGATATTTGAGAATGATCCGCAATATTGTCTGTCTGCCCGGCTTCATGTGCGGGCCCGATCTCTTCGCCGATTTCGCCCGGCATATGGAGGGCCGCGCGACCGGACCCGCGCATCGGCGTATGGCGCTGCTTCACGGCGACGTCTACAGCGACCCGTCGATCGACGGCATGGCCGCGCGGGTTCTGGCCCAGGCGCCGGAGCGGTTCGCCCTCCTCGGCTTCTCCATGGGCGGCTTCGTCGCCCGCCGGATCGCCCTGAGCGCGCCGGAGCGGGTCGAGGCGCTGATCCTGGTGGCGACCTCCGCCCGAGCCACCTCGGAGGCCGAACACGCCCGCAAGGAGGCGATTCTGGCGCAGCTCGCCGAAAGCGGCTTCAAGGGCATGTCGCGCAAGGCCCTCGCCCGGGGCATCCATCCCGACCACCCGCAGCGCGACGCGCTGGTCGAGCGGCTCAAGGCGATGGGAACCGCGCTCGGCGGCGAGGTCATGGCCCGCCAGCTCCGGGCCACCCGGGTCGACGGCCATGCGGACCTGCCGAAGATCGCCGCGCCGACGTTGGTGATCGCCGGACGGCAGGACGCGCTGCGGCCCCTCTCCGAGCTCGAGGCCCTGGCGGCGGGCATCCCCGGCGCCCGGTTCGAGATCTTCGACGGCTGCGGCCACATGGTGCCGCTGGAACAGCCCGATCGGTTGGCCGAGAGCATCAGCGAGTTTCTGGACGCGCTCTAGGCAGGGTCCGACGCGGCGGGTAGGTTGCCCGTGTGTCAGTCAGATCCTCCCTAGCCCCGTTCTTCACCGGGTCGCTCGCCGGCGTCGCGATGATGGCGGTGGCCGCCGCCGCGTTCAGCATCATGCATGCCGGCATCCGCCATGTGAGCGCGGAGCTGCATCCGTTCGAGATCGCCTTCTTCCGGGTGTTCTTCGGGTTCTTCGCCCTCGCGCCGGTCTTCCTGCGCCAGGGCTGGGCGCCGCTACGCACCACCAAGCTGAAGCTGCTCGGCATCCGCGGCGTCATCAATGCCGGCGCCATGCTGATGTTCTTCTACGGCCTGTCGATCACGCCGCTCGCCACCGTCGCGGCCCTCGGCTTCACCGCCCCGCTGTTCGCGACGGTCCTGGCGATGCTGGTCCTGGGCGAGGTGGTGCGGCTGCGGCGCTGGACCGCCATCATCATAGGCTTTGCCGGGGCCATGGTGATTCTGCGGCCGGGCGTGATCGAGGTCGGCCTGGGACCGATGCTGGTGCTGGGATCCTCGGTTGTCTGGTCGGTGGCGCTGATGGTGATCAAGGTGCTGACCCGCACGGAATCGAGCGTGACCATCACCGCCTACGCCTCGATCTTCCTGTCGCCGATCTGTCTCGTCGTCGCCCTGCCCTTCTGGGTCTGGCCCTCCTTCGAGGCGCTGCTCTGGCTGATCGCCATCGGCATCGTCGGCACCGTCGCCCAGACGGCGATGAACCAGTCCTTCAAGATGGCCGACGCCTCTGCGGTCCTGCCCGTCGACTTCTCGAAGCTGCTCTGGGCCGCCGCCATCGGCTACGTGGTGTTCGGCGAGGTGCCGGACGTCTGGACCTGGGTCGGCGGCGCGATGATCTTCGCCAGCGCCACCTATATCGGCATCCGCGAGGCCCGCCTGAAGAAGGAGGGGAAGCTGGCCGCCGGCCCGCCCTCCACCGCCATCGACCGGGAGCCCCCCGTGCCGTCGCCGCGCGCGATGGGCGAGGACGACGGCGCCGACCGGGAGAAATAGGCCGGCCGCGGCGCCCGGGCGGTGCTCTGTCCGGTTGACCCGCGCGGCGCCAGCGGGGATAAGCCCGCATCCCTGAACAACTGCCGAGGTCGCCCCCATGGCCGCCCCCGATCTGGTTCCCGTTGCCCGCGCCCTGATCTCCGTGTCCGACAAGACCGGTCTGGTCGAGTTCGCCGCCGCCCTGTCCGACATGGGGGTCGAGATCCTGTCAACCGGCGGTACCGCCAAGGCGATCGCCGAGGCCGGCATCCCGGTGGTCGAGGTGGCGGAACGGACCGGGTTTCCGGAAGTGATGGACGGGCGGGTGAAGACCCTGCACCCGGTGATCCATGGCGGCCTCCTGGCCCGCCGCGACCTGGATCATCATGTGTCCGCCATGGACGAACACGGGATCGCGCCGATCGACCTGCTGGTGGTCAATCTCTATCCGTTCGAGGCCACCCGGGCGCGTGGCGCCGGCTACGACGAGAGCGTGGAGAACATCGATATCGGCGGCCCGGCGATGATCCGCGCCGCCTCGAAGAACCACGACTTCGTCACGGTCATCGTCGATGTGGAGGATTACGGCCCGGTGCTGGAGGAGATGCGGGCGAACGGCGGCGCCACCAGCCTGGCGCTGCGCCGCAAGCTGGCCTCCGTCGCCTATAGCCGCACCGCGGCCTACGACGCCGCCATCGCCGGCTGGCTGTCCGGCGAGGTCGGCGAGGCGTTCCCGCGGCGCTTCACCCTTGCCGGGTCGGCGCCCCAGGTGCTGCGCTACGGCGAGAACCCGCACCAGCAGGCCGCGTTCTACCGCACGGCCGACAGCCGGGCCGGGGTGTCGACCGCCGAGCAGCTCCAGGGCAAGGAGCTCAGCTACAACAACCTGAACGACACCGACGCCGCGTTCGAGCTCGCGGCCGAGCTGGACGAGCCGGGCATCGCCATCATCAAGCACGCCAATCCCTGCGGCGTCGCGGTCGCCGGCTCGCTCGCCGAGGCCTGGGACGCGGCTCTGGCCTGCGATCCCGTCAGCGCTTTCGGCGGCATCGTCGCGGCCAACCGGGCGATGGACGGGGCCACGGCGGAGAAGATCGCGCAGATCTTCTCGGAGGTGGTGATCGCCCCCGAGTTCGATCCCGAGGCCATCGAGGTGTTCGCCGCCAAGAAGAACCTGCGGGTTCTGCGGACCGGCGGCATGCCGGACCCGACTTCGGCCGGACTGGCGATCAAGAACCTCGCCGGCGGCCTGCTGATCCAGTCGCGGGACGCCGGCCGCGTCTCCCAGGGGGACCTGAAGGTCGTGACCAAGCGCGCGCCGAGCGATGCCGAGATGCGCGACCTGCTGCTCGCCTTCCGCATCGCCAAGCACGTGAAGTCGAACACCATCGTCTACGTGAAGGACGGCTCGACCGCCGGGATCGGCGCCGGCCAGATGAGCCGGGTGGACGCCGCCCGCATCGCCGCCGTCAAGGCGCGGGATGCGGCCGAAGCCGCCGGCTGGGCCGAACCGCGCACCGTCGGCTCCGTCGCGGCGTCGGATGCGTTCTTCCCGTTCCCGGACGGCCTGATCACCGTCGCCGAAGCCGGAGCCACGGCGATCATCCAGCCGGGCGGGTCGATCCGCGACGAGGAGATCATCGCCGCCGCCGACGCGCGGAATCTGGCGATGGTCCTCACCGGGATGCGGCACTTCCGGCACTGAGCGTGCCGAAAGCGCCGGGCTGGCTCAGTCCCAGTCCCAGATCGGATTGCCGAGATTCACGTCGTCGTCCTCGGTGAAGGCGCCGGTGGCACCGCCGGCGACCGCGCCGAGAATGGGGGCGCCGACCGCATAGCCGGCGGCTCCACCGAGTCCGGCGCCAGTGACGCCGCGTTCGGTCGCGGTGTTGCCGCAGGCGGACAGGGCGAGGGCGCTCCCCATCAGGAGCGCGGCGGTGGTGATGGCTCGGGTCATGAGGTTCTCCTCAGGGTCGTTGGAGGGGAAAGCCGCCGGCTCGGGACGACTCGGGCCGGCTTGGCGGCTTATTGGCGCGCCTTGAACGCCGCCATTGGCGTGGTGCGGAGCTCGCGGAGCGGCACGACGAGGGTCTCCTCGTCGGCGATCATCAGCAGATCGTCCAGCGGGCCGTTATCGGCATCGATCAGGGCGACGATCTCGCCGCCGCGCGCGACGGCGAAGTCCTCGATCACGCCGATCTGCTGGCCGCCGTTGCCGTAGACCGGCGCCCCGCTGAGTTCGGAGAAGCGCGGCCCGTTGGCCGGCCCGGAAGTCCGGTAGAGGTCGGTCGCGTCGACCACCACGACCATGTCGTCCGCCGCCTGCACCGGCGCGGAGGGAAGGGCCGCAAGAGCCGCAACCGCGATGGTCAGGGCGCCGGCGCCCGCCAGGACGTTCCTGGCCAGGAGTTTCTTCGTCATCGGTGTCTCCTCTGCTGGGGCATGTCCGGGAACAACGAGACCGGGGCGCCCCCGGTTCCCGGGTCCCGCTGACGCGAGTCGCGGTGGCGGCGGTCCGGGCGCGGATGTAGGCTGGCCTCTGGTTCGCCCTTTCGAATTCCTACAACGCAGGACCCGCCACCGTGCTCCCCCAGGAAGTCATCCGCGCGAAACGCGACGGGCGGACGCTCTCCGCCGAGGCGATCTCGGCGTTCATCGCGGGCCTCGCCGCCGGGACGGTGGGCGAGGGTCAGGCCGCCGCCTTCGCCATGGCGGTACTGTTCCGCGGCATGGACGCCGACGAGCGCGCCGCCCTGACCCGGGCCATGGCCGACAGCGGCACGCGCCTGCGCTGGGAGGGGCTCGACGGTCCGGTGGTCGACAAGCACTCCACCGGCGGGGTCGGCGACAAGGTCAGCCTGATGCTGGCACCCATCGTCGCCGCCTGCGGCGCCTACGTCCCGATGATCTCCGGCCGGGGCCTCGGGCACACCGGCGGCACCCTGGACAAGCTGGACTCCATCCCCGGCTACCGCACCGATCCCGACCTCGCGACCTTCGAACGGGTCGTGCGCGACGCCGGCTGCGCCATCATCGGCCAGACCGACGACCTAGCCCCCGCCGACCGGCGGCTCTACGCCATCCGCGACGTAACGGCGACCGTGGAATCGCCGCCGCTGATCACCGCCTCCATCCTGTCGAAAAAGCTCGCCGCCGGGCTGGGCGGGCTGGTCATGGACGTGAAATGCGGGTCCGGCGCCTTCATGGACGACCTGGGCAAGGCGAGGGACCTGGCCGACGCATTGACCGAGACGGCGCGCCGGGCCGGCCTGCCCACCGTCGCGCTGATCACCGACATGAACCAGGTCCTCGGCCGAACCGCCGGCAATGCGCTGGAAGTGGCCGACGCCGTCGCCTTCCTGACCGGAACGGCGCGGGAGCCGAGAACCCTGGATGTCACGCTGGCCCTCGCCGGGGAGATGCTGGCCCTGGGCGGGCTGTGCGACGACGCGCAAGCGGGCCGGGCGACGGCGCTCGGGGCGCTGGAGGACGGCCGCGCGGCCGAGGTCTTCGCCCGGATGGTCGCCGCTCTCGGCGGCCCGGCCGATCTGCTGGAACGGCCCGACAGCCATCTGCGACGTGCCGCCGTCTCGGTTCCGGTTCATCCGCAGGCGCCGGGCACCGTCGTCCGGGTCGATACCCGTGGGCTCGGCCTCGCCGTGATCGAGCTCGGCGGCGGGCGACGCCAGGCTACCGACCCGATCGACCACGCGGTCGGCCTGTCGGATATCGCCGGCCTCGGCGAGGCGGTGGGGCCCAACGCGCCGCTTGCCGTGATCCACGCCGGCGATGCAGATACCGCGACGGCCGTGGCCGAGACCGTGCGGGCGGCCTACACCCTCGGGGACGGCGCCGGGGCCGGAACCGCTGGGCCGGTGGTGATCGAGCGCCGCACGGGGGCCGGCTGATGCCGCGCGCCTTCTTCATCGTCCTCGACTCCGTCGGAATCGGCGGCGCGCCGGATGCCGAACGGTTCGGCGACGCCGGGTCGGACACGCTCGGCCATATCGCCGAGGCCTGCGCCGCAGACCGGGCAAACGGCCACGGCCGCAGCGGGCCGCTGCGCGTCCCCAATCTCCTGGCGCTCGGCCTTGGGGCCGCACATCGCTCTGCCGCCGGCACCGAACCCGCCGGACTTGACGCCTCGGCGGCGCGACAGGGGGCCTGGGGTCACGCGGCGGAGACCAGCCAAGGCAAGGACACGCCGAGCGGCCACTGGGAACTGGCCGGCGTGCCGGTGGACTTCGACTGGACCTACTATCCGGACACGGAACCGGCCTTTCCCGCCGACTTCACCGCCGCGCTGGTCGAGCGATGCGGTCTGCCGGGCATCCTCGGCGATCGTCACGCCAGCGGAACGACCATCATCGCCGAGCTCGGCGTCGAGCACATGGCGAGCGGCAAGCCGATCCTCTACACCTCCGCCGACAGCGTGGTGCAGATCGCCGCCCATGAGGAGAGCTTCGGTCTCGAGCGTCTCTACGAGGTCTGCCGGGTGGCGCGCGGCCTGGTCCCGGACACGGTCGGGCGGATCATCGCCCGGCCCTTCCTCGGCACCGGCCCCGAGGACTTCGCGCGCTCCGCCAACCGCAAGGATCTCGCGGTCCCGCCGCCGGCCCGCACCCTGCTTCAGCGCCACGCCGAGTCCGGCGGATCGGTCGTGTCCATCGGCAAGATCGGCGACATCTTCGCCCATGCCGGCACCGGCGAGGAGATCAAGGCGGCCGGCAACGACGGCGTGTTCGACGCGCTGATGGCCGTGACCGCCCGCGACCGGGACAACGCGCTTGTGGTGGCGAACTTCGTCGATTTCGACACGCTCTACGGCCACCGGCGCGACCCGGCGGGCTACGCCGCCGCCCTGGAGGCGTTCGACCGGACGTTGCCCACGTTCCTCGACGCGCTCGGCCCGGGCGACCTCGCGGTGCTGACCGCCGACCACGGCTGCGATCCGACCTGGCGCGGCAGCGACCATACCCGCGAGCAGGTTCCCGCCCTGTTCGTCGGCCCCGGCGTGGCGGCCGGCGATCTCGGCCAACTCGCCTTCGCCGATGTGGGAGCGACCCTGGCGGCCCATCTCGGGCTGGCGCCGGGGCGGCACGGCACAAACCGCCTGACGGGGGTCGCATGATCTCCCGGTTCCAGCCGCAGAGCGATCCGGCGGAGCTTGCCGTGTCCTTCGAGCGCGACGGCCTGCTGATCGTCGAGGACGCCGTTCCCGCCGCCGACTGCGATGCCCTGGCGGCGCGGGCCCACGCCCTGATCGACGCCTGGGACCCGGAGGAAGGACGGACGGTCTTCTCGACCACGTCCCCGAGACATGCCGCGGATGCCTATTTCCGCGACTCCGGCGACAAGATCCGCGTGTTCCTGGAGGACGGCGCCGTGGACGAGGACGGCGCGCTCGCCGTCGACCGGCACGCGGCGGTCAACAAGCTCGGCCATGCCATGCACGACCTGGACCCGGTCTTCGAGCGGGTGTCGCGCGGGCCGGTTCTGGCCGGTCTGGCCGCCGCCCTCGGCATCCGCGATCCGAAGCTGGTGCAGTCCATGGTCATCTGGAAACCACCGGCAATCGGCGGCGCGGTGGTGCCGCACCAGGACGCGACCTTCCTCGTCACGGATCCGCCCTCGGTCGTCGGCTTCTGGCTGGCCCTGGAGGACGCGGACGAGACCAACGGTTGCCTGCTCGCGATCCCGGGCGGGCACAAGGGCCCGCTACGCCAGACGTTTCTGGACCGCAACGGCGTGCTGACCATGGACACCCTGGACGACACGCCCTTCGATACCGCGGCGTTCCGGCCGCTCCCCGCCCGCAAGGGAACGGTGGTGGTTCTGCACGGCCTGCTGCCCCATGGCAGTGCCGCCAACACCTCCGAGCGGTCTCGCATGGCCTATACGCTTCATGTGGTCGACGGCATGGCCCGCTGGCACCCGGACAACTGGATCCGGCGCCGGCCGGACGATCCGTTCCGCGGCTTCTGAGAGGACGGCGGATGCTACGGGGGATGTTCCGGCTGCTGCGCGATCTCTGCCTGGTCCTGGTGGTGCTGGTCGGCCTGACCGGCGGCTCCCAGGTGTCCTCCTTCGTCGATGCGTATGCGCAACGGCTCGGCGGCGCGGTCGACGAGCTCGACCGCCAGGCCGCCGCCCACCGGGACGAGGCCGCCGCCCAGAACCTGACCCTGCAGGCGTATCTGGAGCGGCACGCGGCCAACGCCGACCCGGCGATCCGGGGCTCCGGACGGCGGATATCGGCCATGCTGGACCGTCTGTCGGCGCTACGGGATGCCCGGGCCGCCCTGGAGGAAGCCGGCCCCTGGAGCCGACCCGCCGTCGCCATGGCCCATGCGGACAGCGCCATCCTGGCCAACGCCTATGCCGACTGGCGGCCGGGCCTGACCATCGAGCCCCGCTGGGGTGCCGTCGGAGCGGGCCTCGCCTGGGCCCTGTTCTGGGCCGTCGCCACCCTGCTCACCTACGGGTTTCGACGGCCGCGGCGTAACGCCTGAGAGAGGAAGCCCCCATGGTCCTTGCCCGCCGTTCCTGGGTTCCCGCGCCGTCGGAGGATCTGGTCCAGTCGCTCGCCGCGCGCACCGCCGGGGAAGCCTCCGACCGGATTGCCGCGCGGATCGAGGCGCTGGCTGCCCAGAACCGGGAGATCCACGAGCGCGACTGCTTCAACCTGAATCCGGCGACCAACGTCATGAACCCGCGGGCCGAGGCCCTGCTGGCGTCGGGCATCGGATCGCGCCCCTCCCTCGGCTACCCCGGCGACAAGTACGAGATGGGCCTGGAGGCGATCGAGGAGATCGAGGTCATCGCCGCCGAACTCTGCGCCGAGGTGTTCGACGCCAAGTTCGCCGAGATCCGGGTGCCGTCCGGCGCGCTCGCCAACCTCTACGGCTTCATGGCCACCTGCAAACCGGGCGACACGATCATCGCCCCGCCGGCCTCGATCGGCGGGCACGTGACCCATCACGGCGCCGGCTGCGCCGGGCTGTACGGTCTGCGGACTGTCCCGGCACCGGTCGCCGCCGACGGCTACACGGTCGATGTGGAGGCCCTGCGCGTGTTGGCGAAGAGGGAGCGCCCGGCGCTGATCACCCTCGGCGGCAGCCTCAACCTGTTCGAGCACCCGGTGCGCGAGGTCCGCGCCATCGCCGACGAGGTCGGCGCGCCGCTGCTGTTCGATGCCGCCCACCAGTGCGGAATCATCGCCGGCAAGGCCTGGCGCTGCCCGCTGGCCGAGGGCGCGCATCTGATGACCATGAGCACCTACAAGAGCCTGGGCGGGCCGGCGGGCGGGCTCATCGTCACCAACGACGCCGATATCGCCGAGAGACTCGACGCCATCGCCTTTCCCGGCATGACCGCGAATTTCGACGCGGCGAAATCGGCGGCTCTCGCCGTCTCGATGCTGGACTGGAAGGAGTTCGGCCGCGCGTACGCCGCCGAAATGATCGCGTTGTCGAAGAGCCTCGCCCAGGCGCTGGACGATGCCGGCGTCCCGGTCTTCGCGGTCGCCGACGGCTTCACCGCCTCGCACCAGTTCGCCGTGAAGGCCGCCTCCTATGGCGGCGGACAGGCGGCGTCGAAGACCCTGCGCACGGCCGGGTTCCTCGCCTGCGGCATCGGCCTGCCGGTCGAGGAGGTGTCGGGCGACATGAACGGCTTGCGGATCGGCACCCCGGAGCTCGTGCGCTGGGGTCTGACCGCCGCCGACGCCCCGCGCCTCGCCGGTCTGATCGCCGCCGCGTTGAAGACCAACGATCCCGCCGGCCTGGCGCCCGAGGTGTCGGCATGGCGCAGGAGCTTCGACACGCTGCATTTCGTGCGGGTGCCGGAGCGGACTTAACACGGTCTGAGACCCCAATCCGAAACCGACTTCCCGGACCTGATCCGGGACCGTGCCCTCCCCGCGCCGCAGCGCGGTCCCGGATCAGGTCCGGGAAGTCGATGGAATAAACGGATGGATCTGAAGGATTACGATCCTTCCGCCGCAACCGCCTTCGCGGCACCGCCCTCGTATTCCGGCACCATGCGGCCGAGCACCTCCATGGTCGCCGGTGCCTGCCGGACCCGGGCGGCGGCCTCGAGCTCGTCCAGCCCGCGCTCGATCAGCGCGCGGTCGGCGGTGCGGGGGTGGGCGCGGCGGATCGCGGGAATCTCGGTCGCCTCCAGGGTCTCGGCCCCGTGGAACAGTTCCTCGTGCAGCTTCTCGCCGGGGCGCAGGCCGGTGAAGGCGATCTCGATATCCTTGCCCGGCTCCAGGCCCGCCAGCCGGATCATCCGGTCGGCCAGGTCGACGATCTTTACCGGCTCGCCCATGTCCAGCACGGTGATCCCGCCCCGCTCCCGCGGCGTGGCGGTCTCCAGCGCCGCCGCCTGAAGCACCAGCTCCACCGCCTCGCGGACGGTCATGAAGTAGCGGGTGATGTCCGGATGGGTCACGGTCAGCGGCCCGCCGCGCTCGAGCTGGCGCTGGAACAGGGGCACGACCGACCCGGTCGAGCCGAGCACGTTGCCGAAGCGCGTGGTCACGAACCGGGTTCCGCCGTCCAGGTCGAGCGCTTGGCAGTAGGCCTCCGCCAGACGCTTGGTCGCGCCCATGACGTTGGTCGGATTGACCGCCTTGTCGGTGGAGATCACGACCACCGTCCCGACCCCCGCGGCGCGGGCGGCATCGGCGACGATCCGGGTCCCGACCGCGTTGGTCAGCACCGCGTCGCAGACATTGGCCTCCATCAGGGGTACGTGCTTGAGGGCCGCGGCGTGGAACAGGATCTCCGGCCGCGCCTCCGACAGGATCTCCTCCATGCGGGCCCGGTCGCGCACGTCGCCGATCAGGGCGGCGCGGGGCAGATCGGGCGCGCGTTCGGTCAGTTCGAGATCGATCCGGTACAGGGCGTATTCCGACTGGTCGACCAAGGTGATGTGGGCGGGGCCGATATCGGCGATCTGGCGCACCAGCTCCGAGCCGATGGTGCCGCCGGCGCCGGTGACCAGCACCCGGCGCCCCTCGATCAGCCGTTCCATCGCCGGCCGGTCCAGGGTCGCCTGCGGCCGGCCGAGCACGTCCTCCACGTTGATCGGGCGGAGCTGGACCTGGGTCTCTCCGGCAGATTCCAGCACCCCGAGCGTGGGCATGCGGCTGACCGGGATACCGAGTCCGTCGGCGGCGTCGAGCAGGGCCCGGATCGTCGCGCCGTCGATCTGCCGCCGGGTCAGGACGATCCGCTGGGGGCGCACGCCGTAGCCGGTGAGGCGCTGTACCACCTCCTCCAGATTGTGCAGCCCGCCATAGACCGGCACGCCGCGGATCCGCCGTCCGGTGCGCGAATCGCGATCATCGACGATGCCCACCACGCGATAAGGCACCTCGTGGCCCGGCGCGGTCTCGCGGATGAACAGATCGGCCCCGTCGCCCGCGCCGATCAGCAGGACCGGCACCCGGTCCTGGGCATTGCGCTCGAACAGGGCGGAGATCGTGCCGTCCTTCATCAGCCGGTAGCCGATGCGCGGCAGGGTCAGCATGATCGACAACAGCGCCGCCTCGATCACCAGGAACGAGCGCGGGAGTGTCTCGAGCCGGGTCACGACGAACTGAAGCACCAGGAAGCCGGCGATGATCACCAGCACCGCGCGGACGATCTGGGCCAGGTCGCCGATCGAGGTATAGCGCCAGACATGGGTGTCGAGGCGCATCACCAGGAACACCGCCAGCGCGGTCAGGGTGAACAGGGCGGTGCCGTGGGTGAGCGCCTGATCCGGCCACCACACCATGTCCTCGCCCAGGCGGATGTAGAGCGCCAGCGGGAACGAGACGGCGGCCAGTACCGTATCGTGGGCGAAGATCAGCAGGGAGCGTCGTAAGGCGCGGGCGTTCATGCGGCGTCCCGGTCTGGGGTGGGCGATCGGGCGGAGTCTAGCACGGCTGCCTCCACGGCTACGTCTCGTCTGCGGCGGCGAGCAGCGGATCGTCGGTCTGCCGCACAGCCTCTACCATCCCGGCGCGGGGATCGACGACCGGTTTCCAGCCGATCACGCGCCGCAGGGCCGACGCATCGTAGACCGCCGAGCCGCCGAGACGGCGCCCCCGGGCGCCCAGGGCACGCAGACCGAGGGCCGGTACAGGCAACAACAGGGCGCGGCGGCCATGGGCGTCTAGAATCCGGCGGCTGAGTTCCGCCGTCGACAGGGCCTCCCCGTCGGTGACGAAGAAGGTCCGGCCCTCCGCTTCCGGATGGTCCAGACAGGCGAGAATCGCGCCGCAGAGATTGTCGCGGTGGAGAAACGACCGCCGGTTCCCGGCGATTCCGAGCGGCAGGACGGGCGGCGCCGTGCGCAGGACGTCGATCATGCGCCGCAGGTTGCCGCCGCTTCCCGGACCGTAGACCGGGGCCGGCCGCAGGACCGCCACCCCGAAGCCCGGCGCGGCGACCGCCGCCACCGCGCGCTCGGCGGCCAGTTTCGAGCGCCCGTAGGCGTCGGCGGGCGCGGGCGGCGCGGTCTCGTCCAGGCCAGTGATCGGGGTGATGTCGGCGGCGGCCTTCACCGAGCTGACGAAGACGAACCGCCGCACTCCGGCGGCCGCAGCGCTCTCGGCAAGCCGTTTCGATCCATCAACGATCATCCGGTCCAGGTCGCTCTCGGCGAAGCCGTCCGGCGCGGTCGGCCCGGCCAGGTGGACAACCGCGTCCACGCCGGCGAGCGCGGCGGCCCAATCGGTCTCCGGTCCGAGATCGCCGACCGCCAGGGCCTGCGGCCGCCAGCGCAGCGGCAGACGAGCGGGATCGCGTATAGCGGCCACGGGAGTGTGTCCCGCGGCGTCCAGGTCGCGCAGAACCGCCCGGCCGATATAGCCGCCCGCGCCGGTGACCAGGACCTTCATCCGGCCCGCCGTTCGCTGCCGCCGACCGCGAGCAGTCTCCGATAGGCCAGACCGGCGATGGCGAGACCGGCGGCGAGCGCGAGCCAGGGCTGCCAGGGCGCGAGGAACCAGGCGACGGCGATCAGACAGGCGTTGGCGGCGATCACCGCGAGACAGACCCGGTCGTGGCGCCAACCGCCCTGAACCGCCCGCTGATAGGCATGTTCCCGGTGCGCCTCGGTCGGACGCTTGCCACGGGCGACCCGTCGAAGAAGGGTGACCGATGCGTCGACCACGAAGACCAGCGGCAGGACCAGGGCCGCCGCGAAGGCGCCGCCGCCGGGCTGGGCCGCGACGATCAGCAGGTAGCCGATCAGGTAGCCGATCGGCACGCTGCCGGAATCGCCGAGGAACACCTTGGCACGATGCCAGTTCCAGACCAGGAAGCCGAGGGCGGCGCCGGCCAGCGCGGCAGCCGGGCCGAGCAGCCCCTGCGGCGCCACGCCGAGCAGGGCGAGGCCGGCAATCCCGACGGCGACGCAGACCGCCTCGGAACCCGCGATCCCGTCGATCCCGTCCATGAAGTTGTAGAGATTGATGAACCAAAGCCAGGCAAGGGCCGTCAGCGTCAGGTCGAGCGGCGGCGGCAGGAAGGCGGCGAAGGCACCGGTCCCGCCGAGCGCCCAGAGCCCGCCGGCGACGGCGGCGGCGTGACCGGCGATCCGGACGCCGGCGGAGAGGTCGCGGAGATCGTCCAGGAAGGACAGCACGCCGAGTCCGACCGCGAGCCCGAGGACCGGCCCCAGGCTTGCGGTGTCCCAGCCCCCGCCGACCAACTCCGAGACGAGGGCGGCGGCCACGACCGTGGCGACGACGGCGATGCCGCCGCCGCGCGGGGTCGGGATGGCGTGGCTCGACCGGGCGTTCGGATGATCGATCACCGCGCCGCGCCGAAGCAGCCCCAGCAGCGCCCGGGTGGCGAGGCAGGAAACCAGGAAGGCAAGGCCGACGGTGAGGAGAAGCGCAAGCATCGCGAGGGCTTATACACAGCCCGCGAGCGCCGGGGTAGGCCGCTCTCCAATCGACCGGCCGGGCCGGTCACCCTGGCCGGTCACCCGGGGCGATCACCCGGGCGTCTTAACCGGGCCGCCGGTCCTCCCTGCGCAGGGCCCATTTGACCGAGACCGACCCCTGCTCGCGGATCGCATCCAGGGCAACGGAGAGGACGATCTGGCGGGTGCGCTGCAAGCGCCCGCCCTCGCCGAAATAGACGCTCTCGTTCATCGCCAGCCGGCCGCCGGTCGCCCGCAGCCGCCAGCCGGCGCCCGACGGCATGCGCAGCAGCACCGAGGCGCCGTTCTGGATCAGCGAGGCCGAGACCCGCGGATGCAGGTGGAAACGGATCGCCGCCTCGGCCGGTTTCGTGCCCGGACCGCCGGTATAGGTGAGCACGTCCTCGCCGCGCAGGTCGTCGCCACCGGCCGCCAGGAACAGGCGGCGGCGATGCAGGATCGCATGGCTGTCCCGGTAGCCGTCGTGCTCCGCCTCGACCCAGACCGAGCCGTCGGCCTCCCACCGCTCGAGCCGGACATGCTCGGGACGGCGGCCGAGGCTTCCGTCCGGGCGCAGCTCCGTCGTGTTGGTGTCATCGATCACCAGGCTGGAATGGGCCGCCGACGCCCGCAAAAGCCCCTGCCACCGGGCGTCGCCGGGGGCGGCGCCGCAATTGACGACCAGGCGTTCCTTGCCGATGGAGAACTCGAAACTGAGCGTGCCGGCATGGGCGGTGTCGTCGTCGGTCACCGGCGGGCCGGCATCGAGAATGGCGACCGCGCGGCCGGCGACCATGCGCTCGAACCCGGTATCGGGCGCCGAGGTGACCGCCCGGGTCTTGGTCTCCGTTCGGGCGATCAGCGTGTCCAGCCGCCACACCTGCCCCTCGGTCGCGCCGTTGAACAGTGCCATGCCGCCATCGCCGTGGCGCAGCATCCGCAGCACGCCGGTCATCCGCTGAACGGTCTCGTCCAGGACGGCGGTGGAGTCGCGGCCGGCCGCCCGCAGCGCCGAGCGGGCATCGACCAGCGCGGCCAGGGCATCGGCCTGCACGGCCGGCGAGCGCGAGCGGTGGCCACCGTCCGGCAGGATCTGGGCCCGGACGGCAGCGTCCAGCCGGTCGACCAGACCCTGGATCTCGTCGCCGTCGGCCCCGAGTGCCACCGCCGCGATCAGCCCGCCGCGCAGCGTGTCGAGACGGGCGATCCCGCCGGGACCGCTCTCCACCGCGCTCAGCAGGTGCCGGTACTGGCGATGCAGGGAGTCCAGGACCCGGCGGCGATAGTCGTCCTCGGCGGACTCGGCGAAGAAGCCGAAAGTGTGGACCCAGGCGGCGATCCGGCCGGCCAGCAGGTCGGGGCGCCAGACCAGCCGGTCCCAGGTCGCATGACGGTCGATCCAGGCTCCCACCAGATCGCGTGCCCGGCGGCGGGCGGCGTCGCCGCCGAGATCGCGCAGGTCGCGCATCCACTCGAAGCGGTGAAGCGCCTCGAACGCGGCTTCGGAATAGCCGCTCTGGCTCCAGGGATCGGCGCCGACCTGGACGGTGGCGCCGGCCACCGTGTAGGTGCCTTCGAGAAGCTCGCGGCCGAGATCCGGATCGCCGGTCCAGGCATCGGCCACCGGCACGGCAAGGACGTCCGGGGCCGGTCCGGACAGCCGCCAGGCATGCACCGGCGAGGCGAAATAGGCGTCGCGCAGGCGATCAGACAGTCCGCGCCGCTCCCGCCGCCCCTTCACCAGCGCTCTCCCGTCAGTTGGCGGTCCGGATGGCCGCGATGTTCGCGGCATAGGCGTCGGGGCCACCCTTGAACGTGGCGGTCCCGGCGACCAGCACGTCGGCGCCCGCAGCGACGATCCGGCCCGCGGTCTCGGCGGTGACGCCGCCGTCGACCTCGAGACGGATGTCGCGGCCGGTGGCGGCGATCCGGGCGCGGGCGGCGGCGATCTTGTCGAGCTGCGAGCCGATGAAGGCCTGTCCGCCGAAGCCGGGGTTCACGGTCATGACCAGGATCAGGTCGACCATGTCCATCAGGTTGTCCAACGCCTCGACCGGCGTGCCCGGATTGAGGGCGACCCCCGCTTTCGCCCCGAGCGAGCGGATCAGCTGCAGGGTGCGGTGGACATGCGGCCCGGCCTCCGGGTGCACGGTGACGATATCGGCACCGGCCTCGATGAAGCCGCCGACATAGGCGTCGACCGGCGAGATCATCAGATGGACGTCGAAGGTCTTCTCGGTACAAGGCCGGATCGCCTTCACGATCGCCGGACCGAGGGAGATGTTCGGCACGAAGTGCCCGTCCATCACGTCGACATGGATCCAGTCGGCGCCGGCGGCGTCGACCGCCCGGATCTCTTCGCCCAGCTTGGCGAAATCGGCGGCGAGGATGGAGGGAGCGATCAGCGGTTCGTTGGCCATGCCCGGCAGGTAGCAGGTTGCGCCGACCGCTTCAAGCGCCGCCGGGCGATGACCCGCGCCGGCAGGCGCAATCAGCGGCGGATCAGGCGGCAGGCGTAGAAGCCGTCGAGCCCGCCGAGATCCGGCAGATGGTCCGGGCGGCTGCGCAGATCGCCGTCCGAGCCGATCAGCTCCCCGAGGCCGCCGATCTCCGACGCCTCGATCGGCGCGCGCGCGACCGTCGGGTTGCGCGCCAGCAGCGCCTCGACCCGCGCCGGTCCCTCCTCCGCCTCCAGAGAGCAGGTGCAGAACACGACCGTACCGCCCGGCTTGACCATGGCGATGGCCGCGTCGAGCAGCTTGTCCTGCAGGCCGGCCAGCTTGGCGATGTCGGCGGCGCCCTTGAGCCAGGGAATGTCGGGATGCCGCCGCACGGTCCCGGTGGCGGAGCACGGCGCGTCGAGCAGCACGGCATCGACCGCTTCTGGCGGACGCCAGGCGGCGGCATCGGCGGTGACGCAGAGGGCGGCGAGCCGCAGCCGCGCCAGATTGGCCTGCATCCGCTTCACCCGCCTCGGCGCCCGATCGACGGCGAAGACGGTCGCGCCCGCAGCGGCGAGCTGCGCGGTCTTCCCGCCGGGTGCGGCGCAGAGATCCACCACGGTTCGGCCGGACACGTCGCCCAGTAGCTTCACCGGCAGGGCGGCGGCGGCGTCCTGTACCCACCAGGCGCCGTCGGCGAAACCCGGCAGGGCGTCGATCCGGCCATCGATCGCCCGGCGCAGGGTTCCGGTCGGCAACCGTTGCGCGCCGAGCGCCTCGGCCCAATGATCGGGGTCCTGTTTGACCGTGATGTCGAGGGTCGGCTCGCGCTGGACGGCGGCGGCCATTGCCTCTGCGGTGTCGTCGCCGTAGCTGCGGCGCCAGCTCTCGGCCAGCCAGTCCGGCAGGGCGGCCAGGGCGGGCAGGGTATCGATCGTCCCGCGCCCTTCCCGGTCGAGGCGGCGCAGCACGGCGTTGGCAAGCTTGGCGAACTTCTCGTGCCCGCGCGAGCGCACGAGATTTACCGCGCTGTCCACGGCCGCATGCGGCGCCACCCCCAGGATCAGCAGTTCGGTCGCGGCGATCCGCAGGATATCCCGCACCGCCGACGCCTTCTGCGGCAGCGGCTGGGTCAGGCAGCCGTCGATCAGCCGGTCCACCTGGCCGAGCCGGCGCAGGGTCGTCGCCACCAGGGTCCGGGCGAAGCCGCGGTCGCGCTCCGGCAGCTTCGCCAACCCGTCATGGGCGACGAGCGCCTCGTCCAGCGGGGTCCGCTTGGCGAGAACCGCGCGCAGCAGGTCGAAGGCCACGCTGCGGGCGGCGGAGATTTTCGGATCGTTGGGCGCTGCCTCGGTCATGGCGGCGGGTTTGAGCACGACTGGCGCGCCGTTGAAAGGGGAAAGGCCCGGGCGGGCCGTTCCGTCAGCGCGGCGCCACCCCGGTCAGCACGGTGCCGAGATCGTCCGAGAGCGTCTTCCCGAGGCGCACGACCCCGGCCTCCTTCGGCAATCCAGCGAGCTCCGGGTGGCCGCGGTCGAAGGACGTTACGACGGCGCAGGGCAAGTCGGCGGTCGATTTCAACGAGCGAATGGCGGCGATCAGTTCGACGCCGGAAATTCCGTCCATCACGGCGGAAGTCAGCACGATGTCCGGCCGTTCGGTGACCGCGAGGCGGATCGCGTCGAACGCGTCGAGCGCCGTTTGCGCCATGAACCCGCAATTCGCGAGCTCGCGCGACAGCATATGGCCCATCGTCCGCGCGCGGATCACCACCAGCGCCCGGCCCGGCTTGATGGAGACGCTAGTCGGATCGAACGCGGCGAGCACCGGAAGTTTCGTCTGCATCTGCGCCGACTGCTTCGGGTCCGGTTCCCGGCCGAGGTCGATCAGGTCGGATAGAACGTCGACGAAGCGCTGGTAGTCCTCGATCGGCAGCGGAGTCTGATCGAGGGTGGCAGACATGAAGTCCTCGAACCGGTGAGCGACCGTCGCCACCGTTCGGAACTGGAAGTTCGCCGCCGACCCCTTCACGCTGTGGACCTCACGGGACAGGCCGAGGATCTCTTCTCGGTCGGTGCCTTTGGCCGCGGCGAGATTGGTCAGAAACACCTGCATCCGGGCGAGCCGGTCAAAGGATTCCCCCAGGAATTCCTGCGTCAGATTGGCAACGATATCGTCGAACAGCGCCATGGCCCCATCCCCAAAACAAACCGCCGCCCAGATCGAAGCGGCCAGAAATCCTGCCCGCAGACCGTTAAATAATCGTCAACGCGAGACGGTAGCGCCAACGGCGTTCACCAGCACCCGCGCCGCCGTCAGGGCCGACAGGCCGTCCGTGTCGCGGTCGGGCATGAACTCGATCATGTCGAAGGCGCGGAGTCTCGCCTTTTCGGCGACGCCATGGATCAGCTCGATCGCCTGGGTATAGGTCAGGCCGCCGGGCGTCGGCGCGACCACCGCCTTCATGATCGACGGGTCGAGCGCGTCGCAGTCCAGCGTGATCAGGCAGTTGGCGCCGGCCGGCACATGCTCCAGCGCGGCCTCGATCCCGTGGCGGTGCACCTCGCGCGCGGTGACGATCTCCGCCCCCCAGGTCTCGGCGATCTGCACCTCCTCCTGCATGGCCGATCCGAGGCCGCGGATGCCGACCTGAACGATCCGCTCCACATGGGGCATTTCCGAGGCCCGGCGCATGGTGCTGGAGAAGCCGAACCGCTCGCCGCGCCGCTCCTCGCGCCAGTCGATATGGGCGTCGACCTGCACGACGGTCAGCGGGCCGAGCGGCGCCAGCGCCTCGATGAAGGGGATCGGCACGGAATCGTCGCCGCCGATCATGACCGGCACCGCGCCCGCCGCCACGATTGACGCGGTGGCCGCGCGGATCCGCTCACGGTTTCCCGGCCCGTCCAGCGGTTCCGTCTTCAGGTTGCCAGCGTCGAGGAACGCAAGGGTGCCGTCGTCGTCGAGCGGCCGGCCGAGATCGAAATCCCAGTGATGGGCCCAGCCGGCATCGTGGACCAGGGCGCGGCGCACGGCGTCGGCCGTTCCGGCAAGGGCACGGTTGTCGAACTCCGGATAGGGCGTGCCGTGGGGCGCGCCGAACAGCACGATGGCCGCCTCCTCAAGGGGAAGGTCGCCGCGGGCGCCGAAGAAGACGGGATCGGCCGGGATCGTGTCGAGCGCCATGGGTCCGTTCCTCAATGGGCCGTCGCCCAGCTCTCGCCCCAGCCCGCCTCGGCGACCAGGGGAACCGACAGGTTCAGGACCGGCGCCGCCGCCCCCTCCATCACCTCGCGGACCAGCGCGGCTGTCTCCTCCACATCCCCTTCCGGCACCTCGAACAGCAGTTCGTCATGCACCTGCAGGAGCATCCGGGCCTTCGACTCCGCCTTCTTCAGGGCCGGGGGCAGGCGGACCATGGCCCGCTTGATGATGTCGGCCGCCGTACCCTGGATCGGCGCGTTGATGGCCGCGCGCTCGCCGAAGTTCCTCTGGGCCGGGTTCTTCTCGCGGATCGCCTTGATATGCACCTTGCGGCCGAACTTGGTCTCCACGAAGCCGGTCTCGTGCGCCCGCTTCTTCATCTCGTCCATGTAGTCGCGGATGCCGGGGAAGCGCTCGAAATAGGCGTTGATGTACTGCTGCGCCTCGCCCTGGGGCGTGCCAAGCTGACGCGCCAGACCGAAGCCCGAGATGCCGTAGATGATGCCGAAATTGATTGCCTTGGCCTTGCGGCGGACCTCGGGCGTCATCTCGTCCAGCGGCACGCCGAACACTTCGGAGGCGGTCTGGGCATGGATGTCGATCCCGTCGCGGAACGCGGCGCGCATGGTCTCCAGACCGGCGATGTCAGCGACCAGCCGCAGCTCGATCTGGGAGTAGTCGACAGAGAGCAGCAGGTTGCCGGGTTCGGCGACGAAGGCGGTGCGGATCTTGCGCCCCTCCTCGGTGCGGATCGGGATGTTCTGCAGGTTCGGGTCGTTCGACGACAGCCGGCCCGTCGCCGCGCCGGTCATCGAGTAGGAGGTGTGAACCCGCTTGGTCTCCGGATTGATGTCGTCGACCAGCGCGTCCGTGTAGGTCGACTTGAGCTTGGATATCTGGCGGTAATCCAGCACCTTCTCCGCCAGCTCAACGCCCTGGGCCGCCAGCCCTTCGAGCACGTCGGCGCCGGTGCTGTAGGCACCGGTCTTGCCCTTCTTGCCGCCCTGGATCCCCATCTCGTCGAACAGGATCTCACCGAGCTGCTTGGGCGAGCCGACATTGAACTCGCGGCCGGCCAGCGCATGGATCTCGCCCTCCCGCTCGGCCATGCGCTTGGCGAAGTCGGCGGACATGTCGTTGAGGATCTTCGGGTCGACCTTGATGCCGTTGCGCTCCATGTCGACCAGTACCGGGATCAGCGGCCGCTCCAGGGTCTCGTAGACCGTGGTCATATGCTCGTCGACCAGACGCGGGCGCAGCACCTGGTGCAGGCGCCAGGTCATGTCCGCATCCTCGGCGGCGTAGTCCCGCGCCTTCTCCAGGGAGACCTCGGCGAAGCCGATCTGGCTCTTCCCCTTGCCGCAGACATCCTCGAACTTGATGTTGCGGTGCTCGAAATGCAGCAGCGACAGCTCGTCCAGCCCGTGGCCGTGCATCCCGCCCTCCAGCACGTAGGAGGCGCACATGGTGTCGTCGAGCGGGGCGACGTCGATGCCGCCATTGGCCGGACGGCTCAGCACCAGGCAGTCGTATTTGGCGTTGTGCGCGACCTTGAGCACGGCGGGGTTCTCGAACAGGTCCTTGAGCGCCGCGATCGCCGCGTCGAACGGCACCTGGTCCGGCGCATCGCCGTCGGCGGCCGCCGCCTCCAGCAGCTCGCCCTGGGCGGCACTCCCCACATGGCGCAGCGGGATGTAGCAGGCCCGACCCGGCGCCAGCGCCAGGGAGACGCCGACCAGCTCCGCCCGCATGGCGTTCAGCGAGGTGGTCTCGGTGTCGAAGGCGACCGTCCCCTGGGCCTCGGCGGCGGCGACCCACCCCTTCAGGTCGTCCAGCGTGGTCACCAGCTCGTAGCCCGCCTCTTCGCCGGTCGGGGCCGACGCGGCGGAGACGGCGGCGGCGACCTCGCCGGCGGCCTGTCCCGCTTCGCTCTCGAAACGCGCGATCAGCCGCTTGAAGTTCTGCTCGCGCAGGAAGGCCAGGACCGTGTCGGACTCGATCCCGCGCACGGCCAGATCGGCGAGAGGCTCCGGCACATCCACGTCGTCCTTCAGGGTGACGAGTTGCTTGGAGATCCGGGCGAGCTCGGCGTTCTCGATCAGGTTCTGCCGGCGCTTGGGCTGCTTGATCTCCTCGGCCCGCTCCAGCAGCGTCTCCAGATCGCCGTATTCGTCGATGAGCTGGGCGGCGGTCTTCACGCCGATGCCCGGAACCCCCGGCACGTTGTCGACGCTGTCGCCGGCGAGGGCCTGGACGTCGACCACCTTGTCCGGGGTCACCCCGAACTTCTCCATCACCTGATCCGGGCCGATCGGCACGTTCTTCATGGGATCGAACATGTCGACCCCCTCGCGCACGAGCTGCATCAGGTCCTTGTCCGAGGAGACGATGGTGACCCGCCACCCCTTCTCCACCGCCTGCTTGGCGTAGGTGGCGATGATGTCGTCCGCCTCGTAGCCGTCCATCTCGATGCAGGGTGCGTTGAACGCCCGCGTCGCCTCCCGGATCAGCGGGAACTGCGGCACCAGATCCTCCGGCGCGTCCGGGCGCTGGGCCTTGTAGTCGGGATAGATGTCGTTGCGGAAGCTCACCCGGGCGGCGTCGAAGATCACCGCCATATGATCCGCTTCCAGATCGTCGATCAACTTCACCAGCATGTTGGAGAAGCCGAACACTGCGTTCACCGGCGTCCCGTCCGGCCGGGTCATCGGCGGGAGCGCGTGATAGGCCCGGAAGATGTAGCCCGACCCATCCACGAGATAGAGATGGCTCCGCCCCGGCTCGGCGGGCGCGGGTATGTCCGTGGCGGGCGTGGCGTCGGTCTCGGCCATGGGAGTTCCGGGGCTGATGGGGCTGGCCGCGACTCTAGCGGACCCGGCGGTATCGGCAACCGTTGAAGCGGGGGCGGGAGGGGGGTGAAAAATGATAGGATTTGAACGATAGGAAATTGACTATTTTGCTGAGAGTGTTCAGATTGCCCGGCGCCCAACACTGGAGCGCGCCATGGCCAATCGGATCGACTATCGGAAGCTGCGTGATTTCGAGGGGTTCAATCTGAAAGGCCATGTTCCCGCGGCCGGGCGATCGGGGGTCACCGTCGGCATGGGAATCGACCTGGGCCAGCGCAACGAACAGGATCTACGCCGCGCCGGCCTCACGCCTATGGAGTACGACCGGCTTTCGCCTTTCCTCGGCCGCGAGCGGGACGACGCCCAAAAAGCTCTCGACTGCTTCAAGTACCTGTACAGGAAAGATTTCGAGATCGCGGAGGATACCTGGCGGAAACTGAGAGACGACTACGTGAAGAGTCGGATCGACCCCATGATCCGCCGGTACAACGCATCGCTGGCGCCGGGACGGCTGCGCTTCGACCTGTTGCCGACCGAAATTCAGACCGTGATCGCCTCCGTGACCTGGCAGTACGGGACGCCCGCGGCCGAGACGCCGGTCTTCTGGGCCCATGTGGTCGACCAGGACTGGGACGCCGCGCTCTCGGAACTCCGGGACTTCGGGGACGCCTATCAGACCCGTCACACGAAGGAGGCCGTCTTCATGGAGGCCGGGGTCGAACGGCTGCGCCCGGATGGCCAGCGCTAGAAGGGCCGGGGCGCGCCGTCCCAGAGTTGAAAGCGGGCGGCAACCTCCGGCGCGGATCGGAAGTCCGGCGCGACACGGACCCCGATCTCGCCGCGTTCGATCCAGTAGCCGGACGGGACCAGACGCTGGGTCGCCGCCGCGAATTCGGCGGTGCAGACGTCGATCAGGGGGTCCGCCGCCGTGTTGGGGGACGGGCCGGGGGCCGGCAGGAAGATCTCAGCCAGGACCCGGACAACCGGTCGGTCGACCTGGCGCGCGCTACCCGTGCGGTTGTCGACGGGATACGAGCGGTCGCGATACAGAACGGCGCAAAGCGCGCCGGTCTCGGTATCGGCGACGACCAACCCCTTGGACCCCGAGCATTCTCCGCTTCGGCAGCCTTGGGTGACGAGAAATCGGCGATTTCCGACCAACCGGCTGTCCGCGGCTGAGATGCCCAGGACCTGGAGTATCGCGTTCCGAACCAAGTCATCCGGGTACAGGAAGTCCGTCCGCACCGTATCGGGCAGAAAGCGTTCCAGGACATGGCCGAAGATCGGTCGAGTTCGGGTGTAGGAAGCCGTTTCACCGGCCAACGCGCGCAGGCCGTCGGGCATTCGCTCCGGAGTCGTTTGCCCGGGGCCCGTCTGTTTGGAGGCCGCCCGATCCTGCGTCGGCGAGTCGGACTGGACGGGAGCCGCCAGGAGGCTCAGCGCAAAGACAAATGGGAAGATCGATCTCGTCGCCACGACCGCGCTCCTCCGGTCAGAGGTTCGGGTCATGGCCGTCCCATATCTCGGCGGCTGCCGACAGGGCCGGATCCGGCCCGAAACTCGGCCCCGGACGGACGGTGATCTTGCCGCGGACCAGCCAGTAGCCCTGCGGCCGCGCCCGTTGGCTGGCGAAGAGAAGCTCGCTGCGGCAGGCGGACAGCACCCCGCCGTCGTCCAGCTGCGCCGACGATGTGAACATCTCGGTGTGAAAGGTCGCGGTGGCGCGGACGTTCCGGTCGGGGACGAGGGTTGCGGGATCGCTCGGCCGGAGGGCCGTGCGGTGCAGGATGACGCAGGCGGCGTTGTTCGTCAGGCCCAGAACGACCGCCGCCTTCACCCGGCAATCCGGCGCGCCGCACCCCCACAGCGCCAAGGCCCTTCGGCTGCGGACATACTGCGGCGGCACCGGCGCCGGCCGCGCGAGGGCCGCGAGAACCGTCTCCACCGTCCGTCCGCCGGGCGTCAGGACGTCGTCGCGGGCATCGCCGAGAAACCGCTCAAGCGCCAAGCGCAGCATCGGATCGCGCTCGATACCGCTGTTCTCCACGCCGATATGGCGGATCAACGGCAGAGCGACGGCCACAGGGTCGACCCGCGATCCCGATCCCCCCGCTGCCGCCGAGTGGGGCCAGAGAAAAAGCATCGCCAACGCCCAAAAGATGAAAAACCGTCTCACAGATCCAGTATGGGCGGATCGGCGACGTTTTTGAACCGCCGGGCGCGTCTCCGGACACGGGCCCCTCACGGGCGTTTTACCGCCCGGTCGCGTTGCCGTGATACCGCCACGGCCGGCCTATCCCCTATGGTCTGGCAGCACCACACGCCGATTGGAGCAGGGTCATGCTGTCATTTGCCGTCTACCGGAACTGGGTCCGCGTCACCGCCCGTCTCGTCGCCGTCTTGGCCCTCGTCTGCCTTGCGGCGGGAACCGGCCCGAGGGACGCCCAGGCCGGCGAGGATCCGGTCTATACGGGCTTCCTCTCCAGCACCGCCGTCGACGGCTACGACCCCGTGGCCTACTTCACCGACGGCAAGCCGGTGGAGGGATCGTCCGAGTTCGAGACCGAGTATCAGGGGGCGACGTGGCGCTTCGCATCCGCCGCCAATCGGGACGCGTTCCTCGCCGATCCGGCGAAATACGCGCCGCAATACGGCGGCTACTGCGCCTGGGCCGTCTCCCAGGGCTACACCGCGAAGGGCGACCCGCAGCACTGGCGCATCGTCGACGACCGCCTGTACCTGAACTACAACGCCGACGTTCAGCAGAAATGGGAGAAGGACGTCCCCGGCCACATCACGTCCGCGGACGCGAACTGGCCGAAGGTTCTGAACTGACGTGCGATCAGGCGGCGTCCTCGTCCGCGCCATCGACCATCACGTAGGTCCGCGAGCAGTACGGGCACACAACCTTGTGCTCGTCCTCGGGGATCTCGAGAAACACGCGCGGATGGCCGAGCGGCCCGTCGCCGCCGTCGCACGCGACCCGGTGTCCCGTCACCTCGATGATCTCGAAAGCGTCGTTGCCTGCCGCCGCCATGGCCCGTTCCTCCGCGCTGCCGCGCTTGTCCGCATGATCGCCGGATGATACCCACGACAGCGTCTCCCGCAAGGATTTGATCGTTTCCCATAGCCCCATGACCGCGGTCCGACGCTTCCTCCCCGTCCCCGGCCTTCTCCCGGTCTGCCTGCTGCTGCTTCTGTCGGCCTGCGCGCCGCAGATCGCGCCGCCGGGCACCGAGGCGGTGGAGCCCCGTCTGGTCGAGCGGCCCTTCGCGGTGATGGACGACGGCACGCGGCTGCCCCTGACCGTCTGGCGACCCGACGGGGACGTGACGGCGGCCGCCGTCGCGCTGCACGGCTTCGGCGACTACGCCAACGCCTATGCCGAACTCGGCCCCGACCTCGCGGCCCGGGGCGTGGCGGTCTACGCCGCCGACCAGCGCGGCTTCGGCGAGGCGCCGGGATACGGCATGTGGCACGGCCACGAGCGCCTGGCCCGCGACGCGGAGACGCTGGTCCGGCTCGCCCGGCGGGACACGCCCGGCGTGCCGGTCTACCTCATCGGCGAGAGCATGGGCGGGGCGGTCGCCATGCTGGCGCTGGCCGATCCGGAGACCGAAGCGGCCGGCGCCGTGCTGTCGGCGCCGGCGGTCTGGGGCCGCGACTGGATGCCGATCGTGCAGGCCCTGGGCCTCGACATCCTGGCCCACACCCTGCCCTGGCTGCCCCTGGAACCGCGCGGCATCCGGATCACGCCGAGCGACAACACCGCAATGTTGCGGGCCCTCGGCCGCGATCCGTTGTTCATCAAGCGGCCGCGGGTCGATCTGGTCCACGGGCTGGTGGGGCTGATGGACGCGGCCCAGGCGGCGGCCCCCGACCTGAAGCGGCCGGTCCTGGTCCTTTACGGCCGCCGGGACGAGCTGGTTCCGCGCCGGCCGACCTGCGCGATGCTGCGCGCCCTGCCGCCGGACCGCCGTGTGGCGCTCTACGGCGAGGGCTATCACATGCTGTTCCGCGACCTGAAACGCGCCCGGGTGATCGCCGACATAGCCGCCTGGACCCGCGACCCGGCCGCACCCCTGCCCTCCGGCGAAGAGGCGGACACGGCGACGCTGGCGCGGTTCTGTGGCGAGTGAGGGGCGAGTAAGGGGCGCGTAAGGGCCGAGTGACGGGGCCGGCGCTCAGGCGGCGGACCGGATCACCGCCAGGAACCGTTCCCCGAACTTCTCAAGCTTGGCCTGACCGACGCCGTGAATCCCGGCGAAGGCGTCGAGCGAGCCAGGCCGTCTTTCCGCCAGCTCGATCAGCGAGCGGTCATGCAGCACCGTATAGGCGGGCAGCGACAGCTCGCGGGCGATCTCCCGGCGCTCCTCCTTGAGGGCGCGCAGCAGATCCGCGTTCTCCGGCGACACCGTGGCCGCCGCCTGACCGCCGCTGCGGCCAGTCTTGGTGCGCTTCGCGGTATCGCGCCGCAGGGTGACGGCGGTCTCCCCCTTCAGCACGGCACGACCGGCCTCCCCGACGGTCAGCCCGCCGAAGCCGGCGGTGTCGATGGCGACGATGCCGCAGGCGACGAGCTGGCGGATCACCGAGCGCCAGCCGTTGCGGTCGAACTCGGTGCCGACGCCGAAGGTCGGCAGGGCGTCGTGGCCATGCCGTCGGACCGCTTCCGTCGCACTGCCGAGCAGGACCTCGACGATATGGCCGGCGCCGAAGCGCTGGCCGGTGCGCAGAATGGCCGACAGCACCTTCTGGGCCGGGACCAGCCCGTCCAGGGTCTCAGGCGGCTCGCGGCAGGTGTCGCAGTTGCCGCAGGGCTCGGCCAGCGGCTCGCCCAAGGCGGCCAGCAGCGCCTGACGGCGGCAACCGGCCGTCTCGCAGATCCCAAGCAGAGTGTTAAGCCGCCGATGCTCGATCCGCCGCTGGTCCTCGCTCGCCCCGCTCTCGTCGACGAAGCGGCGGCGCTGGGCGATATCGGCGAGGCCGTAGAGCATCTGCACCGTCGCCGGCAGACCGTCGCGCCCGGCGCGACCGATCTCCTGGTAGTAGGCCTCGACCGACCCCGGCACGTCGGTATGGAAGACGAAGCGCACGTCCGGCTTGTCGATGCCCATGCCGAAGGCGATCGTGGCGCAGACCACAAGCCCGTCCTCGGTCACGAACCGGTCCTGATTGGCCGACCGGATCTCCGGGTCGAGCCCCGCGTGGTAGGGCACGGCCGGGATGCCGTGGCGGTTGAGGCTGGCCGCCGTCTCCTCCACCGCGCGACGCGACAGGCAATAGACGATGCCGCTCTCGCCCCGGCGCTCCTCCAGGAAGGCCAGGAGCTGCTTCATCGGGCTGCGCTTCTCGGCGATTCGCAGGTCCAGGTTCGGGCGGTCGAAGCCGAACACGAACTCCTGGGCGTTGCCGCCGCACAGCCGATCGACGATGTCCCGCCGCGTCGCCGCGTCGGCGGTGGCGGTGAAGGCGGCGGTCGGCACGCCGAGACGCTCGCGCACCCGCGCCAGGGTCAGGTAGTCCGGGCGGAAGGCGTGGCCCCACTGGCTGATGCAGTGGGCCTCGTCCACCACCAGCCGGGTGACGCCGATCTGGGAGAGATCCTCGAGGATGCCGTCCAGGGCCAGACGCTCGGGCGCGATGTAAAGCAAGCGCAGTTCGCCGGACCGGGCGGCGCGCCAGATATCGCCGTTGGCGCCGGGTCCGTTGCCCGAATGCATGGCCGCCGCGGACACCCCCTGCAGGCGGAGCGAGCGGACCTGGTCCTCCATCAGCGCGATCAGCGGCGAGACGACGACGGTCAGCCCGCCGTCCATCACCGCCGGAAGCTGGAAACAGAGCGACTTGCCGGCCCCGGTCGGCATGACGGCGAGAGTGTCGCGGCCGGCGAGGATGCTGTCGATGACGTCGCGCTGGCCGGGACGGAACGCGGCGAAGCCGAACACATCGTGCAGCGCCGTCTCCGGGCAGCGGCCGGGGGCGGCGGGCGGGTCGTCGGGAAGATCGGAATGGGCGAGAGCCATGGCCTCAGAGGTAGCACCGTCCTCGGTACGGGTCATGGGGCCGGGCCTCCGCGGCGGATCGCTTGGCATTGCGGCGCCCCGTCCATGGCAGCGCCGGGGCGCGAATCGCGGCGCCTTGGGCGGTGGGGCGGGTTGGGAACTCCAGGTGGATACGCTGGTGGCTTGGTCCTGACTTTCATCAGGATGACGGAAAAGCGCTCATCCACCCCGTCATCCTGATGCAAATCAGGATCAAGCCGCCACCGCCCGGATTCCCGTGCCGACCCCGGTCCCGGCCCAGCCCCGGATCGGGTCCGGTGCCGGCCGGGATGACGGTGGAGTGGCAGGAGGCTAACCCCGGCCGACGAAGGGCATCTTGGTGGCCATCACCGTCAGGGTCTGGATGTTCGCCTCCGGCGGCAGGCCGGCCATGTAGACGATGGCGTTGGCGACGTTGCTCACGTCCATCATCGCTTCCGGCTTGATCTCGCCGTTGGCCTGCTTCACGCCGGTCTTCATCCGCGCGGCGAGCTCGGTCACGGCGTTGCCGACATCGATCTGGCCGACCGCGATGTCGTACTGCCGGCCGTCCAGGGACGCCGTCTTGGTCAGGCCGGTGACCGCGTGCTTGGTGGCGGTATAGGGGATACTGTCCGGGCGCGGCGCGTGGGCCGAGATCGAGCCGTTGTTGACGATCCGTCCGCCCATCGGCGTCTGCGCCTTCATCACGCGGAAGGCCTCGCGGATCACCCAGAAGCAGCCGGTCAGGTTGACGTCGACCACGGCGCGCCACTGGTCGTCGGACAGGTCCTCCAGCGGGATGCCGGGCGCGTTCATGCCGGCGTTGTTGAAGATGAAGTCGACCCGGCCGAACGCCTCCACCGTCTTGTCGAACAGCGCCTTGACCGCTGCCGGATCGGTCACGTCGGTCGGCACCGCGAGCGCCCGGTCGCCGTCGGCGCCGGCCTCCTTCTTGGTCTCCTCGAGCGCGTCGGCGCGGCGGCCGGCCAGCGCTACGCTCCAGCCGTCCTTCAGCAGCGCGAGCGCGCTGGCCCTGCCGATCCCCGACCCGGCGCCGGTGACGATGGCTGACTTGATTCCGCTCATTTCTGGTTCCCTCCCGGATTGGCTGTTTGCCGGGACGGTAGCACCGGCGTCCGCCCCGGCACAGACGGCAAAATACCCGGCCTGCGCAGGCTTCTTGCCGGTGGCGGGCGCCGCGATATAGTTTGTCCGACTTGGTTTTCTGAGGATCCGGATGCTCGTCACCTGCCCGAAATGTGAGCAGAAGTTCAAAGTGCCCGACAAGGCGCTCGGCACCAAGGGGCGCAAGCTCAAGTGCAGCAGCTGCGAGCACAAGTGGCACCAGATGCCGAAGCCGAAGGCCAAGCCGGCATCCGATGCCGGAGCCGACCCGGAAACCGCGCCGGCGCCGGAGGACCTTAACGACGCCCCCGCCGACGGCCCGGAAGAAGGAATCGGCGCCGGGATCGGTGGCGGGATCGGGGAAGACATCGACCCGCCGCCGCTCGGCGACGTCTCCCGGTTCCGGGCCGCCCGCGGCGGCGCCTCCGATAAGCCGGCGCGCCCCTATATCCTCTATGCGCTGCTTGTCCTGGCCGTGGCGATCCCGGCCGGCCTGCTCATCGCCCGGACGACGCTGGTGCATGCCTGGCCGGCCAGCGCCCTGCTCTACGAGAGCGTCGGCCTGCCCGTCCCGGTCCCGGGCGAGGAGCTGGTGCTGCAGAACGTCTACGTGGAACGCCGCCAGGAAGGGACCGTGGAAGTCCTCGTCGTGCACGGCGAAATCCGCAATCCGGGCGAGCGCATGATCAGCCTCCCCGCGCTCCGGGCGTCGGTGATGACCGAGGGGGGCGACCCGCTGGCGAGCTGGCTGTTCACCACCGAGTCCTATCAGCTTCTGCCGGGGGAGAAGACCGCCTTCACCTCGGAATTCGCCAACACCGCCCAGGGTGCGGCCAAGGTCAACGTCACCTTCACGGACGAGCGACCGGAGGCCGGGCTCGGCTATTGAGCGGGGACGGGTCCGGGCCGTCGGATCTGGGCCCCTGCCCGCTCTGCGGCCGGCCGATGGTCACCGGCCCGAGCGTCGACCGGCATCACTGGGTGCCCAGGAGCGAAGGCGGGAGGGAGGCGGAACCGATGCACACGGTCTGCCACCGCAAGATCCACAGCGTGTTCGACGAGCGCAGCCTGGCCCGCGCCTACGACACGCCGGAGAAGCTGCGCGCCCATCCGGAGATCGCGCGGTTCCTGACCTGGATCGCCCGCAAGCCGCCGACCTTCACCAGCCGGCACCGGGGCGGCCGCCGTCGCTGACCGGACGCTACCGGCCGTCGGAGTCGAATGTCGGCAGCCGCACCGTCATCAGCAGCGCCAGGCCGACCACCAGGAAAAGCACAATGGTCGCCATGCCCGCCCGCTGGCTGTCGAAGATCAGCGTCGCCCAGCCCAGAAGCAGCGGCCCGGCGAAGTTGGTGGCCTTGCCCGACAGCGCGAACAGCCCGAACATCTCTGCCCGCTGGTCCGGCGGCGCGACCCGCGCCATGAGGCTGCGCGACGCGGCCTGGGCCGGCCCCATGAAGGTCCCGAGCGCCATGCCGATCCCCCAGAACCAGGTCTTGTCCGGCGCCAGGAGCGCCGCCGTGCCGAAGACGACGAGGCCGACCAGCGCCCAGGCGATCGCCCGTTTCGGCCCCACCCAGTCGTCAATCCAACCGAACGCCGCCGCGCCCAGGCCGGCGGTGACGTTCAGGGCGATGCCGAACAGGATGATCTCGTCGAAATCCATGCCGAAGGTGCCGGCGGCGTAGATCCCGCCGAAGGTGAACAGGGTGGTCAGTCCGTCGGCGTAGAACATCCGCGCCACCAGGAACCGGGTCACCGGCTGCGACCAGCGGAGCTGGCGCACCGTCGCCCAGATCCGCTTCAGACCGTCCCGCACCGCCTCGCCCAGCGGCTCGTGCTCGCGCAGCGTCGATTCCGGCACCATCAGGAAGGTCGGCAGGGAGAACAGCGCGAACCAGAGCGCCACGAGCAGGGCGGTCGCCCGCACCGGCTCCGCCATGTCCGGGTCGAGCCCGAAGGGCGGTGTGTCGGTCTGGATCAGGGCGAACAGCGCCACCACCAGGCAGGATAGCCCGCCGAGATAGCCGAGCCCCCAGCCGATACCGCTGACCCGCCCCAGCCGCTGGGGGGCGGCTACCTCCGCCAGCATGGCGTTGTAGAAGACGGTGGCGAACTCGAAGCCGATGGTGGCGACGATCACGAGCGCCAGCGCCCGGGTCACGAAACCCGGGTCGGGCTCAACCGTCCACAGCAGGGCGGTGGCGAGGATGCAGAGCCAGGTGAAGGCGAGCAGCCAGGGCTTGCGCCGGCCGGTGCGGTCGGCCACGGCACCCAGGATCGGGCTGAGGACGGCGATGCAGACCGCGGCGATCGCCGTGGCGTTGCCCCACAGGAAGGTACCCGTGGTCTCGTCCGGCGCGACGCCCTTGGTGAAATAGGCGGCGAAGACGAAGGTGGTGATCACCGTCGGAAACGCGGAGTTCGCCCAGTCGTAAAGGCACCAGCCGATGACGGGGGCACGCGGTGCGCCGCTCATTTCACGCCCAGCCAGTCCTCGGCCTCGTCGATGTCGAAGAAGATGCGGAAGACCGTTCCGGGGTAGTCGAAGGAGACGGCCCGGGCCAGCTTGGTCAGCAGCGTGTCGCGCAGCACGATCGCGGATCTGCTGCCGGTGTCGCGGCCCATGGCGAACTGCTTCCATTGCCGGGACACGTCGCGCAGGCCGCGCCAGCCGTAGCGCCCCTCGCCCGTCAGATAGCGCGCATCCACCAGCGTGCAGCAGTCCAGAACCTCGGGATGGTCGGTCCAGATGCGCGGGATGCCGTCGGACAGGTCCGCGTCGGTCACGCCGCCCTCGAGCCGGATCGTCAGCAGCAGACGCCGGTAGTCGACCTCCCAGGATACCCGCCCGCCGGTATGCTCGCCGGTCGCCACCCAGTGCGGTTTCAGCGCCGCGCCGCTCAACGCTTCACACTCCGTGACCTCATCGGGCGAGCAGCGCCCGGAGCTGGCCGTTGGCGACCGCCAGCATGGCCAGATCGACATGGTCGTTGGAGCGGATATCGTCGATCAGCCGGTCCGTGCGCACCAGGTCCTCCGTGCGACCCTCGCTCCAGGCCTCGATCGCCGCGTCGGCCGCCGCACCGTCGCCGTTGCGCGCGCCCGCCTTGCCGGCACCCGACTTGCCGGGCCCGGACTTCGCTGCCGCGCCCTTTCGGCCCTTGCTCTTGGGAGCGGCGGCATCCGCCTCGAGCTGGCCGAGGACGTTCTGGGCGAGCTGACTCTGGTGCTGATAGAAATCGTCCACCAGCGCGTTGACCGCGAGCTTCTGCCAGTAGGTGTCGGTCGCCAGGCCCAGGGCGCCGTCCCGCAGCCAGTCCATGGAGAACCGGGCGCCGATCTTGAAATAGACGACCGCCACGGCCCGGACCCTCGCCTCGGAGCCGGCGGCGAGCCGCACGATGTCGCAGGCGGCGGTGAGCGCGTCGAGGGAGGCGATCGCTCGGGACAGCTCTTGCGGCACCCCTTTCTCCTGGAGGTCGCCGCAGACCATGTTCATGTCGGTGCGCTCGGCCTCGCCGACGACCTCCGCGAGGCAGTCCTTGAGGGCGCTGACCCCAGGCTCGAACTCGCTCACATGGCTGGCGATGTCGAGCGGCCGGCGACCGTTGCGCAGGAACCACAGCGTCTCGCGTTCCACCAGGCGCTGGATGTCGAGCAGCATCCGGGTCTGGAGGCCGGCGGGCACCTTGTTGTCCAGGGCCTCGATGGCGTCCCACAGGCCGCGCAGCCCGAAGACGTCGCGCACGATCGTGTAGGCCCGGGCGATCTCCGCCGGTTTCGCCCCGGTCTGTTCGGCCAGGGTGTTGAGGAAGGTGGCGCCGACCCGGTTGATCATCGAGTTGGTGACCGTGGTAGCGATGATCTCCCGGCGCAGGCGGTGCTCCATGATCGCCTTGCCGTGCTTGGCGCGCAGCCGCTCCGGGAAATAGAGCTCGAGATCGCCGGACAGGGCCGGATCGTCCGGCAGATCGCTGTCCAGAAGGTGGTCGTAGAGCGACATCTTCGCGTAGGCCAGCAGCACCGCCAGTTCGGGGCGGGTGAGCCCGCGGCCGTCGGAGATCCGGTCGGCGACGGCCTCGTCGTCCGGCAGATACTCGATGCGGCGGTTCAGCTTTAGGTGCCCGCGCTCCAGCTCCCGCATCAGCCGGCTCTGGGCGTCGATCAGGTCCAGGCCCCGATGGGACGCCAGGGACAGGGCGAGGGTCTGGTCGTAGTTGTCGGCCAAAACGAGCTCGGCCACCGCATCGGTCATCGCCTCCAGCAGCGTGTCGCGCTGCTTCAGGGTCATGTCGCCATCGGCCAGGATCGCGCCGAGCAGGATCTTGATGTTGACCTCGTGGTCGGAGCAGTCGACGCCGGCCGAATTGTCGATGGCGTCGGTGTTCAGCCGGACCCCGTTCAGCGCCGCCTCGATGCGGCCGCGCTGGGTGACGCCGAGATTGGCGCCCTCGCCCACGACCCGCGCCCCGATCTCGCGGCCGTCGATGCGGACCGGATCGTTGGCCCGGTCGCCCGCGTCCAGATTGCTCTCGCGTTCCGACTTCACGTAAGTGCCGATCCCGCCGAACCAGAGCAGGTCGACCTCCGCTTTGAGGATGGCCCGGATCAGGTCGTTCGGGGTGACCGAGTCCTCGGCGATGCGGAAGGTCTTCTTGATCTCGGGCGTCAGCTTGATCGACTTTGCCGACCGCTCGAAGACGCCGCCGCCCTTGGAGATCAGCTTGCCGTCGTAGTCGGCCCAGCTCGACCGCGGCAGCTCGAACAGCCGCTTTCGCTCCTTGAAGCTCTTGGCCGGGTTCGGATCCGGATCGACGAAGATGTGCAGGTGGTTGAAGGCGCCGATCAGCCGGATGTGCTCGGACAGCAGCATCCCGTTGCCGAACACGTCGCCCGACATGTCGCCGCAGCCGACCACGGTGAAGTCCTGGCTCTGGGTGTCGTGACCGAGTTCGCGGAAGTGGCGTTTCACGCTCTCCCACGCGCCGCGGGCGGTGATGCCCATCTTTTTGTGGTCGTAGCCGGCCGATCCGCCCGAGGCGAAGGCATCGTCGAGCCAGAAGCCGTATTCCTGGGACACGCCGTTGGCGATATCGGAGAAGGTGGCCGTCCCCTTGTCGGCCGCGACCACGAGATAGGGGTCGTCTTCGTCGTAGCGGACCACCTGGCGGGGAGCGATCAGGTCGGGACCGGAGATGTTGTCGGTGATGTCGAGCATCCCGCGCATCAGGGTCTTGTAGCACTCGATGGCCTCGGCCTGGACCTCCTCGCGGGTGCCGCCCACGGGCGGGCGCTTGACCACGAAACCGCCCTTTGAGCCGACCGGCACGATCACCGCGTTCTTGACCTGCTGGGCCTTCATCAGGCCGAGAATCTCCGTGCGGAAATCCTCGCGCCGGTCGGACCAGCGGATGCCGCCCCGGGCCACCTTGCCGCCGCGCAGATGCACCGCCTCGACCCGCGGGCTGTACACCCAGATCTCGACCAGCGGCCGGGGCAGCGGGAGTTCCTCGATCGCCTGGCTGTCGAGCTTGAACGAGACGTAGCTCTTCGGCCGGTCGCTCTGGTCGAGCTGGTAGAAGTTGGTACGGAGGGTGGCGCGGATCAGGTTCAGGAAGCGGCGTAGGATGCGGTCCTGATCCAGGTTCGCCACACCGTCCAGCGCCTCGTGGATCTGCGCCTCCAGCCCGTCGATCGCCTTGTCCCGCCCCTGCTCGCCGGCCGGGTCGAAGCGGGCGGCGAAGAGCTTGACCAGCAGCCGGGCGATCGGCGCATAGGCCAGTAGCGTCTCCTCCATGTAGTCCTGGGAGAAGGTGAAGGCCGCCTGGCGCAGGTATTTGGCATAGGCGCGGATCACCGTGACCTCGCGCCAGGTCAGGCCGGCGTTCAGCACCAGACCGTTGAACCCGTCATTCTCCATCCGGCGGTCCCAGACGGCGCCGAACGCCTCCTGGAACGGGGTCTTGATGGTGGCGAGATCGCAGTCGGTTTCGGCCCGCAGCCGCATCTCGAAATCGTGCAGCCAGATCGGCTGGCGCATGTGGCCGCCGGAGAGCTCGAAAGGCACCTCGGACAGGACGCGCACGCCCATGTTCTCGAGCATCGGCATGACGTCGCTGAGCGGCACCGGTTCGCCGCTGTGGAACAGCTTCAGGTGCAGCATGTCGTCGTCCACGCCGATCGGGCGGAACAGGTTCATGCCGAGCCGCGCGTCGTCGTCGATCTCCTCCATGCGCTCCATGTCGAAGATCGCCGCATGGGCGGAGTAGGCCTCCTTGTAGCTGGTTGGGAAGGCCGGACCGTAGCGCCGCAGCAGCTTCTGCGCCGCCTCCTCGCCCTTGTCCTCGACCAGGGCGTCGTGGAGCTTGTCCGACCAGCTCCGCCCGGCGTCGATCAGGCGCTGGTTCAGCTCCTCGGTATCCACATCGGGAATGTCGCCGCGGGTGGTCGAGATGATGCAGTGCAGACGGGCGAGCATGCTCTCGGACATCTGCGTGTAGAACGACGTCACCTCGCCGTTGAAGGCGGCCGCCAGAATTGACTGGAAGCGCTCGCGGAGCTGGGTGTTGTAGTGGTCGCGCGGCACGAAGACGAGGATCGAGACGAACCGCTCGAAGGCGTCGCGGCGCACGAAGACCGCCGTCTTCTGGCGCTCCTGCAGGTGGAGGATGCCGATCGAGATCTCGAACAGCTCGTCCTCGCTCGCCTGGAACAGCTCGTCGCGGGGATAGGTCTCGAGGATGTTGACCAGCGCCTTGCCGTCATGGCTCGCAGGGCGGAAGCCGGCGCGCTTGACGATCTTCTCGACCCGGCGGCGGAGGAGCGGGATCTCGTTCGGACTCTGGTTGTAGGCGACCGAGGTGAACAGCCCGATGAACCTGTGCTCGCCGACCACCTTGCCGGACTTGTCGATGCGCTTGACGCTGATCGAGTCCAGCGGGACCGCCCGGTGCACCGTCGAGACCTTGTTGGCCTTCATCACCAGCAGCGGTGTCGGATCGAGCAGGAAGCCTTGAACCTGTTTCGGCAGCGTCCCGATATCGCGCAGCCCGTCGAACACGCTCACATCGGGGGAGCGGATCACGCCGAGCCCGCTGTTCTTCACCACCTCCATGCGCAGCTTCGCGCCGGTGCCGACATAGTCGTACTGCCGGTAGCCGAGGAAGGTGAAGTGGTTGTCCTCGATCCAGCGCAGGAAGGCGCAGATCTCGGCGAGGTCGCCCTCGGTCTGACCCTTGGGCGGCGCGCCTTCCAGCTCCTCGATGACGTCGACCATGGTCTTTCGCATGGTCCGCCAGTCCTCGACCGCGGCGCGCACGTCGTCCAGCACCTGGCCGAGCGAGGCCTCGATCGTCGCCAGCGCCTCGGCGGAGGTCTGCTCGGAGATCTGCAGATGCATGTAGGACTCGCTGACGGCGTCCTTGACCGTCTCGTCCTCGTGCAGCAGCGACGCGACCTGCCCCTTGCCGTCCCGGGTCACCCGGATGATCGGGTGGATGACGATATGCACCGTGAGGTCGAGCCGGTTCAACGCGGCGGTCACGGAGTCCACGAGGAACGGCATGTCGTCGTTGACGATCTCGATGACCGTGTGGGTCGACTGCCAGCCGACCTCCTCGAATCGGGGATTATAGGCGCGGATCCGGGGCTGGCTCGGCTTTCGCTCGCGCCCCAGGGTCCAGATCGAGATCGCCGCGCCGAACAGGTCCTCGACCTCCTCGTCGACCAGGTCCTGCGGGGACACGTTGGCGAAGAACTGTCGGACGAAAGCGTCCGCCGTCTGGGCTCTGGTTCCCTGCAGACGCTCGAGAACCAGGGCGCAGACGGCTTCGATCTTTTCGACCTTCAGGGTTTCGGTGCGGCTGCGCATATCAGTCCCCCCCTGTCATACCGCTTCGGCATCGCGCGTCCCCGCGCCGGTGCCGGACCCGGTCCGCCGCGCTGCCGCGGGCCGGACATCGGCTGCGAGCGTAACAGAAGGGCGGAACCTCCGGAAACAATTCGCACTTTGCAGATCGGTGACAGCCCTCCCGGGAGCGGAAGGGAGGGCCGGATCGGCATACCGGCCAACCGCTGCGGTGCCGGAACCCCGACAGAGCCAACTATCAAAATTTGATAGAATAGATAGAAAACTGATCAAATATTGATTGGTTTTCGCCCCTCACGATAAAGTCTGGAGCTTGCCGAATACGGATCGTTTCACTGTACGGTTGTCGGTTTTGTCTAGGACAACCCCACATCCGGAGGTCGGCCAACCAATGGAGGACGAGATGCAACGAACAAGACTGCCCCAGGCCCTCGCCGGTACCATCATGGGAGACCTGATCGCCGCCGGACAGCGCAGCCTCGCCCGGTTCGGCGCGGAGCTGACCATTCACGGAGACTTCGGCGCGTTCCAGCAGGTCGACAGGAACGGCGGGATCGTCTTTCCCGGCTACTGGAACGAGACAACGAACGCCGACCGGGGCATGTGCGTGCTGATCCACAAGGACGGCGAGACGATCGGGACCTACGCCTGCGGCCTCTACCTGCCGGCCGACACGATGGCGGAATACATGGACGAGGTCGGCCTGCACCGCGCCTGCGAGTCGCCGGATATCGAGCTCCACGGCACCGTGCGGGAGTGGTTCAAGGCAATGGAGGGGCCGTCGGCCTTCTCCGGCGGGATCTGGGTGCGCCCCGACCTGCGCGGCACGGAACTTTCGCATTTCCTGGTGCCGTTCCTGCCGGTGATCGGCCGGAGCTTCGCCGTCGAGGTTTGGGATGCCAAGCACGTCTTCTTCATGGTCCCGGAGATCGTCATGAAGAAGGGGATCGCCGAGCGTTATCGGCCGCTGTTCCTGGAGCCCGGCGCCACCTGGCACTACACCACGCCGGCCACGCCCCTCTGGTTCGGCTATGCCGCCCCGGTGCAGATCATGAAGGACGCGCTCGACTTCATCTCGAAGGGTCCGGACGTCCTAGCTCCGACCAGGACACGACAGCCGGCCGCTCGTGATGCCGCACTGGTACCGTGAGGACGGTGAAGTCCAGATCGCCGCGCCGGCAGTAGGCCAGGGTCGGCTCCTGGGCGATGATCGACCGCCAGTACCGCTCTGACGCGGAAATGGCGACGTCCTGGTCCACGAGCTCCATCAGAGGGCGCCCGACCATGTTGTTGGACGCCCACCGAAGGCCGGAGCCCAGCAGGCCGATGATCAATCCGCCGGTATCGCCCACATAGGCGCTCGACATCCGGTCGGTCGCGCCGCCGAGGCGCGTCAGCAGATCGTCCATGTCGCGGGCCTCCATCGACTGGGCCCAGAGCCGGGTGAGGCTGGAGAACCGCTCGGGCATCCGGCGGATCAGCTCGGGCGGCAGACAGGCCGTCACCATCGGCTCGTCGCGATGGGCCAGGCCCGCCGGGTCGAGAACGCCCTCCGCCTCCAGCGCCAGGGCCACCCGGTCGACGGAGCTGCGCCGGGCCTGGATCGGGCCGTTCTGGGCCAGCATGCGGTAGACCGTGGCCTCTCCGAGCCCGGCCGCTCTGGCGAGCCGCTCCCGCGTCCAGTTCAGACGGCCGAGCGCGCTGCGCAAGGCTTCTCCTGTGAGCTCTTGAGTCATAACCGAATACTACATCCGTCGGATGAAATTTTAAATCTGATAGATTTACGATCGCTTCGATAAGCGTCTGCGTTTCCGGCGATCGATAATCTATCAATTTTCGATAGTCAGTGTGCAATTATGTCGCTAGTCTTCGCCCACCTGCTCCCGCATGACAGAACAGCCAGACGGATCCGAAGCATGTGCCCGAATGACGATGTATCAGGCGGCCGGTCCCCGGATCCGCGCGACGACACCGGTTTTTCCAGCAGCGACCGGCACCCCGGATCCACGATGCCGCGCTCCTCGGCGCCCTTCTGGTCCGCCGGGTCCGACATGGGGATAGGGTCCGGAATGGGATCGGGAAGCGCCGCGGGCGGCGGCGTGCCGGCCGGCATTGCGGCGCCGACGATTCAGCTGGCCCACGCCCTGCAGTTGCTCGGCCGGCCGGCCTGGCCGGGAGCCCCGGATGACTGGACGGAAGCCGGGACGGCGGATCGGGTCGAGCCTTGCGATGACCGGGCGGAGGACATGGCCGACGCGCGGCGGCTGGTGGCCGACGCTCTGGCCTCGCTGGCCGGGTCGGCCGGGCTCAGCATACCGATCTCCACCCTCGTCCAGGCCCCCGAACCGGAGGAGGTCGACAGCGAACTGGAGTCCGCCTTCGTGGAATTCGATCTGGCTCGGGAGGCGTGGCGCGCCCTGCCCGGCGGCGCGGAGACGTGGACGACGCGTCCGGAGGTCGACCGCTACCTCGCCGCCGAGGACTCGATCCTGGCCATCGCCGACGCGCGGGATGCCGTTCTCCGGCGCCAGGCGGACCTGCTGATCGATCTGGCGGACGATCTGTCGGATCAGGTGGGTGCCGCCGCCGCGAACGCCATCGCCAACGTCGCCCAGGGCCTGCTGCTCCGCCTGGACCGCTGATCGGCACCCGGGGTCTCACAACAAGCGGCAAACCGAAAACGCAATACCGCCTGCGCCGGACATTGTCCGGGCAGCGATATCGCGACTTGTCGAGAAATTGGAGCGGGCGATGAGATTCGAACTCACGACCCCAACCTTGGCAAGGTTGTGCTCTACCCCTGAGCTACGCCCGCGCTCCGTCGAGGCCGCGGATAATACCCCCGGACCGCGCGATTGCAAGAGCGAATAACGCCTCGCGAGCAGGAAATTTTATCGACGGCTGTCCCCGCAGAAATCGTCTCGATTTCAATAAGATACGGACGCCCAACCCCCGCACGACTCGCCGCCCTCGCCGACGACGGCGTCGAAAATTGCCCGGGTGCGAGGGCACCCTTGTTGTCGCACCGGACCCGGGTCGTCAGATCGCAGGTGATGCATCCCGACGGTAAAATGCGCTAGACAGCCATCGACCCGGCCGGACGGTCCGCCGGGGCCGACCCACCACGTGATGACCCGCCACCCGAAGACCCGGAGCCGGCATGATGGCCGACAGCGACGCAGCGACGCCCCCTACATCCCCCGAGACCCTGCTCGCGCGGCTCGACGCGCTCGGGATCGACTACGATCTGCACCGGCATCCGCCGCTGTTCACGGTCGAGGACTCCAAGGCGCTGCGGGGCGACCTGCCCGGCGGACACTGCAAGAACCTGTTTCTGCGCGACCGCAAGGGCGCCATGTGGCTGGTGGTTTGCCTGGAAGACCGCAGGATCGATCTGAAGGCGCTCGGCGCGCTGCTCGGCGGGGTGCGGCTGTCCTTCGGCAGTCCGGACCGGCTGATGCGCACCCTCGGCGTCATCCCCGGTGCCGTGTCGCCCTTCGCGCTGATCAACGACACAGAGCGGGCGGTGACGGTCATTCTGGACGCCGAGATGATGAAGCTGTCGCCGCTGAATTATCACCCGCTGTCGAACGAGATGACGGTCGCCGTGACGCCGGATGCCCTGACCCGCTTCGTCGAGGCCTGCGGTCACGACCCGCAAGTCGTTGATCTTTCCAGCGCATCGGGAGATTGACCGCGGGCGCCCTGGCCGTCAGAACAGGAAGAAATCGGCCCCCAGAACCCTTGCCGCGGCCCGGCCGCAGGTTAAATCACCGTTACGGTACAGAGGAACGCAGATTATGGAACCGATCCTGGGTGCGGCACAGTCCGGTGGAGAGTCCGGAAACGCCGCCATTGTCGACGCGACGACGGCAACCTTCATGGCCGAGGTGGTCGACGCCTCGATGCAGATGCCTGTCCTTGTCGACTTCTGGGCACCCTGGTGCGGCCCCTGCAAGCAGCTCTCCCCCGCTCTCGAATCCGCCGTGCGCAAGGCCGGGGGTTCGGTGAAGCTGGTCAAGATCAACATCGACGAGAGCCCGGAGATCGCGCAGCAGCTCCGCATTCAGTCGATCCCGACCGTCTACGCCTTCAAGAACGGCCAACCGGTCGACGGGTTCCAGGGAGCCGTGCCGGAAAGCGAGATCACCGCCCTGATCCAGCGCCTTGGTGGCGAGTCCGGGCCGTCGCCGATCGAGCAGGCGCTTGAGCAGGCCGACCAGGTCTTCCAGGCGGGCGACCACCAGCAGGCCGGCGCGATCTATCAGCAGATCCTGCAGCACGAAGAGGACAACGCCGCGGCCATCGCCGGCTTCCTGAAGTGCCTGATCGCCGACGGCCGGCCGGACCAGGCCGAGCAAATGCTGGCGCAGGTGCCGGACGAGATCAAAGCCGACAAGGCGGTCCACGCCGTGATCGCCCAACTCGAACTTGCGGTCGAGGGCGCAAAGGCGAGCGCCGAGCTCGACGGCCTGCGAGCGAAGGTCGAGGCCGACCCGAAGGACCACCGGTCGCGCATCGACCTCGCCGCGGCGCTGTATGCGACCGGCGACCGCGAGGGGGCGGTGGACCAGCTCCTCGACAGCATCCGGATCGACCGGAAGTGGGAGGACGAGGCCGCCCGCAAGCAACTGCTGAAGTACTTCGAGGCAATGGGACCGACCGATCCGGTCACCGCCGACGCCCGCCGTCGGTTGTCCTCGATCCTGTTCTCTTGAGCCCAGGAGGCTGGAAGGCACCGATCCCATGAGTCAAAGCCCGTTCGATCCGAGCTTCGACGACCTGCCGGCAACCCTGCCGGTGTTTCCCCTGCCGGGCGTGCTGCTGCTGCCCGGGGGGAAACTGCCGCTCAACATCTTCGAGCCGCGATACCTGAACATGACGCGGGACGCCCTGTCGACCGAGCGGCTGATCGGCATGATCCAACCGAAACCGGCCACCGGCGGCACCGAGGCGGGCTCGCGCGATCTGTACCGGATCGGGTGCGCCGGCCGGATCACCCAGTTCGCCGAGACCGACGACGGCCGCTTTCTGATCACCCTAACCGGTGTGTGCCGGTTCGCGGTCGACCAGGAGATCGCCTCCATGCGGGGGTACCGCCGGGTGATCGCGGACTGGAACCCGTTCGAAGGCGATCTGGCTGCGGACTGCGAAGCCGATCTTGACCGGCCGCTGCTGGTGTCCCGGCTCAAGCGGTATTTCGACGCCCAGGGCATCACCGCCGACTGGGGCGTCATCGAGGAGACCCCGGACGACCGCCTGGTCACGACTCTGGCCATGGTCTGCCCCTTCGAGAGCAGCGAGAAGCAGGCCCTGCTGGAGTGCGAGTCCCTCAAGGCGCGGGCGAGCATGATGCTGGCCCTGCTGGACATGGCGGTTGCCGGAACGAGCGGAGGAGACCATGCCCGCCACTGACCCGTCCGGGCCTTCCGGAAACGCCGCCCGGCCGCAGAGCGGTGCCGCGGACCACGCCGGGGTCGACCCGAAGCTTCTTGAGATCCTGGTCTGTCCGGTGACGAAGGACACGCTGTCTTACGATCACGACGCCCAGGAACTGGTCAGCGAGAAGGCCGGCCTCGCGTTTCCGATCCGCGGCGGCGTGCCGATCATGCTGGTCGAGGAGGCGCGGCGGCTGGACGGAACGGCCGACGCGCCGCTCGCGGCCGAGAGCGGCGACACGGACAGCGGGACATGACCGCGTCCTCCGGCGACGCAACGTCGGACCATAGGACGGACGACTGGCCGACGGAGCTGCGTGTCACCAAGGATCGGGCTGCCCTGGCGGTCACATTCGAGAGCGGGCTTTCCGCGTCTATCCCGGCGGAACTGATGCGGGTCGAGAGCCCGTCCGCCGAAGTCCAGGGCCACAGCGCCGCCGGCAAGACCCTGGTCGCGGGCAAGCGCGGCGTCACGATCACCGGCGTCGAGCCGATCGGCAACTACGCCGTGCGGGTGATTTTCAGCGACGGCCACGACACCGGGCTCTTCACCTGGCGGTACCTGCGCGACCTCGCCGAGAACGGCGCATCCATCATGACCGCTTACGAAGCGGCGCTGAGCGCGGCGGGCCTGTCCCGCACCTAGAGCGCGATCGGTTCAGATCGACTCGATCTGAACCGTGAATCGCCCTCTAACTCATTAACGATAGGGCAAATTCACACGACCAGATGTTTCCATCTGATCGTGATTTGCTCTAGACGTCCCGCGGCTGATCGTCCGGACGCCGCCTGCACGCCAAACCGTCAGAGACCGGTGACCGGCTCCCCGCGCAGCAGACGCGGCAGCGCGCCGAGGGTGCCCATGGCATGGCGGATCGCCACCCGTTTCAGCGGCGGCACCCGCTCGACCACGGACAGGCCGAGACGCCGCACCGCCTTCACCGGCCCGATATCGTTGGAGAACAGGCGCGTCAGCCCGTCGGTCGAGGCGATCAGGGTCATCACGTCGAAGCGCCGGCGACGCTGGTAGTCGCGCAGGACCGGCGCCGCCCCGATATCGAGGCCGAGCCGGGCGGCATCGGCCAGCACTTCGGCCAGGGTCGCCACGTCCCGCAGGCCGAGGTTGAACCCCTGACCGGCGATCGGGTGGATCGCGTGGGCCGCGTCGCCGACCAGCGCGACCCTGTCGGCGATGCTGGACTCCGCCATCACCAGCGACAGCGGGTATGTGCGACGCGGTCCGACCGGCGTCAGCGTGCCGTAAGTGTCCCCGAAGCGCTCCTGGAGAGCGGCGGAGAAGGTGGCGTCGTCCAGTTGAGCGATCCGCTCCGCCACCGCGGTCCGGTCGCTCCAGACCAGGGCCGACCGGTTGCCGGCCAGCGGCAGCAGGGCGAGGGGCCCGCCTGGCTGGAACCGTTCGTGGGCGGTATTCCGGTGGCTCTCCGTATGGGCGATGGTGTCGACGATCGCGGTCTGGCCGTAGTCCGAGGTGGTATGACGGATGCCGGCCATGGCCCGCACCCGCGACATCCGGCCGTCGGCGGCGATCACCAGCGGGGCGGACAGGACGCGTCCGTCCTCCAGCGTCAGGGTGGCCTGACCGGCCGTCACTTCCAGCGCCGCCGCCGACCCGGGCTCGGCGAACCGGACGAGATCCCCATGCCGGGCGATGCGGGCCAACAGCGATTCCTTAAGAGCACCGTTATCGACGATGTGCCCCATCGGCTCGTCGCCCACGGCGGCATGGTCGTAGTGCATCTCGTCCCGCGCGCCGCCATCGGAGACGACGATGTCGAGGATCGGCTCGGCCCCGTGCGCCACCGCGTGCCAAGCCCCGAGCGCGGTCAGCATCCGCCGGGACGAGAACGAGATCGCGGTCGTGCGGATATCGTTGCGGTAGACGCTCGCCGCGCGCGGGTCGGCGCGATCTACGACGATGCTCGACACGCCGCCCTCGGCCAGCGCCAGCGCGGCGGTCAGTCCCGAAAGCCCGGCGCCGACGATGACGGTGTCGGCGGTGGTTTCGGCGCCCCCCTCGGATCCGGCGGTTCGGGGCCGATGCGAAGAAGCGGTTGCTGTCATACGGCGTCTCCTATTGCTGCAAAACAGGATGGCGCGTCGGGCGATCAGCACAAGGGACACATGGTCGCGTGGCGCGGGAAAGTGATGCCTATTTTTTAGGCGTTTCGTGTTCTCTGTCCATTTATTGTTCATTTGAGCGCTCCGCCCGTCGGAGGCAAGGACGCTCAATCGCATTAACATTCCGGAATCAATCAATGATTCCTTTTCCCCCACTTTCGGCATGCTTCTTGATGAAACATCCGTCGGCCCGCATGACGCGGCCGCTCCGCTCAGCGCGCGGGCAGTTCTCGGAGGTTCTCCTGGGGGGAGGTTTCGGACCGCGCGGGCGCTGATCGGAGTTATGGGGAACATAAGGTGCGAGGTTGGGCGATATGAAACTCGTCATGGCCATCATCAAGCCCTTCAAGCTCGACGAAGTGCGCGAGTCGCTGACGGGCCTGGGAATCCAGGGTCTCACCGTGAGTGAAGTGAAGGGTTTCGGCCGGCAAAAGGGCCAAACTGAAATCTATCGTGGCGCGGAATACTCCGTGAATTTCCTGCCGAAGGTGAAGGTCGAGGTCGTCGTCGCCGACGACATGGTCGACCAGGTGGCGGAGCAGATCCAGAAGTCGGCGAATACCGGCCGGATCGGCGACGGCAAGATCTTCGTGCTGGACGTGGCCCAGGCGGTGCGTATCCGCACGGGCGAAACCGACGCGGACGCGCTTTGAGTAGCGGCGGGGAGCACATACCGATGAAGAAATTCATTTCCTTCAGCCTGCTGGCCCTCGCGGCGACCGTCGCGACCGCCGGCTTCACCAAGAGCGCCTCGGCCGACGTCTCGGTCGAGACCGCGTTCATCTTCAACACCTTCTCCTTCGCCTTCCACGGCGCGCTGGTCATGTGGATGGCCGCCGGCTTCGCGATGCTTGAGGCCGGTCTGGTCCGCACCAAGAACACGACCATGCAGCTCACCAAGAACATCTCGCTCTACTCGATCGCAGGGCTGATGTACTGGGTGGTCGGCTACAACCTGATGTACGCCGACGTCTCCGGCTTCCTCGGCTCGCCGGGCCCGTGGTCGGCGGCCGATCCGTTCGACGCCGACGGCGTGTTCACCGGCGATGACGCCGCCGGCTACGGCGCGGCCTCCGACTGGTTCTTCCAGATGGTGTTCGTCGCCACCGCGGCCTCGATCGTCTCCGGCACCATGGCCGAGCGCATCAAGCTCGTGCCGTTCCTGGTGTTCGTCGTGATCCTGACCGGCATCCTCTACCCGATCCAGGGCTCCTGGAGCTGGGGCGGCGGCTGGCTGTCCGAGGCCGGCTTCCTCGACTTCGCGGGCTCGACGATCGTGCACTCGGTCGGCGGATGGGCGGCGCTCACCGGCGCCATCATCCTCGGCGCGCGGAAGGGCAAGTACAACGCCGACGGGTCGATCAACCCGATGCCGGGCAGCAATCTGCCGCTCGCCGCGCTGGGCACGTTCATTCTGTGGATGGGCTGGTTCGGCTTCAACGGCGGCTCGCAGCTCGCCATGGGTTCGGCCGCCGACGTGGTCGCCATTGCCACCATCTACATGAACACGAACCTGGCCGCCGCGGCCGGTGTCGTGGCCGCCCTGATCCTGACGGGCGTCATGTACAAGAAGGTCGACCTCACCATGCTGCTGAACGGCGCGCTGGGCGGCCTGGTCGCGATCACGGCGGAGCCGCTGGCCCCGTCGCCGCTCCTGTCGATCATCATCGGCGCCATCGGCGGCGTGCTGGTCGTCTTCGCGGTGCCGCTGCTGGACAAGCTGAAGATCGACGACGTGGTCGGTGCCATCTCGGTCCACCTCGTGGCCGGCATCTGGGGCACGATCGCGGTCGTGTTCTCCAACGGCGACGCCACCATCGGCGGTCAGCTCACCGGCATCGTCGGCGTGGCGGTCTTCATGATCATCACCTCGGCCATCGTCTGGTTCGTGCTCAAGCTGATCTTCGGCCTGCGGCCGAGCGAAGAGGACGAATCCCTGGGACTGGACCGGGCCGAGAACGGCATGGAGGCCTATCCCGAGTTCGGTCGCGGGTCCCAGACCCTCTGATCGGATCCTCTGATCCAACCTTTCGCGGGACCGCTCCGGCGGTCCCGCGTCCCTCGCGGCGGAGGCCTTCCGAAGCCGCCTCTCTCCCTCGACTCGGGCTCGATGCTGGTCATCGGGCCCGCTTTCTGTCTGAAGGGACTCGTTTTTTCTGAACTTTTCTCTGAAGGTTGCCCGCTAACCCCCTGTCGTATAGAGTTGATCGGCGTTTGGAACAAACCCGATACGCGCCCCTTGCCCGGAGCTGGCCCTCCGGACGGTCGGCGCGTATCCGAGATCTGGGAGGGCTGAGGCGCATGGCACGGGCGTCCGGCGGCAACGAGAACCGAACCTTTCTACCGGTCGAGGCGACCCGGTACCTGCAGCGCCGCGGCGAGGAGGCGGGCGGGCTCGCCCTGATCGCCGCCGCCGGGCTCCTGGCGGTCACGATCGGCGCCTACGACGCGGGCGATCCCTCGCTGAACGCGGCGGGGTCCGGCACGATCGCCCATCCCTTCGGTCTGGTCGGCGCCGTGCTGGCCGATCTGCTGCTGCAGTCCCTCGGCGCGGCCAGCGCTCTGCTGGTGCTGGTACCGGCGGTCTGGGGATGGCGGATCCTGCGGCACGAACGGGTCGGCCGCTGGCCGCTGCGCATCGCCCTGCTGCCCGCCGCCATGGTTCTGGCCACCGCCGCCCTCGCTCTGATCACCCCGCCCGCCGCCTGGCCGCTGCGGGCCGGTCTCGGCGGATTTCTCGGCCCCATCGTCCTGTCGCCGGCCGGCGCTTTCGCCCCGCAGCTCGCCGCGGTCGGCGGCCTGCTGCCGGTGGCGGTGATCTCCGGGTGTCTCGCTGTCGCCGCCGCCCTCTGGTCCGCCGGCATCGGTCTGATCGCCGCGGCGAAAGGCCTGCTCAGCCTGTCCGTCAGCGCCGCGAGCGGTGCGGCCGCCGGCGCGCGGATCGGCGCGCGGGGCGCCGGCGCCGGCGTCCGCCTGGGCGCGCGCATCGGCTCTGGCCTCGGATCGGGCATGCTGCGCCGGGAGCCGCGCCTGACCGCACCGGATAACGACACGGAAGACGACGACGATACGGTGCCCTGGCAGGCCGACGATGAGGACGCCACGCCGGCGCCCCGTCAGGTGGTCCGCGCCGCCAAGGCCGCCGCCGACCGGCCGGCCGAGCCCGCCGCCCGGCGAGTGGAAAAGCCCGCCGCCAAGGCCAAGCCCCGCGCCGCCACCCAGCGTCAGCTCGACCTTGGGACCGGAGACGGCGGCTACGCCTACCCGGAGCTCGACCTGCTGACCGATCCGCCCGCCGCGGCCTGCGGCCCGGACGAGGATGCGCTGGAACAGAACGCCCGCATGCTGGAGAGCGTGCTGGCCGATTTCGGCGTGAAGGGAACCATCGGCAAGGTCCGCTACGGCCCCGTGGTCACCCTCTATGAGCTGGAGCCCGCGCCCGGCACCAAGTCGTCCCGGGTCATCGGTCTCTCGGACGACATCGCCCGCTCCATGAGCGCGGTCTCCGTGCGCGTCGCCGTGGTCCCCGGCCGCAACGTGATCGGCATCGAGCTGCCGAACGCCCGGCGCGAGACCGTGTATTTCCGCGAGGTTCTGGAATCCGACGCCATCAACGCCGGCGGCCAGAAGCTGGCGATCGCGCTCGGCAAGGATATCGGCGGTACGCCCGTCGCCGTCGACCTCGCCCGCATGCCGCACCTGCTGATCGCCGGCACCACCGGCTCAGGCAAGTCGGTGGCGGTGAACACGATGATCCTGTCGCTGCTCTACCGCCTGCCGCCGGAGCGCTGCCGGTTCATCATGATCGACCCGAAGATGCTGGAACTGTCGGTCTATGACGGCATTCCGCACCTGCTCTCGCCGGTCGTCACGGATCCGAAGAAGGCGGTCGTCGCGCTCAAGTGGACGGTGCGGGAGATGGAGAGCCGCTACCGCGCCATGTCCAAGCTCGGCGTGCGCAACATCGACGGCTACAACGCCCGCATCGCCGACGCGATCAAGAAGGGCGAGGTGCTCAAGCGCAAGGTCCAGACCGGCTTCGACGCCGACAGCGGCAAGCCGGTCTTCGAGGAGGAGCCGCTCGACTTGGTGCCGCTCCCCTACATCGTCGTGGTGATCGACGAGGTGGCCGACCTGATGCTGGTCGCCGGCAAGGACATCGAGGGGGCCGTCCAGCGCCTGGCGCAGATGGCCCGCGCCGCCGGCATCCACGTCATCATGGCCACCCAGCGCCCCTCGGTCGACGTCATCACCGGCACGATCAAGGCCAACTTCCCGACCCGGATCTCGTTCCAGGTCACCTCGAAGATCGACAGCCGCACCATTCTGGGCGAGCAGGGCGCCGAGCAGCTCCTCGGCATGGGCGACATGCTCTACATGGCCGGAGGCGGCCGGATCACCCGCGTCCATGGCCCGTTCTGCTCGGACGAGGAGGTCGAGGACGTGGTCCGCCACCTGAAGACCCAGGGCGAGCCGGAATACGACGAGAGCATCACCGAGGACGACGAGGGCGCGCCGGACCCGCTCGGCTTCTCCGGCGCCGGGGAAAGCGGCGGTACCTCCGGCGACGACCTGTACGATCAGGCGGTGGCCATCGTCGCCCGGGAGGGCAAGGCCTCGACCAGCTTCATCCAGCGTCACCTGAAGATCGGCTACAACCGCGCCGCCACCCTGATCGAGCGCATGGAAGCCGAGGGTGTGGTCAGCCAGGCGAACCATGTCGGCAAGCGCGAGGTTCTGGTCGGCGATCACTCCGCCGCCTGAGCACCGCCGCCTGAGCACCGCCCGGGCTTCGGCCATGCCGGACCGAGGGGCATGGCGCGATGATGGCGCGTCCGCCCCGGATTTGCCGCTTGCCAACCGCCCCGGGACACGCCAAGTGAGCGTCATGACAAAATCGCGCCATCACGCCCGCCCGGCTCCCGTCCTCGTCCTCCTTGCCGGGCTCCTGCTCGGCGCGCTGGGCCTCGCGCCGTCCGGCCCGGCCACGGCCCAGGGGCTGACCGCCGAGCAGAAGGCGGAGGTCGAGAGGGTGGAAACCTATTTCAACCAGCTCACCACCCTGCGCTCGACCTTCCTGCAGGCCAGCTCGACCGGCCTGGTGGCGCGCGGGGTCGTCTGGCTCGAGCGGCCGGGACGCATGCGGTTCGAATACGCGCCGCCGTCTCCCGTGCTGATCACCGCGGACGGCATCTGGCTGACCTACCAGGACAACCAGCTCGAACAGACCACCCAGATCCCGCTGATCGCCTCGCCCCTGTCCGTTCTGGTGTCGGACGAGGTCGATCTGTCGGACGATCTGATCGTCGAGGCGGTGGAGAAAGGGTCGAACGTGCTGCGGCTGCGGCTGCGCCAGCGGAACGATCCGGATCAGGGCGACGTGGTCCTCACTTTCCAGGACAAGCCCCTGTCCCTGAAGCAGTGGATCATAACCGACGCCCAGGGGGTGGAGGTGAAGGTCGCCCTGCTCGACCCCGTCTTCGGTCTGGATCTGCCGCCCGACCTCTGGCGCCCGAACGACTTCGGCCGGGCCTCGGACGACGTGGGACGCTGAGCGCCGCGGCGACCCGGTCGCGGACCGGTACCGTCCCTACAGGAACTTGTTCGGCTGCAGGAACGTGCCCAGCAGCAGCGCGCCGTTGCGCGAGCGGGCGACATGGCGCGAGCCGGCCGGGCGCCAGACGAAGTTGCCGGCCGTCACCTCGCCCTCCTCGTCCTCGATCGACCCTTCAAGCACGAAGGTCTGTTCGATCCGCGTATGTTCGTGCAGGGGAAGCTCGGAGCCGGGCGCCCATTTGAACAGGGCGGTAAGCAGGCCGCTCGCCTCGTCCTTCAGCAGGATCTTCCATTCCACGCCGGGATAGGGCGTCGGCTCCCAGTCCATGCCCTCGACATCCACGTAGCGCGAGTCGAGCGGGCCGAGCCCCGCGTGGTTGGCGGCCTTCGGAGTAACAGCGGTCATGGCATTCCTCCCTTTCGGTCTTCGTTTGGGTCCGGTCTCCGGCAGTCTTCAATGCTCCTGCGGAATCACGGCAATCACATCGATCTCCATCAGCCATTCCTCCTTGGCGAGACCGGCGACCATCAGGCCGGTGGAGACCGGATAGACGCCCTTCAGCCAGCGGCCGACCGTCCGGTACACCGGCTCGCGGTCCTCGCGCCGGGTGATGTAGATCGTGATTTTGACGATGTCGTCGAGCCGCGCGCCGGCCTCGGTCAGCAGGGTCTCCACGTTGCGCATGGCCTGATCGGCCTGAGCCGCCGGATCGCCCTCTCCCACAAGGGTGCCGTCGAAATCGGTGCCGACCTGGCCGCGCAGGTAGACCGTGCCGTTGGCCACGACCGCTTGGCACAGGTCGTTGTCGAGGGCCTGGTCCGGATAGGTGTCGCGGGTGTTGAACTTGCGGAGGCGCGTGTGGGACATGCGGCTGCATCCTGTGTCGGAGGTCTGCGGTCCGCCAGTGTATCCCGGCGCGGGCAACGCTGTGCAGGGGTCCCGCGCTGCCGCGGCGCGCGGTGTGTTTGATCTGGTGCGTGGACCGGCGCCCGGTGTATTGGTGCCCGGCAAATCGATCGCAGCGGCGCACCCGTCCGAGCATCCGCGCCGCCCTTCCGCCAGTTCCGACAGTGGAGCGCGACATGACCCGGGGCCGCGCGACCCTGATCGGCTTCACCGCCATCCTGAGCTGGGCGCTACTCGCCCTGTTCACCGCAAAGTCGGGGGCGGTGCCGCCGTTCCAGCTCCTGGCCATGACCTTCGGCGTGGCCACGGCCATCGGGATCGTCGCGTCCCTCGCCAGACGCACCTCGCCGCTGGCCCATCTGCGCCAGCCGACCCCGGTCTGGCTGCTCGGCGTCGGCGGGCTGTTCGGCTACCACTTTTTCTACTTCCTGGCCCTGCGCAACGCCCCGGCGGTCGAGGCGAGCCTGATCGCCTATCTCTGGCCGCTGCTGATCGTGGTGTTCTCGGCCCTGTTGCCGGGCGAGCGCCTGCGCTGGTTCCATGTCGGCGGCGCGCTCCTGGGACTCGCAGGTGCCGCGCTGCTGGTCACGAAGGGCCAGAGCCTGGAGATCGACCCGCGCTACACGCTCGGCTACATGGCCGCCGGGGTCTGCGCGCTCACCTGGTCGAGCTATTCGGTCGCGTCGCGTCGTTTCGGGCACGTACCGACCGATGCGGTCGGCGGGTTCTGCGCCGTCGCGGCCCTGCTCGCGATCCCCTGCCATCTGGTCTTCGAGACGACCGTCTGGCCGCAGGACACCGTCCAGTGGCTGGCGGTGCTCGCACTCGGCCTCGGCCCGGTGGGCGGCGCGTTCTTCACCTGGGATATCGGCGTCAAGAAGGGCGACATCCAGGTGCTCGGCGCCGCCTCCTACGCGGCCCCGCTGCTGTCGACGCTGGTGCTCATCGCCGTCGGTCTGGCCCCCCTGACCGTGGAGGTCGCCCTCGCTTGTCTGCTGATCGTCGGCGGCGCGATCCTGGCCGCACACCGCATGTTGCGGCGGCGGGCGTAGCGCCACCGACGACCGGACCGGACTCAGCCGCCCCCCGACGGCGGCCTCGGGACCGGGCGCCAGTCCGGCGGGGCCATCTCGAAGCCGGAGAACTCGAAGGCCGGGGCCACGGTGCAGCCGCACAGGGTCCACTGGCCGAGACTCTCCGCCGTCTGCCACCAGCCCGGCGGCACCACGACCTGCGGCTTCTGACCGCCCAGCACATCGGCGCCCAACGTATGCGCCTCGGCGTCGTGGCCGTTCGGCGACAGGGTGAGCACCAGCGGCGCGCCGGCATAGTGATGCCAGATCTCGGTCGCGTCGGTGACCCGGTGCCAGGCGGAGAGCTCGCCCGCCGCCAGGAGATAGTAGATCTGGGTCACCGCGCCGCGGCCGCCGCCCTCCGGCGCGTCCCGATAGGTCTCCTTGTACCAGCCGCCTTCGGGATGGGCCTGCAGACCCATCCGGTCGATCAGCCGACGGACCTCCTCGCCGGCCATCCGTCAGCTGTCCGGCTTGGTGGCCTGCATGGACGGACGGGCCGAGAAGCGCTCGTACCACGTCGCGAGCGCGCGGTTCGGACCGCGCCAGTCCTTGTCCGGGAAGCGGAAGTCGAGATAGCCGCAGGCGCAGGCGGCGGAGATCGTTCCGATATCGACCCGATCGCCGAAATCCTCGGACCAGCCGTTCAGCGCGGCAAGCGCGCCGTCGACCTTGCCCATCTGCGCATCGACCCAGGGCTGGAAGCGAAGCTCCTCCGGACGGATCCGGCCTTCATAGATGATCAGAATGGCGGCATCGAGCAGCCCGTCGGCCGCGGCCTGAAGCTGCAGGGCGTGCCAGCGGGCGTCGCCCGGCTCCGGGAACACCTTCGGCCCCTGGTGCTGGCTGTCCAGGTACTCGCAGATCACCGGCGAGTCGAACAGCGCCATGCCCTCGTCGGTCACCAGCGCCGGGATCTTCTTCACCGGGTTCGCCTGGGCGACGCCGGCATCCGGAGCCGCCGGAGAGGTCGTCACCGTCTCGACCTCGAGCGCGTCGAGGAGGCCGGTCTCGTGGGCGAGGACCATGACCTTGCGGACATAGGGCGAGGCGGGGGCGTGATACAGCTTCATCTACGTTTCCTCGTGAGAGCCCTGGTTCGGGCCGGATGGTGGACGGGCTTGCCCGCTCAGAAGGTGTCCTTGCCCTTGCGCACGGCGGCGAAGACCTCGACCGGATCGGCGCCGGGCTTGCCGACGGCGGCGGCGATCGCCGGGTCGTCGGCCCGCAGGAACGGGTTGATCGCCTTCTCCTGGCCGAGCAGGGAGGGGATGGTGGGCCGGCCCTGAGCCCGCAGCTCGTCGATCTCCGTGGCCCGCGCCTTCAGCGCGTCGTTGTCGCCGTCGATGGAGAGCGCGAACTTGGCGTTCGAGGCGGTGTATTCGTGGCCGCAGTAGATGTAGGTGCTGTCCGGCAGGCCGCGGAGCTTGCGCAGGGAGTCCCAGAACTGGGCCGGCGTGCCCTCGAACATGCGACCGCAGCCGAGCGAGAACAGGGTATCGCCCGGGAACAGGGCGTCGCTGTCGGCGAAGTAGAGCGAGATGTGACCGGTGGTGTGGCCCGGCGTCTCGAACACCTGGGCGGTATGGCCGGCGAAATCGTAGGTATCGCCCTCGGCCAGGGTGACGTCCATGTCGGGGATGCGCTCGATCTCCGCCTTCGGCCCCACCAGGATCGCCCCGTATTTCGCCTTCAGCGCGTCGTTGCCGTCGATATGGTCGGCGTGGTGGTGGGTGTTGAGGATATGGGTCAGGGTCCAGCCGCGCTCGGCCAGGGCCGCCTCAACCGGGGCCGCCTCGCCGGGATCGACCACGGCGGTCGCCCCGGAGGCGGCATCGTGCAGCAGGTAGACGTAGTTATCCGACAGGGCGGGGATCAGAACGATTTCGAGAGCAGGCATCGGCGGGGGTCCTCGCGTTTCTTTGGCAGTACGGTGCTGCACGCTGAAATGGGGTCTGTGGCCCCGGTGTCGATGGGCACCTGTCGCATGCGGAAAGCGGCCGAACCCTAGCACCCGGACCGGGAGCCGGCCAATCGGGCAAAACCGGCCGCGTGGCGGCGCTTCGCTGCATGCGGACCGTCTCCCCCTCCTGAAGGCCCCGGCACTCGGCCGGGGAGTGTGGGGGAGGAGGTGGTAGGGAGTGGGAGCGCCGGCCTTGGGGGTCGGGAGAAGGGCTCGACAGGGAGCGCGTCGCGCGGCCTAAGATGGCGGATCACCAAGAAGCCTGATCCAGGGGGAAACACCGATGAAGATCGCCGCCGTCGAGGCCGTTCCGCTCCGCATCCCGTTCAGCCACAGCGGCGAGACCAAGGCCTTCGCCACCGGCAAATGGGCGATGCTGGATACCTGCCTGGTCAAGGTGACCACCGACACCGGCCTCGTCGGCTGGGGCGACGCCTTCGCCTATCACAGCCTGGACGCGGTGACCGCGGCGGTCGAGCACATGATCGCCCCGGCGGTAATCGGCGAGGACGCGACCGACGTCATCGGCCTGAACCACCGGCTGCAACAGAAGATGCACCTGTTCGGGCGCCACGGCATCACGATCTTCGCGATCTCCGGCCTTGACCTGGCCTTGTGGGACATCGCGGCCAAGGCGGCCGACATGCCGCTCTGCCGGCTGTTCGGGGGCTCGGTCTCGACGCCGCTGCCGGCCTATTCCTCCCTGTTCATCCTGCGCGACAAGGAGGCGGTCGTTAAGGATGTGAAACAATCCCTGGAAGAGGGCTACAGGTACATCAAGCTGCATGAGATCGCCGCCGAGGAGGTCGGGGCCGCGCGCGAGGCGGCCGGCGACGACATCCCCATCATGGTCGACACCAACTGCCCCTGGACGCCGGAGCGGGCCCGGCGCATGGCGGTCGAGCTGGACGCCTTCGACCTGCACTGGCTGGAGGAGCCGATCTTCCCGCCGGAGGATTTCGCCAGCCTCGCCCATCTGCGCCGCGAGACCGGCGTCCCGATCGCCGCCGGCGAGAACTGGTGCACGGCGATGATGTTCGGCCAGGCGGTGCAGGCGGGCGCCGTCGACTACGCCCAGCCGAGCGTGACCAAGGTCGGCGGCATCACCGAATTCCGCAAGACGGCCGCCCTCTGCGAGGCCGCCGGCGTGCAGATCATGCCCCACTCGCCCTATTTCGGACCCGGCTTCCTCGCCACCCTGCATCTGGCCGCGGGACTGGGCGATCCGGGGCTGATCGAGCGCTTCTACATCCGCCCGGAGGCGATGCTGTACGAGCGGTGGCTCGATCCGGTCGATGGGTTCTTCGCGGTACCCGACGTGGCCGGGCTGGGACCGGAGCCGGACGCGGATGTGATCAAGGACTATCGCGTGCGGTGACGTGGGCACCCACTTCTCCCTACCTCACCTCCTTCCTTTAGCATTCCCCGGATTTATTCCGGGGCAAAGCTGACGTTCGCGCGAACCACGGGCGGTTCGCGACCTACTCCCACGCTTACCCCGGAATAAATCCGGGGAATGCGGGAGGGGAGAGAGCGGCGGCAAAGAAAAACCCGGCGCCACGATGGCGCCGGGTCTTGAGCTTCCGCGATGACAGCCGCGCCGCTACTGGCGCAGCACCATGAGCTTCTTGATCTCGGCGATCGCCTTCGCCGGGTTCAGGCCCTTCGGGCAGGTCTTGGTGCAGTTCATGATCGTGTGGCAGCGGTAGAGGCGGAACGGATCCTCCAGCGCGTCCAGTCGGTCGCCGGTCCGCTCGTCGCGGCTGTCGGCGATCCAGCGATAGGCCTGCAGCAGCACGGCCGGACCGAGATACCGGTCGCCGTTCCACCAATAGCTCGGGCACGAGGTCGAGCAGCAGAAGCAGAGGACGCATTCCCACAGCCCGTCGAGCTTCTCGCGCTCCTCCGGCGACTGCCGGCGCTCCTCGGTCGGCGACGGCGGGGTGTCCGCCTGCAGCCAGGGCTCCACCGAGGCGAGCTGCGCGTAGGGCACCGAGAGATCGGGGACCAGGTCCTTGATCACCGGCATGTGCGGCAGCGGGTAGATGTGGACGTCGCCGTTCACTTCGTCGATCGGCTTCAGGCACGCCAGCGTGTTCGTTCCGTCGATGTTCATGGAACACGACCCGCAGATGCCCTCGCGGCACGACCGCCTGAAGGTCAGGGTGGTGTCGATCTCGTTCTTGATCTTGATCAGCGCGTCCAGAACCATCGGCGCGCAATCGTCCATGTCGATCTCGTAGGTATCGAGACGGGGATTGGAGCCCTTGTCCGGGTCGTAGCGGTAGATCTTGAACTTCTTGACCCGCTTGGCCCCTTCCGGCGCCTTGTACGTGTCGCCGATCTTGACCTTGGAATTCGCGGGCAGAGTGAACTCGGCCATCGGTGTCTTTCCTTCGCTAACTGGCTATCCGTAGAGGCGGGCGCGGCTCAGTAGACGCGCGCCACCGGCGGGATCACCTCGACCTCGTTCGACAGGGTGTTCATGTGAACGCCGCGATACGAGACCCGGGTCTCGTTCTTGTCGTTCAGCCACATGACCGTGTGCTTCATCCAGTTGTCGTCGTCGCGATCCGGGAAGTCCTCATGGGCATGGGCGCCCCGGCTCTCCTGGCGCGCGGCCGCCGAGCCCAGGGTGACGATCGCCTGACCCATCAGGTTGTCGAGCTCCAGGGTCTCGACCAGATCGGTGTTCCAGATCAGCGACTTGTCGTTGACGCCCACATTCGGCATCGACTTGGCGATGTCGTGGATCTTCTTGAGCCCGTCATCCATCAGTTCGGTCGTGCGGAACACGGCGGCGTGGGTCTGCATGGCGCGCTGCATGTCGAGACGCACCTCGCCCGAGCGCAGGTCGCCCTTGGCGTTGCGGACTCGGTCGAGACGGTCGATCGCCTTCTCGGACGCGTCCTTGGTGACCGGCTTGTGGCCCTCGCCCGGGCGCACCGTCTCGGCGGCGCGGTGAGCGGCGGCCCGGCCGAACACGACGATGTCGAGCAGCGAGTTGGTGCCAAGGCGGTTGGCGCCGTGCACCGACACGCAGGCGGCCTCGCCGATCGCCATCAGGCCCGGGACCACCCGGTCCGGGTCGTCGGCGGTCGGGGCGACGACCTCGCCGTGATAGTTCGTCGGGATGCCGCCCATGTTGTAGTGGACGGTCGGCAGCACTGGGATCGGCTCCTTGGTCACGTCGGAGCCGGCGAAGATCTTCGCGGTCTCCGAGATGCCCGGCAGGCGCTGGTGCAGGACGTCGGGGTCCAGGTGCTCCAGGTGCAGCATGATGTGGTCCTTGTTCGGACCCACGCCGCGGCCTTCGTTGATCTCGATGGTCATCGCCCGGCTGACCACGTCGCGCGAGGCCAGATCCTTGGCGGTCGGGGCATAGCGCTCCATGAAGCGCTCGCCCTCGGAGTTGGTGAGGTACCCGCCCTCGCCGCGCGCGCCCTCGGTGATCAGGCAGCCCGCGCCGTAGATACCGGTCGGGTGGAACTGAACGAACTCCATGTCCTGAAGCGGCAGGCCGGCGCGCAGCACCATGGCGTTGCCGTCGCCGGTGCAGGTGTGGGCCGAAGTGCAGGAGAAGTAGGCGCGGCCGTAGCCGCCGGTCGCCAGCACCGTCTGGTGCGCGCGGAAGCGGTGGATGGTGCCGTCCTCGAGGCAGAGCGCCATGACGCCGACGCACTCGCCTTCCTCGCTCATGATGAGGTCGAGGGCGAAATACTCGACGAAGAACTCGGCGTTGTTGCGCAGCGACTGCTGATACAGCGTGTGCAGGATCGCGTGGCCGGTGCGGTCGGCGGCGGCGCAGGCGCGCTTCGCCATCGACTTGCCGTGGTTCAGCGTGTGGCCGCCGAAGGGCCGCTGATAGATCTTGCCTTCCTCGGTGCGGGAGAACGGCACGCCGAAATGCTCGAGCTCGATCACCGCCGGGATGGCGTTGCGGCACATGTACTCGATCGCGTCCTGGTCGCCGAGCCAGTCGGAGCCCTTGACCGTGTCGTACATGTGGAACTTCCAGTTGTCGCCCTCGCCCATATTGTCGAGGGCGGCGCCGATGCCGCCCTGGGCCGCGACGGTGTGGCTGCGGGTCGGGAACACCTTGGTGATGCAGGCCGTCTTCAGCCCCTCGAGCGACATGCCGAGAGTGGCGCGCAGTCCGGCGCCGCCGGCGCCGACCACGACGACGTCGTACTCGTGTTCGATGATGGGATAGGAGTCCATGAGCTCAGCCTCCGAAGGCGATTTTCAACACGGCGAAGATCGCGGCAACCGCAAGGATGATCGAGGCGAACTTCACCAGGACCAGGGCCGCGAGCTTCAGACCTTCGTTGTGAATGTAGTCCTCAAGCACGACCTGAACGCCGAGCTGGGCGTGGTAGAAGGTCGCACCGATGAGCAGAACCAGGGTAATCGCCACCGCCGGCGAGCCGATCCACGCGGTCGCCGCCGCGTGGTCCATGTCGCCCATGCCGGCCAGCGAGACCACGAACCAGAGGACCAGCGGCACCAGGGCGAGCGCGGTCAGCCGCTGCATCCACCAGTGATGCACCCCCTCCTTGGCCGAGCCCAGGTGGCGGACCCGACCGAGAGCGGTCCGCATCGAGCGGCCCTGCGCAGAATTTCCAGCCATATCCGTCGCTCCCCTCAGCTCGCCGCGGCGATGATCCAGGCCAGCAGGGTCAGCGCCACCGAGGCGCCCACCGTGATCCAGCCGGAGCGGTACGCGGTTTCCAGTTCGAACCCGTAGCCGGCGTCCCAGAACAGGTGCCGGATGCCGTTGCACAGGTGATACATCAGCGCATAGCTGAAGGCGAACAGGACCAGGATGCCGAACCAGGACCCGAAGAAGCCCTGGGCGGTTTCGAAGGCCTCGCCACCGGCCGCGGCGGCGACCAGCCACCAGACCAGCAGCAGGGTCCCCACCGCCAGCGCGATCCCGGTCGCGCGATGGGAGATCGACAGCACACTGGTGAGCTGCGGTTTGTAGATCTGAAGGTGTGGTGACAGCGGCCGATTTTGAGCGCTCATACTTCCCTCATGCTGGCGGGCCCCATGCTCCCCGACCCCGCCCTCGGCGGCGCCGGGTCGCCTGAACGGCAACGCGCTCCAACTTCGGCTGTCCCGGAACCGGAGCCCGCGCCTCTGACGATTTCGACACGCCTATATAGACCATCGGATGATCGCCTCAAACCCGACGTCGGGTCGCATGCCGCAAAAGTCTCGCCCTCTCTAAAACGACCGACGGTTTTCCACAACCTCCCCGTTGCCCGAACCCGACCGCCGGAAGACGTTGATTTGTCGGCCCCTGCCGAGGCGAAGGGTGGAGAAGCGCTGTGGATAAGCATGTGGATAAATAAAATATGAATTGTGCACAAGTATCGGTGCGCGCTTGTCTTCGAAATTTGCCCTGAAATCTGATTTTTCTCTTGTCCGTTCTCTGCGGCGGTGTCACGCTTTTTCTATCGCGCGGGGCTCGAATGCTCCCCACCCGATCGGACGGTCCACCCGGCCGGTCGTCGGATGGGTCAGCGACGGGCCCGGTCCCGGCCGGCTCGTCTCCCAGGAGACGCCTCGGCCACCGTTGACGCTCTCGCGCGGATCGCGCGGCCGCCCTGACGGGCGCTGCCGCCGCGGGGGTCTCCGCCCCGCGATGTCCGATCCTCCCGGCCAAGGGGCGGGTCGGCGGCGAACCGCCCGGGATGCAACCGTCCAACGGACCGGACCGGTGGCGACCGGGATCGTCGGACCTGTGCCGGCGGAGTCCGTGCCAAGACAATCGCTCGTGGCACGACCGACGGCCCGCCGCCCCCGCGCGACACTTTCCATCCTAAGCTCCGCCGTCATCCATCCCGCAGGACCGGACGTCGCAGCCCCTTCCCGCCGGCCCTTGCCGTGTTAGTCTCTTACCGGCAATCCAAACCAACCGCCCGCGGGCGCTCACAGGATCTCCTCCGGGGGTCCGCGGTCGGATCGTGCGAAGCGATCGCGCTGAACCGTTCCCGCTGCGATTAGAGGTCCGTATGTCGCGCCTGTCCGGCCTTGTTCTCCTGGCCCTGATCACGATGCTGACGGTCGCCGTCCCGCTGCCCGATCGGGCCGAGGCGGCGTGTTCCGACCCGCCGGCCCCCGGCGTGGACTGGCGCCGCTGCAGCTTCGACCGGGTGGATCTGGAGCGCATCGACCTGAGCGGCGGCCGCCTGGACGACGCCAGCTTCAACCGCGCCAAGCTGGCAGGCTCGGTCTTCAACGGCATCCAGGGCGGCCGGGCCCGCTTCATCGGCGCGGATCTACGGGGCGCCAAGTTCGAGGGCGCGCGCCTGAAGTTCACCGACTTCAGCCAGGCCGACCTCGAGGGGGTCACGTTCGCCGGCGCCGACCTGGTGGATGCGCGGCTGGTCTCCGCCAACCTGCGCGGCGCCGACCTGACGGGCGCCCGGGTGCGCGACGTCGACTTCTACCGGGCCGACCTGTCGGGCGCGACCTGGATCGACGGCGACCGGATCTGCGCCGAGGGATCGATCACCTTCTGCCGCTGAGTGCCGCTGAGTACCGCTGACTGGCGCTGACTGGCGCTAAGCCACCCGGACCAAAACGAACCCGCGCGGATGCCAATCGGCGGAGAAATGATCTAGTCTCCCGCCATGTTCAGCGATGCCGTCGATCTGCGGGATTTCTACGACTCGCCTCTCGGCCACCTGGCGCGGCGGATGATCCGCCGTCAGGTGCGCGAGCTCTGGGCGGATCTGCGCGGCCAGACGCTGCTCGGCCTCGGTTTCGCCACCCCCTATCTGCGGCCGTTCCGCGGCGAGGCGGAGAGGCTGCTCGCCTTCATGCCGGCCCAGCAGGGCGTGCTGCACTGGCCGCCGGACGGGCCGAACCTCACCGCCCTGGTGGACGAGGGCGAGTTGCCGCTCGAGGATTCCTCGGTCGATCGCATCATCGTCGTCCACGCCCTCGAAGGCACCGAGCAGCGGGCGGCGATGATGGGGGAGCTGTGGCGGGTGCTCGCCGCCAACGGCCGCATCCTGTTCATCGCCCCCAACCGGCGCGGCCTGTGGGCCCGGTTCGACCACACCCCGTTCGGCCACGGCCAGCCCTACACCATGGGCCAGCTCTCCCGCCTCCTGCGGGACAGCCGCTTCACCCCCACGCGCAGCGTCACCTCGGTCTATGCGCCGCCCTATACCAGCGGCCTGCTGATCCGATCCGCGCCGGCGGTGGAACGGGTCGGCGAAAGGTGGTTCACGACCTTCGGCGGTGTCGTCATGATCGAGGCGCAGAAGCAGGTCTATGCCGTGCGCCGCGACCGCAAGCGGGTGCTGGCCCGGGCCCGCGACCTGATCGCCGCCCCGCGGCCGGTCCGCGCGCCGACGGCGCGGACGGCCACCATGGCGGGCCTGACCATCGACCGCCATTCGACGACCGACACAAGAACCGATCAACCCTCCGGAGGAGACCCCGCATGTACGTTGTCGCCGTGAACCTCGTCGTCGACGCCAAGGACGCCGACGCCTTCGCCGAGCGCCTGAAGCAGCACGCCAAGAACAGCCTCACCCAGTCCGGCTGCCTCGGCTTCTCGGTCAGCGCCGATCACGACGCGCCGGGCTCGTTCCATCTCTGGGAGGTCTACAAGGACGCCGCCGCGTTCGAGGAACACAAGAACGCCGACTTCATGGCCGATTTCCGCGACTTCTCGGCCCCGCTGATCAAGAACCGCGTGCTGGCGACCGGCGACCAGATCGCGTGACGCGATATTGTTCTTGATTTGTTCTATTTCCTGAGTCAGCCTGCTCCTGTCTCCCAAGTCTGATAGGAAGCGGGCGAGATGCAGGACACGACCTCCTTCCGGGCCCTCCACCGTGGGCCCGGCGCCTTCATCATCCCCAATCCCTGGGATACCGGCAGTGCGCGGATCCTCGCAGCCATGGGCTTTCCAGCCCTGGCGACGACCAGCGCGGGCATGGCCTTCGCGCTCGGCATCCCCGAGGGCAGCGCCACCCGCAACCAGATCCTCGACCATTGCCGGCAGATCGTCTCGGCGACGCCGCTCGCCGTGTCGGCCGACCTGGAGAAGGGGTTCGGCGACAGCCCGGACAGCGTGGCTGAGACCATTCGGGCCTCCGCCTCCACAGGCCTCGCCGGCGGGTCGATCGAGGATCATACCGGCGACCCAAACAGGCCGATCTACGACTTCCCGCTGGCGGTGGAGCGCATAGCTGCGGCGGTGGAAGCCGTCCGTTCGCTGCCGGGAGACTTCGTCCTCACCGCACGCTGCGAAAACCTGCTCTGGGGCCGGGACGATCTGGACGACACGATCCGGCGGCTTCAAGCCTTCGAGGCGGCGGGCGCGGACGTGCTGTATGCACCCGGTCTATACGATCTCGAAACGATCCGGACGGTCTGCTCCTCGGTCTCGAAACCGGTCAATGTGGTGATGGGTATGCCCGGCACGACTTTCGGGCTGGCGGAACTCGCCGCCGCCGGCGTGAAGCGGGTCAGCGTCGGATCGGCATTGGCGCGGCGTGCCTACGGGGTCTTCATCGACGCCGCCCGCGAAATGCGAACCGACGGCACCTTCCGGTTCTCGGAGACGGCCATGGGTTTCGCCGAGATCGAGACGCACTTCACCGGCTGACGGCCGAAGGGCGTATCCGGTCGACGTCTGATCGGTTCGTGCCCGACCCCGTTTGTGCCCGGCGCGTCAGTCCTGGGCCACGCTGAGTTTCTCCTGCACCCCGAACCGCTCAAGCAGGCCGGCGATCGTGCCGTCGGCCTTTGCGGTCTTGAGGTAGTCGGCGATGGCCGTCCGCAGGGCCGTGTTCTGCGGCTTGGTGCCGACCGCCTGGCGCACGGCGGTGTAGCGTCCCTCCAGGATGCGCTGGCCGCCGAGATCGGCCGCGTTTTCCTTGAGCGCCGGGCGCAGGCCGGCCAACGCGTCGAGCTTATCGGTCGCATAGAGATCGAGCGCGCCCTGCAGCCCCTTGGCCCGGACAAGCTCGCCGTGCTTGAGCGTGCGGCTCAGGTAGAGGTCGTAGGCGGCGCGGTCGGACACGGCGATCCGCACACCCTCGGCATCCACCTCGGCGATCGTCTTCAGCGGCGAGTCCGCCGGCACCATATAGGTTGCCTCGATCTCCACATAGGCGTCGACGAAGGCGATGGTCTTCGCCCGCTCCGGCTCCTCGGCGATCAGGGCGATGTCCCAGGCGTCCTCCGCTAGGGTCCGGACTCAATTGATCCAATAGGTGACGATAGCGGCGATGAGTGCGGAGCTGAGGAAGTTTCGAGCGAGCTTGTCGTATCTGGTGGCGATGCGTCGCCAGTCCTTGAGGCGGCACCACAGGCGCTCGACG
>JAVKFT010000025.1:0-119843 GCA_040223655.1 Thalassobaculaceae bacterium | reverse complement strand
TATTGGATCAATTGAGTCCGGACCCTAGAGCGCGATCGGTTCAGATCGAATCGATCTGAACCGTGAATCGCCCTCTAACTCATTAACGATAGAGCAAATTCACACGACCAGATGTTTCCATCTGATCGTGATTTGCTCTAGCGCGTCGGACCGAGCTCGTAGGTGATGGATCGCAGGTGGTCGATGAGACGGCGGCGGTCCTTCAGGTGGGCCAGGTGCTCGAACGGGATGGTGTCGCCGATCGTGATGGGCATGTCGGTGCCGATCTTGTTGGCGACCTCCTTGAACAGCAGCGCCTCGCGGAAGGTCTGGCTCACGTTGCTGGCGAACTGGAACAGCTTGCTGTTCTGGCCTTCGAAATAGACCGGCACCACGGTCGCCTTGGCGGAGACGATCAGCTTCGAGGTGAACGGCTTCCAGTCCGGATCGACGGCCCGCCCGAACGTGGAGGGCGCGGTTGAGACCGTGCCGCCGGGAAAGACGATGATGGCGCCGCCCTCGGCCAGCTCCTGAAGCGCCAGCTTACGGGTCTCGATATTGGTCGCCAGTGCCTCGCGGCTTTCGGCGAAGTCGATCGGCAGGAGAAACGGCCGAACTTCCGGCGCGCGGAACAGGACCGAGTTCGTGAGCACCTTGAAGCGTGGACGAATCCGCGACGTCAGATAGCTGATCACGATTCCGTCGAGCACCCCGAACGGGTGGTTGGCGACGATGACCAGGGGGCCGTCCTTCGGTACCGCCTCCCATTTCTGGCGATCGTAGAGCAGGTTGAGTTCGAGCTTGCGCACCGCGGCGGACCAGAAGTCCTCGTCCGGGACCGGGTTCAGGCGGTGCTCCAGATATAGCCGCTTCACTCTGGGCTGACCCGTCATCCGCTCGATCGCTTGGATGATCAGGCGTTTGAGGAACGGGTGTTCCGCCGAAGCGTAGGAAAAGTACGGAAGCTCTGGGGGCATCGCTGCCCGCGCGGGCTTCAGGCGTTTCAACAAGGCAGCAGTCGGGCCTTTGACCATGGCACTTCCGGTCGGGGCTTCTCGTTTCGTTATCGGTACGGATGGTCGCCCGTCGGCCCTCTCGGGGTCAAGCGGATGCGGCCCCGTGTAGCACGTGCGGCCGGCAGCTCAGGTATCCGCCCACATGCGGAGCAGGTTCAGCCGGCTCTTCTCCACCATCCGCATCAGCTCCTCGTCGCCCTTTGTGGTGACGAGTCGGTCCATGACGGCGGCCAGGTCGCCGATGATCTCGCGCCGGGCGGGATCGCGCACCATGCTCTCCATCCAGGTGACGACCGCCATGCGCCGGCCCTTCGTCACCGGATTGACCCTGTGCCGGTAGTGGGTCGGGTAGAGCACGGCGTCGCCGGCCTTGCGCTTGTAGATTTGTTCGCCGAAATCGGTGACGAGCACCAGCTCGCCGCCCTCGTAGGCACCGGGATCGTTCAGGAAGATCGTGATCGAGAGATCGGTCCTCAGGCCCGGATAGGGTCCCATCAGCGCCGCATCCACATGGTCGCCGTAGCGGTGTCCTTCGGTGTAGGACGCGAAGATCGGCGGCAGGATCCGGCGCGGGATCGCGGTCAGCGCCACGGTCTCGTTCTGCTTCAGAATCGACAGCACGAAGTCGGCGAGTTCCCGGTATTCGGGCGAATTCGGCGCGACCTGCGTGTTTTTCTTGATCTCCTTGCCGAGCGGGCCGCCGCTCATGGAGCCGTCGGCGAACTTGGCGCTGAACAGCCTCTTGGCGACGGTCTGCACCTGCTCCTTGCTCAGCAGTCCTTCGATCACCGCAACCATCGCACTCTCCCGCTCGACCCGGGCGGCAGCCACCCCGGCGCCGGCCCTGTTGGTGTTGACGAAGCCGCAATCCACCCCACCTTGCGGAGTCAATCAAGCCACTCTGTGGAAATTCATCTAGCAAACGAGGAAGTCATGGGACAGCTGGTGGACGGCGTCTGGAAGTCCGGCGACGTGCGCGGCGCGACCGAGGACGGCAATTTCAAGCGTACCGAAAGCGCCTTCAGGGACTGGATCCGCGACGATGCCTCCGCGCGCTTTCAGCCCGAGGCCGGTCGCTACCATCTCTATGTGTCCTATGCCTGCCCATGGGCGCACCGCACGCTGTTCTTCCGCCGGCTCAAGGGCCTCGAGGGGATGATCGGGGTGACCGTGGTCGATCCACTGATGCTGGAGAACGGTTGGCAGTTCTCCGACGATCATCCGGATACGCTGAACGGTGCCGAGTACCTGCATCAGGTCTATACGCGAGCCGATCCGGACTACACCGGAAAGGTCACCGTGCCGGTGCTGTGGGACAAGAAGGAAAGCACGATCGTCAGCAACGAGTCGGCTGAGATCATCCGCATGTTCAACAGCGCCTTCGATCGGATCGGCGCGAAGCCCGGCGATTATTACCCGGCGGACCTTGCCGAGGAGATCGAGACAGTCAACGCGCGGATCTACGAGACGGTGAACAACGGCGTTTACCGTGCCGGCTTCGCCACTAAGCAGAAGGCCTACCAGGATGCCTTCTCGGACCTCTTCGACACGCTGGACTGGCTCGAGGGGCGGCTGTCGAAGCAGCGGTATCTGCTGGGAGAGCGGGTGACCGAGGCGGACTGGCGCCTCCTTCCGACCTTGTTGCGTTTCGATCCTGTCTATCACGGGCACTTCAAGTGTAACCGCAACCGGATCGTCGATTTCCCCAATCTCTGGGGCTACACGCGCGAGCTCTACCAGTGGCCTGGTGTGGCGGCGACGGTCCATCTCGATCACATTAAGGCGCACTACTACGGCAGCCACCACACGGTGAACCCGACCGGCATTGTGCCGAGTGGCCCGAGCATCGACTTCACCGGGCCGCACGGCCGCGATCGGCTACGCTCCGCCGCCTGAGCCGATGATTTCGGCCGGAAGGCGGGGCGACTCGTCGCTTTCGCGAAAACGGCACGCCTCTTGCTTTGACCTTGGCGAGATATCGGATCGGCGGCGCGCCGTCGATCTAGCCAAGGGAGATCAGAATGTCGCTTGCCGCCGCACTGAAGAAAGGTCTCGAGACCGCCGACAGCATCGGTAACTGGGATCCGTTCGCCGAAGAGGGTAAAGCCGCCCCGACGCCGGCCCGGTCCACCGCCGTGGCACCGCGCGGACCCGCCAACACCAACGCGTCGGTGCGGACCCTTGCCGCCCGCACCGCCGAGCCTGCGGCCGGGCAGTCTGCACGCAAATCGATTTCCACGGTGCCCGGCGGGGAAAAACAGGCTGTCTCGCGCATGCCGACCGCCGAACAGCCGTCCCGGCCGGCGAAGCCTCAGGCCGCCGCAGCGACCCGACAGTCCCATCAGAGCCAGCCGACCCGGGATCAGGCGCGGAAGCCGGCCGCGAAGCCGGCACAACGGTCGAGTTGGCTGCACGATGCGATGCCCGGCGGCCAGGTGAACGCCGCCCAATACGTGCGGGAGCTGGAAAGATTTGCCGCGGAAGAGAACCGACGTGCGGTCTCGGACGTTGTCATGGAAGTGAACCAGAGCGAGGTGGAGGGTGTGGTCCGCCACGCAGCCCGAATCAAGGGCCGCTACCTCGCCAAACTGCTGGACGTCGGCAACAAGGCGAAGTCCGGTGTCATGGAGGCGGAAGTGAACGAACTGACCCGCTACCGTGAGACATATGAAGAGCTTGCTCGCGGGCTGGGTATCCTCAAGTCCGCGATCGAGGCCGGAGACGTCTCCGTCTCCGGAACGGTCCGTCGCTGATGGACAGCACCCCTGGAGCGGTAGCTTCCGGGGCCTGACGCGAGGGACCCATTCCCCACCCGAGTATCGAGGGCCGCCTGCTGGCGGCTCTCTTTCTTTTTGGGCGCGCTCTTCTGTTCAACGTGCTGACGGAGGACCGGTGCCCCGTGCCTCCATCCGTCATCCTGACGCACATCAGGATCAAGCACCGCACCCTGGGGTCCACCGCAGCTCCTGACATGGGTCAGGATGACGGGAGGAGCGGTGCCGGTGTACCGGGCGCGCCCCCGCAAGTGCTTGCCGTGCCGGTATCGGTGGGTCCGCGGGCCGCCGTGAGCGGGCCGTCAGGTCGATGGGGTCGCGAGCCGCACGTCGTCTGGCTCATGGCCATTCCCCGACCCTCGTCCTGAAATCGATATAGGACCCGTTGGGAAACCGGGGTCGGTGCTTGATCCTGACATGCGTCAGGATGACGGGGGAGGAGTGACGGCGTAGCGGCCCGGCGACGAAGGGCTGACGGTGTCCGTGGGCTGTCCGTATTCCCGGTCTGGCCCTGCTCCCGGGCCCGGAAAGAAAAAAGCCCGCTCCGGTGTGGAGCGGGCGAGGTTGGGGGAGAGTGTGCCGTCTTGGGCCGGAGCCCCCCGACGGCGAAGGAAACGGTCGTCGGAAGCGGCTCAGGCCTGGACCAGAACGCGCGGCGTTTGGCTGTTCAGAAACCGGCGGGCTGCCTCGCGGTGATGGTCGTGGACGCTGTCCAGATAGATCCGGGCCTGGTGCAGATCGGCGATCCGGGTGCCGTCGTCCAGGCGTTCCAGCAGACAGGTGTAGCCGACCTCCTTGAGGCTCTCGAACTCCTCGTCGGTCATGCCGTCCATGTGCCGGCGGAACTGGTCGGCGAAGACCCGGGCGAAATGGGTCATGGCCTCGCGGCGGAAGCGCCAGGGTCTGGCGGAGAGGTGCAGGGCCCAGTCCTCGACGGCGCCGCGGATCGCGGCCGGGAGCTGACCGAACAGCATGCCCTCGGCGGTGGGGATGTTCTCGTTCGCCACGCCGAAGACCGTGTCGAGCTGGACCGGTCCGGCGGCCCGGCCGCACAGGGTGACCGGAGACATCATCGCCACGCGGCGGGTCTCCGGGCTCTGCAGGGCGACGGCCCCGTCGTTGGAGACCTCGAAATGGATCGGATCGATATCGCGCATTCTGCCTCTCCCGCGGCGGGTTGGTGTTCGCGGAAGACATCGCAAGGCCTGGGCCAGCGCCTGTGGCTTTATAAGTACCTGAAAATAAACAGGTTTGTATCTGGAGCGAAGACCGACGGTAGGATTTGCCGGTGACGACCCGGCAACCGCTGCCGCACTGGACGGAAACAGGCGGCTGCGGCACGCTGGTCGCATCGGCCGGCCGTCGTACGGATGAAAAAAAAGGGGCCGCGACAAGCGCGGCCCGAGTTAAGGGAGGAAACGCCCAAGAAGTGTACACAGCATGTTGGGCAGTCATGCTGCACTGCAAAATATGCTCGCGTGAAACAGGGTTTGCAATAGGTTTTCCGTACCGCGTCGCAAAAAAATCCGGTGGCGAGATCGTTTTCGATGCCAGATATGACATTAAATCAAAGGGATGAGCGTTACCTCAAAACCCTTAGCACCCGCAGCAACGGGCCGGGGCTTCGACATCTGGCCGTTCAGGGGCTGCTGCTGGTTGCAACCGGTGTTGGGTGTCTGACGGCCGATGGGGCGCTTCTGTGGGCTGCGATGCTGGTTCACGGAGTTCTGCTCGTCTTCCTGTTCCCGCCGCTCCACGAGTGCGTCCACCGCACCGCGTTCCGCACCGTCTGGATAAACAAGGCGGTGGCCGAGGTCTGCGGCTTCCTTCTGCTGCTGCCGCCCCGCTGGTTCACCGCCTTCCACATGGCTCACCACCGCTTTACGCAGGATCCCGATCGAGATCCGGAACTCGCCAGCCCGAAGCCGACCACCCTTCTCGGCTACCTGTATCTGCTGACCGGGCTCGAGTACTGGTACCGCATGATCCGGGGCCTGCTGGGCCGGGCCGCCGGCCATGCGCCGGGCGCGTTCCTCGACAGCCGGTCGCGGCGACGCTCGATCGTCGAGGCGCGGATCTATCTCGCCCTCTATGCGGCGATCGCGGCCGTCTCCGCCCTGACCGACCCGCGGCCGGTTCTGGTCCTCTGGATCGGGCCGGCGCTGCTCGGGCAGCCGTTCCTGCGTGCCTATCTGCTTTCGGAGCACTGGGGATGCCCGTCGGTCAGGGACATGTGGGCCAATACCCGGTCGGTCGTCAGCATCGCGCCTATCCGTTGGCTCGCCTGGAACATGCCCTATCACGCCGAGCATCACGCAAATCCGGGCATTCCTTTCCATGCGCTGCCGGCCTACGGGGTGGCGATGAACGGTGCACGCAAGGTCGAGGCGGCGGGCTACGGACCGTTCCACGCCGAGCGGATCGGTGCCCTGAGGCGTGGGACGGCGGAACCGCTCTGAGCCTGGCCTCCGAGGGATCGGTGTTACCCGACCCGCGTCCGCGCCAGCCGGTCCTCGTCCAGCGCCACGCCCAGCCCCGGCGCCTCGCCGAGCCGCATCCAGCCGTCTTCGAACGCCAGCGTCTCGCTCAGCATGTAGTCGCGGCGTTCGGCCGACCATTCGGGTGGGTCGTAGGGGAATTCGAGGAACGGCGGGTTGCCGGCGCCGCAGGCGAGATGGGCGTTGGCCGCGACGCCAAGCCCGTTGGACCAGGTATGCGGTGTGAAGACGAGGTTGGCGGCGACAGCGGCTTCCGCGATCCGCTTCAGACCGCCAATCCCGCCGGTGAGCGCTGCGTCGGGTTGGAGGACATCCAGGCACCGCCGCTCGATCAGGGTGTCGAATTCGAACACCTCACGATTCATCTCGCCGCCGGCGATCCGGATGTCGACAGCGTCCTTCAGGGCGGCCATGCCGGCGTAGTCGGCGCGATGAAGCGGCTCCTCCATCCAGTAGATGCCGAGTTTTTCCAGTTCCCGCGCGACCGCCAAGGCATCCTTGAACGACCAGGGGCGCGCCGTGTCCCAGGGCATGCGCCAACCCTGATTGCAGTCGACCATCAGGGTCAGCCCGTCGCCGACCGCCGCCCGCACGGCTTCCAGCGCGCGGATGTCGTCCCGCCAGTCGCCCCGGTGAAAGCGGATCTTCATCGCCGGAAAGCCAGCTTCGCGGAACGACAGGGCAGCCTCCGCCATGGCATCGGGGCCCCGCAGGGTGCCCGACGAGGCGTAGAGCCGGGTCCGGTCGGACCGGCCGCCGGCGAGGCGCCAGACCGGCTGGCCGAGGATCTTGCCGGCGAGGTCCCACAGCGCGAGATCCAGCGGCCAATACCGGCTGTAGTGGAACGCCAGATTGTCCAGCACCCGGTTGTGTCGGTCGAGATCGAGCGGGTCCTCGCCAATGAACAGCTCCGCGTGGCGGTCGAAGCCGAGCATCGTATCGCCGGAGCCGATGCCGACGGCGCCCTCGTCCGTGACCACCCGCACGACGGTGGCGTCGAACTCGGTGCGGGGCCGGGTGTCCCAGCTCGCTCGGAAGGGTGGATCCAGGGGCAGGCGGTGGTGGGTGATGTCGATGCGCTCGATTTTCATGGGCCGCAGAAGGGACCTTCGCGGTTTACCCGTCAACGGCGAATACGTCCTCGTATGCCGGTTTTCGACGCGAAACTGAAACGCGACTCTGTAATCCTGCGCATCGCGACCCGAATGGAGAGACCGCATGCTTGCCGCTTTTGACCACGATCCCGGCCCAGCCCTGAGCTACGGCCTGGACCGAACCAGTACCTTGCCGGACGATATCGCGACGCTGTGCGGTGCCGGCGCGCGGGTGCTGATCGTCACCGATCCCGGTGTCGTGGCGACGGGCATTCCGGAGGTCGCGGCGCGGCGGCTGGCGGCCGCCGGCCTCGCTGTCGAGCAGTTTGACGAAATCGAGAGCGATCCCTCGGCCGAGTCCGTGGACGCGGCGGCGCGGCACGCCCGGTCGCACCGGGCCGATCTCATTCTCGGCATCGGCGGCGGGTCGGCGCTCGATGTGGCGAAACTCGCCGCGTCGGTCGCCGTTGCGGACGCGCCAGCGGAAGCCTACGCGGTGCTGGCCACTCCGCTGCCGGACCGGTCCCTCCGCAAGATCCTCGTCCCGACCACCTCGGGGACGGGCGCCGAGATGACCCGCACGTCGGTGTACGGTCTCGATGGGGGACGCAAGGTCTGGGCCTGGGGCAGCGGCCTGAAGGCCGATCTGTCGATCCTCGATCCGGCCATGACCCTGGGGCTGCCCGGTCCCCTGACGGCGGCGACGGGGCTCGACGCCCTGGTTCACGCGATCGAGGCCTATACCCACATCCGCTCGACCCCGGTCGTCGTTGGCATGGCCCTTGAGGCCATAGCCTTGGTCGCCGGCAATCTGGAACGGGCGGTCGCCGACCCGGGGAACGTGGACGCACGCGGGCGTATGGCCCTTGGGTCGGCCCTGGCCGGCGCCGCGATCGATGCCTGCGGGACCGGTATCGCCCATGCCTACGGGCATGCGCTGGGCACGATCGCCCATGTGCATCACGGCCGCGCCGTCGCCCTGGCGATGCGGGTCGTCCTGCCGTGGTCGGCGAGCCGGCGCCCGGACTTGTACGCGCCGGTTGCGACGGCGCTTGGCGTCGATCTCCGGGCAACCGCCGACCAGGCGGAACAGGCGATGGCCGGGGCCGAGCGGTTCGAGGCGTTGCTCCGGGCGGTCGGGCTTCCCGTGTCGCTCTCGGATACGGCGCTGGGGGAGGCGGATGCACCGCACCTGGTCACCGTCGCGTCGGCGCCGGAGAACCGGCCGATGATCGACAACAACGCGATCCGACCGGACGACGACGAACTGCTTCAGTTGGCCCGGCGGATCCTGGCGGCCGAGTAGACGGTCAGGCGAGCAGCGGGTAGCCCCGCTCCTCCGCCGCCTCGCGCATCCGCACCATGACGGCGTAGTCGTCGGTGCGTACCGGAAGCATCCGGGCGATGCGCAGGGTCTCCCGGGCGCCGCTGGCATCCGGGTCCTCTCCCGCCGCCAGGAGGGCGTCGAGGATCCGCGAGCGGCTGTCGGCGTCGAGGATGCGCCGCACCGCATAGGGCAGAGCCGGGGTGGCCGCACTCCACTGCAGAACCCGCAGCCCGGCAACCTCGTCCGGGGCCGCGTCGCCCACGAGGGCGAAGGTGACGCCGTCGATCGCGGCGATGTCGGCTTCTCCGTCGCGCACCATCGCGAGGCTACGGCGATGGGCGCCGCTCCACAGAACGTCGGAGAAGAACCGGTCGGCGCCGTCGGCGATCATGGCGACGGCGATCCGCAGGGCGTTGCAGCCGGACTGGCTGTCCGGTCCGTTGGCGGCGACCCGGCGGCCGCGCAGATCCTCCAGTGTCGTCGCCGGATCTTCGCTCCGGACGACGAAGGCGCTGCTGTAGAGCCCGTCGCCGCAGCCCTCGGCCCGGTAGTCCGGTACCGCGACCGCCGAGAGGTCGTCGGCATGGGCGTGGGTGAGGGGGTAGCCGCAGGTCTGGGTCAGCAGCAGCGTCGGATCGCGCCAGATCTCGCCCACGGGCCGGTCGCGGGTGAGACTGGCCGGGACCGTGTCGATGCCCCGCGCCGAGAGATGCCGGGCGATCGTCGCCCACCAAGCGTCGGTGGCGGATCGAAGCTCCGGGAGGTCGTACATGGTCAGGGCGGTGATGGCGGTCATGCGGGCGATCCTTTGTCGATCCGCTCGATCAACGTGCGGGCATAGGCGGGGATCTCGTGGGCGTGAACGACGGCGTGGCGGATCAGCTCGTCGAAGCGCCGGGTCAGTACCCGGATATGTTCGGTCGTCGTGAACACGATGTACATGTTGCCAGCATAGATCGCCGCCCTCTTGGGGCCGAAGATGGTCACCGGAATGACGTAGTCCCGAACGCCGTCGAACAGATACCAGCGCACACTCGGATAGAGCTCCTCGATCAGGTCGGCTATGTGCTCGAGCTGGCGACGCCGGATCTCGGTCGACACCGCCCGCCACACGCCTGTGCCGTCGGCGAAATCCTGGAGCGACTGGACCGAGGTGCAGATCTCCACATCGGTCTCCGGCTGGCGGACGTAGTCCAGCCGGTCCCGGGATCGGCGGATCGCCTGATCCGCCGTGACCGCTCCCGTCTCCAGGTACTCGTGCTCGCTCACTTCGGGAATCTTCACCTGGTCGGGCAGGCCGCTCGGTACGTAGCGGATCTTGTAGCCGGCGGCCTCAGCATGCCAGCGCAGCAGGTTCTCGTCGGCGACGGTGCGGTTGTGCGGGCTGATCTCCGGCGAGCGCTCCATGATGTCGGCGGTGAACTGACCCTCCTCGGCGAGGCCGAGCAACCAGTCGAGCGAGACCTGCAGCGTGACGGCGAGCGCCGCGACCGTATCGGCGCGCGGCAGGCGCACCCCGTCATCCGACAGAATCTGCGAGAGGGTGGACCGGTCGACGCCGATACGCCTGGCCAGCGCGGACCGCGACAGGCCGGCGCGCTCCATCGCCGTTTCCAGACGGTCGCGGAACAGACGGGCGACGTCGCGCTTGTCCTGTGGATGGACGGGATGTTGCATTTAGTAAACATCGTTTTTTAAGATGAATAATGTCAACATAAGTTTCGCATAGCCTATTTGCTGCAACAGCCCTGGCGTCCATAGGGTGGCGCCATGGATCATGTTCATCGCACAGCCGTCGACCGTCCCGGCTACAGCCGCGCCAGCGCGTCGCTTCCCGTTTCCGCCGCGCCGCGCCGGGTCCGCCTGCCCGATCGTGTCGAATGGCCCACCGTGGCAGTGGCCGCTGCGATCTACCTGTCCATCGCCACCGCTCTGGCCGTCGTTGGTGCGCAATTGGTTCCGTGGTGGGCGGCAACGCCGGTGCTCGCCTGGTGCGTCGCCTGGCAGGCATCGCTTCAGCACGAAGTGATCCACGGGCACCCGACGCCGCATACGGGGCTCAACCGGCTGATCGCGGGGCCGCCGCTGCTTCTCGTGCTGCCGTTCGACCGGTACCGCGACAGCCATCTCGCCCACCACATCGACGAGCGGCTGACCGATCCGCTGGAAGATCCGGAGAGCTGGTACGTGACGGCGGCAGCCTGGCGACGGGCGGGGCCGCTGGAACGGCGGCTCAGGTTGGCGATGAACACGTTGGCAGGGCGGGTGGTGTTGGGCCCGCTCTGGGTGGTGGGCCTGTCGGTGCTGGCCGACAGCTGCGATCTCCTGGCCAGCAGGCGGTGGCCGGAGCTTGCCGGCCACGCGCTCCAAGTCTTTGGGATTGCCGCGGTCCTGGTCGCCGTTGGCGTACCGGTGTGGGGGTATCTCATTCTGGTTGTCTGGCCGGCTATGGGGCTGTTGCTGGTTCGCAGCTACGCGGAGCACCGTCCGAGTCCCAACCCTGCCGAGCGGAGCGTGATCGTCGAGGCCGGTGGGGCGCTCGATCTCCTGTTTCTCTCGAACAACCTACACGCGCTCCATCACGAGCGTCCGGGTCTCCCCTGGTACGCCCTGCGCCGCGTGTTTCGCGACGGGCGTAACCGGATACTCGACCGTAATGGTGGCTATCGCTTCAGTTCGTACCCGGAAATGGTATCGCGGTATCTTTTTTCACCTCGAGATCACCCGATTCATCCCGACGAGCGTTAACGTCTCCTCAACCCTGAGAGTTGGCGGAGCCCATGAAGTGTCTGAAACTACGTTAGATTTTTATCGACAGCATCGTTAATTTAGGGAAAATTTGAACAGTTTCCGCGTTAACCTGTTCTCAATAAATCCATGTAATACAACGTATATCGGTGGCAGCCGCGACGGCTTGGTTGAATTTGATTTCAAGTTTGTTGCGGGTGATGCAATCGACGGCTATAGACCGGGGTGAGCTTGACGCCACATGTTTGCGAGAGACTTGGCGGCCTGTCGGGAATTCGCAGAGCGCCACATTCGCCCGAAACGTGTGACCGGAACGAACCCCATTAACGTGTATTGCCTTGTCAAAAGGGCGGTGCGAAACCCATACTGCACTTTAAGTGAGACGGGGGCTCAACCGCCCGACCGTCTCAAAGTAAGGAGGTTGAAGTAGCTCCATGGCTAAAGCCAAAACCGAAAAACGTCGTGACGATCCGAATTATCAGATCACGAACAACAATCCGATCGACGTTCATGTCGGTCGACGGGTGCGCCTTCGCCGCACTCTGCTGGGCATGAGCCAGGAGCAGCTTGGCGAAGCTCTGAACATCACGTTCCAGCAGGTCCAGAAGTACGAGCGCGGCAGCAACCGCATCAGCTCCTCGCGGCTCTGGGACATCGCCCAGATCCTGGACGTGCCGGTCAGCTTCTTCTTCGACGACATGTCGGACGACACGATGGCGCATTCGCCGCGCCGCATGAAGGCCGGCAGCGCCCGCGACGAGTACGAAGAGAATCCGACGGATCCCATGGCCCGCCGCGAGACTCTCGAACTGGTCCGCGCCTACTACTCGATCAAGAACCCGAACCTGCGCAAGCGGATCACGGAAATGGTGAAGTCGGTCGCGACCGCTCTGCCGGAAGAGAAGTAAACGTCCTTCCCGAAGGTCGACACCTGATAAGCGCGCCGCTCCGTCGGCGCGTTTTTCTTGTGCGGGTCAGGCAGTGGAAGGGAAGGGGTACGGGTCCGGATCAGACCGAGATGTCGACGCTCTGTCCGCGGCCGCTCTCGCTCGGGGCGGCGGGGACGGTGGGCGATGTCGGGACCTGATCGGCGATCTGCTCGGCAACGGACAGAAGCGACGACAGCCCGGCGCCGAGAACGCGCACCTGCTCGTTCGCCGCCCGCACTCCGGAAACGGAGAGGGCCGAACTTGCTGCCGCTGCGCTCGAAATCGCCATGACGTGTCGCTCCTGAGGTGAACTACACCCTGCCGACGTTATAGACGATTGGACGGCGGATTCAAAGTGATGTGGCTTCGGACGCGGGTCCGCCGGACCGGAACCGGATGGCGCGATGTCTGAAGAGCCGAGGACGCGGACGGGAATGATGTGGGGCGGTGTCGTCCCTCTCTGCACGGGGACGACCGCGCGCGAGGTCGTTCGAAGCTGGGCGGCAGCGCGCCGATTGCGGCGGTTGCTGATCTGTCTGGAGACGTCCGTCTCCGGCGCTCCGGACCCTGGTGCGCCGGGCGGCCCCGGCGGAGTCGACGATCTGGTCCGGGAACTCGAGACCGATGGGCTGGCGATCTTCCCGGTTGCGGTCCGGCAGGGCGGAAGCCTGTCCGCCGTCGCCGAGGTCGTCGGCGCGTTCCATTTCGATCTTTGCGACGGGATCGTCGGCGTCGGCGGCGGCCCCGTCATAGAAACCGCAAAGCTCGCCGCGCTGATGGTTGGCCAGCGCCGATCTCTGAGCGAACTGGCGGCGATGCCCGAGGCAGTCGATCCGGTGAGCGTCGCCCCGTGCCTCGCCGTGGCAACCGATCTTGAGGCGGTCGCCGCGCTAGGCTGCGCCTCGGTCGTGCTGGACGAGGGCGGGTGCCCGTTTCTGCTCCGAAGCGCAGCGCTGCGGCCTGGCGCGGCGGCCTACTGCCCCATTGGTTCCGGCGATGATGGCCGGGCCATGGCGGCGGCGCTGGCGTTTGAGGCCGGCGAAGAAGGCCGCGCGATTGCCGCGGACCTGATGGGGGAGGCGAACGGGGTGGAGCCGTCGCTCCGTGCGGCGGGCCTGCTCGAGCGGCATATTGGTCCGGCGCGGGTCCTCGCGGCCTATGCGTCGGAGACCGGCGGAATTCCGAAAGCCGTCACACTGGCGGCCCTGCTTGGCCTTTATAGATCGGACGGCACCGCGGACGCGATTGCCTCGGCGCTTGATCCGTCTGGCTCCGGACACGCGGCGCTGGAGGACCTGCCGCTGGAGGGGCTGGCGCGGATCGACCGCTCCACTCTACCGGTAGACATTTCCCCTGTGCTGGTGATGCTGGGCCGAAACATACCGGCGCGCAGACGCCGTGGCGGACAGGGAGGGGCGGCGCGCGGCCGTCGGACGGAATGACGAGTGAGATCCGCGATGCCGAGCCCGGCGACTATGACGCGTTGGTGCTCCTGAACAATGCCGCGGTGCCGGCGGTGAACGCGCTGACGGCCGCCGATTTTTCAGCATTCGCCGAACAGGCAGATCTGTTCCGTGTCATCGGACCGAAAGGCGCGCCCGACGCGCTTCTCATCGCCCTGCAGCCGGGCCGGCGCTATGACAGCCAGAACTACCGCTGGTTCGAGCGGACCTACGACCGCTTTCTCTATGTCGACAGGGTGGTCGTCTCGGCGAGCCGCCGCGGCGAAGGTCTCGGAGCCGTGCTGTACGACGATTTCGCGGCCGCCGGCCTGCGTCTCGGCGTGGAGCGGCTGACCTGCGAGGTCAACCTGGATCCGCCCAATCCGGGCTCGATGCGCTTCCACGAACGGCTCGGGTTCCGGCCTGTCGGGACCCAGGAGGCCGGCAGCAAGCGTGTCCAGATGCTTGTTCGGGAGTTGAGTGCGTGAGCGCCGCCGCACCGGCCGAAGTCACGGACTCCCTGCGCGGGCTCGGGCTGGTCGGACCGGACGAGGTGCCCCATCTGACCCCGCTGACCGGCGGCGTCGCCTCGGATATCTGGCGGGTCGACGCGGTGCGCGGGCCGTTCTGCGTAAAGCGGGCCCTGGCAAAGCTCAAGGTCGCCGCCGACTGGCGGGCTCCGGTGATCCGCAACGTCTACGAGGTCGCCTGGTTCGAGACCGTCGCCGAGGCGGTGCCGGAAGCGGTCCCGGAGATCCTCGGCCACGATCCGCAGGCAGGACTGTTCGCGATGGCCTGGCTCGACCCGGGCGACCATCGTCTCTGGAAAGCGGATCTCGCCGCCGGCGTCGCCGATCCGGCTGTCGCGTATGCGGTCGGCGACCGGCTGGGGCGGATCCATGCGGCGACCGCGGCCCGACCCGATCTCGCCGCGCGCTTCCCGACGGACGAGATCTTCCACGCGATCCGCCTGGAGCCCTATCTGGAGGCGGCCGGTCGGGCCCGGCCCGAGGTGGCGGCTGAACTCGGCGCCCTGGTCGCGCGGACCGCATCGACCCGACTCTGCCTCGTGCATGGCGACGTGAGCCCGAAGAACATCCAGGTTGGCCCGGCGGGCCCGCTGTTTCTAGACGCCGAGTGCGCCTGGTGGGGCGATCCGGCCTTCGACCTGGCGTTCTGCCTGAACCACCTGCTGCTGAAATGCCTTTGGGTGCCGGCGGCGGCCGCGGGCTTCCTGCGCTGCTTCGAGCGGATGACGGCGGCCTATCTCGCCCGGGTGGACTGGGAGGACGCGGTAGCGTTGGAGGCGCGGGTCGCGAGCCTGCTGCCTGGCCTGTTCCTGGCGCGTGTGGACGGAAAATCGCCGGTCGAATACCTGACGGAAGAGCGCGACAGGGAGCGCGTGCGCAGGGCGGCGATCGGCTGGTTGAAGTCTCCGCCGCCGACGCTGGCGACGCTTCGCAAGGATTGGGAAACGGAACTGATGGTGGAAGGCGGACGGAAATGAGTGATTCGATCGACGCGGTGATCGGCCGGCGTGTCTGGGACAGCCGCGGCAGACCGACGGTCGAGGTGGAGATCCGCACAGCCTCGGGCGTATCCGGACGGGCGATCGCACCGGCGGGGGCGTCCACCGGCTCTGGAGAGGCGCTCGACCGGCGCGACGGCGGAGACGCCGCCGGCGGTCTCGACGTCCGCGGCGCCGTGGCGTCGGTGAATGGCGAGATCGCTACCGCCTTGAGGGGCCACCCGGTGGACGATCAGGACGGCATCGACCGGGGGCTTGTCGAGCTGGACGGCACCGGGAACAAGGCCCGCCTCGGTGGCAACGCGCTGATCGCCACCTCCATGGCAGTGGCGCACGCGGCGGCGGCCTCCGCCGGTCTGCCGCTCTGGCGTCACCTGGCGGGGGACGCGGCGCCGGGACCGCTGCCCCTGCCGGAGATCCAGATCCTCGGTGGCGGCGCCCATGCGGCGCGGCGGGTCGATGTGCAGGATTTCATGGTCGTTGCCGTCGGCGCGCCGGACTACCCGACGGCGCTGGACTGGACGGCGGATGTGTACCGGGCCGCCGGTCGTCTTCTCGGCGATGCCGACAAACTGCAGGGCGTGGCCGACGAGGGCGGGTTCTGGCCGGCCTTCGACAGCAACGAGGAAGCGCTGGACTGCCTGCTCAGGGCCATCGAGGCGTCGGGTCACGCGCCGGGCGAAGAGGTGGCCATTGCTCTCGATATCGCGGCATCCGATTTTGGCACCGGCGGCCGCTACACGCTGGCCCGCGACGGTCGGGAGATCGACAGCGATGGTCTGAGCGAGATGCTGCTGGGCTGGCTCGAGCGGTATCCTGTCGTGTCCATCGAGGACCCGCTCGGCGAGGACGACGAAGAGGCTTTCGCCCGCTTCACCGCCGCGGCGCCGGACGGCGTACAGATCGTCGGGGACGATCTGGTCACCACCAACGCGCCCCGCATCGCCCAATGCGCCGCTTTGGGAGCGGGCAACACAGCACTGATCAAGCCGAACCAGATCGGCACCCTGACCGAGACCCGGGAGGCGCTGGAGACGGCACGGGCCAAAGGCTGGGGCGCGATCGTGTCGGCCCGGTCCGGTGAGACGGAGGATGTGACCATCGTCCATCTCGGCGTCGGCTGGGCGATCCCGCAGCTCAAGGTCGGGTCTTTCACCCGCTCCGAACGCATGGCGAAATGGAACGAGGGGCTGAGGCTGGCGGAAGTCGTTCCGACCGGAGCCGCGCTGCCGCCGCGCTCGGCCTTCGCGTGGGGTGGTGCATGAGCAAGCGAGGCACGGCATGAAGGTTCTCTACCACTACGATGTCGGCCCGTGGCTCCGCGACCGTCTCAACCGGATGGCCTCGGAAGAGGGGCTCAAGGTCGCCATCTGCTCCGAACGCGATCACGACGGCTTTCTCGAGCAGATGGTCGACACGGACGTCCTCCTTCACAATCTGGAGCCGGTGAAAGACGAGCACATGGCCGCCGCCCCTTCGCTGAAGCTGGTGCAGAAGATCGGTGTCGGGGTGAACACGATCGACCTGGAGGCGGCCAAGCGGCGCGGTATTGCCGTCTGCAACATGCCGGGCACGAACAGTCAGGCGGTCTCGGAGATGACCCTCCTGCTCATGCTCGCCTGCCTGCGCCGACTGCCGGTGTTCCACGCCCGCACGGCTCGCGGCGACGGCTGGGGCTGGCCGCCGGCGATGCAGGACACGCTGGGGGAGATCGCCGGTCGTACGGTCGGTCTGGTGGGCAATGGGTCGGTTCCGAAGCTTCTCACGCCGGTCCTGGAGGCAATGGGCGCCAGGGTAATCTTCACCAAGCGCGGCGCCCCCGACCCCTCGGTTCCAGCCTGGGTCGACAAGGACACCCTGCTGGCCGAGTCCGACATCGTGTCGCTGCATATTCCGCTGGTGCCGGAGACACGGCACTGGCTCGACTCCGAGGCATTCGCCCGGATGAAGCCCGGTGCGATCCTGGTGAATACGGCACGCGGGCCGCTCGTCGACGAGGAGGCGCTCGCCGCAGCCCTGTCGTCCGGGCGGCTGATGGGGGCGGGCCTGGACGTCTTCGCCGAGGAACCGTCACCGGCCAGCAATCCGCTCTTCGCGCTGGACAACGTCGTTCTGGTGCCGCATGTGGCGTTCTTCACGCTAGGCACGCTGGAGCGGAGCCTCGCCGTGGCGGTCGAGAACATCAACCGACTGCGCGAGGGCCGCGACCTGCTGCACCGCGTGGCCTGACCCGGACCCCGCCCATGAAAGTCGCCATCGTCACCCCCTATCGGAACGAGCCCGAGCCCTGGGTCCGGGCGTTGATCGACTCTGTCGCCGCTCAGCGGCATCCCGTGACCCATGTGCTGGTGGGCGACGGTCTGCACAATCCGGCGTTCGAGGGTGACGGGCGGATGACCCTCAGTCTGCCGCAGGCGACGGGAGACAGCGGCGGCACGCCCCGGGCGGCCGGCGGCCTCTGGGCGCGGGAGAACGGCTTTGACATCGTCGCCTTTGCCGATGCCGACGACCGGCTCGACCGGGAGTTCGCCGTGACGCTGGTCCGGGCGCGCCAGTCGCTGGGGGCGGAGGTGATCTCCGTGCCTCATGCCTATTACGACCGGAACCTGCGTCCCGCCCGCAACCTCTCAGGCCAGCATATGGGGATCTGGGCGCACGGAGCGGCGAGGCAGATCGGTGGCACGTTCTACAACTTCCTCCCGGCGCCCGGTCTGGCGCTGGCCGGTCGGGCTCTCGACCATGTCGGGGACTGGACGCGGGTTCCCAAAGTGCTCTGCCGGGTGAGCGACCTGTTCCTCTCCCAGGCGCTGATCAGCCGGCCCTACGTCGTCGCCTGGCTTGGCCAGGCGCTGTACCACTTCCGACTGACGGATCGGGATCAGTACGAGCGGTACAATCTGCCGATACCGGCCAGTCTGGACCGGGTGGCCGAGACCACCGTCAATGATGCCGCGATCGAGTTCCTCGGCGGGCTCGACGAGGCGGGACGCCGCAAGCTGGAAGCCGAGTTCGGCATCCGGATCGATCTGGTGCCGCTGCGGGACAAGGTGCGTCAGGCCGTCGCCGAGGCGCATGACCGCCGGGGAGCGCTGGTCCGTCGGGCCGACGGAGCCTTCGGGATCGCAGCACCGCTTTGAGCCGTCGCTCCTTGGCCGGAGAGCGTGGTATTCCGGAACGGAACCCAGCGAGGAGAGCCCCGTGAGCGACGCCGCCCCGACCCTCGGCGATTTGCCGACCCCCTGTCTGGTCCTGGACCGCAGCAAGATGGAGCGCAATCTGGCGCGCATGCGCGGGCGGGCCGAGACGCTCGGCGTTCGGCTCCGCCCACATTGCAAGACGGCGAAATCGGCGGAGGTGGCGCGCCGGGCGCTGGCCTCGGAGACCGGGCCGATCACCGTGTCGACCATGCGCGAGGCGCAGTATTTCGCAGATCACGGCTTCAGCGACATCACCCTGGCGGTGGGCATCTCCCCGTCGCGGCTCGCTCAGGCGGCGCAGTTGAGGGCGCGCGGCATCGATCTGGCCGTCACCACCGACAATCCGGTCATCGCCTCTGAGATCGTCAAGGCCGCCGAGGCCCACGGCGTTGTCTTCGCGGTGATGATCGAGGTCGATGTGGGGGAGCATCGCGGCGGCATCGACGCCCGGTCGGCCGATTTGTTGGAGATCGCCGGCATCTTGCGCGCGGGCGGACAGGAGGTTCGGGGCATACTGGCCCACGCCGGTCACACATACAGTTGCAGCGATCCCGAGGCCGTCGCGGATATCGCCGAGACGGAGCGGGTCGGCGCGGTTCTGGCGGCCGAGCGTCTGCGGCAGGCCGGCCACGCCTGTCCGGTGGTCAGTGTCGGCTCCACCCCGGGCGCCCTGTTCGCCCGCTCGCTCGACGGGGTCACCGAGATGCGGCCGGGGGTGTACATGTTCATGGACCTGTTTCAGTCCGGCGTCGGCTGCTGCGGGCTCGAGGATATCGCCGTGACAGTCATGGCGAGCGTCACCAACCTGCGTCCGGAGTCCGGCATGGCCCATATCGATGCCGGCGCGCTCGCCCTGTCCAAGGACCGGTCTACCCAGGGGCAGTCACGGGACTGCGGTTTCGGGCTGCTGACCGATGCGTTCGGGCGGCCGCTGCCGGGACTGACCGTGGAGGCGGTCCACCAGGAGCATGGCCGTATCGCCGGGGTCGGCGCCGACCCGGCGGTCCTGCCGATCGGCAGCCGGGTGCATGTCCTGCCCAACCACGTCTGCATGACCGCCGCGATGTACGACCGGTATGCGGTTGTCGACGGATTGGCGGACGGCATGCGGCAGCCGGTGGTCGCGTTCTGGGATCGGGTGAACGGCTGGTAGGCGGGCGGTCGGCTGGCGTGCCGCCGGTTACGGCTTGCTGGCGAGCTCCGCCAGTTGTTCGGCCGACAGGTTGGAGCCTTCGACCTCGGCGCCGCGGAGATGGGCGCGCGCCATTCGGGCTCCCTGAAAATCGGCACCCTTGAGGTTGGCGCCGGTGAGCTTCGCACCGGTCAGATCGGCATCGACGAACACGGCGCCCGACAGGTTGGAGACCCACATGCGGCCGGTCGGCGTTCCGTCCGCCGCTTTCAGTTCGACCTCCGAGAAGTCCGCACCGGCCGCCCGGATGCCGCTCAGATTGGCGCCCGCGAGGTTGATTCCCGCCAGTTCGGCGTCCCGAAGGTCGGAGCCGGTGAGGTCGGTGCCGGACAGATCGGACATCACCAGGCTGGTTCTTCGCAGGACGGCGCCGGTCATCTGCGCTTCCCGCAGGTCGGCGCCGGACAGGTTGACGTCGGAGATGTCGATGCCGGACAGGTCTGTCTTGGCGAGCTGGGCGCGGGATCCGCCGCGGCCCTGCTCGCGGATCCAGACCGCGTGGTCGCGCAGGATGTCCCGCATCGACCGGGACAGACCGCGGCCGTCCGCATTGACGAGGTTGGCGCCGGACAGGTCGGCGGACGACAGGTCGACATTCTCCAGAATGGCGCCGTGCAGGTCGGAGTTCCGCAGCTGCGTGCGGTGGATCAGGGCGCCGGAGAGGTTGGCGCCGGAGAGGTTGGCGCCGACGATCTTCGCCTCGGACAGGTTGGCGCCGGACAGGTCCGCGCCCTGCAGATTGGCGTTCTCGAGATTGACGCCCGAGAGGTTGGCGCCGCAGAGCAGCGTCTTCTCCAGGGTCGCGCCGACCATGCTGGAATGGGACAGGTCCGTGCCCGACAGGTTGGCGCCGTTCAGCTCCGCCTCGTCGAGCTCGGACTGGCCGATATTGGCGCGGATCATGGTCGCCGGCGCGGTCGGATTGCCGCTGATCAGCGCCCCGCCGCGCAGGTCGGCCTCCTTGAGGTTGGCGCCCGCGAGATTGGCCCCGCGCATGAAGGCGCCGCGCAGGTCGCAGCGCATCAGGAGGGATCGGGAGAGGTCCGCGCCGTCGAGATTGGCGCAGAACATGTCCGCGTAGGACAGGTCGGCGCCGGTCAGGATGGCGCGCGCCATGTAGGCGCCCGACAGCTTCGCCGACTGCAGCGTCGCGCTGGTCAGATTGAATTCGGAGAGATTGCAGCCGGACAGGTCGGCCCGCTGGCCGCCGGACTTCCGCTGGAGCCACCGCTCGTGGCTCTCGATCATCTTCAGGATCTGTTCGGGGGTCATGCCGAGGATCCCGGCTGCCAGCCGTCCACGATCACCCGATAGATCTTCGTCGGGCGCGGATCGTTGGCGTAGAAATGCTCGTCGATACGGACTTTAAGCCCTTGGTTTTCGCAATGTTCCTGCAACTGACCGAAGCCCTTGGTGCCGGTGATCTGCTTCAGGCCGACGCCGAGATCCGAGGCGGTCACGTCCTTCAGCGGCTCCCCGTTGTCGTCGGTCAGGTAATAGATCAGGAAGCCGCCGCCATCGGGACCGACGGCCGAGTCCGCATAGCGGGCCACATCGGCTTCGACGCGGCTGACCAGGCTGTGAAGCTGATCGCTGATCGTGCTGATGAAGGATGCGTCAGGCGCGGCCACGGCGGTCTTCATTTTCTAAAGGTCTATCCCCGTCCAGGTTTGAAGTCTGATGGGTCGACCCTTAATTAGCGTTAAAAACTTAACGCGACGTTTAATCTTCCGACCAAACGTCGCGCCGATCAAGAGAACACGGACCGCGTTTTCCGAAGGGCCGGCGAGGCGAGAGCCCCGCCGGCTGTATCCGCTGTGTCTCAGCCGTCGGACGACGGCTTCGGTGTCTGCGTCTGCGGGGCCATCACCGTCTGGCTGGGCGACGGAGAAGACGCCGTCTTGGAGGACCAGCCGCAGGCCGACGCATCGCTCGCCGCGAATGCCGCAAGTCCGAAACTCAATCCACAGGCTATTACGAAAGTACGCATGACGTGCCTCCTGTCTGTGCATGTCCAGAATAGAGCGTCGGGCGTCCGCGGACAACCGGAACCGGACAACCGGCTACCGAAACCGGACAACCGCAAGCCGTCAGACGGCGGCCGCTTCGGTGTTCACCGCGCCGTCGAGTTGATCCGGCTCGACGGCCGCGTCGGTGAGGTTGGCGCCGGTGAGGTTCGCGCCTTTCAGAAGGGCGCCGGACAGGTCGCAGTGGGATAGATTCGCACCTCGCAGGTCCGCGCCGCGCAGGTCGGCGCCGTTGAGCTTGGCGCCGGAGAGGTTGGCCGGCCAGAGCCGCCCGGTCGGCCGCCCCTTGCTGTCCTTGAGGTTGACCGGCGAGATGTTCGCGTTCTGAAGATTGGCGCCGACCAGGCTGGCGTTGGAGAGGTTCACGCCCTCGAGGGTCGCCTTGCTCAGATCCGATCCCTCGAGATTGCATTTGGCCAGGTCGGACATCACCAGCAGCGTTTCCGAGAGATTGGCACCGGTCAGGCTGCTGGTGTGCAGGTCCGCGCCGGACAGGTTGACACCGGACAGGTCGATATGGCTCAGGTCGCTTCCAACCAGAACCGCCCGATCGCCGAGCCTGCCGTCCTCGCGGATCCAGACATAGTGGTTGTTCAGCATATCGCGGACATCGGAGGGCAGGGCGTCCTCGCTGCGGACCATGTTCGCGCCGGTCAAGTTGGCGGTCGACATGTCGCAGCCGTCGGTGTTCGCGCCCGATAGGTTGGCATGCTTGAACACCGTATTGTTGATGACCGCACCCTGCATCTGGGCATCCTGCAGGTTGGCGCCGGAGAAATCGGTGTCGCTGAGGATGCACCCCTTCATGTCCGCGCCCTCGAGATTGGCGTTGCGGAGGTTGACGCCTGAGAGGTTGGCGCCGGCGAGGGAGGCGCCGGCGAGGTTGGCGTTCGCCATGGCGGAGTTGGAGAAATCGGCGCCGCGTTCGTTGTTGGTCGGGCTGTCGCGTTCCCCGTCCTCGTCGTCGCTGCCGAACATCAGGGTGCCGCCCCGGAAGTCGGCCCCGCGCAGGTTGGCGCCGGTCAGGTTGACGTTGCGGATGTTGGCGCCGCGCAGGTCGGCGTTTTCCAGGTTGCAGTTCTTCGCGTCCACGCCGTCGAGCACGGCGCAGAACAGGTCCGCTTCGGACAGGTCGGTGCGCTGGAGGATGGCGCGCGTCATGTCGCAGCCGGACATCTTGGCGCCGCGCAGCTTCGCGCCTTCGAGCGAAAAGCCCGTCAGGTTCTGACGGGCGAGATTCGCGCGCACTCCGCCTCGGCCTTTGGTCAGCCAGGCTTCATGCTCTTGAAGGATCATGACGAACTGTTGCGGCGTCATGCGCAGGCCCCGGATGCGGTCAGGTTATCGCACGATGTTCCCCACACCCTGCTGGGCAAAGGTTAACACATCGTTTGCCCGCCCAATAAGCTCAAGCACGCGGGCGGGGCCGGAAAGCCAGAGTCTGGGGGTCGGGCGGAGCCGCTACTCCGCCGGAGCACCATCGGTCGAGGGGCCGGGCGCTGCGGGTTTTGCCGGCTTCGAGGCCGGTGCCGGCGTGCCGGTCCTGCGGCCCTCGATCGCCGACATGAAGAGCGACAGCATCGGCGGGATCAGCCCCAGCGTCAGCAGCGCCGACAACGCGAGCCCGCCGACCACGACGGATCCGAGCCCGCGATAGAGCTCCGATCCGGCGCCCGGGAACATCACCAGCGGCAGCATTCCGAGCACGCTGGTCAGCGTGGACATGAAGATCGGCCGGATGCGGTTGCTGGTCGCCTCCAGGATCGCGGCACCGGCCGCCAGCCCGTCGTCGCGCAGGTGGTGAAGCGTCTGGTGCACCAGCAGGATCGCGTTGTTGACCACGATTCCTATGAGAATGACGAACCCGAGCAGCGTGAGCATGTCGAGGTTCTGTTGAATGAAGAGATTCAGGATGCCGAGCCCCAGCACGCCGCCTGCGGTCGCCAAGGGCACCGAGAAAATGATGATCAGCGGATAGAGGAAGCTCTCGAACAGGATCGCCATGACCAGGTAGACGATGACCAGGGCGATCACCAGGTCGATCTGCATCGCGCTCCACGTCTGCTGGAGCTTGTCGGCGGTGCCGGACAGGCGAAGCACGACGCCCGGCGGGAGGCCCTCCTGCTTCAGCGGCTCGATGACCTGCTCCTCGATCGTCTCGAGCGCCTGCTCCAGCGGCAGCGATGCCGGCGGGGAAATGACAAGGGTGACCGTGCGGCGCCGTTCGCGGTGTCGGATCTCGGTCGGGCCGGCGGTGATGACGACGTCGGCGAGCGACCCCGCCGGCACGATCGTGCCGTTGTCGGTGACTACCGGAAGGTCCCGGATGCCCTGAGTCTCGGTGATCTTGTCGAACGGTCCGCGCAGGGTGAGATCGATGCGTTCCCCGTCAACGGTCACTTCGGCGACGCGCAGGCCGTCGTTGAAGGCGTCGACCGTCAGGCCGAGCTCGGTCGCATTGACCCCCGCATCGGCCAGCTTGGTGCGGTCCGGCAGCACCCGCACCTCCGGGGCGCCCAGGGTGAGAGCCGGTCGCGGGCGGATCTGGGTGCCCTGGTCGCGCGGCAGGGCTTGGTTGACCCGCCCGAAGGCGGCCTGGGCGACGCCGACGATCTCTTCGAGGTCGCCGCCCGAAATGTCGAGATCGACCGACCGGGTTCCGCCGACGCCCCGTCCGAACAGGGAGGTCTGGCGGAAGAAACCGAAGGTCCCGGGCTCCTGGAAGACGGCTCGGCTCATGATCGGGATGAGCTCGCCCGCGCGGCTCGGGTCGACGGCGGCGGCGCCGGCGATCGCGTTCGCGCGGAAGGCGGCGAAGAAGAACCGGCCGATCGTCGGGCGGCCTTCCTCATCTTCGGTCCGGGTCCCCTCGAAATCCCAGAGCGGACGGGTCGCATCCTCCACCAGTCCGGCGATGTCGGTCATGGTGTCGAGATTGTAGCCCGGCGGCGGCAGGACGAAGCCGAAGACCAGATTGCGGTTGCCGTCGGGCAGGTAGTCGAGTTTCGGCAGGAAGACGGCGGTGATCGTGCCGGCCGCGGCGACGACGATGACGACGGCGGCGAAAGCGGCGGATCGGGACCGGACCACAAGACGGGTGAGAGCCATGACCGAGGCATGAAACCCGCGGGCGAAATCGTCGATTCCGGGCAGACGCCGGGTGGAGGCGAGCTTGGCCGTGTCGGCACCTAGCAGACGGCTGGCAAGGGCCGGGATGACGGTCACGGAGACGAGAAGCGACAGCAGCACGGCGACGGAGATCGCGACCGCGATGTCGCGGAACAGCTGCCCGACCTCGAGCTGCATGATCAGGATCGGAATGAACACCATGACGGTGGTGAGCGCCGAGACCAGCACCGCGCCCCAGACCTGGCCCGCCCCCTGATGGGCTGCCTTGCGCGCGTCCAGACCGGTCTGGCGCAGCCGGAAGATGTTCTCGAGCACGACGATGGCGGCATCGACCACCATGCCGACGGCGAAGGCGATGCCGGCAAGCGAGATCACGTTGATCGACCGGCCGAGTGCCGCCATGGCGACGAAGGAGCCTATGACGGAGACGGGAATCGCCAGGGAGATCACCAGCGTCGCTGACCACGACCGCAGGAAGGTCATGAGCAGGACGGCCGCGAGAAGACCGCCGATCCAGATGTTCTGCTGGACCAGGTCGATGGCGGAGTTGATGTAGGTGGTCTCGTCGTAGACCTGGGTGAGGGTCAGGCGCTCCTGGGGGAGGAAGTCGGTGTTGATCTCCTCGACCGCCGCGCGCACCCCTTCCATCGTCTCGATCACGTTGGCGCCGGTCTCGCGGTAGACCGGCATCGCCAGCGCCGGCCGGCCGAAGAACCGGATCCTGGATACCGGCTCCTTGTAGTCGAACACGACCTCCGCGACGTCGGCGACGGTGACCCGGGCGACTCGGCCGGTCTCGGGATCCGTGGTGGAGCGCAGGACGACGTTCTCGACCGACCGCAGCGTGTCCAGATCGCCTTCCGTCCGCACCACGTAGCGCCGCTTGCCCTCGTCGACCGCGCCGGCGGAGATCGAGGCATTGGCGTTGCGCAGCGCCTGCACCAGTTCGGTGACGGACAGGTCGAAGCGGGCGACACGGCGCGGGTCGACGATCACCTGCATTTCGAGCTCGGCGCCGCCATAGACGTTCATCCGGCTGACGCCCGGCACCCGCTCGATGCGGTCCTGGATCACGTCCTCGGCGAAGTCGCCGTAGGTGTGGATCGGCCGGTCGTTGCCGTCGGCGTGGCGCAGCACCATCCAGGCGATGGCGTTGTCGTCGGAGCCGGCGGTGTCCAGTGTCGGCTGATCGACCTCAGCCGGGTAGCCGCCGACCCGGTCGAGCCGGTTGGCGACCAGGAGCAGCGACTTGTCCATGTCGGTGCCGACCTGGAATTCCAGGGAGATGCGGGCCCGGCCGGTCTCCGCTTCACCGATCATCTCCTCGAGGCCTTCGAGGCCGCGCAGCTCGTCTTCCTGGCGGTTGACGATCTCGCGTTCGACCTCGGCGGGTGCGGCGCCCGGCCAGTTGGTCTCGACCGTGATGATCGGATTGTTGACGTCAGGTGCCAGCTGGATCGGGATGGCCAGCAGCGCCACGTACCCGAACATCACGACCATCAGGACCGCGGCCACCACCGCGGTCGGCCGTTCGATCGAAGCGCGGATCAGGTCCATACGGTCAGCCCCCCACGGAAACCGGCTGTCCCGGTCTCAGGCGTTCGTTGCCCCGCACGACGGTGACGTCGCCTTCCTCCAGGCCCGAGATCACCTCGAAGCGGTCGCCGACGCTCTCGCCGACGGAGATGCCGCGCCGGGCGACCTTGCCCTCCTCGACGACGAAGACGACGCGCTGTTCGCCGTCCATCGTGACCGCGTCTTTGTGCACGGTCAGCACGTCGCGGCTGCGGCCCACCGGGACCCGCACGGTCACCGCCTCGTTGGCCGCCGCCGGGTAGGAGTCCTCGCCCTGGGGCACGAACCGGACGGCGCGTGTCCGGGTGCGTGGGTCCTCCTGCGGAACCACGGCGCGGACGACGGCGAAGAGCGTCTCGCCTCGCTCGGCCTCGACCTCCACCAGGGTGCCGGGGGTGAGGGCGGAAATCCGTTGCGCCGGCACGTCGGCCTCGATCTCGAGTTCGCCGATATTGACGACCGTGACGACCGGATCGCCGAGCCGGACATAGGAACCGACCGACACGTGCTTGACGGTGACGACGCCGTCATACGGCGCGGTGATCGTCGCGTCGGCCAGCGCGATCTCGGCGAGGTCGAGCTGCGCCTTGGCGTCCGCGGCGTCCGCTTCGGCGGAGCGCAGGGACGCGCGCGAGGCCTCGACGTCGCGTTCGGCGTCCTCGGTGCGGTCCGAGCGGTAGGCGGTCGATCCCCGCAGCCGGTCCTGCCGCTCGAGCGTCTGCTGCGCTTTGCCGAGGTTGGCGCGTTCCCGGGCGATCTCGGAGGCGGCCGCCTTGGCCTGGGCGTCCATGCGGGCGCGCTCCGCCGCCAGCCGGTCGCTGGACAGCCGGGCGATGACCTGCCCGCGCTCGACCCGGTCGCCGACCTGGACGGCGATCTCGTCCACGCGTTCGGCGATGCGGGACGCGAGCACGCCGGACTGCCGCGCGACGAACCGGCCGAGCACATCGACGGTGGCGGTGAGCGGCTGTCGGGTGACGGGATCGACGGCGACGGACGCGGCACGCCCCTGAGCCAGGGCGGTGTCCGGCGCCGCGACGATTAGCGGCAGGGCCCAAAGCCCGAAAAACAGAGCGGCGTATCGGGCGAAGCTGGGCATCGCGCAGAAGTCCTCACGCAATCGAGACGGGGGATCCAGGACGGGGGAGTGCCGGCGGCGATGTCTCTGTCCGCCGTAGCGTTTCTCCTATACCAGAAACCCGCACCACTCACGATGTTACGATTGTGGTATGGCGAGAAGAGTAGGTTGCACCGAAGGCGCGGCAATCCGCCGTGGACCGATTTCCGCGGAGCTCAGGAAAAACGCATGCGCGATCCCGTGATCGAAACCGACCGTCTGAGGCTCCGCCGGCACCGCTTGGAGGATGCGGAGCACGTCCGGGCACTCTGGGCCGACCCGGCCGTCGTGCGCTTCATCGGCGCGCCGGCGGGCGGGCAGGAGAGCTGGTCGCGGCTGCTGCGCTATGTCGGCCACTGGTCGCTGTTCGGCTACGGCTACTTCGCGGTCGAGGAGCGGGCGACCGGCCGGTTCATCGGAGAAGTCGGCGTCGCCCATTTCCGGCGGGACGGCTTCGACGAACCGGAGGACTCAGTGGAGGCCGGCTGGGTGCTTGCCGGCGGCTGCCAGGGGCAGGGTTACGGCAGCGAGGCCGCCGCCGCGCTTCATGGATGGGTCGATCGCACGCTGGCCTTCGGGCGGACCCATTGCCTGATCGATCCGGCAAACGCCGCCTCCATCCGCCTGGCGCAGTCGCTCGGCTACGAGAGGCGGGCGGAGGTCGTCCATGGCGGCAAGTCGGCGGTCCTGCTGGTGCGCGCGCGGCGCGCTTGATAGGGTCGGCGCATGACGACGCTTCTCTTCACCCACGACGCCTATGCCGGTCACGAGACCGGCCAGATGCACCCGGAACACCCGGCCCGGATCAAGGCGATCTGGAAGGCTCTGGACAACCCCGCCTTCGAGGCGCTGGAGCGGCGGGAGTCCCCCCGCGCCACGGTTGAACAGATCGCCAGGGTTCATCCCGAGACGTACATCGCCGGCATCCTCGAGGCGATCCCGGAGACCGGCATGGCGGCGCTGGACGGGGACACCTTCCTGTCGCCCGGCTCCGGCGAGGCGGCGTTGCGCGCCGCCGGTGCTGCCGTCGCGGCGACCGACGCGGTCCTCGGCGGCGAGGCGGCAAACGCCTTCTGCGCCGCCCGGCCGCCGGGTCACCACGCCGAACCAGACCGGGCCATGGGCTTCTGCCTGTTCAACTCCGTCGCCGTCGCCGCCCGCCACGCCAAGGCCGAGCACGGTCTCAGCCGGGTCGCGGTCATGGATTTCGACGTGCACCACGGCAACGGCACCCAGGCGGCGTTCTGGGACGAGCCGAGCCTGCTCTACACCTCGACCCATCAGATGCCGCTCTATCCCGGAACCGGAGCGGCGAGCGAGCGGGGGCAGGGCAACATCGTCAACGCGCCTCTCGCCCCGATGTCGGGCGGCCCCGAGTTCCGCCAGGCCATGTCCGACCGCATCTTGCCGGCCCTGGCCGCGTTCCGGCCGGAACTGCTCATCATCTCCGCCGGATTCGACGCGCACCGCGACGATCCGCTGGCGTCGCTGATGCTGGATGTCGAGGATTTCGTCTGGGCGACGGCGGAGCTGATGCGGGTTGCGGACGAGGTCTGCGGCGGCCGGGTGGTTTCCTGCCTCGAAGGCGGCTACGACCTGGAGGCGCTGGCCCAGAGCACCGCAGCCCATGTGAAGCAGCTCATGACCGCGTGACCCCGGCGGCTGCGCTTGTTTCCCTTCCGCCCGATGCCTACACTCCGCGCGCTTTCCGGAGGATTGATGTGACCGATACGAACGCTTCCGCCCCGACCGCCGCTTCCGTCGACGCCCTAAGCTTCGAGGATGCCCTGCGCGAACTCGAGACGATCGTGGAGACCCTCGAGCAGGGACGCGGATCGCTGGATGACGCGATCGCCGCCTACGAGCGGGGCGCGGCCCTGAAGAAGCACTGCCAGAAGAAGCTGGAGGAGGCCCGCCTCAAGGTCGAGAAGATCAAGCTCGACGAGAGCGGCCAGCCGTCCGGAACCACCGACTTCGACGCCTGAGGAGACTCGCGGATGGCCGATCTGGCGACGCTGATGGCGGAGTGTGCCGCCACGGTCGAGAAGACCATGGACCTGCTGCTGCCCCAGCCCGACGACGCGGAGGCGCGGCTGTTCGAGGCGATGCGCTATTCCTGCGAGGCCGGCGGCAAGCGCCTGCGCCCGTTCCTGGTGATGCAGTCGGCCAGCCTGTTCCGCGTCGACCGGCGGTGCGCCGCGCGCGTCGCCGCCGCCGTCGAGTTCATGCACACCTATTCGCTCATCCATGACGATCTCCCGGCCATGGACGATGCCGACCTGCGACGCGGCAAGCCGAGCTGCCACAAGCAGTTCGACGAGGCGACGGCGATCCTGGCCGGCGACGCGCTTCAGGCGCTGGCCTTCGAGGTGCTGGCCGCGCCGGAGACCCATTCCGATCCAAATGTCCGCATCGAACTGGTCAAGGAACTGTCCCAGGCGGCCGGCGGTCACGGCATGTGCGGCGGCCAGATGATCGATCTCCTGGCGGAGGAGGAGCCGGAGGCGAATATCGGCGCGATCACCCGCCTGCAGCGGCTGAAGACCGGGGAGATGTTCGCTTTCTCGTCGGTGGCGGGCGCGATCCTGGGCAAAGGGTCCTACCGGTCCTATATGGCTCTTCACAATTTCGCTCAGGAGTTCGGTCTCGCGTTTCAGATCGCCGACGATCTCCTGGACGCGGAGGGCGACCCGGAGAAGACCGGGAAGCCGGTGGGCCAGGACGCCGCGGCGGGCAAGTCGACGTTCGTGTCCATTCTCGGCGCGGAGCGGGCCCGGGCACAGGCGCATCTCCTGATCGATCAGGCGATCCGCGCGCTGGACGTGTTCGACGAGGCGGCCGATCCGCTGCGAGACGCCGCCCGCTTCGTGGTGGACCGTTCGAACTGACGCATTGGATTCGAGGATCATGAACCATCGCCCCGAGACACCGCTCCTGGACAGGGTCGTCGTCCCCGCCGACCTCAAGGGGTTGAGCACGGACGATCTGCGCCAGGTCGCGGACGAGCTGCGCCAGGAGACGATCTCGGCCGTCTCGGCGACCGGCGGTCATCTGGGCGCCGGCCTCGGCGTCGTCGAGCTGACCGTGGCGCTGCACCACGTGTTCGATACGCCAAAGGACAAGGTGATCTGGGACGTCGGGCATCAGGCCTACCCGCACAAGATCCTGACCGGCCGGCGCGACCGGATCCGGACCCTGCGCCAGGGCGGCGGCCTCAGCGGCTTCACCAAGCGCTCGGAGAGCGAGTACGACCCGTTCGGCGCGGCCCACAGCTCGACCTCGATCTCCTCCGGGCTCGGCATGGCGGCGGCCCGCGATCTGCTGGGCGACGATTTCGACGTGGTCGCGGTCATCGGCGACGGCGCGATGAGCGCCGGCATGGCCTACGAGGCGATGAACAACGCCGGCGCATCGGCCAGCCGCATGCTGGTGATCCTGAACGACAACGACATGTCGATCGCCCCGCCGGTCGGCGCCATGAGCGCCTATCTCAGCCAGATCGTGTCGTCCCGGTCCTTCGCCTCTTTCCGCGAGCTCGGCAAGCAGGTCGCCCGGCATTTCCCGAAACCGCTGGAGCGCGCCGCCCACCGCGCGGAGGAGTTCGCCCGCGGCATGCTCACCGGCGGCACCCTGTTCGAGGAGATGGGCTTCTTCTATGTGGGCCCGGTGGACGGCCACAATCTCGACCACCTCGTCCCCATCCTGAAGAAACTGAAGGGGCGCAAGCAGGGGCCGGTGCTTCTGCACGTGGTGACGGAGAAGGGGCGGGGCCATCCGTTCGGCGAGGCGAGCGCCGAGAAGTACCACGCGGTTGCCAAGTTCGACGTGGTCACCGGCGCCCAGGCCAAGCCGAAGCCGAACGCGCCGAGCTACACCAATGTCTTCGCCGACAGCCTGATCCAGGCGGCCGAGGCGGACGACCGGATCGTCGCCGTCACCGCCGCCATGCCCTCCGGCACCGGCCTCAACAAATTTGCCGAGCGGTTTCCCGAGCGCAGCTTCGACGTCGGCATTGCCGAGCAGCACGCGGTGACCTTCGCCGCCGGCATGGCCTGCGAGGGCATGAAGCCGTTCTGCGCGATCTATTCGACCTTCCTGCAGCGCGGATACGATCAGGTCGTGCACGACGTGATGCTGCAGAACCTCCCGGTCCGCTTCGCCATCGACCGGGCTGGGCTGGTGGGCGCCGACGGGGCGACCCATGCCGGCGCCTTCGATCTCACCTATCTCGGTTGTCTGCCGAACTTCGTTGTGATGGCGCCGTCGGACGAGGCGGAACTGAAGCACATGGTCGCCACCGCCGCCGCCATCGACGACGGCCCGTCGGCGGTGCGCTATCCCCGCGGCGAAGGCGTCGGCGTCGAGTTGCCGGCGACCGGCTCCGTTCTTGAGATCGGCAAGGGCCGGGTGGTCCGCGAGGGGACGGCGGTCGCCATTCTCGCGCTGGGCGGCCGGCTGCAGGAAGCCCTAGCGGCGGCCGATGCGCTGTCGGCCCGGGGGGTGTCGACCACGGTGGCCGATGCCCGCTTCGCCAAGCCGATCGACGGCGATCTCGTCACCAGGCTCGCCCGGGAGCATCCGGTGCTGATCACGGTGGAGGAGAACGCCATCGGCGGCTTCGCCACGCAGGTGATGCACCACCTGGCCCATGCCGGACTGCTCGATGCGGGACTGGCGGTGCGCCCGATGGTGCTGCCGGACCGCCCGATCGATCATGACAGCCAGACCGCACAGTACAAGGACGCGGGCCTGGATGCCGACGCGATCGTCAGGACCGCGCTGGCGGCGCTGATGGCGACCGGGGTGACCGACGCGTCAGGGTCCGCACCCGTGGCGTGACCCGCCGCCGTCTGGAGAGCCCTAGTTCTGCTATTCGTCGTCCAGGGTGAGGCGCTTGCGGGCCCGTCGGGCGCCGAGCCAGATCAGGCCGGCAACGATCGGGACGGAGAGGCCCTGCACCACCGGGACGTTCATCGCCACGCCCGCCGCCTTCATCGCGTAGAGCAGGTAGCCGACCAGGCTCACCAGGTAATAGGTGATCGCGGCGACCGACAGCCCCTCGACCGTCTGCTGCAGGCGGAGCTGAAGCTTGGCCCGCCGGTCCATGGAGGCCAGAAGGTCCCGGTTCTGCGCCTCCAGGGTGATATCCACACGGGTCCGCAGCAGGTTCGCCGCCCGGGTCGCGCGCTCGGACAGGGAGGACTGCCGGGCGGCGGTCGAGTCGCAGGTCCGCATGGCCGGCGTGAACCGGCGGTCGACATAGGCGCTCGGCGTCGGGTGGTCGGCCAGCGGCACCTCGGCGATCTCGATCACCCGATCGGTGACGAGTCCCTCGTAGGCGCGCGCGGCGGCAAATCGGTAGGAGGTGGCGGCGATGTTCTCCTCGATCTCGGCCGAGAGGGTGATCAGCCGTTCCAGCATGCGCTGCTCGTCGTCGATCCGGCCGGTCGAGGTCATCATGCCGGTCAGTTCCGCCAGCGCCGCGTCGATCCGCGCGATGGTCGGTGCCGCCTCCCGGGCCTTGGGAAGCGCCAGCAGGGCCATGTCCCGGTAGGTCTGGATTTCTGCGAGGCGCTGGACGAGGCGGCCGGCCTGCCGGGGCAGGAGCGTGCGGTCGAACACCAGCATGCGGGTGAAGCCGTCGGGCGCGATCCGATGGTCAGTCGCGATCTCCGCCGCGCCCCCCAGGACCGTGGCCCGGCACAGGGAGCTTTCCGACAGGTGCTTGGCAACCGTGGCTTCCGCCCGGTCGCCGTCATCGGGCAGCAGGGCGAGGTGCATCGCCACGACGCGCTCCCCCGGCAGGGCGGCGAGCCAGTCGTCCGGCACCAGCGTGGCGGCGGGCTCGGCGAACGGCGCGTCGAACAGGCCGTGCCGCAGGAAGGTGTAGGTGGTGAACTCCGTATGACGCTCCCACTTCAGGCGGAACGTGCCGAAATCCATGATGTGGTGGGTCGCATCCTCGCCCGGTGGCGTGCCGCCGAGCCGTGCGCAGAGTTCGTTCAGGCTGGCCCGCTCCACCTCCCGGGAACCGGTCCCGGTCAGCATCGCGATGTGGGAGATCCGCTCGGGCGCTTCGAGCTCGGCAAAGGGCCGGGCATGCAGCTCAGCCGCCAGGGGAAACCGCAAGGGGTGGTCGGACGGGGCAGCCATGGCGCCGGGATATCCGCTGCTTCAACGCTTTAGTATACGGGGATGGGGCGGTTCCGGATCAATGCCGAAGTATATTCCGATATTCTTCGGAACATCGTTGAACAGCCCGCGGAGAAGGCGTATGTAGGGATCATGAACAGTTCCGATACAGCGCGCCGCCTCGAGGCGCTGGGCAACGAGACCCGTCTGGAGATCTTCCGGACCCTGGTGCGGGCGGGTCCCGACGGCTTGCCCGTCGGCGAGATCCAGTCGCGCACGGGGACGGCACGCTCGACCCTCTCCCACCACCTGCACAAGCTGATCGCCGTCGGGCTGGTCCGCCAGGAGCGGGAAGGGACCACCCTCTACTGCCACGCCATCTTCGACGAGATGCAGGCGACCATCGACTATCTCACCCGGGAATGCTGCGCCGACGTGCGGGGCAATTCCTGCAACGCCGCCTGAACGCGGTTTTTTTTGCCCAGGAATGTCGATATTCTTGGGAATAAGGAAGAAGGACACGTGCCATGGCCGATATGGCCCTCACCACCCGGCGCCTCGCCGGCAGAATCGACTGGACGGTCGTCGTCGTTCTGGCGGCGTTCGTCGGGCTGGCCCTGTTCAGCGCTGAGCAGGCCGCGACGAGCGCCATCTTCGTCGGCGACGCGCTGATCGGTGTCGCCCCGTTCCTGTTCGCGTCCATCGCCATCGCCGCCTACGCCAAGGCGAGCGGGGCCGACAGCCTGATCGCCAAGGCCTTCGAGGGGCGGGAAGTCACCATGATCGGGGCCGCGGCCCTGATGGGGGCGCTGTCGCCGTTCTGCAGCTGCGGCGTCATCCCGCTGATCGCCGCCCTGCTGTCCATGGGCGTCCCGCTCGCCCCGGTCATGGCGTTCTGGCTGGCCTCGCCGCTCATGGACCCGTCCATGTTCTTCCTGACCGCGGGCACGCTGGGCATGGACTTCGCGCTGTTCAAGGTGGCGGCGGCCGTCGCGGTCGGCCTGATCGGCGGCTTCGGCACCTTCGCGGTGGTCCGCTCCGGCGGCTTCGAGAACCCGTTGCGCGAGGGTGTGGGCAACGGCGGCTGCGGCGCCTCCAGCGTCCGCGCGCCGAAAGAGGTCGTGTGGAAGTTCTGGGGCGAGGCGGGCCGGCGTGAGCGGTTCGCCAAGAACGCCTGGGAGAACACCCTGTTCCTCGGCAAGTGGCTGGCCGTCGCCTTCTTCCTGGAGAGCCTGATGCTGGCCTACATCCCGGCCGAGACCGTGAGCTCGGCAATCGGCGGCGACGGCTGGCTCACGATCCTGGGGGCCACCCTGGTCGGCGTCCCGGCCTACCTGAACGGCTATGCAGCGCTGCCGCTGGTCGGTGGCCTGATCGAGCAGGGCATGGCGCCGGGGGCCGGCATGGCGTTCCTGCTGGCCGGCGGCGTGAGCTCCATTCCCGCCATGATCGCGGTTTGGGCTCTGGCCCGCCCCCATGTCTTCGCCGTATACCTGGGTTTCGCCTTTGTCGGAGCCTTCTCCATGGGAGCGCTGTACGGCGTGATCGCTTGACCTCAATCGCCTCACGGGCGGCGGCGTTCCCCACCGGGCGCGTCGCCGCTCTCGCCATCGCAGAAACGCTCGTCTGGGCCGGGATGTTCTACAGCTTCCCGGCCCTGATCGCGCATTGGGAGGCCGATCTCGGCTGGTCCAAGACCGAACTCGCCGGTGCCTATACCGCCGCGCTGATCTGCTCCGCCCTGTTCGCGCCGATGATCGGGCGCCTGATCGACCGGGGATACGGCCGAACGGTGCTCACGGTCTCGGCCGTCATCGGCGGGCTGCTTGTCGGACTGCTGAGCGTCGTGCGGGAACCCTGGCAGTTCCTCGCGCTCTGGCTCGGCATCGGGGTCTGCATGTCGGGCTGCCTCTATGAGCCGTGCTTCGCCTTCATCACCCGCATGATGGGCGGCCGGGCGCGGCGCGCCATCACCCGCATCACCCTCATTGCCGGCTTCGCGGGAACCGTCTCGTTCCCCCTCGCGGGCTTCGTGTCCGAGGCCTATGGCTGGCGGGTCGCCGTCCTGACCTTCGCGGCGATCATCCTCGTCGTGGCCATTCCGCTGTTCCGTTACGGCACCGCGCTGCCGCACCCCGAGGACGACCACCGGGCCGAACCGGCGGCGCCCGGGGCGGCATCGGACCTGCGCCGCGCCCTCGGCAAGCCGACCTTCTGGCTGCTCGGAATCACCTTCTCGATGATCGGCCTGACCCACGGAATGATCATCACCCACCTCCTGCCGATGCTGGCCGAGCGCGACGTGCCGGTGGCGACGGCGGTGCTGGCCGCGTCGATGATCGGTCCGATGCAGGTGGCGGGGCGGGTCGCCATGATGACGGTCGAGAACCGGGTCTCCATGCAGGCGATCTGCGCGATTTCCTTCCTGTTCATGACCGGGGCGATCCTGTCGCTGATCGGCTCGGTGGCGCTGCCCGCGCTGCTCATTCTCTTCGTGGTGCTTCAGGGGTCGGGCTACGGCGTCACCTCGATCACACGGCCGGTCGTCACGGCGGAGATCCTCGGCCGTGCCGGCTTCGGCTCGATCTCCGGCGCCTTGGCCCTCGGGTTCATGGGCGCGGCCGCCGTCTCGGCGATCCTGGGTGCGGCGATCTGGGAGGTCGGCGGGTATGCCGCCGTCCGCTGGACGGTGTTCGGATGCGTGCTGGTCGGGATGGCCGCTTTTCTCACCGCGATGGTTCTGGCGCGGCGGGAGCGGGCGGCATAAGCCACCCGGGCCACACCGTCGTCCTGACGCACGTCAGGACCAAGCCTCTCACGTCTGAAGCATGATCCTGACGTGCGTCAGGATGACGGTGTAGGGCTGTTGCGACCCGCCACTCTCCGCGGCGCCGGGCCGGCGCTGCACCGGTCAGCCCGCCGCCAGCAGGGACGCGTTGCCGCCGGCCGCCGTCGTGTCGATGCAGAGGTGACGCTCCAGCACGTAGCGCTCGGGGTCGATGCGGTCGGTGATCGGGATCAGGAGCGGGCCGTCCCGGCTGGCCAGCGCCCGGGCGATCGGCCGGACCTCGTCCCGCGTGCCGGCATAGGCGACCCCGTCGATTCCGGTGACCTCGCCGAGCGCCGCCGTGTCGACCGTGCCTTCGGCGACGGTCAGGGCCGGGGCGAGGTCTTTCAGGTCGGCGAGTGCCGCCTCCGCGCCCGGTGCGACCACGACCGCCCGGTTGCCGGTGGCCAGCGCCTGGATCGCCTGATCGCGGGCCGCCTCCGCGCTCGGCCCTAGGCAGAGGATCAGGCCGCGGGGATGCACGCTGAAGCGGTTGCTCTCGCCAGTCGGCCCCGGCAGTTCCAGAACCTGATCGGCGATGTCGGCCGCCGCACTCAGCGCCGGCGAGCCGGATCTGAGGGCCTTGCCAACGGCGCGCAGGGACGCCCGTCCGCGGGTCGCGCCGATCAGCTTTGCCAGACCGCCCGGATCGACGAACGCGGCCGGGGGCTGGGCCGACGCCCGTGTGTCCTCCGGCGTCTCCTCTGCAGTGCGGAAGCGCGAGAGATAGTGCGGTCCGCCGGCTTTCGGCCCGGTGCCCGACAGGCCCTCGCCGCCGAACGGCTGGGAGCCGACGATGGCGCCGATCTGGTTGCGGTTGACGTAGAGGTTGCCGACCTTCGCCCGGTCGACCACCTGCTGCACGCGACTGTCCACCCGGGTGTGCAGGCCGAAGGTGAGCCCGTAGCCCTTGGCGTTGACCCGCTCGACAACGGCGTCGATCTCGTCCGGCGCAAAGGTGGCGACATGGAGGACGGGCCCGAAGATCTCGCGCTCAAGGTCCTCGATCCCGCTCACCTCGATGACCGTCGGGGGTACGAAGGTGCCGGTCTGCGGCGGGGTGAGGCGTTTCAGAACCTTTCCGGCATCGGCCATGGCCGCGCAGTGCGCCTCGATGCCGTCGCGGGCCTCGGCGTCGATCACCGGCCCGATATCGGTCGAGAGCAAGCGCGGATCGCCGATCCGCAGCTCGTCCATGGCGCCGAACAGCATCTCCAGTAGGCGGTCCTTCACCTCCTGCTGGACGTAGAGGCAGCGCAGGGCGGAGCAGCGCTGCCCGGCGCTCTGGAAGGCCGATGCGATGATGTCGCGTACCGCCTGTTCGGGCAGGGCGGTGCTGTCGACGATCATGGCGTTGAGGCCGCCGGTCTCCGCGATCAGCGGAGCCTCGGCCGCGCCGGTCTCGGCCATCGCCCGCTGGATCCGCCGGGCGGTCTCGGTGGAGCCGGTGAAGCAAACCCCGTCGATCCGCGGATCGCCGACCAGCGCCGCGCCGACCGTCCCGCCGTCGCCGGGCAGAAGCTGGATCACGTCGTCCGGAATGCCCGCCTCGTGCATGAGCGCGACCGCGGCGGCGGCGATCAGGGGGGTCTGCTCCGCCGGTTTGGCGATCACGGTGTTCCCGGCCGCCAGCGCGGCGGCGAGCTGGCCGGTGAAGATCGCCAGCGGGAAGTTCCAGGGCGAGACGCACACGAAGGTGCCGCGCCCTTTCTCCGCATCGCCGAAGCGCCGGGTTTCGGCGGCGTAGTAACGGCAGAAGTCGACGGCCTCGCGCACCTCGCCGATGGCATCCAGAAGCGTCTTACCGGCCTCCCGGGCCAGGATCACGAACAGCTCCGGCGCGTTGGCCTCGTAGAGGTCGGCGACCTTCTCGATCGCCGCCGCCCGGTCCTCGGCCGCCCAGCCGCGCCATGCGTCCTGCGCGGCGCGGGCCCGCAGGACGGCGTCCTCCACCTCTTCCGCCGAGGCGTCGACGGCCCGGCCGACCAGATCCTGCGGATCCGCGGGGTTCAGGATTTCCCGGCCCGGCCGGTCGCCGCCATGGGTCGGGCGCGCCTGCCAGGTCGCTTCGGCGAAGGGCGCACGGGCCTCGTCCAGGGCGGCGATATCGACGGGATCGGTCTGGTCCCAGCCCTTCGCGTTGCGGCGGTCGGCGCCGTACAGGTCCGATGGTGTGCGGATCCGTGGATTGGCGGATCCGGCGCTCTGGAACGGGTCCGCCGCGACGCGCTCGGCCGGTACGCTCTCGTCGACGATCTGGTTGACGAAGGAGGAGTTGGCGCCGTTCTCAAGCAGGCGCCGGACCAGATAGGCGAGCAGGTCCCGGTGTTTGCCGACCGGCGCGTAGATCCGGCAGCGCGTCCCGTATTCCCGTTTCACCGTCTCGTGCAGGGACTCGCCCATGCCATGCAGCCGCTGGAATTCGAAGCGGTCGCGGCCGGGGCCGCCCTCGGCGTCGGCCATGTGCAGGATGGCGGCGGCGGTGTGGGCGTTGTGGCTGGCGAACTGCGGGTAGATCCGGTCGGTCATGCCGAGGAGCAGCCGGGCGCAGGCCAGGTAGGAGACGTCCGTGTTCGCCTTCTGGGTAAACACCGGGTAGCCGTCGAGTCCGAGGGTCTGCGCGCGTTTGATCTCGGTATCCCAGTAGGCGCCCTTCACCAGGCGCACCATGATCCGGCGGTCGAGCCGTTCGGCGAGATCGTGAAGCCAGCGCAGAACGAAATGGGCGCGCGGTCCGAAGGCCTGGACCACCACGCCGAACCCGTCCCACCCGGCGAGGGCCTCGTCGCTCAGCACCGCCTCGATCACATCGAGGGACAGGTCGAGCCGGTCGGCCTCCTCGGCGTCGATGTTGAAGCCCATATTGGCGCTCTTGGCCAGCAGGGCCAGCGACCGGCAGCGCGCCGTCAACTCCGACATGACCCGCTTCTTCTGGGGGTATTCGTAGCGCGCGTGGAGGGCCGACAGCTTGACCGAGATGCCGGGATTCTCGCGGATATCCTTCGATCGACAGGCGGGCGCGATGGCGGTGATGGCGTCGGAATAGGCGAGGTGATAGCGGCGCGCGTCCGCCTCGGTGCGGGCCGCTTCGCCGAGCATGTCGAAGGAATAGGTGTAGCCGCGCTCTTGCATGCCGGCGCCGCGCTTCATCGCCTCCTCGATCGTGCGACCGAGCACGAACTGGCGGCCGAGCTCGATCATCGCCTGACCGGTCGCGGTGCGGACCACCGGTTCGCCCAGGCGCCGGACGGCACCGCGCAGCGCCGTCACCAGACCCTGCTGCTCGCCTGGACGCAGCACCGTGCCGGTCAGCATGAGCGCCCAGGTGGAGGCGTTGACCAGGGAGGACGACGAATGCCCGAGATGCTGGCCCCACTCGCCGGGGACGATCTTGTCCTCGATCAGCGCGTCGATGGTCGGCGTGTCCGGCACCCGCAGCAGCGCCTCCGCCAGACACATCAGGGCGATGCCCTCCTTGGTGGAGAGCCCGTATTCCGCCAGAAAGCTCTCCATGGCGGTCGGTTCGGTCGTGGACCGCACACTCTCGACCAGACGGGCCGCGTCCTTCGAGATCGCAGCCCGATCCGCCTCCGACAGACCGGCCGCCTCCTTCAGAGCGGCGACGCGCCCCGATTCCTCGGCGAGGGTCGCCGCGCGGATCTCGGCACGCAGGTCCGCGTTGGCGCGCGTTCCGGTGGCATCGAGGGGGCTGGAATGGCTATGCTTCGCCGACGATGCGGTCATTGCCTTCTCCGGTCTGGGGTTAAGCGAAACCTACACGCTGTGGCGGGAGCCGTCATCGATTGTGAAACCCGCGAAGAGCATCCCCGGGCGTGACCGATATCGGCTTCTACCACCTCACGGCGACGGCGCTGGATCGCGCCCTGCCGAAGCTTCTGGAGAAGACTCTGGAGACCGGCGAACGGGCGGTGGTGCGTCTTGCGTCGGCCGAGCGGGTGCAGGCGCTGAACGGTCATCTCTGGACCTATGAGGACCGGTCCTGGCTGCCCCACGGCACCGAGCGCGAAGGGGAGGCGGAACTGCAGCCGGTCTGGCTCACCGACCGGGAGGAGAACCCGAACGGTGCCGCCTTCCTGTTCCTGGCGGAAGGGGTCGAGGCCTCGGATATGGAGAGCTTCAAGCGGGTGTTCGACCTGTTCGACGGGCGCGACGACCAGGCGGTGGCGGCCGCCCGTGTGCGCTGGAAGGCGGCGAAGGACGCCGGTCACACGCTGACCTACTGGCGCCAGCGCGACAACGGCGGCTGGGAAAAGGCAGGGTAGGGCGGGGCGCGTCGGCTGGGGAGGTCCGCGCCGCTTGCCGCTGCGCAGCCGCGTCGCTATAAGGCGCCCGCCATTACTGGACATCCGGGCGCCGTGCCCGAGCCACATACCCCGCAAACAAGCCAACGGAAGAGAGAGCCATGGCCCTCCAGCGCACCTTCTCCATCATCAAGCCGGACGCCACCGAGCGGAACCTGACCGGCGCCGTCAACGCCAAGATCGAAGAGGCGGGCCTGCGCATCGTCGCCCAAAAGCGGATCCAGATGACCCGCGGCCAGGCCGAGACCTTCTACGCCGTCCACAAGGAGCGGCCGTTCTTCGGCGAGCTAGTCGACTTCATGATCTCCGCGCCGGTCGTCGTCCAGGTCCTGGAGGGCGAGGACGCCATCGCCAAGTATCGCGACGTCATGGGCGCGACCAATCCGGAGCAGGCCGCCGAGGGCACGATCCGCAAGGCCTTCGCCAAGTCGATCGGCGAGAACTCGGTGCATGGCTCCGACGCGCCGGAGACCGCGGCCGTCGAGATCGCCCAGTTCTTCAGCGGCAACGAGATCGTCGGCTGATCCGACGCGGTTCCGCTGTCGGAAAAGAAGAGGGCCGGTCCTGGGGACCGGCCCTTTTTCGTCTCGGCTTTCGTTCTCGCTTAGACCAGGCCCGATCAGACCAGGCCCGATCAGACCAGGAAGATCGCCATCAGAATGACGATGACGGCGATCGCGATGCCGCTCCACAGGGTGAAGCCCATGAAGCCGTCCCAGAATGCCTTCCGTTCCCGATGCATTTCGGCGAATTGATCGTTACCGGCCATCGTGCGCGTGCCCTCCCAGGCGTAGATAGAATCGTCTGACGCCGGTTATACGGGAACCGGCGTCGGGCGAAAAGTCTCTTGGCGCCGCCTCAGACCAGCGCGCCGACGCCGACCATCGTCAGCATGTGATCGATCCCGCCGAAGGCATGAACGAACCCGGCCATTGCGCCCGCCGCGGGCGCACCGCCGGTATGGGCGAGGGCAGGCGCGGCGAGCCCGCTGACGGATGCAGCGACCAGGACGGCGGTGAACGTGCGCATGGGGCGGGGCCTCCGGAAAACGTGTCGCGCCGGAAGTCTAGACCGGGTTTTTGCGCTGCAAAAAGCCGTCAATAGGGGCTGCGCCGGCGCGCCATTGGGCTAGATCCGGCGCGCGCGCCGGCCGTCCAGCCGGATCCGTCCCGACGCGAGATCGGCGAGCGCGACGGGGTAGATCCGGTGCTCCTGTTCGAGGATGCGGGCGGAGAGGCTGGCCTCGTCATCGTCCTCATGCACCGGGACCGCCGCCTGTTCCAGGATCGGGCCGTCATCCAGGTCCGGGGTGACCAGATGGACGGTGCAGCCGGCGATCTTCACCCCGGCTTCGAGGGCCTGTCGCTGCACGTGCAGGCCCTTGAACGACGGCAGCAGGGACGGGTGGATGTTCAGCATCCTCCCCTGCCAGGACTCGACGAAAGCCGGGGTCAGGATACGCAGGAACCCGGCCAGGCAGACGATCTCGCAGCCGGCGGCACGCAGGGCGGCGTCGGTCTCCCGATCGAAGCTCTCGCGGTCCGGGAAGTCCTTGTGGTCGATGACCCTGGTCGCGATCCCGGCCTTCGCCGCGCGCTCCAGGCCGAACGCGTCGGACCGGTTGGAGATGACCAGGACGATCTCGGCCGGATAGGCCGGATCGGCGGCGGCGTCGATCAACGCCTGGAGATTGCTGCCGCCGCCGGAGATCAGCACGCCGACCCGTTTGCGCGCCATCACGCCAGCCAGGTCTGGTCGAGCCCGTCGAACACGACGGCATCGCCGCCCCGCGGCTCGATGCGGCCCACCCGGAACGCCATCTCGCCGCTGTCGGCGAGCGCCGCCTCGACGGCCTCGACCGCGTCGGCGGCGACCACGACCAGCATCCCGAGGCCGCAGTTGAAGGTGCGCAGCATCTCGCGCGGCTCGATCCCGCCCGCGCGGGCCAGCCAGGGGAAGATCGCGGGCGGCGTCCAGGCGGCCAGGTCGAGGCGCATGGCCAGACCCTCGCCGTAGACCCGGGGGGGATTCTCCACCAGGCCGCCGCCGGTGACATGGACGAAGCCGTGCACGCCGCCGGTCTCCAGCGCGGCGAGGCAGGGCTTCACGTAGATCCGCGTCGGCGCGAGCAGCGCCTCGGCCAGGCTCGTGCCGGGCTCGAAGGGGGCGGGCGCGTCCCAGGCGAGGCCGGATCGCGCGATCACCCGGCGCACCAGGGAATAGCCGTTCGAATGGACGCCCGAGGATGAGAGGCCGAGGACGATGTCGCCGTCGGCCACCCGGTCGCGCTCCAGCACCCGGTCGCGCTCGACGGCGCCGACCGAGAACCCGGCGAGGTCGTAGTCGCCTTCGGAATACATGCCCGGCATCTCGGCGGTCTCGCCACCGATCAGCCCGCAGCCGGCCTGCCGGCATCCCTCGGCGATCCCCGCCACCACGTCGCGCGCGACCGCCACCTCGAGCTTGCCGGTGGCGTAGTAGTCGAGAAACATCAGCGGCTCGGCGCCCTGAACGACCAGGTCGTTGACGCACATGGCGACGAGGTCGATGCCGACCGTATCGTGCTTTCCGGCCTCGATGGCGACCCGCAGCTTTGTGCCGACGCCGTCGGTCGCGGCGACCAGGATCGGATCGGAGAACCCGGCCGCCTTCAGGTCGAACAGACCGCCGAAACCGCCGAGATCGGCGTTGGCGCCGGGCCGCCGGGTGGAGGCCGCCAGCGGCTTGATCGCCTCGACCAGGGCATCGCCCGCGTCGATATCGACGCCCGCGTCGCGGTAGGTGAGCGGCGCGTTCGCGCGGCCGCTCTTCGGGTCGTTTGAGTAACTGTCGCTAGGGGCGGTTATGGTGTCCTCCACCATGCTGGGCTATAAGTCCGGCGACGGTGCGGGTTCCTCTCGGGAAGGGTCCTCTTGGGACAGGTTCCCGTCGGAGCCGGATCATCGTTTCGCCGCGTTCGCGGTTTATGCCGTGGCGCTCGTGGTCCCCGCAAGCGGCAAGTGGGAAGCAATCGTGCTCCATCGCTCCATCCTCTCCGCCTCCCTGGTCGTGTTCGCCCTCGCCATCGGTGCCCTGGGCGGCGCCGGCGGCGCCTCGGCGCAGGAGATCTACACGGTGCGCGGCGTCCCCGTCGACGCGACCGCAGACAGCCCGTCCGCGGCGCGCGAGCAGGCCATCGTGGACGGCCGGCGCCAGGCGTTCGAACGGCTTCTGGTGCGACTCGTTCCCAGCACCGTCGTCCCGTCCGTGGCGATCCCGGCCGACGGCGCGCTCGCGGATCTGGGCCTCGGCTTCGAGGTCGAGGAGGAACGCACGTCGGCGGTTCGGTATGTGGGCCGGATGACCTTCGCCTTCGATCCGGACAGGGTCCGCAGCCTGCTGATGGCGCGCGGCGTGCGGTTCGCCGAGACCCGCAGCCTTCCCGTGCTCGTGATCCCGGTGCTCGACAGCGGCGGCGGGCCGCTCCTCTGGGAGGAGTCGAACCCGTTCCGTGCCGCCTGGGCGAATACCGTCATCGACCCTGGGCTTGTTCCCTTCGTGGTTCCCTACGGCGATATCGCGGACGTGCGCGACCTGACCACCGCGCAGGCGGTGTCGGGTGACCCGCAGGCGCTGGGCCGGATCGCCGAACGCTACGGCGCGCGCGACGCTGTGGTCGTGGAGGCGAAGCCGCGCGCGGGCGGCGCGGTCGAGGTCTCGGTTCAGCGCATCGGCCCGACCGGCTCGGGCACCGTCGAGATCGAGACGGTGTCGGCGCCGGCGGCGAGCGAGGAGGCGGGCACCGGTGGGGACGCCGGCCGCTATGCCGCCGCGGTCCGCCGGACCGTGGAGATGGTCGAGGACGCCTGGAAGGACAGCAACCTGATCCGTGGCGGGCTCGAGTCCCGGGTCACGGCAACGGTGCCGATCGACAGCATGCGGCGCTGGCTGACGATCCGGGAGGGCCTAGAGCAGACCCTGATCGTCTCCCGTTTTGACGTCATTCAGCTTTCCCGCCGGGAGGCGCTGGTCGATCTCTGGGTCAACGGCGACGCCGAGCAGCTCCGCGTCGCGCTGGAGCAGCGCAACCTTCGCCTCGTGCCGGGCGCCGGCGACTACATTCTGGTGCAGCGCGGCCAGGAGATCCCGGCCCCGCAGACGCAACCGCAACCGCAGCCCGGTTCGGATCTGACCGGTTTGGATCTGACCGGGTCGGACCGGACCGGGTCCGAACCGGTATCGGACGCCGCATCCACACCCGGCCTCGCGCCGCGCCCCACGGTGCCGACACGGCCGGAGCCGCGGCGTGCCCCGACCGGCACGCCCGACGCGGTCCCGCCCGCGCCCGGCAATGTCTCGCCCCTGTCAGCCCCGACGAGCGGTCAGCGCTCGTGACGACCCGCGAACGGCAAGTCTTCTGGCTCATCTTCCTCGCGGCCGTCGTGGCCGCGGTCTATGTCCTGCGCGACGTGCTGCTCCCCTTCGTGGCGGGCATGGCGGTGGCCTATCTGCTGGACCCGGTGGTCGACCGGCTCGAACGCCTGAAGCTCGGGCGGACCCTGGCGACGACGGTCGTTCTGCTGGCGTTCTTCGTCGTCACGATCGGCCTTCTCCTGCTGCTCCTGCCGCTGCTTCAGCAGCAGGCCGACCAGTTCATCCGGGCGGTTCCGGGCTATGTCGAGCTGATCCGCGACCGGGTCGGTCCGAGAATCCAGGAGCTCATGTTGGGCTTCGACCAGGGCGCGGCGATGGACAAGCTGCCCGACCTGGCCGGCAACGCCCTCAAGTGGATCGGCAACATCTTCGGCAAGCTGCTGAGCGGTGGCGCCTGGCTCGCCAACGTGATCTCGATCCTGGTGATCACCCCGCTCGTCTCGTTCTACCTGCTGCGGGACTGGGACAAGATGGTCGCGACCATCGACGGGTGGCTGCCGCGGCAGCAGGCCGGGGCGATCCGCCAGCAGATGCGGGCCATCGACCGGACCCTCGCCGCCTTCGTGCGTGGCCAGGGGACCGTCTGCCTGATCCTCGGGATCTTCTACGCGGCGGGGCTGTCCGTCGCCGGTCTGAATTTCGGTCTGGTCATCGGTCTGTTCGCCGGGCTGATCTCCTTCGTGCCGTTCGTCGGCTCCACCGTCGGCGCGATCCTCAGCGTCGGCCTGGCCATCGCGCAGTTCGGCTCCTGGGAGCCGGTGGCGGTGATCGCGGCGATCTTCGTCGCCGGACAGGTGATCGAGGGCAACTTCCTGACGCCGAATCTGGTCGGAGACGCGGTCGGCCTGCATCCGGTCTGGGTCATCTTCGCGCTTCTGGCCGGCGGGGCGCTGTTCGGGTTTCTGGGGGTCCTGCTCGCCGTTCCGGTGGCGGCCGTCGTCGGTGTCTTGACGCGGTTCGCCCTGCAGCACTATCTCGCCAGCCCGCTGCACCTCCACGGCCTTCCGCCGCCGGATGACGCCCCGGATCGCGCCGAGACCCATGACAGCCAGCCCTGATGACCGCCAGCCCTGACGCCGCCCCGCAGAAACAGCTCGCCCTCGATCTCGGATTCCGCCCGGCCCTCGGCCGCGAGAACTTCCTGGTCGGGGCGTCGAACGCCGAGGCCGCCGCCTGGATCGACCGCTGGCCCGACTGGCCGGCGCCGGCCCGCGGGTTGGCGATCGTCGGGCCCGGCGGTGCCGGCAAGAGCCACCTTGCCGCGGTCTGGCGGGCGGCGAGCGGCGCCGCCCTGATCGACGGACCCGGCCTGACGGCGGAGACCGTGCCGGAGGCGCTCAGGGCGGCGGCGAGCGTCGTGGTCGAGCGGGCCGATGCGGGGGTCGACGAACGGGCGCTCTTCCATCTGTTCAATATGGTGGTTGAGCGCGGCGGTTCGCTGGTTATCCTGTCGCGCGTTCCCCCGACGAGGCTGGACATCGCGTTGCCGGATCTGGCTTCCAGGCTGGCCACCCTGCCGGTCGCGACCATCGGCCTGCCGGACGAAGCGCTCCTGGCGGGCGTGCTAGCCAAGCACTTCGCCGATCGGCAGGTGCTGGTCCGCGACGGCGTGATCGCCTATCTGGTCAACCGGATGGAGCGGTCGTTCGACGCGGCGGAACGGCTGGCGGACCGGATGGACCGGGTCGCCCTGGAGGGGGACGGGAAGATTTCCCTGCGCGTCGCGCGTCAGGTCATGGCGGACGAGGAAGCGGAAGCGCTGGGCTCCGAGCCGGAGCCGGCGCCGGGGAAGAACGACGGACCGCAAGAGTATTGAGGACGATCGACACCGATCGATCAGGAGAGGAGACACAGGAATGGATCTGGGAATCAAAGGCCGCAAGGCAGTCGTCTGCGCGGCCAGTAAAGGGCTCGGCAAGGCCTGCGCCATGCATCTGGCCGAGGCTGGCGTCGATCTGGTGATCAACTCGCGCACCAAGGAAGCGATCGAGGGGACCGCGGCGGAGATCGCCAAGGCGACCGGCGCGAACGTCGTCGCCGTCGCCTGCGACATCACCACGCCCGAGGGCCGCAAGGAAGTGCTCGACGCGGCCGGCGACATCGACATTCTCATCAACAACGCCGGCGGCCCGCCGCCGGGCAACTTCCGCGACTGGGAGATCGAGGACTGGCAGAAGGCGGTGAACGCCAACATGCTGACCCCGATCGAGCTGATCAAGGCGACCGTCGACGGCATGATCGACCGCAAGTTCGGCCGGATCGTCAACATCACCTCGGGTGCGGTGAAGGCGCCGATCTCCTATCTCGGTCTGTCCAACGGCGCCCGCACCGGCCTGACCGGCTTCGTCGCCGGTATCGCCCGCGAGACCGTGCGGCACAACGTGACCATCAACGGTCTGCTGCCGGGTCCGTTCGCCACCGACCGGCTGCACGGGAACCTGCGCCTGCAGGCCGAGAAGGCGGGCCGGAGCTTCGAGGACTATGCCGCCGAGCAGGCCGCGAAGAACCCGGCCGGACGCTTCGGCGAGCCGGACGAGTTCGGGGCGACCTGCGCCTTCATGTGCAGCGTGCACGCCGGTTTCATGACCGGTCAGAACATCCTTCTCGATGGTGGCGCGTTCCCTGGTACTCTCTAGTCCAAGGCCGGAAAGCCGTCCGGTGTCACGCCCCTGTCACACGGGGCGCGTACACCGGGCGGAACTCTGCCCCGTCCGGTCCTGGCCGGGGCGGCCGGACTGGCGAGGAGAGCCGACGTGAACGAGCAGGTGACGAACAGCGGAAAATCGCCCCGGCCGGCGGCAAGACGCGCCGCCCCGGCCGCCACTGCCAAGACCGCGAAGCGCGGCGGCCGCGCCCAGGCAGAGCAGCCTCCGGCGATCACTCTGGACAGCCCCGAACGCCTGATCAACCGGGAGCTTTCCTGGCTGTCCTTCAACACGCGCGTGATGGAGGAGTCCCTGAACACCCGCAACCCGCTCCTCGAGCGGCTGCGGTTCGTGGCGATCTCGGCCTCCAACCTGGATGAGTTCTACATGGTCCGCGTCGCCGGCCTGAAAGGCATGGTGAACGCCGACGTGACCTCGGCCAGCGAGGATGGGCTCACTCCGGGGCAGCAACTCGCGGAGATTACCCGCGAGGTGGCGACCCTCATGAGCGATCAGCAGTCGTGCCTGAAGCGCCTGCGCGACGAGCTCAAGGAAGCCGATTTCCACCTGGTCGACATCGCGGACCTGACGCGCCAGGACCGGGACTTCCTGCGCGACTACTACAGCGAGCACGTGTTCCCCGTGCTCACGCCGCTGGCGATCGATCCGGCGCACCCGTTCCCCTTCATCCCGAACAAGGGACTCTGCCTGGCCCTGGCACTGCGCGGCACGGGCGGTGCCGCGGACATGCAGGGCCTGGTGCCGCTGCCGGCGCAGGTCGGCCGCTTCGTGCGGCTGCCGGGCGAGACCATCCGCTTCATCGCCATCGAACAGGCCATCCTGCTCAATGTCGACCGGCTGTTCCCGAAATACGAGGTGACCGGCCAGGGCGTCTTCCGGGTCATCCGCGACAGCGAGATGGAGATCGACGAGGAGGCCGAGGACCTGGTCCTGTCGTTCGAGACGGCGCTGAAGGCGCGGCGCCGCGGGAACGTGATCCGGCTGGCGGTCGATCTGGCGATGCCTGACGAGCTGAAGGCGCTGGTCATCGGCGAGTTGAACGTGGCCGAGGAGGACGTGTTCGCGCTGGAAGCAATGGTCGGTCTGGCCGACCTCTCCCAGCTCATCACCGCCGAACGGATGGATCTGCTGTGGCCGCCGTTCAACGCCCGCTTTCCCGAGCGCATCCGCGACTTCGCCGGCGACTGTTTCGCCGCGATCCGGGCCAAGGACATCGTCGTCCATCACCCCTACGAGAGCTTCGACGTCGTCGTCCAGTTCCTGCGCCAGGCCGCGTCGGACCCGTCCGTCATCGCGATCAAGCAGACCTTGTACCGGACCTCGAAGGACAGCCCGATCGTCAAGGCGCTGATCGAGGCGGCCGAGAGCGGCAAGACCGTCACCGCCATGGTCGAGATCAAGGCCCGCTTCGACGAGGAGGCGAATATCCGCCTGTCGCGCGATCTGGAGCGGGCCGGCGTGCAGGTCGTCTACGGCTTCGTCCAGCTGAAGACCCACGCGAAGGTCTCGCTGGTGGTCCGGCGCGAGGGCAACGCCCTGCGCAACTACGTGCATTTCGGGACCGGCAACTACCACCCGATCACGGCGAAGATCTATACCGACCTCTCTTTCTTCACCTGCGACCCGGCGCTCTGCCGGGACGCAGCGCGCATGTTCAATTTCATGACCGGCTACGCGCTCCCGGAGGAGATGGAGAAGCTGGCGATCTCGCCGCTGACCCTGCACAAGACCATCATCGAGGGGATAAAGCAGGAGATCGCCCATGCCGAGGCGGGCCGCCCGGCGAGCATCTGGGCGAAGATGAACAGCCTGGTCGATCCGATCCTCATCGACGAGCTCTACAAGGCGAGCCGGGCGGGGGTCCAGATCGACCTGGTGATCCGGGGGATCTGCTGCCTGCGGCCGGGCGTGGACGGGCTGTCGGAGAACATCCGGGTGCGGTCCATCGTCGGCCGCTTCCTCGAGCACTCGCGGATCGTCGTCTTCGGCAACGGCTCGAAGTTGCCGTCGGACGGCGCGAAGGTGTACATCTCCTCCGCCGACTGGATGCCCCGGAATCTGTACCGTCGGGTGGAGCATCTGGTGCCCATCGAGAACCCGACCGTTCACCGTCAGATCCTGGATCAGATCATGGTCGCCAACCTGAAGGATCAGACGAACAGCTGGGTCCTGCATCCCGACGGCCGCTTCGAGCGTGTTTCGGCCGGACCGGAGGACTTCTCGGCGCATACCTATTTCATGACGAACCCCAGTCTTTCCGGCCGTGGCAGCGCGCTGCGGCGGGGCGGTGGTCCCAAGACCATCCGCGGGTCGTCGATCTGAGCCCAAGGCGCGAGCGAGACACTGACCACCGAGACTTCCGAATCACGATCGAAGCGGGCCCGGCGCGACCATCGCATCGGCGTCCTCGACATCGGCTCCAACTCGATCCGGCTGGTGGTCTATGACCATGAGGGTTTGTCGCCGATCCCGGTGTTCAACGAGAAGGCGCTGTGCGGCCTCGGCCGCGGCCTGGACGACACCGGCGCGCTTTCCGTCGAGGCGATGGGGTCGGCGCTGACCAACCTCCAGCGGTTCGCGGAGATCGCGACGGCGATGCGCGTCTCCCATGTGGACGTGCTCGCCACCTCGGCCGTGCGCGATGCCAGCAACGGCGCGGAGTTTGTCTCCGAGATCGAACGCCGGACCGGCTATACCGTGCGCATCATCGGCGGCGACGAGGAGGCGCGGCTTTCCGCGCTCGGCGTGGTCAGCGGCTTTCCCGACGCCGATGGCGTGGTCGGCGATCTCGGCGGTGGCAGCCTGGAACTGATCGACGTCCGCCACCAGACCCTCGGGGCCCACACCACCATGCCCGTGGGCCCGCTCCGGATCGGCGACGTGAATTCCGGCAACCGCCGCAAGATGGCCGGCCAGGTCGACCGCCATCTGGACTCGGCGCCCTGGCTGGAGACCCTTCAAGGCCGCACCCTCTACGCCGTGGGCGGCGCCTGGCGCAGCGTCGCCAAGGCCCACATGGCGGCCAACGGGTATCCGATCGAGGTCATCCACGGCTACACGCTGGACCGAAGCCGCCTGAGCGACTTCCTGACGACCCTGGCCCGGTCGTCGAAGAAATCGATCCGGGCGACGCCGGGCGTCTCCAGGCGCCGCGCCGAGACCATGCCGACCGCCGCCCTTGTCCTGCAGCGGGTCCTCGCGCGGGGCAAGCCGGACCGGGTGGTGTTCTCCGCCTTCGGCCTGCGCGAGGGGTGCATCTTCGACCGTCTTCCCGAGGAGGAGCGCCATAAGGACCCCCTCCTTGTGGCCGCCGTGTCGATCGCGCGCGAGGCGAACCGCTTCGCGCCGCCGGCCGAGACGGTCTTCAACTGGCTGAAGCCGCTGTTCGGAGGGTTCGCGGAGCGTGACGAACGTCTGGTCCGGGCGCTGTGCATGCTCAGCGACATGGCCTGGGCCGAACATCCGAGCTACCGGGGGGAGCACGCCTTTCTGCGGGTCTCGCGGCTGCCGGTGGCCGGGCTCGATCACGCGGACCGCGTCTTTCTCGGCCTCGGGATGCTGGCGCGCTACAGCGGGCATGTGCAGATTGAGGCGGCGAAGAGGGTTGAGACGCTGTTGGACCCGGATCGCAGGGCGCTCGCGTTTCAGGTCGGCCTCGCCCTGAGGCTCGGCCTGACCCTGTCGGGCGGGGCGACATCCCTGCTGCGGCGCACGCGGATCGAGCCTCGGGACGACGGGTTCGCCCTGACCGTCGCGCCGGAGGCGGTCGTGCTGGTGGGCGAGGTGGTTGAGCGCCGGGTCCAGGCCCTGGCCGACGCCCTGAAGCGGCCGGTGATGCTCAGCGTCCGGCCGGCCCGCAATGGCGGCGGCCGCAACGCAAAGCGCTGACGCGCCGCACGGATCGCTTATTCGGGCACGTCGATCAGCGCGAGCCGGTCCTTCTCCGGATCGAAGGCGAAGGCCAGTCGGCCGTGCTTCACCGCGAGGGCGGCATCGCCAAACACCTCCCGGCGCCAGCCCTTCATGGCCGGCACGTCGGCGGCGTCATCGGCGGCGATGGCATCCAGATCGTCGGCGCTGGCCACCAGTTTGGGGGCCACGTCGTGGGCGTCGCACTGCACTTTCAGGAGCACGCGCAGGAGTTCGGCCACCGGTTGCCGCCCCTGAGGCTTGTCGCGTTGGTCCGCTACTTTCGGCCAGGTGTCCTTCGGCGCGTCCAGCGCGGACTTGACCGCCTCCAGGATGGCGCGCCCAGTCTTGCCGTTGGCCGACTCCCGATTGAACGACCGGGAGCGGGAGAGCTCGTCCGAGGACATCGGTGCCTGGGCGGCGATATCGACCAGCGCGTCGTCCCGCAGCACCCGGTTGCGCGGGATGTCGCGGGTCTGCGCCTCCTCCTCCCGCCACGCGGCGAGGGCGCGGAGCACGGCGAGGAACTTGGGCTTGGTGCTCCGGGTTTTGAGGCGCTTCCAGGCATCGCCCGGCTCGACGCGATACGTCGCCAAGTCGGTGAGGACGGCCATTTCCTCGTCCAGCCAGCCTGAGCGGCCGGTCTTCTCGAGGCGCTTGGCCAGCTTCTCGTATGCCGGACGCAGATGGATCACGTCGGCGAGCGCGTAGTCGATCTGTTGGTCGGACAGCGGACGATGGCTCCAGTCGGTGAAGCGCGACGTCTTGTCGATGGCGGCGCCCGTCAGCGCCCGCACCAGCCGGTCGTAGCTCACCGCATCGCCGAACCCGCAGACCATGGCGGCGATCTGGGTGTCGAACATCGGTGCGGGGACGGCTTCCATCTGGTTGACGAAGATCTCGACGTCCTGGCGCGCCGCGTGGAACACCTTGAGGACCGACGGATCGACGAGCAGGTCGTAAAGCGGCGACAGGTCGATGTCGGGCGCGAGCGTGTCGACCGCCACCACGTCGTCCTTGCCCGCAAGCTGGACCAGACAAAGCCGCGAATAGTAGGTCTTGTCCCGCAGGAACTCGGTATCGATCGCAACGTAAGGCTCGGCCGCGATTCGCTGGCAAACGGCGGCGAGGGTGTCCGTATCCGTGACGAGGGTCATAGCGGGTGGTAATACACGAGCCGACCGGGGACGCAAGCGTCGGCACGATAAGTCGTTGAAACGCGAATCGGAATCGGTCCCGAGTCGACTCGGAAGAACGGCTTCTGCGGGCGTGGCCCGGCGTCGGGAAACGCGACGGTTGCACAAAGCTGAGGGATCGGTGAAGATTCGCACACTAAATCTTTGGTGGGACGGGGGAATTGTCATGAAGCGCATCATCGCGGTCGCCGCTCTGCCGGCGCTGCTCGGCGGATGCCTCCCATTGCCGGTCACGATCGCGACCACCGCGATTTCCGGCGTCAGCTATCTGACGACCGGCAAGACCTCCACCGATCACGTCCTGTCCGCCGCAGTCGATCAGGACTGCACCCTGACCCGCCCTATCTTCGGCGAGACGGTCTGCCGCGCCATCGACCCGAACAGCCCGCAGGCGCATGAACGGGTTGTCGTCGCGGCGCATCCGGGCGACAGGGACGACGGCGATTTCCGCTCCACGCTGGATCCGGAGCTTCGGCTCGGGGCGATGCGCGTCGACGATCTGGAGGAACCGCCGGTTCTGGTCGCCGCCACGCTCTCCTCGTCGATCTCCGCCGCCGTGCCCGTCCGCGCCCCCATCGAAACGCCGGGGCTCGAGACCGACGGCGACGAGACGGTGCGGCTCACGGCGGAAGAGGTGACGGCCGCAGCAACGGTCGCCGCGCCGCTCCCGGTGGCGCGTCCGGCGACTCTTCAGGCATCGATCGACGGCACCGTCGCCCAGGTGTCGGCGCCGATCGATCCGTTGATGTCGCCCGCGCCGGCATCGTCACCGGTGGCGGGACAGGACGGACACTATGTCGTCATCGGCTCCCTGCGCGACGGCGCGCGGGCCGCGGTTCTGGCCTCTAGGTTCGGGGATCTGCGGCCCGAGATCCGTCGCGTCTCCGTGGACGGCCAGGTCTGGAACCGGGTGGTGCTCGGTCCCTACGCGTCGGACGAGGCGCGTCACGTCACGGCCGATCTCGGCGCGATCGACGGGCGGCAGCCCTGGGTCGTGCGGCTGGCGGAGCCGGTCGATCAGATCGCGATGCGCTGACCGCGCAAACACCGCACAACGTCCGCTCGGCTACCGCCGGCTCTCAGTTCCTGCGCTCCGCCTTACGCCGATACATGATCTCGTCGGCGCGCTTCAGTAGTTCGACCGGCCGGTCCTGCGGGCGATAGCTGACCGCGCCGACGCTGGCCGAGATCGGCAGAACCAGCTCGCCCCAGCTCAGCCGGGTGGCGTTCAGGCGCTTCTCCAGGCGGCGGGCCCGGGCGAGGCCGTCGGCGGCATCGAGATCGGGCATGAGGACGGCGAACTCATCGCCGCCGAGCCGGGCAACCGTGTCGCTGGCCCGCACGTCGCGGATCAGCACGCCGGCGACCAGCCGCAGCAGTTCGTCGCCGGCGGCATGACCGTAGGTGTCGTTCACCGACTTGAACCGATCCAGGTCGATCATCAGAACCACGCCGCCTTCGGTGTCCGTACCGTCGGCGCTCGACCGTTTCGACTGGGCCAGGGCCTTGCGGAGCTGCATGTCGAAGCCGCGGCGGTTCATCGCGCCGGTCAGTTCGTCGGTCACCGACAGGTTCTCGAGCTCGGTGATGCGCGCCTGCTGGCGTTCGATGCGCTTCTGCGCCTCGGTCATCGCCACCAATGCCAGCCGCAGGGCGGCGGTGGTGTCGCTCGGGCTCAGGTCGCTGGCGTCGTTCGCCGGGTCGAGTGCGCCGTTGAACCGGGCCAGCATCCCGGTCACCTCGGCGTACATGCGCGCGCTCGGGCCGTCCAGCGGAGCCGTCATCAGTGTGGTGTCGTTAGACATGGGCCACCTCGCATAGGGTCGACCCGTGCCATGCACCTGCCGTGCCACGGCGACGCCGCTGTAAGCCTCCGTAAGTGGCTGAAATCCGGTGGGGAAATCCTATCTTGGTGGGCAGGTTCGGACGGCGGGGAAATTCTTGCCGGGGAGAAGGGGCGGAAAGGGCGCCATTTTTCCGCCCCGCCCGGCATGCAATAGTCGACGGAGATCGCGCATGAAGGAGTGGCAGATGTTGCACCGGAACCGGGTCGCGGCGGTCTTCGCCGTCGCCGTGCTGGGCCTGTTCTCAGCGCCGGGCACCGCCGTTGCGGCGGATATCCAGCCGCACCGTGCCCTGTACTCCGTCAGCCTCGACCAGACCGCGGCGTCGTCCACGGTGGTCGAGGTCCAGGGACGGATGGGATTCGAGTGGCGAGACGCCTGCGACGGCTGGGCGGTCGAGCAGCGCTACGCCATGGAGTTCTTCCGCTCCGACGGTGACAGTTCGGTGATCCAGTCGACCTACTCGACCTGGGAGTCGAAGACGGGCGACGTCTACCGGTTCTTCGTCAAACGGGATCGCGGCGGCGGTGAGGAGCGGATCGAGGGCAAGGCGGTGATGCCGCTCCCGCTCGGCTCCGGCGCCGGCAGCGTGACCTTCACGGAGCCCGACAGCCAGGAGATCGTGCTGCCGGCCGACACGCTGTTCCCGACCGAGCATACGATTCGCATGATCGACGCGGCGGCATCGGGGACCCGGTTCCTGCGGGCGCCGGTCTTCGACGGCGGGGAGCCCGAGGCGCCGTCGCTGATCTCCGCGGTCCTCGGCAAGGGGCGCAGCGACAATCCGCCGGCCATCGAGGCCGAGGCCGTTCAGGGCACGTACTATCCGTCCCGCCTCGCGTGGTTCGGGCCGGACAGCGAAGGGTCGGAGCCCGATTTCGAGATGAGCATCGAGGTGCTCGCCAACGGGATCGCCCGCTCCATCGTCGTCCACTATTCCGACTTCTCGGTGCGGATGACGCTGGAGAGCGTCGAACCGCTGCCGAAGGATGCGTGCTGACGGGTCGGGCGACCGACAGCCGGCCGGTTCGGATTCCGCTCAGAGGTCCTGACCGTCCGGCGGTTTATCTGAGGGCTGCTGGCGGATCTTGCGGGCTTTCAGGCCGATGCCCTTGGTGATGGCGCTGTCGCCGAGCTTGGCGCGGACCGCGTCCATGGCGCTCTCGATCTTGCGCCGGGTCTCGAACTCGGGATCGGCGAGATCCTGCGGGTCGGCCAGATGTTCGCCGGCAAGCGCGCTGACGCCGACCCCGATCAGCCTGAACTGCCGCCCGTCCGCCTGCTTCTGCAACAGGGCGTCCGCGGTCCGGTAGATCCGGTCGGCAAGCTGCGTCGGCGCCAGCAGGTGCTGCTGGCGGGTGACGATCCGGAAATCGCGGGTCTTCAGCTTGAGGGTGACGACCTCGCCGGCGATGGCCTTGCGCTTCAGCCGCCCGGAGACCTCCTCGCTCAGTCGCCAGAGGTAGGGGCGCAGCGCGTCGATATCCGAGATGTCGGTGTCGAAGGTGGTCTCGTTGGACACGCTTTTCACCACCGATCCGGGTTCGATGCGCCGGTCGTCGCGGCCGTGTGCGAACCGGGCCAGCCGCTGTCCGATGCTGCCGTACCGCCGCATCAGGTCGGTCTCCTCCAGCGGCTGCAGGTCGCCGATGGTCTGGATGCCGTCGGCGATCAGCTTGCGCTGCAGCGCCTTGCCGACCCCCCACAGGATCGAGACCGGCTGCCCGGCCAGGAACTCGACCGCTTCGGTGCGGCCGACGACATGGAAACCGCGGGGCTTGTCCAGGTCCGACGACACCTTGGCCAGGAACTTGTTGAAGCTGAGACCGATCGAGACGGTGACCTTCACCGTCTCCTCGACCCGTTTGGCGAGCCGGGCGAGCGTCTCCGCGGGCGGGGCCTCGTGCAGCCGTTCGGTCCCGCCGAGATCCATGAAGGCCTCGTCGATGGACAGCGGTTCGACCAGCGGCGTGATGGCCCGCATCATCTCCCGGATCTCGCCGCCGACGGCCGCGTATTTCTTCATGTCGGGCTTGATGACGACCGCATGGGGGCAGGCCGCGAGCGCCTTGAACATCGGCATGGCGGAGCGGACGCCGTACACCCGGGCGACGTAGCAGGCGGCGGAGACCACGCCGCGCTGCCGGCCGCCGACGACCACGGGCTTGTCCAGCAGGGAGGGGTCGTCGCGTTTCTCGACGCTGGCATAAAAGGCGTCGCAGTCCAGATGGGCGATGGACAGCGTCCGCAGTTCCGGATGGGCGATCACCCGCAGCGACCCGCAGGCCGGACATCGCCCGGCCCTGCCGGGTGTCCAGGCGAAGCAGTCCCGGCAGAGCGTCTCAGCGTCCGCCATCGTCCGCGTCCGATCTGACGGCGGTAGGGCGGTCCGTCTGCGGGTCGCCGGACGCCCCCTCCCAGAGCCAGGCGGCGCCCCGTACGCCGCTGCTGTCCCCGTGCAGCGGCGGCACGATGCGCGTGTCCAGCCGGTCGGTGAAGACGTAGTGCCGCAGCAGGACCGGCAGGCGGTCGTACAGCATGGCGACGCCCGACAGGCCGCCGCCCAGGACGATGACGTCCGGATCGATGACGTTGATGACGGAGCCGAGCCCGCGGGCCAGGCGGTCGGCGTAGCGCTCCATATAGGCGGCGGCGTCCGGGTCGCCGGCCTCCGCCGCCTCGGCGATCTCGACGGCGGTCTCCAGCTTGCCGCCGGCCTCGCGGAACCGGCTTGCCATCCCGGGGCCGGAAAGGAAGGTCTCGATACAGCCCCGGCGGCCGCAGTAGCAGGCGGGACCGGGACGTTCGTCGTCGCCGGACGCGGGCAGGGGGTTGTGTCCCCACTCGCCGGTCACGCCCATGGGGCCATCGATCGCCCGGCCGTCGATCGCCAGGCCGCCGCCGACGCCGGTGCCGAGGATGACGCCGAAGACGATCCCGGCGCCCCGGGCGGCGCCGTCGGTCGCCTCGGACACGGCGAAGCAGTTGGCGTCGTTCTGCACCCGGACCGGCCTCTGAAGGGCGGCGGAGAGGTCGCGGTCGAGGGGCTTGCCGTTGAGCCAGACCGAATTGGCGTTCTTGACCACGCCCGTGGCCCGCGACAGGGTGCCGGGAATCCCGACCCCCACGGTGCCGCTGGCGTCGAGTTCCGCCTCGATGCCGCGGACAAGATCGGCGGCGCGCGCGACGGTGGCGCCGTAGTCGCCTTGAGGCGTCGCCAGACGACGCCGGATCAGCTCCCGTCCGTCCGCGGCGATCGCCAGCGCCTCGATCTTCGTGCCACCCAGATCGACGCCGATCCGAAGGCTCTGGATGTCCGGCTTTTGGTGCAATGCGGCCTCATACGTGATAATCGGGTCTTGAGGATGTTGGAATCAGGCGCGTTGGCTTGATAATATCGGTGTTGACCCATGAACCAGGGTCTTGTGTATCCCAGAACGGATCAAGGTGGATCAGGGTATGACCTCGGTCGAGACACAGAACAGTACCTCGGACTCGGAGTCATCCGCGGCGAAGACGGTTTTGATCGTCGAGGATAACGAGCTCAACATGAAGCTCTTCCACGATCTGCTGGAAGCGCACGGATACGATATCATCTGCACCCGTGACGGGATGGACGCGCTCCGTCTTGCACGCGACCGGCGTCCCGACCTGATCCTTATGGACATCCAGCTTCCGGAGGTCTCCGGCCTGGAAGTGACCAAGTGGATCAAGGAGGACGACCGGCTCAACGCCATTCCGGTCATCGCCGTCACCGCCTTCGCCATGAAAGGCGACGAGGAGAAGATCCGGGAAGGCGGTTGCGAAGCGTATATCGCCAAGCCGATTTCCGTCGGGCATTTCCTGGATACCGTAAAGAAGTTCTTGGGGTAGCGGGATATGCCGGGCCGCGTCCTCGTCGTCGACGATGTGCTGCCGAACGTCAAGCTGCTCGAAGCGAAGCTGACGGCCGAGTATTTCGACGTCCTGTCCGCCTATAACGGACCCGAGGCGCTCGAGATGATCGAGCGCGAGATGCCGGACCTGGTGCTGCTCGACGTGATGATGCCGGGCATGGACGGGTTCGAGGTCTGCCGGCGGATCAAGGCCGACCCGCGCACGACGCATCTTCCCGTTGTCATGGTCACCGCCCTGTCTGACGTCTCCGACCGGGTGCGGGGCATCGAGGCGGGGGCCGACGACTTCCTGACCAACCCGGTGGTCGACGCCGCCCTGTTCGCCCGGGTCCGGTCTCTTCTCCGTCTCAAGATGATGATGGACGAGTGGCGGCTCAGGGTTGAGACCTCGTCGCAGCTCGGGATGCAGGAACCGCGGGCGATGACGGAGATCGACGTCACCGAGGCGCGGGTTCTCGCGATCGAGGACAACCGCATCGACGCCATGAACCTGCGGGAGAGCCTGTCGGTCGATGGCGACACGGTTGAGCAGGTATCCGACGGCGCGACGGGCTTCACGCGTGCCTCGTCGGGTGAGTTCGACCTGGTCATCTGCAGCCTCAACCTGGCCGGCGACGACGCCCTGCGGCTGGTCTCCCAGTTCCGGGCGAACGAGGCCACCCGGCATATCCCGATCCTGATGGTCGGCGAGGAGGACCAGACGGAGAAGCTGGCGAAGGCGCTGGACCTCGGCGTGAACGACTACCTGATGAAGCCGATCGACCGGAACGAGATGCTGGCGCGGGTGCGCACGCAGATCCGCCGGCGGCGCTACCAGGAGCGGATGCGCGAGACCTACGAACAGAGCCTCGCGCTCGCGCTCACCGACAGCCTGACCGGCCTCTATAACCGCCGCTATCTGCTGACCCATCTGGGCCGGCTGATGAACGATACGGCGGAGCGGCAGAAGCCTCTCGCCCTGCTGGTGATCGACGTCGACCATTTCAAACAGGTCAACGATACCCATGGTCACGCGGTCGGCGACCGGGTGCTCCAGCACATCACCGAACTGATGCGCGGCGGGGTCCGCAACGTCGATCTCGTCTCGCGGCTCGGCGGCGAGGAGTTCGTGGTGGTCATGCCGGACACGCCGGAACACTTCGCCATGATGGTGGCCGACAGGCTGCGCGAGGTGATCGCGACCACGCCGCTGACGCTGGAGGACGGCCAGAAGCTGTCCGTGACCATCAGCATCGGCTGCGCCCTGCGCCACGCCCAGGGCGAGGACAGCATCGACAAGCTAATCGCGCGGGCCGACGACGCCCTCTATCAGGCCAAGCGGCAGGGGCGGAACCGTGTCTTGCTCGCCGGCTCGGAGTCCGCACAGGGTGTCAGCGCCGTCAGCTAGCGACGACACTCCCCTAGCAACGTGTCGTGCGTCTGAGCGGCGCGTCTCAGGACGCGCTCTAACTCATTAACGATAGAGCAAATTCACACGACCAGTGTTTCCGTCTGGTCGTGATTCGCTCTATTGCGTCGGCGCGCCGGCATCAGAGCGGTCCACCCGATCAGTCCGCCCGGAAAAGCAAAAGGGCCGCCCGACGGGCGACCCTTCGGGTCGTCACAGGAAAACCGCGATCACTTGATCTTGGATTCCTTGAACAGGACGTGCTTGCGCGCGACCGGGTCGTACTTGCGCAGTTCGAGCTTCTCGGTCTTCGTACGCGGGTTCTTCTTCGTCACGTAGAAGTAGCCGGTGTCGGCGGTGCTGACCATCTTGATCAGAACGGTCGCGGGCTTCGCCATCTCTCATCTCCTTCGCCTTCGCGGAGGCCGCAAAATAGCGACGGCGCCGCGGTTGTCAAGGTCGCTTAGTTGGTTTCTCTCGGCCGCTCGCCGAGCGCCACGCGGGAGGCGTGGAACGCCAGGCTGAATAGCTTGCGGTCGGACAGGAGGCGTACGGCCAGCTTGGTATCGGTGTCGGTGGTCGATGGCGGGTGGTCCGCATGACACCACTCTTGAAGCGTCGCCCGGTCCGCCTCGGCCATCGTGGCGACGTAGAGACGGTTCTGCATGGTCTCGCTGAGCCGGAGTTCCCCCGATTCGAGAGCGGCCGCGCTGACCTCAGGGTCGTCGCCGTAGTCCGGCGTGCAGATCGACGGGAACACACCGAAATCGGCGAGCGTGTAGCCCGACGGCGCGTGCATGCGCGCCCAGGTCAGGTGCAGTTCGGTGCCGATCGGCGGGAATTCGACGATCCGCTGCACGCTGCCCTTGCCGTAGGAGCGGGCGCCGATCACCAGGGCGCGGCCGGAATCCTGGAGGGCTGCGGCCACGACCTCGGCGGCGGAGGCGGAGCCGCTGTCGATCAGGACGGCCAGGGGCGCGCTGGTCACCGTGTCGTCGAACCGGGCGTCGTAGCTGTGCCGCGAGCTGGTGTGCCGTCCCCGCGTCTCCAGCAGAAGACCGCTGTCGACGAAGAGGTCGGCCACCTCGACCGCCTGGTTCAGGGTCCCGCCCCGGTTCTGTCGCAGGTCGAGGACGATTCCCGGAAGATCCTCGCCCAACTGGGCCTTCGCCTCGTCGATCGCGTCGGCCAGCGCCGAGGCCGTGGCCACGTTGAAGCCGCTCACGTGGAAATAAGCGATACCGTCCACGGACGCGAAGCGCACCGTGTCCTCGATCACCTGCTGCCGCCGGACGTCGAACTCCAGCTCTCGGTCGCCCCGCGCGACGCGGATCGGTACGGTCGACCCGCTGCGCCCGCGCAGGAGGCCCGCGGTCTCCGTGAGCCCCAGCCCGGTGACCGGATGACCGGCCACGGCGACGAAGCGGTCGCCCTGCCTCAGGCCGGCGTCGTGGGCCGGGGAGTCGGCGAACACCGATGCCACCTCGATGCCGTTCTCGCCCTCGCTGATGGTCACGCCGATCCCGACATATCCCTTCCGGGCCGACCTGGAAATCTCCGACTCCGCGGCGTTGCGGTAGCGCGAGAACCGGTCGAGCTTCCGCGTGATGGAGTCGAAGGCCGCCTCGAACAGCCGGTCGTTGTTCGACCGCAGCAGCAGGGCCGACCGCTTACGCGCCGCCGCCAGGGACGCGGAGGTCAGGCGTGCCCAGCTCCTGATGTCGTCGTCCTGGGGCACCGTGAACTTCGCGAAGGGCGCCCCGTTATGGGTGACGATCAGCGACTCGCCCCGGCGAACGAACGCGATTGCGGGATCCAGGGCGGCCACGCCGTCGAGCGCGGCCAGGGCTAGGGAGGGGGTCGGGATCGCCTCGACATAGAGGTCGGCGATGCCCTCGTAGCCGATGAGGAAGACCTCGGCGCCGGTGTCCATGGCGAAATCCGCGGACCGGTCGGGAGCCGGTTCCGCCACGGCGCAGGAGCCGAGGGCCGTCAGCGCAAGTCCGGCGATGGCCAGGCGACGCCAGGGGGAGCGGTTCCCCCGTCGGGACGGCGTGTGGCGGCACGGGGTGGAGCGGCTCGAAACGGGCATTCAGTCGCACTCAAGACAAGATGCGGGGCTAATCTTCCATAGCATTGCAACAATGCTGCAAATCATGTGCCGAATCAATTGTCGGGTCCGGCGATTCCGGGGCTCGGCAGCCGGCTGACGGGCCGGCCGCGCGTCTATTTCCGGCGGCCGCCGGGTTTGTGCCGCCGACCCCGAGCCTGGGGCCGGCGCTTCGGTCCGCCCTGCCGCCGGCCGCCGCGCGGTACCTGGCCCTGGGTGCCGCCGGACACGATCTCGACCACTATCCCGCCGGAGGCCGGGTCGGAGTCGATCAGACGCACCTCGACCCGGTCGCCCATTCGGAACACCCAGCCGTGCGACCGTCCGGTCAGGGTGTGATGGATCTCGTCGTGGTCGTAGTAGTCGTCCGGCAGGGAGCGGATGGGGACCAGACCGTCGGCGCCGGTCTCGTCCAGGGTGACGAACACGCCGAAGCGGGTGACGCCGTTGATGCGGCCCGGAAAGATGCCGCCCACCCGGTCCGCCAGGTGGCGCGCCAGGTAGCGGTCCAGGGTTGTCCGCTCCGCCGTGGCCGCCCGGCGCTCGGTCATCGAGATGTGCTCGCCCCACTCCGGGAACTCGGCATCGTCGTCGGGGCGGAGACCGTCGTCGCCGAGCTTGAGGCCCCTGATCAGCGCGCGGTGCACGAGCAGGTCCGAGTAGCGCCGGATGGGCGAGGTGAAATGGGCGTACTTGGTGAGCGCGAGGCCGAAATGCCCGAGGTTGTCGGGCGCGTAGACCGCCTGCGACTGCGACCGCAGCACCAGCTCGTTCACCATCCGCTCGTGGGGCGCGCCCTTCACCTTGGCGAGGACGCCGTTGAAGGTCTTCGGCCTGACGACCTGTCCCTTGGCGAAGGGGATGCCGAGACCGTCGAGCACCTCGGCCAGGGCGTCCACCTTCTCCGGATCCGGGCTCTCGTGGACCCGATACATGCAGGGCTGGCGCCGGTCCTCCAGGGTCTCGGCGGCGCAGACATTCGCCAGGACCATGAACTCCTCGATCAGCATATGCGCGTCGAGGCGTTCGCGGATGCCGATCTCGGCGATGTTGCCGGCCTCGTCGAGGATCACCCGCTTCTCCGGCAGCTCGATGTCCAGGGCACCCCGCTCGGCCCGCGCCTTGCGCAGCGCCTCGAAGGCGCCGTAGAGCGGCTCGATCACGCCATCCGGGATTCCGTCGCGGCTGCCGCCGTCCCGGGCCTGCTGCACCTGGCGGTAGGTCAGGCGGGCCTGGGAGCGCATCAGGCCGCGCATGAAGCGGTGACGGCGCTTCTTCCCGGCGGCGTCGATCACGATCTCCACCGCCATGCAGGCGCGGTCCTCGTCGGGCCTGAGCGAGCACAGGCCGTTCGACAGCGCCTCCGGAAGCATGGGCACGACCTGATCGGGAAAATAGACCGAATTGCCCCGTTTGAGCGCCTCGCGGTCGAGCGCGTCGCCGGGACGGACGTAGTGCGCGACGTCGGCGATGGCGATCAGCAGCCGGAAGCCATCGGGATTGGCCGGGTCGTCGTCGGGCTCGGCGAAGACGGCGTCGTCGAAATCCCGGGCGTCGATGCCGTCGATCGTGACGAGCGGGACGTCTCGCAGATCGGTGCGCTTGCCGAGGGAGACCGGCTTCGCCTTCTCCGCCTGGGCGACGGCGGGTTCGGGGAAGCTGTCGGGGATCTCCTGTTCGTGGATGGCGATCCGGCTGAAGGACCGGGGGTCGGCGACGCCGGCGAACCGCTCGACCACCCGGCCGACCGGCAGGCCGAGCCGGCCCTTCGGCATGATCTCGACGGTGACCAGGTCGCCGGTCTTCGCCCCGCTCTCGTCGCCGTTCGGAATGCGGATCTCGGACTTCGCCTTCTTGTCGGTCGGGCGCACCCGGCCGCCGTCGGAGGTCTTCTCGAAGACGCCGAGGGTGCGGGGCGTGGCGCGGCCGATGCGCCTGATCACCCGGGCGATGTAGAAGGTGTCGCCCTTGCGCTCCAGGCGGCAGAGAGCCCGGTCGCCGGGTCCCATGGGGCCGGAGCGGCGATCCGCCAGGATATGGATGCGCGGCGGGGTGTCCTCGTCGCGGCCGACCGCACGGGCCAGCACCTCGCCGTCCGCGTCCGTGCCGGTGACCTCGACCACGGTCACCTCGGGCAGGGCGCCGGGGGCCGCCACCTTGCGCTTGCGGCCCATGTCCAGGTCGCCGGCGTCCGCCATCTCCTTCAGCAGGCCGCGCAGTTCGGCGCGCATCGGCCCCTTCACGTCGAAGGCGCGGGCGATCTCGCGACGGCCGACAGGGGTCGGGCTGTCCTCGACGAAGGCGAGGATCTGCTCGCGCGTGGGAAGCTGGGCGCGGGGACGGGCCACGTAGCGGGGCTCAGCTTCCCGCCGTGCCGACGGAATCCCCATCCGCCTTCTTCGACTTCGACGCGGTCTTCTTGGCAGTGGTCTTTTTGGCCGGGGCCTTCTTCGCCGCCGTCTTCTTGGCAGCCGGCTTCTTCGCTGCGGCCTTGTCGCCATCCGCCGCCTTGGTCGCGGTCTTCTTCGCGGTCGCCTTCTTGGCGGTTTTCTTCGGCGCGCCCTTGCCGCTCTTCTCCGCCTTCGCGGTCAGCAGCTCCACCGCCCGCTCGAGGGTGATGGCCTCCATCTCCTCGCCCTTGGGCAGGGTGGCGCGCAGCGAGCCGTGCTGCACATAGGGGCCGTACCGCCCGGACTGCACCGTGACCGGTTTGCCGTCGGCCGGATGGTCGCCGATGGAGCGGGCCGGCTTCTTCTTCGAGCCCTTCTCGGCGATGATCTGCACAGCGTGGTTGAGACCGATGGAGAGCACGGTGTCGTCGCCGGGCAGGCTGACATAGCTGCCGGCATGCTTGAGATAGGGTCCGTAGCGGCCGATCCCGGCCTCGATCAGCTCCTTGGTCTCCGGGTGGTCGCCCACCGGGCGCGGCAGGGACAGCAGGGCGAGGCCCTTCTGAAGGTCGATCTCCGCCGGCGACATGTTTTTCGGCAGGGAGGCGCGCTTGGGTTTCGCCTTCGAGCCCTCCTCCTGCTCTCCGAGCTGGACGTAGACGCCGTAGGGGCCCTTCTTCAAGCTCACGTCCTTGCCGGTCTCGGGATCCTGGCCGAGAACGCGGGGCAGGGCGCCGCCTTCCCCTTCGGAGTCGACCGGACGCCCGCCGGCGGCTTCGCCGAGCTGGCGGGTGAACTTGCACTCGGGATAGTTCGAGCAGCCGATGAAGGCGCCGAACTTGCCGAGCCGGAGCGACAGTTTGCCGTCGCCGCAGTTCGGGCAGACCCGCGCCGGCTGGCCGTCCTCGCCCTTCGGGAAGAAGTGGTCGGCCAGTTCGGCGTCCAGTTTCTCGATGACGTCGCCGATCGAGAGGTCCTTGGTGCCGTCGACCGATCCCTTGAACGCGGCCCAGAAGTCGCGCAGCACCTGGCGCCAGTCGATCTGGCCGTCGGACACCTCGTCGAGCTGGGTCTCCAGGTCGGCGGTGAAGTTGTACTGGACGTAGCGGTCGAAGAAGCTGGACAGGAAGGTGGTCACCAGGCGGCCACGGTCTTCCGGCACGAACCGGCGGCGGTCGAGCCGCACGTACTCGCGATCCTGCAGCACCTGGAGAATGCTGGCATAGGTCGACGGCCGGCCGATCCCCAGCTCCTCCAGCTTCTTGACCAGGCTGGCTTCGGAATAGCGGGGCGGCGGCTGGGTGAAGTGCTGCTCCGGCTTGGTCTCCTGGCGGCTGACCGCATCGCCGTCGGCCACGGCCGGGAGGATGTTGTCGTTCTCGTCGTCGCCCAGCTCCGCGGCGTCGCTGTCGTCGCGATCCTCGCGGTAGAGCTTCAGGAAACCGTCGAAGGCGATGACGGAGCCGGTGGCGCGCAGGACACTGCGGCCGGCCTTGTCGGTGACGTCGATCGCGGTCTGGTCGAGCTCGGCGCTGGCCATCTGGCTGGCGACCGCGCGTTTCCAGATCAGGCTGTAGAGCTTCCACTGGTCGGCATCGAGGCGCGAGCGCATCGAGTCGGGCGTGCGGGTCACGTCGGTCGGCCGGATGGCCTCGTGCGCCTCCTGGGCGTTCTTCGCCTTGGAGGTATAGGCCCGCGGCGTGTTCGGCAGGTAGCGGTCGCCGTATTCGCCGCCGATGGAGCTGCGGATCTCGGTGATGGCTTCCGGCGACATCTGCACGCCGTCCGTCCGCATATAGGTGATCAGACCCGTGGTCTCGCCGCCGATATCGACACCCTCGTACAGCCGCTGTGCGAGCTGCATGGTGCGCGAGGCGCCGAAGCCGAGCTTGCGGGACGCCTCCTGCTGCAGGGTGGAGGTGGTGAAGGGCGGGGCCGGGTTGCGCTTGACGCGCTTCTTCTCGACCGAGCCGATGGTGAAGTCGCCGGCCTCGATCGCCGCGACGGCGGCCCGGGCCTCAGCTTCCGACTTGATGTCGAGCCGGTCGAGCTTCTTGCCGTCCAAATGGGTCAGGCGGGCGGTGAAGGTCTTGCGTTCCTCCGTCCGGAACACCGCCTCGACGGACCAGTATTCCTGCGGGAGGAAGCGCTCGATCTCGGCCTCGCGCTCGCAGATGAGGCGCAGGGCCACGGACTGCACGCGGCCGGCCGACCGCGCGCCGGGGAGCTTGCGCCAGAGGACCGGAGAGAGGGTGAAGCCGACCAGGTAGTCGAGCGCCCGGCGGGCAAGATAGGCATCGATCAGCGCCTGGTCGAGATCGCGCGGATGGGCGATGGCGTCGAGCACGGCGTCCTTGGTGATGGCGTTGAACGCCACGCGCTTCACATCGACGCCGTTCAGCACCTTCCGCTCGTCGAGGACATTGCGGACATGCCAGCTGATCGCCTCGCCTTCGCGGTCGGGGTCCGTCGCCAGGATGAGCTGGTCGGCGCCCTTCATGGCGTCGACGATGGCCTTGATCTGCTTCTCCGAGCGCTGGTCGATCTGCCACCGCATCTCGAAATCGTGCTCCGGATCGACGGATCCGTCTTTCGGCGGCAGGTCCCGGATATGGCCGTAGCTCGCCAGCACGTGATAGTCGCTGCCGAGATACTTGTTGATTGTCTTGGCCTTGGCCGGGGACTCGACGACAACGACTTTGCTCATGCGGTACCGTTCGCTTTCCCTGGGTCCGGACCGTTGGCCCGCGGGCGGAAGGGCCGCACGGTCAGACCGGAACATCCATACGTCGCGAAATCTGGTTCCCCGGGTGCCGGTCAATGAGGCCGGCAAGTTCCGCCTCCAGGAGCACCGTCGCGACGACCGGAGGCGACAATTGGCACCCGCGGATCACTTCGTCAACCGCGACCGGTTCGGAACCGAGCGCCTGAAGGACCTGCCGCCGCACCCCGTCATCGACCGCGAGCCCGGACGTATCAAGGGGTTCCGCGGGGTACGCCCCCTCCCAGTCGCGGCCGGACGGCTCGCCCAGATTTCGGTCCGGGAGTCCGTCGAGAACGTCCAGGACGTCCCGGGCGGACTCGACGAGGAAGGCCGCGCCCTCCTTGATCAGGCCGTTCGTCCCGGTGCAGCGCGGATCGAGCGGCGAGCCCGGAACGGCGAACACCTCCCGGCCCTGGTCGAGGGCCCGGCGGGCGGTGATCAGCGAGCCGGACCGCGTCGCCGCCTCCACCACCAGGACGCCCAGGCTGAGGCCGGCGATGATCCGGTTGCGCGACGGGAAATGGCGGGCCTGGGGCGTGGTCCCGATCGGCTGCTCGGCGATGATCGCGCCCGTTTCCGCGATGCGGCGATAGAGATCGCCGTGCTCCGGCGGGTAGATCACGTCGATGCCGCCGGCGACGACGGCGACGGTGCCGGTCTCAAGCGCGCCCTGATGGGCGGATCCGTCGATGCCGCGGGCGAGGCCGGACGCAACCGCATAGCCGCCGCTGCCGATGTCGCCGGCGAGCGACGCGGCCAGCCGCCGGCCGTTCACCGAGGCGTTGCGGGCGCCGACGACGGCCACGCTGCGCTGGGAGGGGAGGAAGGCGTGGCCGATCAGCGAGAAGACGGCCGGCGCATCCTCGATGGCGGCGAGGGCGGCGGGATAGGCCGGATCGCCGAACACCACCAGCTCGGCACCGTGCCGGGCATTGGCGTCGAGTTCGCGCTCGGCGGTAGAGACGGAGGGCACCGAGAGCCCGCGGCGGCGACCGCCCCGGCGCGCGAGCTCGGGCAGCGCCTCGATCGCCCGTGCGGCGCTGCCGAACCGCTCCAGCAGCTGCCGGAAGGTCATGGGCCCGACATTCTCGGTGCGGATCAGGCGCAGTCGGTCCAGGCGTTCCCGGTGGGACAGGTTTGCGGGCAGGGCGTCGCGGGGCATCGACGGGCTCCATGGCGTTGGGTGACGCCGGGGCTATGGAACACAGGGGGCGATTTCGACGCCGTCGAGCCGTTACGAGATCGTAATGATAGATGGAGCCTGAAACCCGGTTCGGGGTTTCACTTCCGTTTGAAGCTGATCTTCGTCTCCTCGCCCTTCAGTAGGCGCCGGATGTTCTGATGGTGGCGCAGCCAGATGATGGCCGCGATCGCGCCGCCCGCCTGGGCGAACTGCGGACCTTCCAGGTGCCAGGCCAGGAACGGGGCCGCGGCCATGGCCACCAGGGCGGCCACGGAAGAGTAGCGGAACACGAAGGCGATCACGAGCCAGAGGCCGCAGACGATCACCCCGACATTGGGGATCAGGGCGAGCCAGACGCCGATCGCCGTCGCCACACCCTTGCCCCCGTTGAACCGCAGCCAGATCGGGAAGCAGTGGCCGAGAACGGCGCCCACCGCCGCCAGAACGGCCATGTCCGATCCGAACTGCCAGGCGACGGCGACCGCCACGAGGCCCTTGCCGCCGTCCAGCAGCAGCGTCGCGGCGGCCAGGCCCTTGCGCCCGGTGCGCAGGACGTTGGTGGCGCCGATGTTGTGCGAGCCGATCGACCGGATGTCCCCGAGACCGGCGAACCGGGTCAGGACCAGCCCGAACGGTATGGACCCGGCGAGATAGGCGAGCAGGAACCCGGCGTAGAACGGCCAGGTGAATTCGATACTTCCCATCGGATCAGGCATCGACGAAGGCCCTTCGGCGGGTGGGCAGGGGTGGTTCGGTCGTGACGTCGTAGACGGTCCGGCCGCGGTACACCGTCCGCCAGACCCGGCCTTCGGTGGGCCGGCCGTCGAAGGGCGTGTTCCGCGACTTCGAGGCGAACCGCTCGGGGTCGACCTTGCCGGCCCGGTTGAGGTCGAACACGACGAGATCGGCGTCGCCGCCGACCGCCAGCGTTCCGTAGGGCAGGCCGAGAATCCGGGCCGGTGCGACCGTCAGCCTGTGGAGCAGGTCGATCAGCGGGACGGCTTCGGTGTGCACCAGCTCCAGGCTGATCGCCAGCAGGGTCTCCAGCCCCACGCCGCCGGGCTCCGCCTGGGCGAAGGGCACGCGTTTGCTGTCCTGGTCGTGCGGGGCGTGATCGCTGGCGATGGCGTCGATGGTGCCGTCGGCGATCCCGGCGATGATCGCCAGCCGATCCGCCTCGCTGCGCAGGGGCGGGGACAGCCGGGCGAAGGTTCGGTAGCCGACGACCGCGCCCTCGTTCAGCGCGAAATACGGGGGTGCGGTATCGCAGGTGACGGGCAGGCCGCGCGTCTTCGCCTGGCGGATCGCGTCGACCGCCGCCCCCGTCGACAGGTGCGCCGCGTGATAGCGCCCACCGGTGAGCTCCACCAGCCGGAGGTCGCGCTCCACCATCATCACCTCGGCGACGGCCGGGATGCCGGCGAGGCCAAGCCGGGTCGCGGTCTCGCCTTCGTTCGCGGAGCCCTCGCGGGCCAGCGCCGGATCCTCCGGGTGCTGAACGACGGTGCGCTTGAAGATGCTGGCATAGGACAGGGCGCGGCGCATGACGAGCGCATCGGCGATCGCCTTCTCGCCGTCGGTGAAGGCGACCGCGCCGCTCTCCGCGAGCATGCCGAACTCGGTCATCTCCTCGCCGCGCAGGCCCTTGGTCGCGGCGGCGTAGGGATGGACGTTGGCGAGGCCGACCTCCAGCGCCCGCCGCTCGACGAACTCGAGCAGCGAGACGTCGTCGATGATCGGGTTGGTGTTCGGCAGGGTCGCGAAGGTGGTGACGCCGCCGGCTGCCGCCGCTTTCTGCGCCGAGGCCAGGGTCTCCATGTGCTCGTCGCCGGGCTCGCGCACCTGGACGCGCATGTCGACGAGGCCGGGCGCCAGACAGCGGCCGCCGCAATCGACGACCTCCACGTCGTCCTGGATCGCGTCCACGAAGACCTGAGAACCGACCTCGGCGATCTTGCCGTCGCGCACCAGCAGGGCGCCCCGGGTGTCGAGCCCGTTCGCCGGATCGAGCAGGCGGGCGTTCTTGTAGAGGGTGGCCCTCATTGGACGTTCACACCGCTGTTCTGGGACCAGGGTTCGGTCTGGTTGCTGACCAGGATGTCCAGGATCGCCATCCGCACCGCCACGCCCATCTCCACCTGCTCGCGGATCAGCGACCGGTCGATGTCATCGGCGACCAGACTGTCGATCTCCACACCGCGGTTCATCGGGCCCGGATGCATGATCAGCGCATCCGGCTTCGCCGCCTGGAGCTTGTCCACGTCCAGCCCGAAATAGCGGAAGTACTCGCGCACCGACGGGACGAACGACCCCTTCATCCGCTCGGTCTGCAGCCGCAGCATCATGACGATGTCGCAGCCGGCGATGCCGCGTTCCATGTCGTGGTGGACCTCCACGCCCATCCGCTCGATCCCGCTGGGGAGCAGGGTCGGCGGCGCGACCAGACGCACGCGCGCGCCCATGATCGACAGAAGGTGAATGTTGGAGCGCGCGACCCGGCTGTGGGCGACATCGCCGCAGATGGCGACCTCCAGGCCGTCCAGCCGGCCCTTGCGCCGCCGGATGGTCAGGGCGTCAAGCAGCGCCTGGGTCGGGTGCTCGTGGCTGCCGTCGCCGGCGTTGATGACCGCGCAGTTGACCTTCTCGGACAGAAGCTGCACCGCGCCGGACTCGGAGTGGCGGACAACCAGGGCGTCCGGGTGCATCGCGTTCAGGGTCATAGCGGTGTCGATCAGGCTCTCGCCCTTTTTGACCGACGAGGTGCCGACCGACATGTTGATCACGTCGCCGCCGAGCCGCTTTCCGGCCAGCTCAAAACTGGTCCGCGTGCGGGTGGAGTTCTCGAAGAACAGGTTGATCACCGTGCGGCCGCGCAGGCTGGACACCTTCTTGTCCAACTGGCGGTTCTGGTCGACGAAGCGTTCCGACCGGTCGAGCAGCAGATCGATATCCGGCCGGGTCAGCCCCTCGATGCCGAGCAGATGACGGTGGGGGTACACGCGACCGTCATCATCGGATGCCGGACGGGCGAGCTGGGAAAGCGCATCGGTCATTAAAGGGGCTGTATAGGCATGGTCGGGCTCCAGGGCAACCGCGCCCGCTCAGAATTCCGGACCGCCGTCAGATCACCTTTGCGTCCCGCAGCTTCGCGACGATGGCGGCGTCGAGGCCGAGCTCGCCGGTGAGAACCTCGTCGGTGTGCTGACCCAGAATCGGAGGCGGTCGGCGGTAGGTCGCGGGCGTCTCCGACAGTTTCAGCGGGTAGGCGACGGCGGGGACGGCGTCCGGGGTCAGCGCGTGGCCCGGGATGGAGGTCGCCATGCCGCGGGCCTGTACCTGCGGGTCGGCGAAGACCCGGTCGATCGTGTTCACCGGCCCGCAGGGAACCTTCACCGCCTCCAGCGCCGCGACCCACGCGTCGGTGGTGCGGGTCGCGAAGATCGCGGACAGTTCGGCGCGCAGCGCGTCGATGTTGGCGAGGCGCGACCGGTTGTCGACGAAGCGCGGGTCGTCCGCGAGTTCCTCCCGGCCGGCGACCTCGAGGAAGGCTCTGAACTGCCGGTCGGCGCCGCAGCCGAGGATGACGAAACCGTCCGAGCTGGCGAAAACCTCGTAGGGCGCGACGTTCGGATGGGCGTTGCCGAGCCGGCCGGGCACGACGCCACCGACCAGGTAGTTCATCGCCTGGTTCATGAGCCAGGAGACCTGGGTGTCGAGCAGGGCGGCGTCGATCTGCTGGCCGCGCCCGGTGAGATCGCGGTGGCGCAGCGCCGCCAGAATGGCGCTGGTGGTGTACATGCCCGTCATCATGTCGGCGATGGCGACGCCGACCTTGGTCGGCTGCCCGGCCGGGTCCCCTGTCACGCTCATGATGCCGCCCATCGCCTGGGCGAGCAGATCGTAGCCCGGTCGCGGGGCATACGGGCCGGTCTGGCCGAAGCCGGTGACGCTGGCATAGACGAGGCGCGGGAAGCGGTCCTTGATCTGGTCGTAGGCGAGCCCGTGGCGGGCGAGGTCGCCGACCTTGTAGTTCTCGACGAAGACGTCGGCCGTCTCCAGCAGTTCGAGCAGGATCGCCCGCCCTTCCGGCTGGGTGAAGTCGAGGGTGATGGACCGCTTGTTGCGGTTGGTGCCGAGGTAGTAGGCGCTCTCCGTCGTGTCGTTGCCGGCGGCGTCCTGCAGGAACGGCGGGCCCCAGCGCCGGATGTCGTCGCCGGCCCCGGGCCGTTCGATCTTGATCACGTCGGCGCCGAGATCGCCCAGGGTCTGGGTGGCGATGGGGGCGGCAAGAATCCGCGAGGCGTCGATCACCCGGATGCCGTCGAGGGCCATGGGGGTGTCTGGCATCGGCTTCGGGTCCATCGGCGCGGCGTCGGTATCGGTCATGGGCTTGGGCCTCGGCGGTCGGCGGGAGGTCACGCGGTAGGAATTCTGGGGGCGGAGCGTTCTGGATAGAGCAGCGTTGCGTAAGGGGCAATGGCGGCCCATTTCACAGGCTGAAGCGGCCCAGTGGGAAAGCGGGCGGCGGACAGCGGAGGAGCCGGACTTGGAGACGATCCCTCTCGAAATGCGCGTTCTCGCCTGGTCGGGCCTGCTCGCGGTCGCTCAGCTCGTGCTGCTGGCTGTCTATGCCAACCGGCAACTCAGCCCGCGGTACCTCGCCTCGGCAAGGGACGAGCCTCGGCCGCTCTCCGGTATCCCGGCGCGGCTGCAGCGTGCGTTCCATAACCAGATCGAGGGGCTCGTCCTGTTTGGCGTCGCCGCGGTCGTCGTGACCTCCGCCGGCCTGTCCTCCGCGGTTACCGAAGCCTGCGCGCTCGCCTATATCGCCGCCCGGGTCGTCTACGTGCCGCTGTACTGGTTCGGCGTCCCGTGGCTACGGACGTTGGTCTGGGCGGTGGGATTTCTCGCGACCGTCATCATGCTGCTGACCGTCGTTCTCTAGGCCGGATCAGACCAGCGCCAGCATCGCCGGCAGGGTGACCGCCGCCATGATGACCTGGGTCGTCAGGATCGCGGCCATCAGCTCGTGGTCACCCCCCAGTTGCCGGGCGAAGACGTAGGACGACGCTGAGCTTGGCAGGGCGTTGAACAGCACCGCCACGGCGAGCGCGGTGCCGGTCAGACCGAGTGGTGCGGCGAGCGCCATGGTCAGCAGGGGCAGCCCGACGAGCTTCACGCCGTTCGACAGAAGCAGGGCCGGCCAGCCGGTCTTCAGAACCCCGAATCTCAGCCCGGCGCCGACCGCCAGAAGCCCAAGGGCCAGAGCCGCACCGGCAAGCTTGTCCAGCCCCTCGGCCAGGATCGGATGGATGCCGACGCCGGTGGCGTTCAGCGCGATGCCGACGACGCAGGCGACGAAGATCGGGTTCGTCAGGATCGCCCAGAGCAGCTTCAGACCCGAGACCGGCTCCCGGCCGGCCATGCGGGTCAGAACCCAGATCGACAGCGTGTTCACAAGCGGGATCACCGCGGCGATGCCGACGGCGGCGAGCGCTTCGCCGGACTGGCCGTAGAGCGCGCCGACACTGCCGACGCCGATATAGGTGTTCTGCCGGATCGCGCCCTGGATCACGCTGGTATAGGCCGGGCCGCCGATGCCGGTGAGGCGCCGGATCGCCAGCAGCAGTGCGGTGACAATCAGGATGGCGCCGGACATGGCGATTACCATCGGGCCGATCGAGTAGCCGGACAGGTCGGTGGCACCGAGCTTCAGGACGAGCAGGGCCGGCAGCAGCAGCCAGTAGGTGATCTGCTCGATCGCCCGCCACCCGTCGTCGGACAGCGGTCCGATACGCGCCAGCACGGCGCCGAGGACGATCAGTCCGAAAACGGGGAGGAGGGCGGTCAAGGGGAGCCTGGGAAGCGGAATGGACAGCGGGCGTAGTCTACACACCCGCCGCCGGGAAGCGAGATGTCGACTTCCGCTCCGTCCGATCCGACCTGATCTAAAGCGCGTCCAGCGCCGACTGGAGAATGTAGGCGGCCGCCGCGGCGTCGATCGCTTCGCCCCGTTTCTTCCGGCTGAGATCGGCCTCGCCGATCATGGCGCGTTCGACCGCCTGACTGCTCATGCGCTCGTCCTGGAAGATGGTCGGCAGGTCGTGGCGCTTCAGCAGTTCTTCGGTCAGGTCGCGGGTCGACTGGCAGCGCGGGCCCTCGGTGCCGTCCATGTTGAGCGGCAGGCCGATAACGAAGCCGCCGACGCCTCGGCTCTCCGCGATCTTGATCAGTTCGTCCGCGTCGGCCGAGAACTTGCGGCGGCGGATCGTCTTGACCGGGGCGGCCACGCGCAGGGCCGCGTCGGAGATCGCCACCCCGATGGTCTTGGTGCCGAAATCGAGCCCGATGAGACGGGCGCCGGGGGTGAGAAGGCGAACGAGGTCGCCGGGCTTGCAGACGGGCATGGCTGGTGCTAGCTTCCGCGCTTCCAAACGGCGGATTTCCGCCGCTTTTCGCGCTCCTGAGAATAACTGGAACGGTCTTAGCCCATGTCGCTCGACAAGGCCACAGTCGCGTCAATCGCGAACCTCGCCCGGATCAAGGTCCCAGACGATCGCCTGGAGGCGATGGTGGGCGACCTGAACGCCATTCTCGGCTTCGTCGAGCAACTGGACGAGGTCGACACCTCCGGGGTCGAACCGCTGGCCAGTGTGACCGGCCATTCCCTGCCGCAGCGCGAGGACGCGGTGACAGACGGCGGCTATCAGGCGCGGGTCACGGCCAACGCGCCGGAAGCCGCCCACGGGTTCTACGTCGTGCCGAAGGTGGTCGAGTGATGAGCGACCTTCTCGATCTGACGCTCGCCGAGGCGCGGGCCAAGCTGGCGGCCAAGGACATCTCGAGCACCGAGCTGACCAAGGCCTACATCGCTCGTATGGAGGCGACCGCCGACCTCAACGCCTACATTACGACCACGCCGGACAAGGCGCTGCAGATGGCCGAACAGGCCGACGCGCGGCTGGCCAAGGGCGAAGGTGGGGCGATGGAGGGCATCCCGCTCGCCATCAAGGACCTGTTCTGCACCGAGGGCGTGCCGACCACGGCGGCGAGCCACATCCTCGACGGGTTCGTGCCGCCCTACGAGTCGACGGTCACGACCAATCTGTGGAATGCCGGCGCCGTTCTGCTGGGCAAGACCAACCTGGACGAGTTCGCCATGGGCTCCTCCAACGTCACCTCCTATTTCGGCCCGGTCGAGAACCCCTGGCGCTCGGCCGACGCACCGGACAAGAAGCTGGTCCCAGGGGGCTCGTCCGGCGGGTCGGCGGCGGCGGTGGCCGCACGCTCGGCCCTGGCGGCGACCGGGACCGATACCGGCGGCTCGATCCGTCAGCCGGCGAGTTTCTCGGGCATCGTCGGCATGAAGCCGACCTATGGGCGCTGCTCGCGCTGGGGCATCGTCGCCTTCGCCTCGTCGCTGGATCAGGCCGGGCCGATGGCGCGTACGGTCGAGGACGCGGCGATCATGCTGCAGGCCATGGCCGGCAACGACCCGAAGGACTCGACCTCGGCGGCGGAGCCGATGGCCGACCTGACGGCGCCGCTGGACCAGGGCGTGAAGGGGATGCGGATCGGTGTGCCGGCCGAGTATCGGGTCGACGGCATGCCCGAGGAGATCAACAAGGCCTGGCAGCAGGGAATCGACTGGCTCAAGGCCGAAGGGGCCGAGATCGTCGACATCTCGCTGCCGCACACGAAATACGCGCTGCCGACGTACTACATCATCGCCCCGGCCGAGGCCTCCTCGAACTTGGCCCGCTACGACGGGGTGCGCTACGGCCTGCGGGTCGATGGCGGCAGCCTGGCGGAGATGTACGCCAACACCCGGGCCGAGGGTTTCGGCGACGAGGTGCAGCGCCGGGTGCTGATCGGCACCTATGTGCTCTCGGCGGGCTATTACGACGCCTATTACCTGAAGGCCCAGAAGGTCCGTACGCTCCTGCGCCGCGACTTCGACCAGGCCTTCGAGAAGGTGGATGCGATCCTGACGCCAACCGCGCCGTCGGACGCCTTCGCCATCGGCGAGAACGAGGACGATCCGGTCAAGATGTACCTGAACGACGTATTCACCGTCCCGGCCAGCCTCGCCGGCCTGCCGGGTATCTCCGTCCCCGCCGGCCTGTCCGAGCGCGGGCTGCCGCTGGGGCTGCAGGTGCTCGGCCGCATGTTCGACGAGGGCTCCGTGGTGCGGGTCGGCCGGGCGCTCGAGCGGGCGGCGGACTTCAAGGCCGTGCCGGCCATGGTGCGGGAGGGCTGAGCGATGACCGAGCCGTATCGCATCCAGGGTGAGACGGGCGCGTGGGAGGTCGTTCTCGGCCTCGAGGTGCACGCCCAGGTGATCTCGAAGGCAAAGCTCTTCTCGGGGTCGTCCACCACGTTCGGCGCCGAGGCCAACACCCAGGTCAGCCTGGTCGACGCCGCGATGCCGGGCATGCTGCCGGTGATCAACCGCGAATGCGTCGAGCAGGCGGTGCGCACCGGGCTGGCGCTGAAGGCGCAGATCAACCTGCGCAGCGTCTTCGACCGCAAGAACTACTTCTACGCCGACCTGCCCCAGGGCTATCAGATCAGCCAGTACAAGGACCCGATCGTCGGCGAGGGCGAACTGCTGCTCGACCTCCCGGACGGCTCGACCAAGGCGGTCGGGATCGAGCGGCTGCACCTGGAGCAGGACGCCGGCAAGTCCATGCACGACCAGCATCCGCAGAAGTCCTATATCGACCTCAACCGGTCGGGCGTGGCGCTGATGGAGATCGTGTCCAAGCCGGACCTGTCCTCGCCGGAAGAGGCCGGGCTCTACGTCAAGAAGCTGCGCTCGATCCTGCGCTATGTCGGCACCTGTGACGGCAACATGCAGGAAGGCTCGATGCGGGCCGACGTGAACGTCTCCGTCCGTAAGCCCGGCGATCCGCTCGGCACGCGCTGCGAGATCAAGAACATGAACTCGGTGCGCTTCATCCAGCAGGCGATCGAGTACGAGGCGCGGCGACAGATCGAGATTCTCGAGGGCGGCGGCCAGATCGACCAGGAAACCCGGCTGTTCGACACGTCCCGCGGCGAGACCCGGTCGATGCGCTCCAAGGAGGACGCGCACGACTACCGCTATTTCCCGGATCCCGACCTGCTCCCGCTGGTGCTGGAGCAGTCCCGCGTGGACGCGCTCGGCGCCGACCTGCCGGAGCTGCCGGACACCAAGAAGGCGCGGTTCATCTCGGAATACGGCCTGTCGGCCTACGACGCCGCCATCCTGGTCGAGGAGCGGGCGACCGCCGACTGGTACGAGCAGCTTGCCAAGGGCCGCGACGCCAAGATCGCCGCCAACTGGATGATCACCGAGCTGTTCGGCGCCCTGAACAAGGCCGGCAAGGACCTGTCGGAGAGCCCGGTCTCGGCCGAGAATCTGGGCGGGCTGGTCGACCTGATCGGCGACGGCACGATCTCCGGGCGGATCGCCAAGGAGGTCTTCGCCGAGATGTTCGAGACCGGCAAGCCGGCCGGCGAGATCGTCGAGGAGAAGGGCCTGAAGCAGGTCTCCGACACCGGCGCCATCGAGGGCATCATCGACGAGGTGCTGGCCGAGAACGCCGACAAGGTCGAGCAGTACAAGGGTGGCAAGGACAAGCTCTTCGGCTTCTTCGTCGGCCAGACCATGAAGAAGAGCCAGGGCAAGGCCAATCCGGGCATGGTGAACGAGCTTCTGAGGAAGAAGCTCGACGGCTGACGGCCGGTCACACCCGCGCGAGCACGCGTCGGCGCTCTGCCCTGGCGGCCGCTCTTGCGCTACCTTGCGCGGGGGAGAGCACGAAAGGAGAGGCCCGTCATGCGGCGCAGACTGATGCTGACGGCTACCGCGATGCTGCTCGGCTCCGGTATCGGAAGCGGGGTGGCCCTGGCGGCCACGACCCATACGGTCGTCCAGAAGGGCAAGGACTTCTGGTCGACCGACATGACCTTCGAGATGACCGTCCAGGCCGGCGACGCCATCGCCTTCGTCAACAGCGACCTGTTCGACCACAACGTCTACTCGGAGACGCCGGGCAACAGCTTCAACATCGGCCTGCAGGAGCCGGGGAGCACCACGCGGGTGGCGCTCAAGAACCCGGGCCTCGTCGATGTCCGCTGCCGGATCCACCCGAAGATGCGGCTGGCCGTCACGGTCGAGTGAGGCTGCGGCCGCCGCCGGGAGCCGCAGGCCCCCGGCTGACGCAGTGGGCGCTCCTGAATGGTTCCGTGATACTGTAACCGGCCCCAGCAGGAGGTGCCGCCGCCATGCTTGCCCGCGTCTCCATCCGCTGGAAGCTGATCGGAGCGTTCTTCGTCGCCGTCGCGGCGGCGGCGGCCCTGGCGGCCGTGGCCCTGTCCGCCACCTGGTCCCTCGGCGACCTGGCGCAGCGGCTCTACGACCAGCCGCTTCAGGCCATCAACCACGCCCGCGCGGCCCAGGTGAATTTCGCCGTTCTCCGCCACGCGGATGCGGAGACCGACCGGGAAAGCCGCTGGGAGGATCTTCTGTCCGATCTCGCCGTCGTCGAAGAGCGCTCGGGCGACGCGCCGATGAACGGACATATCGACACGATTCGCGGTCAGCTCACCGACTGGCGCGCGGCCGGACCGGGGGCGGCGGCCTCGGGCCGGGTGGCGCTTGGGGATGAGATCGCCCTGAACCTGGAGATCCTGGTGGAGGGTGCGGCCTCGGGCGGCTTTCGCTTCTGGCTCGAGGCGGAGCGCCTGATCGAGCAGACCAAGCTGTTCACCATGGCCGTCGTTGCCGGCGTTCTGGTTGCCGCCCTCGCGGTCGCGTTCCTTCTCGCGCGGACCATCATCCGCCCGCTCGGCCGGATGGAGGATGCGATGACCCGGCTTGCGGCGGGCGAGGGGGAGGTCTCGGTGCCGGACCTCGGCCGGCGCGACGAGATCGGGTCCATGGCCTCGGCGCTCTCGGTGTTCAAGACGGCCATGGCGGAGGTGCGCGAGGCCAAGGACCGGGCGGAGGACGCCACCCGGGCGAAGTCCGAGTTCCTGGCGATCATGTCCCACGAGATCCGTACGCCGATGAACGGCGTGATCGGCATGACCCGCCTGCTTCTGGACCGCGATCTCGATCCGTCGACGCGGGACACCGCGCGCACGGTGCTGGAGTCGGGCGAGAGCCTGATGACCATCCTGAACGACATCCTGGACCACTCGAAGCTGGAGGCCGGTCGGCTCGATCTGGAGACGGTCGATTTCGATCTGCATCGGATCATCGGCGGTGCGGTGTCGCTGATGCAGGGGCGGGCATCCGAGCGGGGGCTGCTCCTGTCCGCGGAGATCGGCGACGACGTGCCCCGGTACCTGAAAGGCGATCCGGGCCGCCTGCGTCAGGTGCTCCTCAACCTGATCGGCAACGCGGTCAAGTTCACGGAGACCGGATCGGTCCGCGTCGTCGCAGAGCGTCGGGCCGGCGCAGGCGGCGTCGCGGTCTCGGTGATCGACACGGGGATCGGCATGGACCCGGAGACACAGGGTCGGCTGTTCCGCGACTTCTCCCAGGCCGACGCGTCGGTCGCGCGGAAGTTCGGCGGGACCGGGCTGGGCCTCTCCATCGCCAAGCGCATCGTCGATCGCATGGGCGGCGCGCTGACGGTGGTCAGCGCCCGCGGCCGGGGCTCGACCTTCCGGGTCGAGATCGATCTGCCGCCCGGCGAGCCGGTGGAGGAAGAGGTGCGGGAGAGCCGTGCGGTCCTGCCGCCGCTCCGCATTCTGGTGGCCGAGGACAATGTGGTGAACCAGCAGGTGGCCCGCGGGCTGCTCGAACGCGACGGCCATACCGTCACCGTCGTCGCCACCGGCACGGCGGCCGTGGCGGCGGTGCGCGAAGGCGCGTTCGATCTCGTGCTGATGGACCTGCACATGCCGGAAATGGGCGGGATCGAGGCGACCCGCGCGATCCGGGCGCTCGACGGGGCGGCCGCGTCGATCCCCATCGTCGCCGCCACCGCCGGCGCGATGGATCACGAGATCCGCGCCTGCCTGGACGCCGGCATGAACGCGGCCGTGGCCAAACCGATCGACCCGCGGGCGCTGAACCGGGCGCTGGCCGCGGTGATCGACCCCGGTTCGGTGCCGACGGACGCGCGGTCGTCGATTGAGGCGCCGGAGGCCGACGAAGAGGAGGAGGAAGACGCCTCGGCGCTTCTGGAGCGCGGCACGGTGCCGTTCGAGCCGGTTCTCATCGACCGGCTGGCCGACCAGCTCGGGGCGGAATTCGCCGAGGAGATGGCCGGAGACTTTGCCGGCACGGCCGAGGAGGCCCTAGCGTCTATCGTCGAGGCTCGGGCGACCGGGGACCGGGACTCGTGGGCCGATGCCGCCCACCGGCTGAAGAGTGGCGCCGGCGCGGTCGGGCTGCGTGAGGTCTGGCGCCTGGCCGAAGCCATTGAACATGCCGCGGAGGCGGGCGATATCCACAGTGCCGCTGCGGACAGCGACCGGTTGGCCGATGCCATCCGTCGCGGGCGGAGCCTGCTCGACGGCCATCTGCGGGGGGCGAGTGCCTCGGCGGTCGGGGCCGGGCGGGAACAGGAAACGATGGGGCGGGACGCTGCCGGATGACGGAACTGGGACGGGACTATTCGGGGCTGCGGGTGCTGCTCGCCGAGGACGAGGAGATGGCGACCAAGCTGGCCCGGGGCGCGCTCCGCCTGACCGGGATCACCGACATCGTCTATTGTCGGGACGGCGCCGAGGCGGTGAAGGCGCTGGACGCGGAGCGCGGGAGTTTCCAACTCGTGATCTCGGACTGGAACATGCCGACGATCTCCGGGATTGAGCTGCTGCGCTACGTCCGCATGCATCATGGCGGTCTGAAGTTCATCATGCTGACGGGACGCAAGCAAACCGACGCGGTGCTGCGGGCCCGCGAACTCGATGTGGACGCCTATGTGGTCAAGCCGTTCTCGCCCGAGGCGCTGAAGAAGAAGATCGAGGTTCTGTTCCGATTCTGACGGCCGCGGGGCGTCTCATGGCGCGCCCGGACTGACGTGGCCGGCCGAGGGGTTGTCACAAAAAAGCAGAATTGCGCACGATGTGCGCTTGACGGGCGCACGACGTGCGCGCACGCTTCTCTGCATGTGGCACTTGGCAATGATTGTGGTCTGTTCGCTCAACGGTGACGTCTGCACGTACCGAACGAACGTGGCCACGCTGGAAAACAGATCCGCCTGCGAGCGGCTGGGATATCTGGTCGCCGGGGGCGCGCTGGAACGCGCCTACGGCCGGTTCGAGCTTGGAGAGATCACCGTCAGATGCGAGCGGATCAAGGAGGTGGCGGCTGCGATTCCGGCTGACCTCCGGTCGCGGAACTGACGGCTGAGCGCATCCCCAGGCCCGGCAGGGCGCCGGAGAGCAGTTCGTCCGTGAACACGGCGAGGAGCTGTGTGCGGTTCGACACGTCCGCCTTCGCGTAGACCCGCGCGAGCTGAGCGCGGACGGTGCCGGGCGCCGATCCTCTGAGTTCCGCGATCTCGGCGACGTCGAAGCCCTTCAGGGCGAACAGAGCGACGTCGCTCTCGGCCGGGGTGAGCTTCCAGCTTCTGAACTGGACTGAAATCAGATCGGCGAAGGCACCCGACGCCACGGAGACCGCGGCTTCCGCCCGGCGAGAGCGGTCGATGGTTCGCCGCATCTCGAGACCGGCGAACACCACGCCGACCGCCAGCGCCCCGGCTACCGCCGCTTCGAAGGCGATGTGAAGGTCGACGCCCTCGACGATCACATCGCCGACGACGTCGCCGATGAAGAAGACGGTACAGAACGTCTGCAGAAACAGCAGTGCCGCGAGCACCACGGCGCGGCGGCGCTCCTGCCTGGGAGGGCCGGCCGCCGAAGTAGTCTCCGGCGGCCGCTGGCCTATGTCCTGGGGTCGATCGTCTTCAATCACTCTCCGCTCCGGCCGGTGGGCGCCCCATCAATCATCGCACGAACAAGGTTTCTTCGGGTAAGACGGGATTCGACCGCGACACCGGCGACATGCAGGGCCGCCAGGGTCAGCAGCAGATTCGCGGCCAGTTCGTGGGTCTCCTCGACGAATTCGGTCAGCTCGTCTTCGTCGTCATCCTCGTGCCGGTCGTCGTACTCGGCGACCTCCCCGTGCCGTTCGATCTCAACCGGAAACGGTTCTGTCTGGAGAACGACGCCGGTCGCGACGGTCAGACCGAGCATGGCCCAGAGCGCGTAGACCATGAGGCTTCCGGCAGGGTTGTGCGAAGGATGCGATCCGTGTCGCCCGGCGGCAAGGTCGCGCACATGGGCGACCGCTCCGGCGACGCTCGGCGGGAAGGAGGAGAATCGTGCCTCCTCCGGCCCGATGACGCCCCAGAGCAGGCGGAGAACCAGTAGGGCGAGGGCGGAATAGCCGACCCAGAGATGCAGGGTGGATCCGCCCTCGATGATCAGTCCGTTAACCGTGATCGCGAGGGCGGTCGCCCAGTGGGTGACGCGCACGATCGGGTCCCAGACGGGTCCCGACCCTGCGGAGGCGCCGATCGCGGCCATCAGTCGTCGAGCTCGATCGCGGTAATTGCGCCGGTCTTGCGGTCGACCTCGATCTCGTAGCGGCGTCCGTCGCGGTCCGCCTTCACTTCGATATAGCCATGTTCGCGCTCGTATTTCCGCACGGTGTATCCGTCGGCGGCGAGGGCGGTCGTGATCTCCTCGGCGGTGGTTCCAAGCACCGTGCCGAGCGTGAGGTCGGCGGCGGAGACGGGGGTGGCCAGAAGGGCCGCGGCAAGGGCGAGGGTGGCCAGGACTGGGGTCGCAAGAGCGGGGGTCGCGCGGCGGATCATGGTCGGTCTCCTGTTCGGTTGAGAGACGGGAACGTGTCGTCCCCGTGCCCTCAACCTGAACAACCGGACCGTGTCTCACCATCCGACCGCCGCGTAGGGCGCGCCGCGTAAGCGGGTGCTTACGCGGCGGCGGCTGTGCTCGGTCAGACCGGACGGTCGCCGAAAACCGTCGTGCGGTGCATGTACCGGTCGCCGACACCGTCATAGTCGGCGACGGCGTAGTGCATGGTCGCCCGGTTGTCCCAGATCAGCAGATCGCCCTTGCGCCACTGGTGGCGGTAGACGAATTCTGGCCGGGTGCAGTGCCGGTAGAGGTAGTCGAGGATCGGCTGGCTCTCCTCGACGCTCATCCCCTCGATATGGGTGACCACGCCGGCGTTCAGGAACAGGCATTTCCGGCCGGTTTCCGGGTGGGTGCGCACCAGCGGATGGCTGATTGCCGGGGTGGCGTTCAGGTGGCTGTCGGTGACGGTCTCGTTCTTGAAGCTGCCGGACTTCGCCTTCTCGAAATCGTGCACGCAGCGCAGGCCGTCGATCATCTTCTGGTAGGTGGGGGACAGCTCGTCCCAGGCCCGCGTCATGGCCGCGAACTGCGTGTCGCCGCCATAGTCCGGGATCTCGATACCGTAGAGCAGGGAGGCCTTGGCCGCGCGCTCCTTGTGGCTGTTGTCCGAGTGCCAGTAGGTGCCGGCGCGCTGGCGGCCGAGCTTCTGGCCGTCCTTCACCTTGTTCGACACCCGGTAGATCTCCGGATGGCCAGGCAGCAGGTACGGCTCCACGGTCTGGCCCTTCAGCGGGTCCAGCTCGCCGAAGCGCTGAGAGAACGCGATCTGGTCCTCCGGCTCGAGGGTCTGGTCGCGCAGAACCAGGAGCCCGCCGCTGTCGAGCCAGGCCTGATAGATTTCGCCGAACGCGTTGTCGCCGAGGTCGCGCGTGACCTGGATTCCGCTGATCTCGGTTCCGATCACCGGGTTCAGGCGCCGCATCGACAAGGTCATGACAGTTCTCCCTTTTCCTCGATAGGATCGCGTCCCCTTTGCGACCGGAGACGTTTTATGACGACCCGCATCCTCTACTTCGTGCCCGCCGACGACAAGCTGCGGAGTTTGATCGAGGGCGAGAAACCCGAGGGTTTCGAGGTCGACTACCTGGACGGCGACGACGAGGCGGAGCGGCTGGCGAAGCTCGCGGAAGCGGAGGTGATCATGATTGGCGCCCGGCGGCTGACCGAGGAGGACGTGGCGGCCGCGCCGAAGCTCCGGCTCGTGCTGCACCAGGGCGTGGGCTACCACGACACGGTCGCCACGCGGGCGATCCGCGATCGTCAGATTCCGCTGGCGATCACGCCGGGCGGCACGCCGGAGGGCGTGGCGGAGCATGCGCTGATGATGATGCTGGCGACGGGCCGACGCCTCGCCTTTCAGGACAGTGAGCTGCGGGCCGGCCGCTGGCATTCCAACACCTTTCGGGCGGAGGCGCGCGGGCTCGGCGGATCGCGGGTCGGCATCGTCGGCCTGGGGCGTATCGGCAAGCAGGTCGCCAAGCGGCTGGTGCCCTTCGGCTGCGACGTGGTCTATCACGACCTGCTCGAGATGGACCCGGCCGTGGAGCGGGAGCTTCAGGTCACCCGGGTCGGGTTCGACGCGCTGATCGGCACCAGCGATTTCATCACGCTGCATGTCCCGCTGACGGATCTGACCCGCCATATGATCGACACGCTGCAATTCGATGCCATGAAGCGTGGGGCGACCCTGATCAACTGCGCCCGCGGTCCGGTCGTGGCCGAGCCGGCGCTGCTGGCCGCGCTGGAGTCCGGGCATCTGGGCGGCGCCGGCCTGGACGTGTTCGAGATCGAGCCGGTGGTCGGCCCGTCGCCCTTCGCCGGTTTCCGCAACGTGATCCTCACGCCGCACAACGCCCCCGGCACCCAGGACATCATGCGTCGGAAGTTCCGGGAGATGTTCGCCAACGCCGCCCGGTTCGCGGGCGGCGAGGCACTGGAGAACAAGATCGACCTCTGACGATGGGCCGCGGCGGCGTCAGATCCAGCGCCGCCACCGCAGCACCGCGAGGCCGGCGACGAAGACGGCGGCCATGAGGCCGACCACCAGGGCGAAGGCGTAGGGCGTCTCGGCGCCGGGAATCCCCGCGACGTTCATCCCCAGCAGTCCGGTGATGAAGCTCAGCGGCACGAACAGGGCGGCGAGAATCGAGATGAGATAGGTGTTCCGCGCCTGGGTGGCGGCGGTCTCCGAAAGGAGTTCCTCGCGGAGCAGGGTCGCCTGTCCCTCCACCTCCCGCAGGTGTTCGATCAACCGCAGGAACTCGTTCTCCACGTCGTCGATATCGGCCAGGTCCTCCGCCGCCGCCCAGCCCTGGGACAGGTGCCGCAGCCGGCTCAGGGCCTCGCGCTGCGGCAGCATGAAGCGGCCCAGCGGGAGCAGCTCCCGGCGCAGGGCCGCCAGGGACTCTTCGCGCGCCGCCGACTGCTGGCCTTCGATCTCCTCCAGGCGCCTGTCGAGCTCGGCGATCCGGGTCGCGAACCGCTCCGACAGACCCTCGATCAGGTCGACGAGGAAGGCGGCCGGCGAGCGCGGGGCGCGCCCTTCCTCGCAGCGCGCCACCAGGTCTTCCAGCGCCCTGAAGCGGAATTTGCGGCAGGTGATGACCAAGCGGCTGGAAACGCAGAGGCGCAGGGCGATCAGCGGATGGTCGCCGATATCCTCATTGAGGTTGATACCGCGCAGCACCATCAGCGTCCGATCGCCCTGGGTCCAGGCACGCGGGCGGGTCTCCTCGACCAAGAGCGGATTGATCGCCGCCGCTGGCAGGCCGAGCGAGGCGAGGGTCTCGGCCGCGTCGGGCTCCGTGCGCATCAGGTTGACCCAGCGCCACGCACCCTCCGGTACGGGCCCGGTGACGCTGTCCCGGGTCAGCGGGCGGGCGGTGCCGTCGGCGGCGATGTCATAGGCGCAGATCAGCGCGGTCATGGTCTCGTCCGGGTGGTGAGGGTCAGGCGGTCATCGGCTGGTCGAGGGCGGCCACGAGGGCGTCGAGCGCCGCCTCGGTGAAGCGCCACATATTGGCCTCCCGGTCGCCGTCTCCGGTCTCCAGGGTGAAGACCCGGGTGACGGGGCCGCAGAGGGCGATGCAGGTGTGGCCGGCGGCGTCGCCGTAGCGGTTGCCGCGCGGGCCCGCTGCACCGGTTTCGGCGAGGCCCCAGGTGGTGTCGAACCGTCGGCGCATGGTCTCGGCGAGGACGGCGGCGTAGGGCTCGGAGGACGACCGCATGCCGGGGTGGCGCTCCAGCTCGATATCGGTGAGCAGCTCGCGCGCCTTGTGGGTGTAGATCACCCCGCCCCCGATGAAATAGGCCGACGCACCGGGTACCGAGAGGAGGGCGGCGGAGATCAGTCCGCCGGCGGAGGACTCGGCGACCGCCACCGTCTCGCCCCGGGTCTTCAGCAGCCGGCCCGCCGTCTCTCCGAGCGCGCTCAGGTCACCCATCCAGTCCTCCCGTTCCTCTGGAAATCGCGGTATCACTCAACGGTCAATGCTAGTCCCGCGCCACGAGGTTGGCGACCGGCTAGCGTCGGAGCCCGGAGGAGGAAGCGATGGCGGCGTCAGGCGAAACCCGGGGCCTCGACAGCGCCGAGGCGGTTGTCCGTGAGCTGGACCGGCTGTATCGCGGAGAGATCGCCCGGCTGCAGGACGCGTTCCGGAGCTTCGAGGCGGGCCGCTTGGAGGGCCGCGTGCGGGCCACCTACCCGATGGTCCGGCTCACGGTCACGGATGACGACGGGGCGCCGCTTTCCTCCGGCGCTTTCGGCTTCGCGGACGAGTCGGGGCAGTACGAGGGAACCTTCACCCGGATCGATCTGTTCTCGGCCCACCTGACGAAACAGTTCGCCGCGATCCTGGAGAATCACCGCCGGCCGCTCGAGGTCGGCCTGTCGCACCTGCCGATCCCGCTGCCGTTCGCCTTTCCCGACGGCATGAAGGTCGGGGACGGGTTCGACGGCGCCGCCATGTCGCGGCTCAAGCGCCACTTCGACATGCCGTCGCTCAAGGTGATGGACGACAGGATCGTCAATGGCGACCTCGACGAGGCGCCGGGCGGCGGTCTTCCCCTGGCGCTGTTCACAGCGCCCCGGGTCGACTATTCGCTGCACCGGTTGCGCCACTACTGCGGCACCTCGGCGGAGCATTTCCAGAACTACGTCCTGTTCACCAACTATCAGGTCTATATCGACGGCTTCATCCAGCGGGCCGAGGACCTCGTGCGCGATCCGGACAGCGGCTATACCGCCTTCGTCGAGCCGGGCGACCGGGTGCTGCGCGCCGACGGGACGGCGATCGGGGTGCCGGCCTCCCGCGCCCCGCAGATGCCGGCCTATCACCTGGTCCGCGACGGGCACCAGGGCATCACCATGGTCAATATCGGCGTCGGCCCGTCCAACGCCAAGACGATTACCGACCATGTCGCCGTGCTGCGCCCGAATGCCTGGCTGATGCTCGGCCACTGCGCCGGGCTGCGAAACATGCAGCGGCTCGGCGACTACGTGCTGGCCCACGCCTACCACCGCGACGACCACGTCCTCGACGACGATCTGCCGGTCTGGGTGCCGATTCCGGCCCTGGCGGAAGTGCAGCTCGCCTTGGAACAGGCGGTGGCGGATGTCACGGGCCTGGATGCGGTGGGGGTCAAGCGCATCATGCGCACTGGCACCGTCGCCTCGACCGACAACCGGAACTGGGAGTTGCGCGACCAGCGCGAGCCGGACCGGGCGCTCAGCCTTTCCCGGGCGATCGCCCTCGACATGGAGAGCGCGACGGTGGCGGCCAACGGGTTCCGGATGCGGGTGCCCTACGGGACGCTTCTCTGCGTCTCCGACAAGCCGCTGCACGGCGAACTCAAGCTGCCGGGCATGGCCGACGACTTCTACCGCCGCCAGGTCGCCCAGCACCTCGACATCGGCTTCCGCGCCATGGAGCTTCTGCGCGGCCTGCCGCCGGAGAAGCTGCATTCGCGCAAGCTGCGCAGTTTCAACGAGGTCCCGCTGCAGTAGCCGTCATCCTGACGCACGTCAGGACCATGCCGTCGGCGCCGTGAGCTGCTTGATCCTGATTTGCATCAGGATGACGGAGAGGGGGAGCGGTAGCTCATCGTTCAGCCCCCGTACCCTCGTCATCCCGGGAGGTCCCGGACCTGATCCGGGAGCTGCCCGGGACCCCGCGATAGCGGCGGAGGGGCCCGACCCTCCTGGGCCTCAGCTCATCATCCAGCCGCCGGCGACGTCGAGCACCTGGCCGGTGACGAAATGGCCGGCGTCGGAGGTGAGGTAGAGGGCGGCGGCGGCCACATCCTCCGGCTGACCCAACCGGCGCATGGGCGTCTCGAGCCGGACAGCCTCGTTGACTTCGGGGTTCACCCCGCGCATCAGCGGCGTTTCGATCCGGCCCGGTGCCAGGGCGTTGACGTTGATGTTGGACGGGCCGAGCTCACCGGCGAGCTGTTTGGTCATGCCGATCAGCCCGGCCTTGCTCGCGGGGTAGTGCAGAGCGAGGAAGTCGATATGCCGCTTCGCCGAGACCGAGGACTGGTTGACGATGGAGCCCCAGCCGCGGGCCGCCATGGCCGGTCCGAAGGCACGCACTCCGTGGAAGGCGCCGGTCAGGTTGACGGCGATCACCCGCGCCCATTCCGCCGGATCCATCTCCAGGGTCGGGGCCGGCCTGCCGTCATGCTTGGGCGAGATCCCGGCGTTGTTGATCAGGATGTCCGCCGGACCGAGGCCGGTCGCCACCTCCCGGGCCGCGCTCTCCATATCCTCCCAGAGCGAGACGTCGCAGGTCACGGCCATGGCTCTCTGCCCGGTGGCGGCGATCCGGCCCGCGGTCTCCTCGGCGGCGTTGCCGTTGGCGTCGAGGATCGCCACCAGGGCGCCGGCCGCCGCCAGGCCCTCGGCGATGGCCCGACCGATGCCGGAACCGCCACCGGTGACGACGGCGACGCGGCCGGCATGGGTCTCTGGGATGTCGGTCATCGCCGCTCCTTCAGTGCTCGTCCGGCGCGTCCAGCGCGCGGATCGCGCCGCGCACGGCGTCGGGGACCGCCACCTTCTCGCCGGTCGCGTTGATCATGAGAACCAGCACCGCCTCGCAGGTGCACGCACAGCCGTCCTTGCCCCAGGCGGCGTACTCCATGACGAAGGACGTCCGCCGCATGGACTTCACGCGCGCCGTCACGAAGACCGGATCGTGATAGGCGAGCGGCTTCAGGTAGCGGGTGGTCAGCGACATCATCACCGGCCCTGGCTTGTCGACCGCATGGCGCGGGATGCCGACCGACTCCAGATACAGGTTCCGCGCCGCCTCGAACCACAGCAGGAAGCTGGTGTGGTTGGCATGGGCGAAGGCGTCCACGTCGGACCACTCGACGACCCGGGCCATGCCAGCCTGCCAGTCCTCCGGGATGCCGAAGGTCGCGCGGGCGGTATCGGAGACGGCGAGGCGGCGGCGCACCGCGTCCGGCGTGGTGTCCAGAATCTCGGTCATCGGGGCGTCAGCCGCCGAACTCTTCGCCGGCCGCGCGCTTGTGCTTCAGCAGGGCCATCAGACGCCGGTCGCGCCAGACCTGGCGGGCGTCGAGCCCGTCGGCGCCCAGCACCTTGCGCCGCTCCCCTTCGATCCGCTTCACGGTGTCCTCGTCCCAGACCCGCACCTCGGCCTGTTCGGCCTGCAGCCGCTCGTAGATGCCGCCGTAGCGCTTGCAGTAGTCGGCGACACCGCCCGGGGCGTTCAGATCGATGGTCTCGAACGGCCCCATGAACGACCAGCGCAGGCCAAGCCCGTCCTTCACCGTCTTGTCCAGATCCTCGGTCGAGATCACGCCGTCGGCCACCAGCTTGAACGCCTCGGCCAGGAGGGCGCCCTGCAGGCGGTTCAGCACGAAGCCCTCGACCTCCTTGTTGACAGCGACCGGTACCATTCCGACCGCGTCCATGGTCTGGCGCGCCCGTTGGATCACCGCCGGGTCGGTCCAGGGGGCGGGGCAGATCTCGACCAGCGGGACCAGATAGGGCGGGTTCACCGGGTGCGCCACGAGGCAGCGCAGGCGGCCGTCCAGGTCTTCGGTGTATTTCGATGCGGTGATCGACGAGGACGAGGAGGCGAGGATCGCGTCCGGCTCGGCGTAGCGGTCGGCCTCGGCGAACAGTGCTGCCTTCGCCTCGACCGTCTCGGCGATGCACTCCTGCAGCCAGCGGGCCCCGTCCAGTGCATCGGCGAGGGTCGGTACCGGCCGCACCCGCTTGGCCACGTCGTCGGCGCTGTCGATCAGGCCCTGGGCCTCCAGATCGTCGAGATTGGCGCGCAGCAGCGGGATCGCGGCGGCGAGCGCGTCGGCCGAGCCGTCCCAGAGATGGACGGTATGGCCCGCGCGGGCGAAGACGATGGCCCAGGCGCGGCCGATCAGGCCGGCGCCGGCAACCGCGAAGGTATCGGGCATGACGCTTCCTCGGGTCGGTTCCTGTTGACGTGGCGCGCAGTCTAGCCGGGGCCGCGCGGCGGCGGGAAGATGCCGCTTGCCGCCGGCAAAACAAAACGGGCGCCACAAGGGCGCCCGCGTTGATCGGTTGGGAGAGGGGCTGGAGGACTACTCCTTCAGCAGCTCCGGCAGAGCGTCGAGCAGGGCGTCGCGGTCCGACTTCGCGACATAGTCCGCGAAGCCGACCTGATGGCCGCGCTCCAGATCCTGGTCCGAGGTCCGCGACGACAGGGCGACCACGGGGATCTCGGCCCACTCCGTCTCCTTCAGCTTCTCGGCGAAGGTGAAGCCGTCCATGTCCGGCATCTCGATGTCGGTCACGATCAGGTCGAAGGTCGCGCCCTGTTCGCAGAGCTCCAGGGCCCGCTGGGCGCTGTCGACCGGCACCACCTTGTAGCCGGAGGTGGCGAGCAGCGGCGTCATCAGATTGCGGAAGAACGCGCTGTCGTCGACCAGCAGGAGCCGGCGCTTGCTGACGTTGCTGGCACCCGGGCGGGAGTGGCGGAACCAGTCGCCGAAGGCCTCGGTCAGGTAGAACCCGGCGTCGACGATGTCGGTCGCCTTGTCCTTGATGATGGCGGAGCCCATCATGCCGGCGCCGTCCGGGGCGATGGTCACGTCGATCCGGTCCTCGACCACGTCGAGGATCTCGTCGACCACCAGACCCATGGACTTGCCGTCGTCGGTGAAGACCAGGGCCGGGCGCTGGCCCTCGTGCTCCAGCGGCGCGGCACCCTTGCAGATGACCAGCGGCATCAGCGAACCACGGTACTGGACGAGCGGCCGGCCCTCGGAATGCTCGACCGTATTGAGTTCGAGCATCTCGATGCGGGCGACCAGGGACAGCGGCACCGCCTTAGGTCCGTCGTCGCCGGACTTGAACAGCAGCAGCGTCTGCTCTTCCAGCGACATGTCGAACTGGTCGGTCTCGTCGTAGTCGGCCTGGTCCGGGACGACTACTTCGCCGGTCTCCTGGGCGATACCGTTCGGATCGAGGATCATGATCACCGAGCCGTCGCCGAGAATGGTGTTGCCGGAGAACACGGTCAGGTCGCGGAGCACCGGCGCGACCGGCTTGACAACGATTTCCTCGGTGTCGAACACCTTGTCGACCAGCAGGCCGAACGAGTAGGTGCCGACCTGCATGACCACCACGAAGGTCTCGCCGGCGCTTTCCTCGGCGGCCTCGTCCTCCAGGCGCAGCAGGTCCTTCAGGGAGACCAGCGGCAGCAGGCGGTCGCGCAGACGCATGACCCGGGTGCCCTGGACCGTCTCGATCCGGTTCGGCCCGTCGGCGGTCGTCTTCACCAGTTCCAGCACCGAGAGCTGCGGGATGGCGAAGCGCTCGCCGGAGGAGGCGACGATCAGCGCGGAGACGATGGCCAGGGTGAGCGGGATTTTGATCTTGAAGACCGAGCCCTTGCCGACCTGGCTGGAGAGATCGACGGTGCCGCCGATCTTCTCGATGTTGGTCTTCACCACATCCATGCCGACGCCGCGGCCGGACACGCTGGTGACCTTTTCGGCGGTGGAGAAGCCGGGCTTGAAGATCAGCTGAAGGATCTGCTGGTCCGACATGTTCGCCGCGTCGGCGCCGCTGACCACGTTCTTCTCGATCGCCTTGGCGCGGATCTTCTCCGCGTCGATGCCCTTACCGTCATCGGCGATCTCGATGATGATGTGACCGCCCTCATGGTAGGCGTTCAGGCGGATGTGGCCGGTCTCGGACTTGCCGAACGCCAGCCGCGTGGCCGGATCCTCGACGCCGTGATCGGCCGAGTTGCGCACCATGTGGGTCAGCGGGTCCTTGATCATCTCGAGGACCTGACGGTCGAGCTCGGTGTCGGCGCCCTGCATCACGAGTTCGATCTTCTTGTTCAACTCGTGGGCCAGGTCGCGGACGATGCGCGGCAGCTTGGACCAGGCGTTGCCGATCGGCTGCATGCGGGTCTTCATGACCCCTTCCTGCAGCTCGGAGGTGACCTGGCTCAGGCGCTGCAGCGGCACGCTGAAGCCCTCGATCTCCTGGCCGTTGCTGCGCGCGATCTGCAGCAGCTGATTGCGGGTCAGCACCAGCTCCGAGACCATCGTCATGAGGTTCTCGAGCAGCTCGACATTGACGCGGATGTTCTGCGAGGCGGCCTTGCTCTCCGCCACGGGCAGGGGCTCGGCGGTCGCGGAGTCCGGGGCCTTTTCTGAGATCGCGGGCACGGCGGCCGGCGCGGCGGGAACGTCAGCCTTGGTCTCCTCCGGCTGAGCCGCCGGTTCTTCGTCCTTGGCGGCGTCGGCATCCTCGGGACCAGGCGCTTCCATGAAGGCGCGCTCGAGCTCGTCCAGGGGCACTTCGCCGGGACGGGTGCCGAGCACCTCGGCGCCCGGGACCGGGGCGTCGAGATCGTCGGCGGCAGGCGCTTCGGCGGCAGGCGCTTCAGCGGGGGCCGCTTCGGCCGGCGCGCTTGGCGCGGACGCGGCGGCGGCTTCCGGCACGCGACCTTCGGCCAGCTCGTTGAGCTGGGCGATCAGGTCGTCATCGCTGCCTTCCGGCTCCTGCTCGGTCGCCTCGATATGCGCCAGGATGCTCTTGATGCGATCCAGCGAGGCGAGAATGACCGTCACCGAGGTCGACGTGACCTCGAGCTCCTTGTCGCGGTACTTGCCGAGCACGTTCTCGGCCGCATGGGCGACGGTCTCGAGGCGCGGCAGCCCGATGAAGCCGCAGGTTCCCTTGATCGTGTGAACGATCCGGAAAATGCTGGCGATCAGACCCGCATCGTTCGGGTTCTGCTCCAGCTTGACGATTTCGACGTCGAGTTCGGCGAGCCCTTCCGCCGTCTCGGTAAGGAATTCGCTCAGCAGCTCATCCATGGTCCCTGACCCCTGTCCTGGTAGTCCAATAGCACGCTCTGTTTGACACCAGAGTTCAAAGAAAAGGTTAACGCAAACGGGCTTTCGCACAGATTTGCAGAATCGGTGTATCTTTGATTCAAAGACACTTCGAAAGCGCGGCGGGGCGCGACACCGTCGGCGCACCGGGGCCGAAGGCAAGCGGAATAGGTTGGAGTAACGGGACGGGCCGCAGATGACGTTGACCGGTAAGCCGCTGACCGACGTGCGGTCGCCCATCCTTCGAGAGATTCACGCCTACTGGGAGAGCAAGCGCGGCGACCGGCGGATGCCGGCGCGCGCGGATCTCGACCCGCTCGACTTTCCGGCGCTGCTGCCGAACGTGATTCTCATGGACGTGATGCCGGCGGACGGGCGCCTGAAGGTCCGACTCGTCGGCACGCTCGTCGTGCAGATGTTCGGTGGCGACTACACCGGCATGTATCTGGACGAAATCGATTTCGGCGAGATGCGCCAGAAGATCCTGGACGATTACGGCGCCGCCGCCAAGGAGGCGAAGGCAATCTTCACCGATCATCGATTCCGCAAGCTCGGCGGCCATACATTCGACATTGAGCGGGTGGTTCTGCCGCTGTCCGACGATGGCGAGCACGCGACGATGCTGATGGCCCTGTTGGACTTCACCCAGCGCGAGGAACGCTCGGAGATGCCGCTCTGACGGTCCGGCTCTGGCCGGCTCAGGCGAGACCCCGGACCCGGAAGTCGTTCCGGCCGCATCGGTCGGTCCCGCGCATGAGGAAGAGCGAGCGCACAGACTGGTCGTAGTCGCCGCGCTGTTCGGCTGCCTCCCTGGCGAGCGCGCGATCGTAGTGGGAGGAGGTCGGCATCAGGCGCAGCGTCATGCCGCGGCGCGGGTGCTGCGACGTGTTCGCTTCCGAGCCGTGGTAGAGATACACGTCGTGTAAGGAGATCTGTCCGGCCTCCAGCGCGACGTCCACCGCTTCGCTCTCGTCGAAGGTGCCCGGCGACAGCTCCTGGCTAAGCGTCAGCGACGGATCGTTCTTCAGATCGTGCTTCGCCAAATCCTTCGACCTGTGCGAACCGGGAATGAAGCGCATGCAGCCGTTCTCGGGTGTGGCGTCGTCGATGGCGATCCAGACCGTGCAGGTGGCCAGCGGGCGGATCGGCCAGTAGGCGCCGTCCTGGTGCCAGGGCGTACGCTTGCCATTCAGTGCCGGCTTGGCGAAAAAGCTCATGTTCCACAGGGCGATGTCCGGCCCGATGAGCTGCTCCACCATGTCGAGGATCGCCTCGTTGCGGGCGTAGTTCAGAAAGCCGCTGTCGAAGGTGAGCAGGTCCGGACAGTTGTCCCGGAATTCCGGATGGCGCTCGAGCAGGCGGGTGTGATCGTCCCGGATCGCCTCCAGCGTCTCTTCCGGCAGGCGGTACGTCGGAAAGACGTAACCCTTCTCGTGATAGTGGGACGTCTCGGCCTCGGACAGCATCTCGGTTCCCTCCCCTGCCGCGGTACGGTCCGCGGACGACAGCGTTCTTCATCCGCGATGATCCGCCGGACGGCGCGCGTTGGGCAAGAGCCGGCGGCGGCGCCTCAGAACGGATTCGTGACGATGCCGCCTTCGACCCGCAGGGCGGCGCCGTTGGTGGCGCTGGACGCCTTGGAGCAGACGTAGCAGATCATGTTCGCGACCTCCTCCGGCGTCGCGTAGCGCTGGATCAGGGAGGCGGGGCGGCGTTCGGTGAACATGGTGGAGGTCAGCGCCTCCAGGGTCGTGCCCTGAGCCTCGGCCCGGGCGGTCAGGCGCTCGTGCTGGGCCTCGACCCAGGTCGGTCCCGGCAGCACGGAATTCACGGTGACATTGGTGCCCTTGGTCGCTTCCGCAGCACCGCGGGCGATGACGAGCTGCGCGCTCTTCGACATGCCGTAATGCACCATCTCCTTGGGGATGAAGATGCCGGATTCGCTGGAGACGAACACCACCCGGCCCCAGTCCTTGGTGTCGAGCATGTCCTTGAGGTAGTGGCGGGTCAGGCGGACCCCGCTCATGACGTTGACGTCGAAGATCTCCTGCCAGTCGGAGTCCTCGGTCTCGAAGAACGGCTTCGGACCGTAGATCCCCATGTTGTTGACCAGGATGTCCACGCTCGGGAACGCGGCGATCAGCTTGGCGCAGCCGTCTGCTGTGCCGAGATCGGCCACCTGTCCGTGCACGACCGCTCCGGGTGCGGCGGACTGGATCGCCTCGATCGCTTCGGCGACCGGGCCCTCGCTCCGGCCGTTGACGATCACTTCCGCGCCCATGCCGGCGAGGCCCTTGGCGGCGGCGAGGCCGATGCCGCGCGTCGATCCGGTGACGAGGGCGGTCTTGCCGGTCAGGTCGAGATCCATGAGGTGCTCCCTTGATTTGGTCCCGCCGTGAAAATGGCCCTGTCGGGCGGCGCGGCGGAACGCCGTTGCCGGTCAGCCTAGCCCATCGGGACAGGGACGCGCCATCCGCGGAGCCGCTCGTGGCGGCTACGGAAGGCGGTGACCGGAGCCGATAATCGGAGCCGGCGGGCGGGCAGCGGTGTGTCGTAAATCACAGCCATGTTGGTTTGCCGGGCGACATGGGGGCTGTAAAGAAACTGCTAACGCTTTGCCGCTAGCATTTTCGGCAAGGCCCGAGGCAGGGAAACCCTTACCGATGAAGGAGGCCATGGCTGTCGGTCCGCTTCGTTCGACGCTGCGCATGCACAGCTCGAACCGGTCTATCGTCGAGCAGTCGGCCAGGGTGGTTTCCGACGCCGCGTGTCTGGTGTCCCCCGTCGTGGCCCGCGGGTTCGACATCTGGTCCGCCGCCCGGTCGGGCGCCGGCGTGCCGCCCGCAGACGGGCTGAAGGCCGAGCAACTGCAGGCGATCCTGCCGTATGTCTATCTGGTCGACGTCGTCGGCGGCGACGGTCGGGAAACGGCCGACGGGCCTCCCGATTTCCGCTATCGGCTCGTCGGCACGGACGTCGTGGCCCATACCGAGGCGGACAATACCGGCCGTCTCCTCTCCGACATCGCGCGCCAGGGCAGCCAGGCGACCCTGATCCGGCTCTACGAGCTGGCGATCGAGCAGGGGCAGCCGGCGGTCCAGCGCATTCCGTATCGCAGCCGTCGCGGATCCCGGCACTGGTACGAGACGATCGTGATGCCGATGGCGACCGGACCCGACGGCCGGATCGACCGGCTCCTCGGCGTGGCCGAGCATTTCTGCCAGAGTGTCTGAACCGCCCGTTCGAACCGCCCGCGCGTCTGTCTCCGGCGGCCCGCGATGACACCCTGCCGCCACACCTGCCGCTGAATTGCCGCAACTCCGTCCGCATCCGGTACAGATCGGGGTCTACCTCTGCAATCGATGGCGAAGGCGCTGCCCGGCGAAGAGGCCGGTGCCGTCCTCGCTCAACAGATCGATGGAGGACACATCCCATGACCCATTCAAGGACACGCCCGGCCCTCCGCGCGGCCTTGCTGGCGACCGCGCTGGTCGCCGCCCCGCTGGCGGTCCAGCCGTTCTTCGCGCCGTCTCCGGCCCTGGCCCATGGCGAACTGCCGGGATCGTTCTCGGATCTCGTCAAGCAGGCCAAGCCGGCGGTGGTGACCGTCCTGACCAAGACGGGTGGCGCGGCGCCGAAGGCCGGCGGTCGCCAGATCCCCGACCTGCCGCCGGGCCATCCGCTGCACGATTTCTTCGACCGGTTCTTCGACGGTCAGCCGCCGATGGGTCAGCCGGGGCCCCGGGGCCGGAATGAGGGGCAAGGACTCGGCTCCGGTTTCATCGTCGATGCCGGCGGCACCATCGTGACCAACAACCATGTGATCGACGGCGCGAGCGAGATCACGGTGGTCCTCGATGACGGGACGGAACTGGAGGCGTCGCTCGTCGGCAGCGATCCGAAGACCGACGTCGCCGTGTTGAAGGTGACCAGCGACGGTCCGCTGCCCACGGTTCCGTGGGGCGACAGCGACGGGCTGGAGGTTGGCGACTGGGTGGTGGCGATCGGCAACCCGTTCGGCCTCGGCGGCACCGTCACGTCGGGGATCGTCTCCGCCCGCGGCCGCGACATCAACGCCGGGCCCTATGACGACTTCATCCAGGTGGATGCCGCCATCAACCGCGGCAACTCGGGCGGCCCGCTGTTCGATACCGAAGGCCGGGTGGTCGGGATGAACACCGCGATCTTCTCGCCGAACGGCGGCAACATCGGGCTCGGCTTCGCGGTCCCGGCCAACCAGGCCAGAGGGATCGTCGCCGAGATCCTGGAGAAGGGCACGGTCGAGCGCGGCTTCATCGGCGTTCGTATCCAGCCGGTGACTCCGGAAATCGCGGAAAGCCTTGGGCTCGGTGCCGATGACGGGGCGTTGGTCGCCGATGTGGATCCGACCGGTCCGGCCGGCCGGGCCGGCCTCAAGCCGGGCGACGTGATCCTGCGCTTCGGCAACACCGCCGTCGACGAGGTCCGCGACCTGACCCAGGCCGTGGCCGACACCGATCCGGGGGATACCGCCAACATGACGGTCTGGCGCGACGGAACCGGCCGCGACCTCGGCATCACCGTCGGAACCTTCCCGAGCGACGATCAGCAGGTCGCCGCCGCGGCGCCGTCCGGGGCCGGTGCGGCGGGCCTGGACGTGCCGCCGCTCGGCGTGACACTTGGCGACGAGGAGGAGGGCGCCGTGGTGCTCTCGGTCGCGCCCGACGGTGCGGACACGCTGCGTCCCGGCGACGTGATCGCGGCGGTCGGCCAGTCCCAGGTGTCGTCGGCAGAGGAGGCCCGTGCCGCCGTGGAGGCCGCCCGCTCCGGCGAGAAGAAATCGGTGCTGCTGCTCGTCCGCCGCGACGGTCAGCAGCGCTACGTGGCGGTGCCGTTGCGCGACGCGTAAGTTCCCGGCACCTTTAGGGCCGCGCTCCGGGTGTCCCGAGCGGAGCGCGGCCCTTTCACGTCCGCTGGAGCGTCCTGGCGATGGATATACGACAGCTCCAGTATCTCGTCGCCCTGGCCCGCGAACAGCATTTCACCCGGGCCGCCGAAGCCTGCGGCGTCACCCAGCCCACCCTGTCCGGCCGGCTCCGTCAGCTCGAGCATGAGCTCGGCGTGCCGATCGTGCTGCGGGGACAGCGCTATATCGGGCTGACGACCGAAGGCGAGCACGTCGTGAAATGGGCGCAGCGGATTCTCGAGGACTGCGACGGCCTGCGCGACGACCTGTCCGCCCTGTCCGGGGCGCCGGAAGGGCGCATGGTGCTGGGGGTCATTCCCTCCGCCCTGGCCGCCGTCCCGCCGCTCACCGAGCTGCTGCGCGCGCGGTTTCCCAAGCTCACCTTCAGCATCCGGTCCCAGTCCTCGAAGGAGATCGAACGGCATCTCGCCGAGTTCGCCATCGATGCCGGCATCACCTATCTGGACAGCGAACCGATCGACATCTCCGCCGCCCAGCCGCTGTATCGTGAGCGCTACCGGCTCCTGGTGCGCGACGATCACCCGCTGGCCGGTCGCGAGACCGTCGCCTGGCGCGAAGCCGCGGCGCACCCCATGGGCGCGCTGACGCCGGACATGCAGAACCGGCGGATCATCGATCGCGCCTTCGCCAAGGCCGACTGCCATCCGCATCCCGAGATCGAGAGCAACTCCGTGGTCAATCTCTGCGCCTACGTGCAGACCGCTGGGCTGGCGAGCGTTCTGCCCGAAGCGCTGACCCGTGTCGTCGGCGAGGGGATGGGGCTGCGGGCGATCCCGCTCGTGGAGCCGGTGGTCGAGCATATGATCGGCGTCGTCGCCCTGGACCGCGAGCCGATGTCGCCTCTGGTCGAAGCCCTGCTGGCGGCGGCGAAGGGGTATCCGGAGACGGCTCTCTCGTAGAGTCCGGCGCCATGGTGTTGTTGTCGGGTGATCGGAACTCAGCTATTGGGAGTGCTGGCATCCGGGACGAACCTGGGGGGTTCTGTATGTCGGGCAGACTGGCCCGCGCTCCGATGAACGACTTCGCCGGCGGCGGTGGCGCTCAGGATGTGCAGCCTGGAAACTGGGACTGGACGCTGGCGCTTGAAAGCCCGTCTCTGAGCGATCCGTACACGCGCTGGTCCGAACGATGCCGCGACGGCCTGCTCCCGGTCCGGGTCTTCGGCGTCGTGGACTGGCTCGACAAGGACCACAAGCGCTACGAGACGGTGATCCTGCCGCTGGCGGACGACGGAAAGACCGTGAACCGTTTCGTCGGCGCCATGGTCTTCGGGTCGGCTGCCGGGAGGGTGGGATGACCATCGCGTGGAGCGACAGCGTCGAGGACGTGGACTGGCAGGAGCTGGCGGATCTGGTTCGGGCGGCGCCGCTCGGCGACAAGAGCCCGGATTTTCTGCGCACCGTGTTCTCCAACAGCCTGTACCGGGAGTTCGCCCGTGAGGAGGGGCGCCTTGTGGCGGCCGGGCGCGCGCTCTCCGACGGGATCGACTGCGCCTATCTCGGCGATATTGTCGTTCTGCCGAGCCACCAGGGACAGGGTCTCGGCGGGCAGGTGATCCGCCGCCTGCTGGCGCGGGTGCGCGATCATCGCAAGATCCTGCTCTACGCCGTGCCGGGCAAGGAGCCGATCTACCGCAAATACGGCTTCGAGCGGATGACCACCGCCATGGCGATCTTCCAGGATCGGGGTGCCGCCTTCGAGCGCGGATACCTGACGGGGGAATGAGTTCCGGTCTCGCGGGCCGTTTATCCCGCGCCGCACCATAGAGCGCGTCTATCAATACATCGGATCGTCCGATTTGACCGGGCCGGAGCCTGGGCCCCATCGTTTCTCTACACTGCGCCGTGTCGGTCGACAGTGGTTGGAATGGGAGACAGGCACGGATGAAGGACGCTGCAAACGCGCCGCCAGGTGCGGAAGCTGACGCGCAGGCGATCTGTCAGGTGATCTGCCAGACGATCTGCGCTGAGCACGGCAACGACCCTACCGCCTTGCTGGAGATCTTTCACGACATCCAGGAGCGGGCCGGTCACGTGCCCGAAGGCGTCCTGCCGGCCATCGCCGAGGCGTTGAACCTCTCCCGCGCCGAGGTCTACGGCGTTCTCAGCTTCTATCACGACTACCGACGCGCCCCGGCGGGACCGGTCGTGGTCAAGCTCTGCCGGGCCGAGGCCTGCCAGTCCATGGGTGCGCTCGACCTGATCGCGGACGTTTGCGCCCGTCGCGGGATCTCTCTCGGCGGCACCTCGGAGGACGGGGTGACCATCGAGCCTGTCTATTGCCTCGGGAACTGCGCCCTGTCGCCGGCCGCCATGGTCAACGGCACGCTGATCGGCCGGGTCGACGGCGCGCGGCTGGACAGCGCGATCCTGGAGGCCCGGTCATGAGCACCGTCATCTACGTCCCCAAGGACTCCGCCGCCCGATCCGTCGGCGCCGATGCGGTGGCCCGTGCCATCGCTGGGCAGGCGGCTGAGCGTGGGGCCGATATCCGGATCGTCCGCAACGGCTCGCGCGGCATGTTCTGGCTGGAGCCGCTGGTCGAGGTCGAGACGGAGGCCGGACGCATTGCCTATGGCCCGGTCGCGGCCGAGGACGTTCCGTCGCTGTTCGATGCGGAGTTCCTCGCCGGCGGCGACCATGCGCGCGCCCTCGGGCCGACCGAGGAGATCGCTTATCTGAAAAATCAGGAGCGGCTGACCTTCGCCCGGGTCGGGGTCATCGATCCGCTCGATCTCGCCGCCTACGAGGCCCATGGCGGGCTTGCCGGTCTTCGGGCTGCCCTGGCGATGGACGGGGCGGCGGTCTGCGAGACCGTGCTGGAGTCCGGTCTGCGGGGCCGGGGCGGCGCCGGATTTCCGACCGGGATCAAATGGAAGACCGTGCACGACCAGCCGGACTGCCGGAAATACATCTGCTGCAATGCCGACGAGGGAGACAGCGGGACCTTTGCCGACCGGATGATCATGGAGGGCGATCCCTTCGCGCTGATCGAGGGCATGGTCATCGCCGGTCTCGCCGTCGGAGCGGAGGACGGCTACGTCTACATTCGCTCGGAATATCCGGACGCCATCGTGGCCATGGTCGAGGCGGCGGCGGTTCTGGGGCGGGCCGGCTGGCTGGGCGCGGATGTCGACGGCAGCGGCAGGACGTTTCGTCTGCATATCCGCCGCGGCGCAGGCGCGTATATCTGCGGCGAGGAATCCTCGATGCTGGAGAGCCTCGAGGGCAAGCGCGGCACCGTGCGTGCGAAGCCGCCGATCCCGGCGATCCAGGGCCTCTTCGGAAAGCCGACCGTCGTCAATAACGTGCTGACCCTGGCGACCGTGCCGGTGATCCTCGCGAAGGGTGCAGAGCACTACAGAGACTTCGGTATGGGCCGATCGCGCGGGACCCAACCGTTCCAGCTTGCGGGCAACATCAAGCGCGGGGGGCTGGTGGAAAAGGCATTCGGCGTGACCCTGCGTCGGCTCGTCGAGGAGTTCGGCGGCGGCACCGCCTCGGGCCGGCCGTTCCGCGCCGCCCAGGTCGGCGGACCGCTCGGCGCCTATGTGAACGATGCGATGCTCGATCTGGACACCGACTACGAGGCCATGGCCGGCGCCAACGCCATGCTCGGTCATGGCGGTATCGTGGTGTTCGACGACAGCGTGGACATGGCGGCCATGGCCCGCTTCGCCTTCGAGTTCTGCGAGATCGAGAGCTGCGGCAAGTGTACCCCCTGCCGGATCGGCGCCGTGCGCGGCAAGGAGACGGTGGAGAAGATCCAGCGCGGCGAGGACGTGGCCGGCAATCTCGAGCTGGTCGCCGATCTCTGCGAGACCATGCGCGACGGCTCGCTCTGCGCGATGGGCGGTCTGACGCCGATGCCGGTGCTCTCCGCGATGCGTCTGTTCCCCGAGGATTTCGACACCGCCCCGCGCGTGGCGGCGGAGTAGGAGATAACGGATGGCCCTTCTCAAGGACACCGACTACGGAACCCCCGCCATGGACGGCGCGCCCGTCACCCTGACCATCGACGGGGTCGAGGTCACGGTGCCCGAGGGCACCTCGATCATGCGCGCCGCCTCCGAGGTGGACCGGCCGATCCCCAAGCTCTGCGCCACGGACAGCCTCGACCCTTGGGGGTCCTGCCGGATGTGTCTGGTGGAGATCGAGGGGGTCAGGGGAACGCCCGCCTCCTGCACCACGCCGGTACAGTCCGGCATGATCGTCACCACTCAGACCGACCGGCTGGCGAAGATCCGCAAAGGGGTGATGGAGCTCTACATTTCCGATCACCCGCTGGACTGTCTGACCTGCGCGGCCAACGGTGACTGCGAACTGCAGGACATGGCCGGCGCGGTCGGCCTGCGCGACGTGCGCTACGGCATGGACAACGCCAACCATTTCGACGCCGAAAGCCGCAAACCGGCCGACACCTCGAACCCATACTTTCAGTTCGATCCGGCCAAGTGCATCGTGTGCTCGCGCTGCGTGCGCGCTTGCGAGGAGGTGCAGGGGACGTTCGCGCTGACCATCGACGGTCGCGGCTTCGCCTCCATGGTCTCCGCGGGCACCGAGGTCGACGATTTCTTCTCGTCCGAATGCGTCTCCTGCGGCGCCTGCGTCCAGGCCTGTCCGACCGCGACCCTGATGGAAGCCTCGGTCGTGGAACAGGGCGTGCCGACCCGCTCGGTGGAGACGACCTGCGCTTACTGCGGCGTCGGCTGCTCCTTCAAGGCGGAGCTCCAGGGCGACAAGGTCGTCCGCATGGTGCCGAACAAGCAGGGCGGCGCCAACGAGGGCCATTCCTGCGTGAAGGGGCGGTTCGCCTGGGGTTACGCGACCCACAAGGACCGGGTGACCACGCCCATGGTGCGCGAGCGCATCACCGATCCGTGGCGCGCGGTGTCGTGGGACGAGGCGATCGGCTTCGCCGCCGACCGGTTCAAGGCGATCCAGGCGGCGCATGGCAAGGGTGCCATCGGCGGCATCACCTCCTCGCGCTGCACCAACGAGGAGGTCTACGTCGTCCAGAAGATGATCCGGGCAGCCTTCGGCAACAACAATGTCGACACCTGCGCCCGGGTTTGCCATTCGCCCACCGGATACGGGCTGAAGACCACCTTCGGAACCTCGGCGGGGACGCAGAACTTCAAGTCGGTGGAGAAGGCGGACGTCATCCTGCTGATCGGCGCCAACCCGACGGACGGTCACCCGGTCTTCGCCTCGCGCATGAAGAAGCGGTTGCGCGAGGGGGCGCAGATCGTCGTCCTCGATCCGCGCCGGATCGACCTGGTGAAGTCGCCGCATATCAAGGCGGCCCATCACGTGCAGCTCCGTCCCGGCACCAACGTGGCGGTAATGAACGCGCTGGCCCACACCATCGTCACCGAGGGTCTGGTGGACGAGGCTTTCGTGGCAGAGCGCTGCGAGCCCGCCGATTTCGAGCGCTGGCGCGCCTTCGTCGCCGAAGACCGCAATGCGCCGGAAGCCCTGGCGGAGCGTATCGGCGTCGAGCCGGAGGTTCTGCGCGCCGCCGCGAGGCTCTATGCCAAAGCGGGGAACGGCGCGATCTACTACGGGCTCGGCGTGACCGAGCACAGCCAGGGATCGACCATGGTCATGGCGATGGCCAATCTCGCCATGGCGACCGGCAATATCGGCCGCGAGGGCGTCGGCGTGAACCCGCTGCGCGGCCAGAACAACGTCCAGGGCTCCTGCGACATGGGAAGCTTCCCGCACGAGTTCCCGGGCTACCGTCACGTCTCCGACGAGGCGACCAGGAAGCTGTTCGAGACGGCCTGGGGCCGGCCGCTGCTGGACGAGCCGGGCCTGCGCATCCCGAACATGCTCGCCGCCGCCATCGACGGGACCTACCGCGGGATCTTCATCCAGGGCGAGGACATCGCCCAGTCCGATCCGAACACGACCCATGTGACGGCGGCGCTGGAGGCGATGGACTGCGTTGTCGTGCAGGACCTGTTCCTGAACGAGACCGCCGGCTACGCCCACGTGTTCCTGCCGGGGACGTCGTTCCTGGAGAAAGACGGCACCTTCACCAATGCCGAGCGGCGCATCAACCGGGTGCGCCCGGTGATGAAGGAGGCGACGGGGCTCAGCGAATGGGAGGCGGTCTGCCGCCTCGCTGGGGCCATGGGGTATGACGGCATGGCCTACGCCTCTGCGGCGGAGATCATGGACGAGATCGCGGCTCTGACCCCCACCTTCGCGGGGGTCAGTCACGCGCGCCTGGACACCGGCCCGTCGCTGCAATGGCCGGTCAACGAGGCCAGCCCCGACGGCACGCCGACCATGCACAGGGACGGGTTCGTGCGCGGCAAGGGACGGTTCATGGTCACCGAATACGTCGCCACGGACGAGCGCACCAACCGGCATTTCCCGCTGATCCTCACTACCGGGCGGATCCTCAGCCAGTACAATGTGGGCGCCCAGACCCGACGCACCGAAAACGCGCGCTGGCATGCGGAGGACGTGCTGGAGATCCACCCGCACGACGCCGAGGAGCGGGGCATCGGCGAGGGCGACATGGTCAGCGTCGGGTCGCGCATCGGCGCGACCGCGCTGCGGGCCACCATAACCGACCGTGTCCCGCAGGGCGTGGTCTACACGACCTTCCACCACCCGGAGAGCGGGGCGAACGTGATCACCACGGAGTATTCGGATTGGGCGACGAACTGTCCGGAGTACAAGGTGACCGCGGTCCAGGTGACGAAGTCGAACCGGACGTCGGACTGGCAGGAGCATTTCCGCGACGTCCATAAACGCCAGTATGTGGTGGCGGCCGAATGACGGAGGGTCGCGACGCGATGGAGGTCCGTCGGCTCGACGGCGGTCCGAGCGAGGTCTCGCCGGAGGTGAGGGGACGGCTGGTCACCGCCGACGGCGCGCGCGAGGTCGCCTGGCAGGTGCCGGCGGAGACTCCCGTCGCCGTTCTGGTGAACGGCGAGAGCTTTGCGGTGATGATGGCCACACCGGCCGATCTCGAGGATTTCGCGGTCGGCTTCGCGCTGACCGAGGGGATCGTGCCGAGCGCCGCCAGGATCGACAGCCTGCGCATCGGCGAGGCAAACGACGGTTACCTGCTGAACCTGCGGGTGGCCGAGCGTTTCGCGTCCGCCGCCCAGGACCGCAAGCGCTCCATCGCAGGCCGGTCGGGCTGCGGAATCTGCGGCGCCCAGACGATTGAGGCGGCCGTGCCGCGGCCGCCGCGCGTTGAGGGGCGGGTACCGCCGACGAAAGCTCTGATGCGGGCCTACGACGCCCTGCGGGACGTTCAGGTGATGAATCGGACCAACCACTCCACCCATGCAGCGGCCTTCTGCGACCTCGACGGGAAGATCGAGCGGGTGCGTGAGGATATCGGGCGGCACAACGCCCTGGACAAGCTGATCGGCTCCTTGGCGCGGGACGGCCGCGACGCCCGCGACGGGTTCATATTGGTGTCGAGCCGGATCAGCGTCGAACTGATCCAGAAGGCTGCCGTCATCGGCGCGCCGTTCCTGGCGGCGGTCTCGGCACCGAGCAAGCTTGCGCTTGACGTCGCCGGGCGCTGCGGCATGGGATTGGCGAGCCTGGCCGGCGATGGCGTCATGGTGTTCGAGCCGACCCGAGGCAAGGGCGGGTCGCGACAGGAGAAGGTGGCATGAAGCGTCGGGACATCATCCGCATGGCCAATCAGATCGCCGACTTCCACCGGCCGTATCCGGAGGAGGAGGCGGTCGACGGTATCGCCCAGCATATTCGGGACTTCTGGGATCCGCGGATGCGTGCCGATCTTGCGGCGCAGCTTTCGGAGGACGAGACCGGCTTCGACGATCTCGCCCGCGCCGGGGCACGCCGCTTTCTCGAAGGAACCGTTTCCGCTGCCTGATCGTCAGGCGCCGGATCGGGCGCCGGATTGGGCGTCGGTTGGCCCGGAGGCATCCAGCAGTCGGCTGAGGATGCGGTCGAGGTCGCGGCTGGCGTTCGATATCATCGCCAGGTATTCGCCGGTGCGGGCCGGGTCGCCGGCGATCAGACCGGAGCTGAGGGCCTCGGAGAACCCGATCACCGCATTGAGCGGCGTCCGGATCTCGTGGCTGATCTGGGCCGAGAACATCGACGCGGAGTGGCGGACATCCGCTTCCAGCAGCCGGTAGCGCATGAGGTCCATGACGGTCTCGGCCAGATCCTTCAGGGAGGAGACCTGATCATCGGTGAAGACCCTGGGGCGCGTGTCGAGCACGCAAAGGGATCCGAGGGCGAAGCCGCTCTCCGTTACGAGCGGAATCCCGGCATAGGCTCTGATCCGAGGTTCCGACACCACGAGCCGGTTGTTGCGGAAACGGTCGTCGGCGAGAGCGTCCTCCACGATCAGCGGGGTGCGCTGCAGGATCGTGTAGGTGCAGAACGCGTCCTCGCGCGGGGTTTCACCGACGGCCAATCCGCATTTTGACTTGAACCACTGCCGGTCCTTGTCGACCAGAGAGACCAGGGCGATCGGGGCGTCGAGCAGCCTTGAGGCCGTGCGGGTGATGCGGTCGAATCCGTCCTCCGGCGGGGTGTCCAGAATCTGGTACCAGATCAGTTCGGCGAGGCGGTCGGTCTCGTCGCTTGGCAGGGGGACGCTCAGCATGCTCTCTCGATCGATATCATCTAGGATGAATGTCCCTGCCGGTTTGCGGTCAGACATCCGGGCACTGCGGGAAACACCGGTTATATGGGTTTGCTTTAAATTTTTCTTAATTCCGCTTTGGGAGATGCGCAATGGGGATACCGTTCCGATCACCGACACGGCGTGGCTCCGTCTCCGCTTTCGTCACGGTCTGCGGCGTCGCCGCTCTGCTGGCGGGATGCGCCGGCGAGCGGAGTGCCAGCGGAACCCTGAGCGCCGAAGAGATCCGTCAGACGGTGGTCCGCAATCCGCTGACGCGCTGCAGCAGCATCCTTCTGGGGGCATGGCGCTATACCGCACGGCACGTCCGCGACGGACGGATGAGCGCGGTGGTGCTTGCGGGACAGACGCGGGAAGACGCGACGGGCGCGTGGCGGGTCACCTCTGACGACCTGTACTGCCGAACCTGGGACAACGACTGGGCCGGGGGCCGGGAGGGCTGCTTCCGCGTGAGCCGCGCCGATGACACCCTGGTCTTCGACCACGTGAGCGGCGCCGCCGGAGAGTCGCAGCGCTACACCTATCGGCTGGGCGAGGCGTGCGACTGAGGCGCCGTCACGCGCCCCAGTTCCGCGGCGTTCCGCAGTCGATATGGACGAAGTTGGAGCGCGAATAGCTGCCGACGCCGCCGCGTTTCATGGCGATCGCCGCCTTGGCGACGGTCTTCACCCGGAAGTCGGGGATACGGATGTCCAGCGCCATGCCTTTCATGTGCAGGCTGCGCTTCGCCACCCCCGGGCTGTTGGCGCGAAGCAGGGCGTTCGTCTTGGGCGACCGGTAGCCGCTGACGATGTCGATCCGGCCGGTAACGCCGAGCCGGTTCGACAGGTCGTGCAGGTAGTCGAGAACGCGCGGATCGATCCGATGGACCGTGCCGTCCCGGTGATCGCGCAGAAACCGGTCGATCTCCGCCAGCGCATCCGGCGCGTATCGGCCGTTCCGGCAATACACGAGGTCGATGCGCTCCCCCGTGTGCAGGTGGCGCAGTTTGAGACTGCGCGTGTCGTGCGCGGTGACGATGGCCGACCGGGCCGGTGTCCCGCCGGTCGCGAGCAGCGCAAGGGCGCCCAGCCCGCCGAGCACGGCCCGCCGCGCAACCCGGCGCTGGGGCGAGGACGCAAGATGTTCGGTCATGATCGAGGGTCTCCGGTGCGCCGCGGCGCGACGGCCCGTCTTTCCGTCAGGTCGCGCTCCGGTGCAAGCGATTTCGCGCCGGCCGCGTCCGGCCGTCAGAGCCCCGCCGTCACAGCCCGCCCGTCAGAGCCCGCCCGTCAGAGCCCGAGGGCCTTTGCCAGCAGGGCGTCGCGTCCGTAGATGTCGTCGCGGAATTCCACGGTGCCGCCTTCGCCGATCCAGGCGGTCAGGTAGGCGAGATGGACCGGCACGGGGGTCTGGAGGTTCACCCGCGTGGTCTTCCTGCTGTCGAGGATCTTGCCGACGCGCTGGGGATCCTGTCCGTCGGCCTGCAGCAGGGCCTCGGCCAGGGTGATCGGCTTCTCCAGGCGGATGCAGCCCGAGCTGAAATTCCGCACCGACCGGGCGAACAGCCCCCGCGCCGGTGTGTCGTGCAGGTAGACGTCGAATCGGTTCGGGAACATGAACTTGACCTGCCCGAGCGCGTTCTTCTCGCCCGCCGCCTGTCGAAGGCGGTAGGGGAACCGGCCCTTGGGAATGGCGGTCCAGTCGACCGTGCCGGGATCCACCCGCGCCGCGTCGTCGGTCCACCCCGCATAGAGCTCGTAGCCGCCGGCGGCCAGGTAGGACGGGTCCGCCTTGATCTTCGGCAGCAGGTCGAGAGCCGCGATCCGGGCGGGCACGGTCCAGGTCGGGTTGAACTCGAGATAGCGGATCGTATCGCTGAAGATCGGCGTCTCGCGGTATGGCCGCCCGACGACGACCCGCATGGACAGCCGGGTGACGCCCTGGACCACGTAGTCGAGCTCGAACCCGGCCATGTTCACGAAGACATGATCGTCACCGAACTCGTCGGGCATCCAGCGGAACCGCTCCATGTTCAGCAGAATCTGACGGATCCGCGTCTCCACGGGCACGTTCAGCGCCGCCAGCGTCTTCGGGCCGAGCGCGCCATCGGCGTCGAGACCGTGGCGGCGCTGGAACTGGCGTACCGCGCTTTCCAGCGCCGGATCGTAGAGATCCGTCTCGGTGGCGTTCGGCGTGAGGTCGTCGGTGACCGACAGGCGGTTGCGGACCGCACGGACGCGCGGGTCGGACATGCCGGGTTTGAGCGTCTCGCCTTCCGGGATCGCGCGCCAGCCCCCGTTCAGGGCCAGGGCGCGGTAGTCCAGCAGCAACCGGCGCAGGCGGCGGTAGATCGGATTCGCCGGTGCCAGGTCCTCCAGCGTCTTCTGAGGATCGGGCGACGCGTGGACGGTGTCGAGCAGCGCGGGGCCGTCGACCTCCCGCGCGAAGATGAACAGGTCCGGGTCGGCTTTCTGGGGAGCGATCCGGCCGGCCTGCAGGTCGGTCATGTAGCGCAGCAATGTCCCTGTCACCGCCCGGTCCAGATCGGCGGGCGATTCCGCGTCCGGCAGGGTGTAGTCCTCGGGACGCAGGCCCTGGCGGTCGGCCCGAGCGATCGTTCGCATGACGGCGGCGCCTTTGGCATTCAGGGTCGGCGGCGCGTCGGTGTCCACCCAGATCGCCGCTTCGGGGCGGGCATCGTGGAAGGCGTCGGTGGTCGCGGCCGTCTCCGGCGTGGTGGCCGCGGCGAGGGGGGCAGCAAACAGGTCGGCGGCCAGATGCAGGGCGATCACCGCAGCCGCGGCGACGGCTGTGCGAACGCTCCGCCGAGCGGCGGTCATCACGATCATCGGCGCAACCCGACCTTTTCTGACGGTGTTCTTGACCCATGGTCGCCCGCGGCCCCGGCATCTCAAAGCGAAGATTGAGATGATTGACAGGGTATGACCCCGCCCGTAGCGTCGGATCGTCAATCGCATGTGGTGTTCCGACGCAGGGGTCTGTGTCGGGATGAAACGGGAAGCCGGTCGAAATCCGGCACTGCCCCCGCAACGGTAGGCGAGGTTGATCCGCCGCAACATGCCACTGTGCCCGCACGGCACGGGAAGGCGCTGGCGGATCCGGGTTCAGACACCCGTCCTCGCAAGTCCGGAGACCGGCCACGGCGTGAAACCACGATGTCGCGGGGGGCGATGATCGGGCACGGCCGGAGTCGCGACTCCGTCGCCGCTCCCTTCCATCCACCGATTTCAGCGATGTCGCATTGCAACGCCGCGCGGGTGTGCGTCGGCTGGGGAGGATGGAATGCAGGTTAGTTCTACTTCGGGCGGTTCACGCTCGAGCGGGCGGTCGCGCGCCCGGGTGCTGGCTCTGGCGGCGGCGGTCGTCGCCTTGGGAGCGGCCCCGGTGGCGATCCCGGCGGCGGCGCAGCAGCGCACGCCGGACGATCAGACGGCCGAGGCGGGGCGGGGCGCTCTGTCGCTCACCGACGAAGTGGTGGTGACCGCGTCCCGGATCGCCGAGACCGCGGACGGTACCCTGGCCCCGGTCAGCGTGATCACCCGGACCGAGATCGAGCGACGCCAGATCCGGTCTGTGCCGGAGGCGCTGAGGCGCATTCCGGGGCTCACGCTCACCAACAACGGCGGGCAGGGCAAGGCGACGTCGGTGTTCCTGCGCGGCACCGAAAGCGATCACGTGCTGGTCCTGATCAACGGGGTGAAGGTGGGCTCGGCGACCCTGGGCACCTTCAACTTCGAGAGTCTGTCGATCAACGACGTCGAGCGGATCGAGGTGGTGCGCGGTCCGCGCTCTCACCTGTACGGTTCGGAGGCGCTCGGCGGCATCATTCAGATCTTCACCCGCCGGCCTACCGAGCGGACCAATGCCCATGCCAGCATCGGTTACGGGACGGACGACACGGTCGAAGGCCAGGCCGGCTTCTCCGGACGCAGCAACGGGGTCGGTTTCTCGGCGAACGCCAGCTACCTTCGGACGGACGGCTTCAACTCCTGCGGCGACGGAACAACGGTCCCGGCCGGCGGATGCTTCGCCTCCGAGTCCGACGACGACGGCTTTGAGCGCGCCGGGGTGAGCGGATCTGCGGATTACACTTTTTCCAGTGGAATCAATGTCGAAGCGACCGGTCTTTATGCCGAAAGTGAAAACGAGTACGACGGCTCGACCTCGAACGAGTCCGACGGTGTAAACTACGTTCTCGGCCTGAGCGCGCTCGGGTCGCCGGCCGATTTCTGGGATGTGACGGTGCGGGCGGGCCACACGGTCGACGATACCGACAACTTCCTCGACGGCAGCTTCCAGTCCAACTTCAAGACCGAGCGGAACTCCCTCTCGCTCCAGAACGACCTCTACGTTCTGCCGGATCAGATCACCACCGTGGGCGTCGACTTCCAGCGCGACGAGGTGGGCGGGACGACCGACTATGTCGAGGACAGCCGAGACAATACCGGCGCCTTCGCGCAGCACCGGGCCGAGTTCGGCCGGCATACGGTTCAGGTTAGCGGTCGGGTGGACGAGAACGAGCAGTTCGGGGGGCACCTGACCGGCGGTGCGGCCTACGGCTACCGCATCACCGACTCCCTGCGCGCCACCGCGTCCTACGGCACGGCCTTCAAGGCGCCGAGCTTCAACGAGCTCTACTTCCCGGGCTTCGGCAACGCGGATCTGGACCCGGAGCAGTCGGAGAGCCTGGAGGTCGGCCTGGCGGCGACCGTCGGCGGGTTCGATCTGGCGGCCAACCTGTTCCATACCGAGATCGACGATCTCATCGCCTATGACAGCTCGATCTTCGCACCGGCCAATGTGAGCAAGGCGCGGATCACCGGACTGGAGCTGCTGGCATCGGGCGAGGTGTCGGGTTTCCTCGTGTCCGCCAGCGCCACCTTCCTCGACCCGCGGAACGTGGCGGGCGACGCCAATGACGGCAACCTGCTGCCGCGGCGCGCGGAACAGGCCTACAGCCTCTCCATCGACCGCAACCTGGGCGATCTTGGGCTCGGGGCCGGGGAGATATCGCTCGGCGGCGACGTCCACCATGAGAGCGAGCGCTACGACGATCTGGCCAACACCCGCGAGCTCGAGGCGTTCACCACCGTCGACCTGCGCGCCAACTGGGCGGCGACGGAGAACTGGGGCGTGGATCTGAAGCTCTCGAACCTGTTCGACGAGGAATACGAGACCGCGTCGTTCTACAACCAGCAGGGCCGGGCGTTCTTCCTGCGCCTGACCTACCGGCGCTGACCCATGCCCTGGCGGGTTCTGCTGATGGCGACCGGTCTTCTATGGGCCGCGCCCGCCCCGGCGGAACCCGCCAGTACGGTCGCCCAGGCTCCGACCGTCGTCTCGATCGACTACTGCGCCGACCAGTATGTGCTCGAACTCGCCGGGCGCGACCAGATCCTGGGGGTGTCGCCGCGGGCGCTGCAGGCCTTCTCCTATCATCGGGAGCGGGCCGCCGGGCTGCCGATCGTGGACCCGTCGGCGGAAGCGGTCCTGCATGCGGGTCCCGCTCTGGTGGTGCGGTTCTGGGGCGGCAACCGGCGGATGGTGTCCATGCTGACCCGTGCCGGTGTCGAGACGGTCAATATCGTCTACGGCCATGACGGGTCGACCATCGTGGACAACCTGCAGACCGTCTCGGCGGCTCTCGGCCGGCCGGAAACGGCGGCGGCCACGATCGCGGAGCGTCGCCGGCGGATGGCGGTACTCGAGGCCGCGCCGCCTCTCGGCCTGCGGGCCCTGTACCTGACGCCGAGCGGGACGACCGGCGGATCGGGAACCGACATCGACAGCATGATCCGGCTGGCCGGGCTCGATAACATGGCGGTCGAACTCGGCTACCGCGGATGGCGGACGATCCCGCTGGAGCATCTGGTGCTGAACCCGCCCGACGTCTTCATCGGCAGCTTCTTCGACGACCGCGACGTCGCCCGGTCGTCCTGGTCGCCGGCCCGCCACCCTCGGCTTTCCGCCCTGATGGGGGCCGTGCCGACCATCACGGTGCCCGGCAGGTTCCTGTCCTGCAGCGGCCTGTTCTCGGTCGAGGCCGCCGAGTTCATCCGTGCGGCCCTGGAGAAATCGCCATGACGGCGCGCGCCGATAGGCAGGGCGTGGAGATTCCGGACCGCGTTCTGCTGCCCACTCTGGCGGCGGCCCTGGCGGCGGCGGCGGTGGTTTCGCTCTGCCTCGGATCGGCGCCGATGGCGGCCGCCGACGTCCTGGCGGCGCTGGTCGGCGGCGGCGGCGAGGTCGAGCGGATCATCGTCCTCGAGCTTCGTCTGCCCCGGGTGGTTCTCGGCATTCTCTTGGGCGCCGCGCTCGGGTTCGCCGGGGCGGCCCTTCAGGGGCTCCTGCGCAATCCGCTGGCCGATCCCGGTGTGATCGGGGTGACCGCCGCGGCGGGCTTCGGCGCCGTGTTGGCGATCGGTTTCGGCCTCGCGGCGATGTCGGTCCTGATGGTGCCGCTGGCGGCGATCGCGGGGGCTACCATCGCCACCGTCCTGCTGTTCTCCGTCGCCGCCCGCAACGACAGCCTGCTGGTCCTGATCCTGACTGGTATCGGGATCTCGAGCCTGGCGACGGCGCTCACCTCGCTCGCCTTCAACCTGGCACCGGACCCGATCACCCTGCGCGACATGATCCTGTGGCTGCTCGGATCCCTGGAGAACAGGACGACCACGGACCTGTTCGTGGCCGCCCCCTTCGTGGTCGCGGGCTGGGCGGCGATGGCCGGCATCGGGCGGGGGCTCGATGCCCTCAGTCTTGGCGAGGAGACGACCCGATCGCTGGGCATCGATGTCGCCGGGTTGCGTTGGCGCGTGGTTCTCGGCGTGTCGGCGTCGGTCGGGGCGATGGTGGCGGTCTGCGGCGCGGTCGGCTTCGTCGGCCTTGTCGTCCCCCATATGGTTCGCCCGTTCGTCGGCTACCGGCCGGGACGGGTTCTGACGGCAAGCGCGCTCGGCGGCGCCATCCTGATCACGCTGGCGGACTTGGTCACGCGGATACCGACCGGCGGCGAACGGCTGCAACTCGGCGTCGTGACCGCCCTGATCGGCGCGCCGGTGTTCATCTGGATCGTGCAGCGGTCCTGGATGACCTCGAGATGACGGGGAAGTGGTCATGGCCCGCGCGCTGATGCTTCAGGGCACCGGCTCCGACGTGGGCAAGTCGGTGCTGACCGCGGGTCTTTGCCGGGCGTTCCTGCGGCGCGGCCTTACCGTCCGCCCGTTCAAGCCGCAGAACATGTCCAACAACGCGGCCGTCGCCGATGACGGGGAGGGCGGCGGCGGCGAGATCGGGCGGGCGCAATGGCTTCAGGCGTTGGCCTGCCGGGTGCCGGCAAGCGTCCACATGAACCCGGTCCTCCTGAAGCCGAACAGCGATACCGGGTCCCAGGTCGTGCTGCGCGGACGCGCGCTGGAGACGGCGGAGGCCCGGGAATACTGGGGAACGCGCGGCGCGCTGCTCGAACCGGTGATCGAGAGCTTCGAGCACCTGAAGCGCGACGCGGATATCGTCGTCGTCGAGGGCGCGGGCAGTGCGGCCGAAGCCAACCTGCGCCGGGGCGACATCGCCAATATGGGCTTCGCGGTCCCGACCGGCACGCCGGTGGTTCTGGTCGGCGACATCAACAGGGGCGGGGTCATCGCCTCGCTGGTCGGCACGCGGGAGGTCCTCGACGCCGCCGACCGCGCCATGGTCGCCGGCTTCATCGTGAATCTGTTCCGAGGCGATCCCCGCCTGTTCGACGACGGCCTCGCCATGATCGTCGAGCGTACCGGCTGGCGGAGCTTCGGGGTCGTGCCCTTCCTGCCCACCATCAGGGCGCTTCCGGCCGAGGACGCGGTGGTGCTCGAGCAGGGACCGTCGCGCGAGCCGGGCCGCTCCGTGATCGCGGTTCCCATGATCTCCCGCATCGCCAACTTCGACGATCTGGACCCGCTGCGCGCCGATCCGGCCTTCGACGTGCGGTTCTGCCCCCCTGGAACGCCGCTTCCGGGCGATGCCGATCTGGTGGTGCTGCCGGGGACCAAGTCGACCCTCTCCGACCTCCGGTTCCTGAAGGCCCAGGGCTGGGATGTCGACCTGCGCGCCCATGTCCGGCGCGGCGGCCGGGTCCTCGGCCTCTGCGGCGGCTATCAGATGCTCGGTACCCGGGTCAGCGATCCCGACGGCATCGAGGGACCGGCCGGCGAGGAGGCGGGGTTGGGGCTGCTCGACGTGCAGACGGTGATCGGCCCGGCCAAGACGGTCCGCAATGCGGTCTGTCTCTCGACGATCCTCGATGCGGAGGCCCGCGGATACGAGATCCATGCCGGGCGCACGACCGGCGCGGGACTGGCCCGGCGGTTTCTCGAGCGCGACGGCGAGGTCGTGGCTATCGTGTCCGGCGACGGACTGGTGGTCGGATCGTACCTGCACGGGATGCTCGCCGACGACGCGTTCCGGGACCGCTATCTCAGTTTCGCCGGTCTTAGCGGGACGCCGGGCCGGGTCTTTGCCGAGCAGGTCGAGACGGCGCTCGACGCGTTGGCCGACGCGCTGGAACAGCATCTCGACGTCGCGGCTCTGCTCGAGGCGGCGCGGTGAGTGCGCTCGTGGTCGCCGGCGCGTTGGCGTTGGACTCGGTCACCGGCGATCCGCCGGCGCTCTACCGGCGGGTGCCCCATCCGGTCACGCTCATGGCCGGAAGCCTGCGGTTTCTGGAACGCCGGCTGAACCGTACGGGCGATGGCGCGCTCACGCGCCGTGGGCTCGGGGTGGCTGCCCTAGGCGTTTATCTGTGCGTCTGGGCGGCGGTCGCGCTGGCGATCGAAGGGATGCTCTCCGGGCCACTGGAGACAGTGGTCCTGATCGTCCTCGCCTCGACCCTGCTCGCCGGTCGCGACCTCATGGACCACGTCGCGGCTGTCGATACGGCGCTTGCGGAGGATGACCTCGCGCCGGCGCGTGCCGCGGTGGGCCGGATCGTCGGCCGCGAGACCGCCACACTCGACCGGCCCGCTATCGTTCGGGCGGCCACGGAAAGCCTGGCGGAGAACCTGTCCGACGGTTTGGTCGCGCCGGTCTTCTGGTTCGCATTGGCGGGGTTTCCGGGGCTCGTCGTCTACAAGGCCGTGAACACCGCCGACAGCCTGATCGGCCACCGCGACGAGCGCTACCGCGCCTTCGGCTGGGCGGCGGCCCGGCTTGACGATCTGGCCAACTGGGTTCCAGCCCGGCTCACCGCGGCTCTCCTCGCGCTGGCGGCCGTGCCGGAAGGGCGCGGGGCCGAGGCATGGCGGACGGCGCGGCGGGACGCGCGAAACCACCTGTCGCCGAATGCCGGCTGGCCCGAGGCGGCGATGGCCGGTGCCGTGGAGATCCGCCTGGGCGGGCCGCGACGTTACGGCGATCGCAGGGTCGACGGTGCCTGGTTCGGAGACGGCCGCGAGTCGGCCGGCCGCGAAGATCTGCGCCGCGCCATGGGGCTCGCGCGGCGGGTCTGGATCGGCCTCGTTGTCGTCGCCGCGGGCGCGGCGTTCATTCTTCACTGATAGGGAAGGAAAGGTCATGACCGACAAGCGGGACCTCGCGGATCTCAGCGAAACCCATCGCGCCGAGATGAAGCGTGTTCAGGCCGAGCATCGGGCGCGCATGAAGACCAAGCAGAAGGCCGACCGCGGTCTCTTGGCCGTGCATACGGGTGACGGCAAGGGCAAGTCGACGGCGGCCTTCGGTACGATCGTGCGGGCGCTCGGATGGGGCCAGAGCGTCGGGGTGGTGCAGTTCATCAAGGGCACATGGAAGACCGGCGAGAACGAGTTCTTCCTTCGCTTCCCGGATCTGCTGACGTTCCGGCGCATGGGCGACGGCTTCACGTGGGACACCCAGGACCGGGAGCAGGATATCCGCGCCGCCCGCGCGGCCTGGGACATCGCACAGGAGATGTTCACCGGCGGCGACTATGATCTGGTCGTGCTGGACGAACTGAATATCGCCCTGCGCTACGACTACCTGCCGGTGGACGAGGTGGTGGACGCGCTCGCCGGCCGCCATCCGCGCACCACCGTGATCGTGACCGGGCGCGACGCGCCGGCCGCCCTCATCGAGTCGGCCGATCTCGTCACCGAAATGACCAAGATCAAGCACCCGTTCGACGCCGGCATCAAAGCGGCGCGCGGGCTCGACTTCTGACCGTGGCTGCACGGCGTGATTGCATGTTCTGTTGGATCGGCTCAGGATTTCCGTGACCGGGACAACCCAATGTTCCGGCGGGAGGTTTTCCGATGGCCCGTGCCCTGCGTCCGAAGCCGGGAAATCCGCCGGCACCCGGCGGAAGAGCCGGTGTGGAGGAGAACGGCGACGATCCGTTCGATCCCGTCGACAACATCCCAAGCGATCTCGACGATCTGACCCATGCCGAATTCGTTGAGATCTATCGCGATGCGTCGGAGAACGTGCGGTTCGCCAAGGAGCAGATGTGGCGGACCGTGCTGTATTTCAGCATGGGGGCGATCGCTGTCACCGGCTACGGCGTGGTAAGCCGTTGGGCCGATCCGCAGCTGACCCAGTATCTCCTCGTCATCGTCTGGATATGCAGCGTGCTGAGCGTCCTGATCATCCTGAGTCTGCAGTGGTGGCAGGCCGTCGAGCACAGAAAGATCACCTACGTCACTTCCAAATGGTCGAGCTTCTCCAACGCGGCGCGGCGTCGGAAATCCAATTTCGTCAGCGACCTCCAGCGATACGGGATGCTGGCTGCGATGATCCTGTATCTGGAGCTCGTGACGATCGCCGTGACCCGGATTTTCACGGGCTACCTCTGATCGTGAAACTCTGCGCGGGCAGGTTGCGGCGTTTGTGATCTTTGATGGTTTTTAGGGGAGTCTGACGCCGGCTGAGAAGGGGCATAACCGCACTCAACCGATTGATATTCGGTCATTTATATTGGATTTTATAAAAAAATTATGTATCGTCCCCTGAGAGAGATTGGGGGAACCATGGCAAACGATCGCGACGAGCTTGAGACCGAGGGTCAGTTTGGGGCCGAAGACGCCGGTTCTGAAAGAGGGTCGTCGCGCACGCAGAACCCCGCTCCGGACGACGGCAAGCCCGGTCAGAATTCAGACCAGGGCGGCGATGCCCGGGCCGCGGACGGCAATATCCACCTCGGCTCCCAGCGCAATCCGGACACATCAACGGTAGAGCAGACCGAACAGCGCGAGTTCCGCCGCGACGGTCTCGACATTCGTGAGGCGGACCAGCGCGAAGGCGATGAATCCGGCCGCGACGCGCGCGGCGACAGCGACGCCAACCGGACCGGCCGGGACAGCCGTCAGGGCCGGGATGAGCGCGACCGCGGCGAGCGGGGCGACGGCGAGCGCGGCGAGGGCCGGGTCGGCGGAAATCGCCGAGATGGCGGCGACACGGATGGCGGCGACGCTTCCGGCGGGGCCCAGGCGGCCGGCGGGTCTGGCGGCTCCGGCGGTTCGACGGGTCCCGGCGCGCAGGGCGGCGTCGTGTCCGGGACGACGGGCGCGGGCGATCTGGCCGCGACCGGTGCCGGCGGGCAGGCTGGTGGCACGGCCCAGGCGGCGCAGCAGCCGGGCCAGGGCGAAGCTGGCGGTGGAGAGGGTCCGGCGTCGGGGGCGCCTGAGAGCGGAGCGGAGCAGGCTGGCGGCGATGCCGGCGGCGACGAAGGCGCCGCGGGCGACCGCGGTCAGGGTCGCGGTCCCGCGCAGAATGCCGGCGCGGGTGCAGATGCGGCCGGGCGCACTGATGGATCGACAGCGGGGACGGACACGGACCTGCAGGATGCAGCCGCCTTCCGTGGCGATCGGGAGTCGTCGGGCGAGGGCGGTTCCGGCTCCCGTCGCGGTGGCGATACGGACGGCGGATCTGACGGCGGGACCGGACGCGCCGAACCGTCGATCGGCGACGGCAGGGGTGGGCGCATCGGCCAGGGCGCATCCGGCGGTGAGTCCGGCGCCATCGGTACGCGCAGCGGAGGGCAGGACGAGGGCGGATCTACCGGCGAGCCCGGAGATGATCTCGCTTCCGGCGCCGGACGCGTGTCGACGGGCCGCACCCCGGTGGGTTCCGATGACGAAGCAGGTGACGGGTCGTCCCCGGCTGTCGAGACTCGCGGCACCGCTTCCGATGATGTGGTCGACGAGACGACGACCAGTCCGTTGAGCGAACCGGACCCGGCCAGACCGGCTGACGGCGGCACTAGCGACGAGACGACGACTGCCGGCGACGGGACGGTCGGCGCGGGTGATGACACGGCGTCGGGCGGTGACGACACGGCCGGTTCCGGTGAGGACACGACGTCGGGTGGCGACGACACGGTCGGCTCCGGCGACG
>JAVKFT010000024.1:0-28390 GCA_040223655.1 Thalassobaculaceae bacterium | reverse complement strand
CGAACCGGTGGGCAGCCGCACCGCCCGCGCCCGGGTCGCGACCGTCCTGCCCCGCCGCCAGCAGCAGGCGATCCTGGCGACCTTCATCCATCATCCGGGGCTTCTGGACGAACTCGGCGAGGTGCTGGCCACGCTCGCCCTGGACGACCCGTTTCTTGACAAGCTTCGCCGCCAGATCTTAGAGATCAACGCTGACAACCCCGCTCTTGACGCGGACGCGATCCGCGCCCAACTCATACAGTCGGGCTATTCGGAAACGGTCGATGAATTGCTGGCGGACGACGCCCTGCACCACGCGGGCTTCGCGCGCAAGGCCGCAAGCCACTTTGACGCCCGGCAGGGACTGGCGGAACTGCTTGGACGATTCGCCACCCCTCTGCTACGAGAACAGCTGTTTGATGCACAGCAGGAATACGGACAGACATTCAGCGATGCGAGCTGGCAGCGGATGCTGAGCCTGCAGAGCACGCTTCAGGCGATTACTTCGGCGTCGGAATTGGAAGACGCGGGTTAAGAACGGAGCCGGAGTCCTTACGGGGATCACACCGGCGACAACGATGAGGTCGAAGACTCATGGCGACTAAGACAGCAACGGCGGCGCAGACCGAGGACGAGGATACCCGCGAAGAGGGTGCCGCGCCGGACGGCCCACTGCTGGACAACATCAACCAGGCGGTCAAGAACCTCATCAAGAAGGGCAAGGAGCGCGGCTTCCTCACCTATGACGAGGTGAACTCGGCGCTGCCCCAGGAGGAGATGTCCTCCGAGCAGATCGAAGACATCATGAGCGCGCTCAGCGAGATGGGCGTCAACGTTGTCGAGAACGAGGACGACGGCGACAAGGACGACGACAAGGGGGAGAGCGACGGCGCCGTCGCCGGCAACGTCTCCGACGAGGATGTCGGCCGGACCGACGACCCGGTTCGCATGTACCTGCGCGAGATGGGCTCGGTCGAGCTGCTGTCCCGCGAGGGCGAGATCGCGATCGCCAAGCGCATCGAGGCCGGCCGCGAGATGATGATCGGCGGCATCTGCGAAAGCCCGCTGACCATCCGCGCCCTGGTGCACTGGCGCGACCAGCTCAAGGACGGCGCCATCCTGCTGCGCGACGTCATCGACCTGGAGGCCACCTACGGCGCCGAGAACCCGCCGGCCCCGGCCAGTTCCTCCGACGATGACGAGGACGAGGACGGCGACGCCGAGAAGGGCGAGAAGACCGACAAGTCGGAGAAGACCGAAGACGGCGACGACGACGGCGACGACGACGGCGAGGAGAACAACCTGTCCCTGTCGGCGATGGAGCAGTCGCTCATCCCGCAGGTGCTGGAGAATTTCGATAAGATCGCAGATACCTACGGCAAGCTCGCCAAGATGCAGAAGCGCCGCATCGAGAAACTGACCCGCGGCGAGGAGCTGGCCCGCACGACCGAGCGCAAGTACGAGAAGCTCAAGGGCGAGCTGATCGAAGCGATGGAGAGCGTGCGCCTGAACAACGGCCGCATCGAGGCCCTGGTCGAGCAGCTCTACTCCCTGAACCGCCGCATGACCCAGGTGGACATGCAGCTCTGGCGGCTGGCCGACAGCGTGAAGGTGCCGCGCGAATCCTTCATGGCCGAGCATTTCGGCAACGAGCTCGAGCCGGGCTGGAGCGCGCGGGTCGCCAAGAAGGACCAGCGCTGGGCGCGGTTCGTCGAGAGCTACGAGGACCAGATCGAGAACCACCGCTCGGATCTTGCCCTGATCTCCGCCGATGCGGGCCTGCCGATCGGCGAGTTCCGCCGCATCGTCCAGACGGTGCAGAAGGGCGAGCGCGAGGCCGGGCGGGCGAAGAAGGAGATGGTGGAGGCCAACCTTCGCCTGGTGATCTCCATCGCCAAGAAATACACCAACCGCGGCCTGCAGTTCCTGGACCTGATCCAGGAAGGCAACATCGGCCTGATGAAGGCGGTCGACAAGTTCGAGTACCGCCGCGGCTACAAGTTCTCGACCTACGCCACCTGGTGGATCCGGCAGGCGATCACCCGGTCGATCGCCGACCAGGCCCGCACCATCCGCATCCCCGTGCACATGATCGAGACGATCAACAAGCTGGTGCGCACCTCGCGCCAGATGCTGCACGAGATCGGCCGCGAGCCGACCCCGGAGGAGCTGGCCGAGAAGCTGGTCATGCCGCTGGAGAAGGTCCGCAAGGTCCTCAAGATCGCCAAGGAGCCGATCAGCCTCGAGACGCCGATCGGCGACGAGGAGGACAGCCATCTGGGCGACTTCATCGAAGACAAGAACGCCGTCCAGCCGCTCGACGCCGCGATCCAGGCCAACCTGCGCGAGACCACGACCCGAGTGCTCGCCAGCCTGACCCCGCGCGAGGAGCGGGTGCTGCGCATGCGCTTCGGCATCGGCATGAACACCGACCACACCCTCGAGGAGGTCGGCCAGCAGTTCAGCGTGACCCGCGAGCGCATTCGTCAGATCGAAGCCAAGGCGCTGCGCAAACTGAAGCACCCCTCGCGGTCGCGGAAACTCCGCAGTTTCCTCGACTACTGACGCCGGCTATTCGGACGGGCGCGGGGTGGGGGCCTCCGGCGACAGCGATGTCCTGAACGACGGCGGGGGCAGCCAGGCCGGCCCGCGGCCCGCCCTTGCCCGCCTGCTGCGGTTCAGATCCGTCCGCATGGCGTTTCTCGCCGTCACCCTGCCGCTGATCCTGGGGGTGGTCGGCGGCTTCTTCGTCCTGCTGGAGATCGAGACTTACGACACCGCGACCTCCCGGCTCGACACCAAGCTGGAGCGGATGCTGACCAGCAACGCGATCATGCTGGCGCGGCCGGTGTGGGAGCGGAACGACGGGCTGATCGCCACCCATGCCGCCTCGGCCCTGATCGACCCGGAGCTGGTCGGTATCGTCATCTATGACAATGAAGGCCTCGTCCTGGCGGAATTCGGCTCCAGGACCGCATCCGAGGGCTCGACGATCTCCCGGGAGATGCCGATCACCTTCCCGGTCGGCGACGAGCTCGAATACGCGGGCCACCTGGTGCTGGCCATGACCGATGCGGAGATCCGCGAGTCGGCGCAGTCCCGGATCGTCATGCTCGTCGCGTTCGCGACCCTGCTGACGGCGGCGATCGTCTTCGCCGCGCAGATCGCCTTCGATCTGGTGATCGGGCGGGCGCTGCGGGATCTGCAGCGGGCCATCGACGGCACCCGCCTCGGCGCGCCGCGGGAGGAGCTGCAGTGGAGCGGCACCGACGAGGTCGCCCGGGTGATCGACGCGTTCAACCGGATGCAGCGGCGGCACACAGCCTATGAGGCGGCCCTGGACGAGGCCCGGATCGACCTCGAGCACCGGGTCGAGGAGCGCACCGTCGAGCTGAAGCGCGCCCGCGACGAGGCCCGGGCCGCCAACCGGGCGAAGAGCGCCTTTCTCGCCAATATGAGCCACGAGCTCCGCACCCCGCTGAACGCCATCATCGGCTTCGCCGAGGTGCTGAAGAACCAGAAGTTCGGGCCGCTCGGCGACGAGCGGTACAGCAGCTACGCCGAGATCGTGCGCAACAGCGGCGCCCACCTGCTCGAGCTGATCAACGATCTCCTAGACCTGTCCCGCGCCGAGGCCGGCGGGCTCGTGCCGGTCGAATCCACCATCGCGCTCGACGCCCAGATCCGCCGGGCCCTGGACATGAGCCGCGGCGCGATCGAGACCGCCCAGCTTTCGGTCGAGGTGACGGCCGACCCGGCGCTGCCCCCGGTCCGCGCCGACGCGCGGCTGATCCTGCAGCTCCTGTCCAACCTGGTGACCAACGCCGTGAAGTTCACCCGCCCCGGCGGGCGTATCCAGGTCGGCGCCTGCCTGGACGGCGGCCGGAACGTGACCTTCTTTGTGTCGGATACCGGCATCGGCATTCCGGCGGACCAGATCGACAAGGTGCTCGAGCCCTTCACCCAGCTCGACACTCGCCTGCACCGCGAACACCGCGGCGCCGGGCTCGGCCTGCCGCTCTGCCGGGCCATCGCCCAGGCCCATGGGGGACAGCTCGCGATCGAAAGCGCACCCGGCGAGGGCACGACCGTCACCGTGATCCTGCCGGCGTGGCGGGCGCTACCCGCCGACGGGAAGCCGGCAGAACCGTAAGGCTTGACCTCCGGGAGGATGGGCCACCTTGTTGAGTATGCTCGCACCGCTCGCCAACGCGACCTTCCGGCATCTCTTCGCCGCCCAGGTCACCAGTCTGATCGGCACCGGGCTCACCACCGTCGCCCTGGCCCTGCTGGCCTACGACCTGGCGGGGGGCGATGCCGGGTTGGTGCTGGGCATGCTGCTGGCCGCGAAGATGGTGATCTACGTGGCGCTGGCGCCGGTGATCGGCGCGGCCGTGGCACGGTTCGACCGGCGACGGGTCCTGGTGGCCCTGGACGTCGTCCGGGCGGCGATTGTGCTCGGCCTGCCCTTCGTCACCGAGATCTGGCAGGTCTACGCCCTGTTCCTGGCACTGCACATCTGCGCCGCCGGCTTCACCCCCGCCTTCCAGGCCACCATTCCCGAAGTGCTGCCGGACACGGAGGAATACACGCGGGCGCTGGCGCTCTCGCGGCTGGCCTATGACATCGAGAACCTGGCGAGCCCTGGCCTGGCCGCCCTGGCGCTGACCGTCGTCTCCTACGACGCGCTGTTCGCCGTCAACGCCGCGACCTTCCTCGGATCGGCGGCACTGATCCTGTCCTGTCGGCTGCCGCGGCCGGTGGCGACGGCGACACGCAGCTTCCTCGACCGGGCGACCCGGGGGACACGGATTTTCCTGGCGACGCCCAGGCTCCGCGGCCTCTTCGCCCTGTATCTCGCGGTCTCGGCCGGAGGGGCCATGGCGATCGTCAACACCGTCGTCCTGGTCCGCGACCGGCTCGACGGCGGAGAGACCGACGTCGCACTGCTGATGGCGGTCCTGGGCGGCGGATCAATGCTCGCCGCCTTCTGCCTGCCCCGGCTGCTGGAGCGGGTGTCGGAGCGCAGCGTGATGCTGACCGGCGGCGCTCTGATCGCCCTCGCCCTGCTCTCCGCCCTGGCCGGTCAGGGCTTCGTCGCGCTGGGAGCCGCCTGGGCGGTACTCGGGTTCGGAAGCTCGCTGATCGGCACCCCGGCCGGCCGCGTGATTACACGGTCCTCGGACGAAGAGTCACGCCCGACCGTCTTCGCCGCGCAGTTCGCGTTGAGCCATCTCTGCTGGCTGGTTGCCTATCCCCTGGCCGGGGTTCTGGGTCGCCTGGACGAGACCTGGATCGCCTTCGCGGTTCTGGCCGCCCTGGCGGCGGCGGGGACGACGGCATCCGCGTTGCTCTGGCCGGCGGACGACCGGGCGGAATTGATTCACGACCACCCGGAGCAGGAACACACCCACGAGCATGTGCACGACGCCCACCACCAGCACAGCCACGAGGGCTGGGAAGGGCCCGAACCGCACAGCCACCCGCACCGCCACGGTCCCCTGCGCCACGCCCATGCGGTGGTGATCGACGACCACCACCCATCCTGGCCGCGCGGTTAGGCGCGCCTAAAGAGAGCGTTCCAGGAAGATCGTCTCGGCGATCGGCGTGTCGTAATAGGCCGAGCGGGTGACGAACCCGAGCTTCGCGTACATCGCTACCGCCGATCCCATGCGGCTCGGCATGGTGTCCAGCACCATGGTCCCGAACCCCGCCTCCCGCGCCGCGACAAGGGCCGACCGCGCCAGACGGCCGCCGAGCCCGAGGCCCCGTCCGGCTTGGCGGACGTAGAGCCGTTTCATCTCGCAGACCCCGTCGCCGAGCGCCGGCAACGGCTTTACCGCGACACCGCCCAGCACAGCACCCGCCCGGTCGCGCGCCACAAGAATCGTCCCCGGCGCAGCGTAGACCCGGTCGAGCGCCGCCAGCTCGGCCTCCAGATCCTGGTAGCCGAGATCGACCGCCAGCCAGTCGACATACTCGCGCACGAGGGCGGCGAAATCGGCCCGGTCGCGCTCGGTGAGCGCCGGCGCGATGACGGCCCCGTCCGTCACGGGGCCACGATCTCCCCGCGCATCATCGCCACGCATTCGCCGCCGATCCGCACCGCCTCGGTGACGCTGCCGGCCCGGTCGATCTCGCCGAGCAGCAGCGACGGGCGCCCCATCTCCACCCCCTGGGCGATACGAATATCGGTGATCCCGTCGGCCGGGCGGTCGAGCTCGGCCAGCAGCCCCAGCAGGGCCCCGTTGGCACTGCCGGTGGCCGGGTCCTCGTCGATGTTGTCGAGCGGCGCGAACATCCGGGTGCGGATGTCGACGTCGTCGGCGCCGCCGGTGCGGACATAGCAGTGGATATCGAAGACGGGCCTGTCGGCCAGACGCCGCTCGAACTCCGCTCGGATCGGCCGCGCCGCCTCCAGTGCCGCCCGGTCGGCAAGCTCCACGAGGATGAACTCGAGCCCCACCGTGCCGCCGACCGGAGGGTGGCGGTCGGTGCGGATCGCCGACACATCGATACCGAGACAGGCGGCGATATCGTCCGCCGGCACCGGGTCGAGCCGGCGGAACGGCTGCGGGGCGGTGAGTTGGGCGCCGAAGGGGATACCGTCGCGGCTCAGGATCGTGATCGGCACCAGGCCGGCGCCTTCCTCGAACCGCACGGCCTCTCCGACCGGTCGGCCGAACAGCGTGCCGCCGCGGGCGACCACGGTGGCCGTGCCGACATTCGGGTGGCCGGCGAACGGGACCTCCCGGGTCGGCGTGAAGATCCGGACCCGGGCGGTATTGGCCGGGTCCTCCGGCGGCAGGACGAAGGTCGTCTCGGAATAGCCGAATTCGACGGCGATCGCCTGCATGCGCTCGGTCGATAGATCCTCGGCGCCGAACACAACCGCCAGCGGGTTGCCGCCGAACGCGGTGTCGGTGAAGACGTCCACCGTCTCATAGGTCAGTGCCATGTCCCGAACCTTTCGTGCCAATCGTCGTGTCAGATCTCGATGGTGCCGCTCATGACGGGGATCGAGCGGCCGCCGATGCGCACCGCGACGGCCGCGTCATCCGCATGGTCGACCGCCCCGCGCAGCAGCGAGGGTCGGCCCATCTCGACACCCTGGGCGATGCGGCGCGTCAGGGTCCCGCGGCCGGGCTCCAGCGTGCCGAGCAGCCCCATCAGCGCGCCGCAGGCGCTGCCGGTGGCCGGGTCTTCCGCCACATTGCGGATCGGGGCGAACATGCGGGCCCGGATATCGATCTCGGGGTCGTCCACCCGGGCGTAGCAGAGGATGGCACCGTTGGCGGCGACCGCCGGCTGATCGGCGAACCGGGCGGCGATCGGCCCGGCACGACGGACCGCCTCGGCGTCGCGCAGCTCGGCCAGGATGAAGGGCAACCCCACCGACCCGATCACCGGCGGATGCCGGTCGGTGCGGATATCGGCATCCGTCAGCCCGAGACAGGCGGCCACCTCCGCCACCGGGACCGCGTCGCCGCGGGAGAACGGTTCCGGCGCGGTGAGCGTCGTACCGGTCACGACGCCGTCCGTCCGCTCGACGGCAACGGGAACCAAACCGGCGATCTCCTCGAACCGGAGCACGTCACCGACAGGCCGTCCGAACAGGGTGCCCCGCCAACCGATCACGGCCGCCGTCCCCACATTGGGGTGCCCGGCGAAGGCCATCTCGCGCTTGGTCGAGAAGATCCGCACCCGTGCCGTATTCGCCGCATCCTCCGGCGGCAGGACGAAGGTGGTCTCAGAGTAGTTGAACTCCCGCGCGATCGCCTGCAGCCGCTCGGTCGCGAGCCCCTCGGCACCGAATACCACGGCGAGCGGGTTACCGCCGAAGCGGGTGTCGGTGAAGACGTCCACGGTCTCGAAACTCAGCGTCATCGCGCACCTCTCCCGTTCGCGCCGGCCACCCGGCGCGTCGCACAGACCGCAGACGGATCGCCCTCAGTCGACCAGGGTGATGTTGATCCGGCGGTTCTGCTTGCCCTTGTTCTCGATCTTGGTGACCTCCAGCCGGCCGATCTCGCCCGTCGCCTTGACGTGCGTGCCACCGCAGGGCTGGTAGTCCACATCTTCGCCGATGCGGATCATCCGCACCGTGCCCGCGCCGGTCGGCGGCTTGACCGACATGGTCCGGACCAGATCCGGGTTGGCCTCGAGCTCCGCGTCGGTGATCGCGCCGATGGTCACCGCGTGGTCCCCGGCGACGACCGCATTGAGCTTGTCGGTCAGGGCGTCCTTGTCCGGAACGTTCTCCGGCTCCAGGTTGAAGTCCAGCCGGCTCTTCGCGTCGCCGACCTGACCGCCGGTCACGCCGCCCTCCACCAGGGAACAGAGAATGTGCATGGCCGTGTGCATGCGCATCAGCCGGTACCGCCGGTCCCAGTCGAGGGACGCCGTGACGCTGTCCCCCTCGGCCAGCGACGCGGTCCCGTCCGCCGGCACATGCACGATGCCGGCGACCGCCTTGCCCTTGCGGGTATCGGCGACCGGCACGCTGCGCCCGTCGGCGGTGGTCAGGGTGCCGGTGTCGCCCGGCTGTCCGCCGCCAGTCGGGTAGAAGACGGTGCGGTCGAGGACGATCCCCTCCTCGGTCACCGCCACCACCGTGGCCTCGCAGGATTTGAGGTAGGAGTCCTCGCGGAACAGCTCCTCGGTCATGATGTCCCTTTCCCGTCGGGTCTCGTCTCGGTCACTCGGTTCCGGCGGTCCGGTCAGCCGGCCGCCAGGACGTCGCGGTAGACGTCCATGTCCACATTACCACCGGACAGGATGACGCCAACCTTTCGGCCCTGCCAGCGGTCGCGCACCTGCATCAGCCCGGCCAGCGGCACGGCACCGGCCCCTTCGGCGATGCTGTGGGTGTCGGTGTAGTAGATCCGCATCGCCTGCCTGATCTCGTCGTCCGAGACCTTGATGATGCCGGCGGCACCCGCCCTGATCCGCTCGAAGGCGGCGGGGTTCGGAACCCGGCAGTCCACCCCGTCGGCGATGGTCGGCGCGCCCGACGCGTTGGTGGAGACCGGATGCCCGGCGGCGAAGCTGAGCGCGTAGGCCGGCGCGCTCTCGGAGACCACGCCCCAGACCTCCGCCTTGGAGCCGACCGCGTCGCGCGCCGCGATCACCGCGCAGATGCCGGAGCCGAGACCGATCGGCACGAAGACCGCTTCCAGATCCGGCGCGGCCCGGAACAGCTCCATGCCATAGGTCGCCACCCCGTCGACCAGCCGGTCGTGGAAGCTGGCGAACATGTGCAGATCGCGCTCCGCCGCCAGGGTCTGGGCGTATTCCAGGCTCTCCTGGAAATCCCGGCCGTGCACCAGAAGTTCGCCGCCCCAGGCCTTCATGGCGGCGTTCTTCTCCACCGAGTTGCCCTCGGGCACGACGATGGTGGCGCCGAGCCCGGCCCGCCGGGCGGCGATGGCGACGGACTGGCCGTGATTGCCGCGGGTGGCGGCGATGACCCCGGTCACCCCCGGCTCGGTGCGGCGCAGATGGTCGACATAGACCGAGCCGCCGCGGACCTTGAAGGCGCCGGCGGGCGTGTGGTTCTCGTGTTTCACCCAGACCTCGGCCCCGACGCGCTCGGCCAGAAGCGGCCAGACGTATTGCGGGGTCGGCGCCATGACCGAATAGACGATCTCGGCGGCCGAATTCAGGCGGTCCAGGGCATCGGTCTTCTCGGAGGGCTGGGCCATCGGCGGGCTCCCGTCGCGGTTGTCGCCAGACCTACCGTAGCCAGCACGGTGTCACTGGGACAATGTTATGATTGTCTTTCCAATTGTCGGGAATATTGTATCCATTAAAGTCCTTCAAGCGGAACATTGTCACCATGACACATTGGCTTCCCGACATCGACCGACGCGCCGGGCCGCGCTACCGGGCCATCGCCGAGGCGATCGCCGACGACATCCAGGCCGGGCGGCTCAGCGTCGGCACGCGCCTTCCGACCCACCGCGATCTCGCTTGGCGTCTCGGCGTGACGGTCGGAACGGTGACCCGTGCCTACAAGGAGGTGACGGCCCGCGGCCTCGTCGACGGCGAGATCGGCCGCGGCACCTTCGTGCGCGATCCCCGGACCCACGGCTGGGGCCGCACCCGTGACCCCGACCCGGCCGCCGCCGAAGCAGGCCCGGTGGACATGGGCCTGAACTTCCCGACGGAGATGGCGGACTCCGAGGCCGCGTTGACGGCGACCCTGGCGGAGATCGTCGCCGATCCCCGAGAGCTCCGGCTCGCCGACTACGATACGAACGGCGGACGCCGCGCGCACCGGGCGGCCTTCGCCGAGTGGATCGCGGCCAGCGGTGTCCCGGCGACGGCGGAGACGACGCTGATCACCGCCGGGGCTCAGCACGCGATCTCCTCGGCGTTGCAGACGCTGACCGAACCGGGAGACGTGGTGCTGTGCGATCCGCTGACCCATCCGGGCTTCATCGGGGTCGCCTCGACCCTTCGGCTGCGCACGGTCGGCGTCGACTGGGACGCCGAGGGCATGGCGCCGGACGCGCTCGATGCCGCCATCCGCCAGCACCGGCCGAAGGGGCTGTTCCTCATCCCCACGGTGCACAACCCGACCACGCTGACCCTGTCCGAGACCCGGCGCCGCGACCTCGCCCGGGTGATCGAGCATCACGGCCTGCCGGCGATCGAGGACGACCTGTATCGGCCCTACGCCGACGACGACGTACCGCCGGCTCTCGCCGCGTTCGCGCCCGATCTGGTTCTGCACCTGACCAGTGCCTCGAAGCACCTATCGCCGGGCCTGCGCGTCGGCGCCCTGCACATGCCGCCCAGGCTCCGTCCGCGCGGCCGGGCGGCGATCCGCGATACGATCTGGATGACGGCGCCGCTCTGCGTCGAGGTCGTGGTGCGCTGGCTCGCCGACGGCACCGCCGACCGCCTGCGCGATAGCAAGCGCCGGGCCCAGCGGGCGCGGGTCGCCGAGGCGCGGCGCCTTCTCGGACCGATGGTTTCGATCGAGGCGGAGGCCAGCCCCCACGCCTGGCTGCGGGCGCCGGACGCCTGGGATGGCGTCGACGCCGCCGCCGCCCTGCTTGAGGACGGTGTCGTGACGACGGCCGGCGACGTGTTCGCGACGGTAGCGGGCGCCGGGCGCGGCCGGCTGCGGCTCGCCCTCGGGCGGCCCGGCAGCTACGACGCCACCGCGACCGGGCTCCGGATCGTCGCCGACACGCTTGGACGCGGACCGGCCGAGGATCGGGCGTTCATGTAGACCCCGGCCGGTCCAGGGGGATCACCTCGGTCGTCTCCCAGTCCAGCAGCCCGACCTTGCACATCCACACGAGATGCAGCATCAGCCGGTCGCGCGGCTGTCCGGCGACTCTTGCCGCCAGATCGCCGACCGCCATCGGACCGCGCTCCGCCACCAGGGCCAGGATCTCCAGGCTCTGGGCGACCGGCAGCCGCCAGACCTCGGTGGAGGCGTTCATTCTGGCGGCGTGATGGGGCCTGGGATCGACTGCGCCGCCGTCGGGGAGCCGCAGGAGCGTGTCGTCGGACAGGACATCGGTGGCGAAATCGACGAAGGCGGCGAACGGGTCCTTGCGCACCGGGTTGTCCGCCGGCACCCGGCCCCGCTCGTAGGCCCCAGCGGCAGACCGGATCGCCGCCAGCTCCTCGAAAAGCGCGGCGTATTGCGGGATCACGGCGGTCCAGTCGAAGCGCGACCGGGCATAGCGCCGGGCGGCCGCTCCGATCGAGCGCGCACGTTCCCCGTCGCCGGCGAGCGCCGTCAGCGCGTCCGCCGCGGCCCGGACGTTGACCGCCACATGGGACGCCACCTGGGCGCCGTAAGTCTGATAGCTGTCCATGCCGAGGGCGTGGCGCTGGGCCATAAGCTGGCCCATGCCGGACGGCGCCATCATCGTCGGCACCCGGAACCCGGTCACCCCCTCCTCGACCGTGAAGCGGTAGCCGTCCCAGTCGCTGACCACCACGGGCAACCCCGACGCCATCGCCTCGATCGGCGTGATGCCGAAAGTCTCCTGGATGTTGTCCACCATCGAGACGAACACGTCCGAGGCCGGCCAGACCGTCTCCAGCACCCGGGGGTCGTTGCCATCGAGAAACCGGATGTCGACCGACGGGGCGTAGACCGCCGCCGTCTCCTCCCAGACCTCCCGCCCCCGCTCGCCGGACGGGAACCAGCCGGCCATAACGAAACAGACCCGGCGTCCGGTCCGCCGCGCCGTCTCCTCGGCGGCGGCGAACATTCCCTGGGGGTAGGCCTTCTCGAAGAACGACAGGCGGCCGACCCAGAGCAGGGTGAAGACGTCGTCGTCGATCCCGAGCGTCCGTCGGGCCGGTTCGCGCCGGGACGGATCGCCCCGGCGGGCGAACCGCCCGGTATCGATGCCGAGCGGGATCACGGGAAGATGGGGCAGCGGCGGCGCCCGGCGCCCCTCCGGTGCTGCGAACCGCGACGAGAGGTAGTCGGCACGCTCGACCAGCAGGTCGCGCAGGTGCCGCTCGACCGCGGGCGACGTGCAGATCAGCGCGTCCCAGGGCTGAACGGGAGAGATCAGGACGTCGGAGATGTAGGCCCGCATCGCCGGCGGCGCGAGGGAATGGATCAACCCGACCAGGCTGTAGGCACGCTCGTCGAAGGTTCGGCGGATCCAGGCGAGCTCGTCGATGTTCGCCTGGCCGCGCAACAGGGCCCCGCGGGCGGCGATCTCGTCCTGCTTGAGGATCGTGGTCGCCCGGATCGGTTTGGGCGGGACGGCGCCGTCGAACAGGCTGAGGCCGAGTTCCCGGGCGTCGATCCGGTTGTGCACCAGGAACAGCTGGTCGTCCCAGGGTCCGTGTTCGGCGAGAGCGCGGTACAGGCCGCGGTTGGCGACATCCTTGCCGAACGGATTGGTGCGCGGGTTGAGCTGCTGGTCGCCGACATAGATGGCGCAGCCGCTGGTCATGCAGACACCCTCTTAATGAGTTTCAGGTCTCGGGGCTCTGCTATCGATATAGCCGTGGCGCAGCGGCTTGTTAAGGGATCGGCGGGAAAGACGGTACCGCCGCTGCCGCAACCGACGGCACCACCGACGCGCTGCGGCCCCCGGCGGGGCTGACGCCGGGAGAGGGTGAGGGGACGGTCTCCCGCGCCGGTCGCGCGTGGGGCGCGGCGCTCGGGATTGCGGGCGGGGCGACAATCCCCACGTAGGGGACGGCGCCGCCGATGGGGTGCCGCGACGCAATGTGAGGAAACGAGGAATGACGGAAACACCAGCGACAGGCCAGCCCGGTCCGGGCGATGCCGAGCGGATCATGCACTACGACGCAAACAAGAAGTCGACGCTGATCGCTTACCTGTTGTGGTTCTTCCTCGGCATCCCCTTCGCCGTGCACCGCTTCTATCTGGGTCAGGTCAAGAGCGCGCTGGTGATGCTGGCGATGTGGGTGGTGTTCGGCGCCCTCTCCAGCGCCACCTTCGGCATCGGCGGTATTCTGCTGATCATTCCGGGCCTCTGGTGGTTCGTCGACGTCTTCCTGATCCCCGGAATCGTGCAGCGCAAGAACACCGACCTCATCGCGATGCTGAGCCGGTGACGCGCCGGCGCCGTCCGAACTCCCCGCCGCCCGCAATCCTTGACCGCGGCGCCGGTTGACCGTATACACCGCGCTTCTTGGCACAGCTTCGGCCGCCGAGACCTTAACGGGTTCCGTCCGTCCTCGAGGGTTCGAGCACGGGCGCGCTTTCGTTTGGGAAACGACAAGGAATTCGGGTTCGACCGTAACGCACCACGGGTGACGACGTGTTCGAGGGATTGAGCGAACGGCTTGGGTCGGTCTTCGACCGCCTGAAGAAGCGCGGCGCACTGAGCGAAAGCGATGTGTCGGCGGCCATGCGCGAGGTGCGCGTGGCGCTGCTCGAGGCCGACGTCGCCCTGCCGGTGGTCAAGTCCTTCATCGACCGGGTGCGCGAGCGCGCGATCGGCCAGGAGGTGATCAAGTCGGTCACTCCGGGCCAGATGGTCGTCAAGATCGTCCATGACGAGCTGGTCGCCACCCTCGGTTCCGACAGCCAGGCGGTCAACCTGAACGCCGCGGCCCCGGTGCCGATCCTGATGGTCGGCCTGCAGGGCGGCGGTAAGACGACCACCACGGCCAAGCTGGCCAAGCGTCTCGCCGAGCGCGACCGCAAGAAGGTCCTGATGGCCTCGCTCGACGTGACCCGCCCGGCGGCACGCGAGCAGCTTCGCACCCTCGGCGAGCAGGTCGGAGTCGATACCCTGCCGATCGTCCAGGGCGAAACCGCGCTCACGATCGCCAAGCGGGCGATGACCGCCGGCCGCCTGCAGGGCTACGACGTGGTGATGCTGGACACCGCCGGCCGCACCTCGATCGACGAGGGGCTGATGGCGGAGGCGCGTTCGGTGCGCGACGCGGTCAACCCGCACGAAGTGCTGCTCGTCGCGGACGCGCTGACCGGCCAGGACGCGGTCACCACCGCGACCAATTTCGACGAACGGGTCGGCATCACCGGCATCGTCCTCACCCGCGTCGACGGCGACAGCCGCGGCGGCGCGGCGCTGTCCATGCGCGGCGTCACCGGCAAGCCGATCAAGGCGCTGGGCGTCGGCGAGAAGGTCGGCGATCTGGAAGACTTCCACCCCGAGCGTATCGCCGGCCGGATCCTCGGCATGGGCGACGTGGTCAGCCTGGTCGAGAAGGCCGCCCAGACCATCGAGGCCGAAGAGGCCGAGAAGATGGCCGAGCGGATGATGAAGGGCACCTTCACGCTCGACGACATGGCGGCCCAGCTGAAGCAGCTCCGCAGCCTCGGCGGTCTCGGTGGCGTCCTCGGCATGCTGCCGGGCATCGGCAAGCTGCAGAAGCAGATCGCCGGCGCCAACCTCGACGACAGCCAGCTCAAGCGCCAGGAAGCGATCATCTCCTCGATGACCAAGACCGAGCGCGCCAATCCGCGGGTGATGAACGCCTCGCGCAAGCGCCGCGTCGCCGCCGGCTCCGGCACCGAGGTCCAGGACATCAACCGTCTTCTCAAGAGCCATATGGAAATGGCGAAGATGATGAAGAAGGTCGGCAAGACCGGCGGCAAGGGCATGATGAAGGGCCTGATGGGCGGCGGCGGCATGCCGGCCCCCGGTCAGATGCCGCAGCTCCCGCCCGGTGGCATGGGGGGCGGCATGGGCGGCGGAATGCCCGGCCTCGGCGGCCCCAAGCTCCCAGGTCTCGGCGGCCTTCCAGGATTTCCCGGCAAGCGCAAGTAACCTGCCGCTTCCGGCCACACCCTCGAACGAAACAGAGAATGCACTGAGAAAGGAACGACAATGTCACTTCGCATCCGCCTGTCCCGCGGCGGCGCCAAGAAGCGCCCGTTCTACCGGATCGTCGTCGCCGAGGCGACCTCCCCGCGCGACGGCCGCTTCGTCGAGAAGCTCGGCACCTACAACCCGATGCTGCCGCAGGACCATGAGCACCGCCTGGTGGTCAAGGAGGACCGGATCAAGCACTGGCTGTCCATGGGTGCCCTGCCGACCGACCGAGTCCACAAGATGCTGGGCAAGGCCGGCATGATGGATCCGTTCGTCTACAACGAGCAGCCGAAGAAGTCCGCGCCGGGCAAGAAGCGCGCCGAGCGCGAGGCCGCGGAAGCCGCCGCTGCGGCCGCCGCCGAGCCGGCCGCCGAGGAAGCCCCGGCCGAGGAGGCTGCCGCCGAGGAGAAGGCCGAGGCCTGAGGCCCGGCCTTCGCGACGCGATCACCCGGGGAGCTGCGGCCATGAGCGCACGCGTCTGTCTCGGAGCGATCACCGGCCCGCACGGGGTCCGGGGCCTGGTGAAGGTGAAACCCTTCACCGAGGTGCCGGAGGATATCGCCGCCTACGGCCCGGTCGAGAACGAGGCCGGGACCCGGCGGTTCACCCTGCGGATCACCGGCACGGCCAAGGGTCAGGTGATCGTGGCCGTGGACGGGGTCGGCGACCGCAACGCGGCCGAGGCGCTGAAGGGCCAGCGGCTCTATGTCGATCGCACGGCCCTGCCGGAGCCGGATGACGGCAGCTTCTACCATGCCGACCTTATCGGCATGGCGGTGGTCGGCCCGGACGGCGCCGATCTCGGCACCGTCACCGCCCTGTACGACTTCGGCGCGGGCGACCTGCTGGAGTTCCGCGGGGCCGACGGCAAGGCCCGGATGCTGCCGTTCACCGAGGCGGTGGTGCCGACGGTGGACCTGGATGCGCGCCGGATGGTGGTCGACCCGCCGGAGGGTGCGCTGGAAGACGGCACCGACCGGGAGCCGGACGCCCCGTCCGGCCGGGCGGCCGAGGAATAGGAGTGCGGTGTGGACGAGCGGATGCGGCAGGACGCCCCCGCCCCGCAGCCCGGCGGTTCGGCCGCTGGGTGGCAGGCGACGGTGCTCACCCTGTTCCCGGAGATGTTTCCGGGTCCGCTGGGTCTGTCGCTGGCGGGAAAGGCCCTGAATTCCGGCGTGTGGAGCCTGAAAACGCTGGACATCCGGGACTTCGCGCGCGATAAGCACCGCTCCGTGGACGACACCCCGTTCGGCGGGGGTGCCGGTATGGTCATGCGGCCCGATGTCGTGGATGCGGCACTGGCGGCGGTAGAGGACAGACCGGGTCCGCGGCTCTACCTCAGCCCGCGCGGACGGCGCTTCGATCAGGCGCGGGCGAAGGCGTTGGTGGCGGAACCGGGTGCGGTGATCGTCTGCGGACGCTACGAGGGCCTGGACGAGCGGGTGATCGCCGCCCGCGGCCTCGAGGAAGTCAGCCTCGGGGACTTCGTGCTTTCCGGCGGCGAGCCGGCGGCGCTGGCGATGATGGATGCGGTGATCCGCCTGCTGCCCGGCGTGATGGGGGCGGCCGACGGGTTGGCCGAAGAGAGTTTTGAAGAGGGGCTGCTCGAGTATCCCCTCTACACCCAGCCTCGGGAGTGGAACGGCATGGCCGTCCCCGAGGTGCTGACCAGTGGGCACCACGCCAAAGTCAAGGCGTGGCGGCGCGCGGAAGCGGAGACAGTGACGCGGGAGCGGCGACCGGACCTCTGGGCGCGCTACCTCGAGACCAAGCAGCGGGCCGAGCGTCGGTGAGACCGGGCGGCCAGAGACGGGACCAACCGCCGGCGCGACGACCTGCCGGCCACGAGACGGAGACGAAGCCATGAACATTATCGAGCAGCTCAACAAGGAGCAGGTCGAGAAGCTGAGCGCGGACCGCCAGATCCCCGAGTTCGCGCCGGGCGACACGCTCCGCGTCGACGTGAAGGTGGTCGAAGGCTCGCGCGAGCGGATCCAGGCCTTCGAGGGCGTGTGCATCGGCCGCAACAACGACGGCCTGAACTCGTCCTTCACGGTCCGCAAGATCTCCTACGGCGAGGGCGTGGAGCGTGTGTTCCCGCTGTACTCCCCGCGGATCGCCGCCATCGAGGTGATGCGCCGCGGCAAGGTCCGTCGCGCCAAGCTGTACTACCTGCGCGGCCGCACCGGTAAGTCGGCCCGTATCGCCGAAAAGACCACCGGCGTCGCCGGCAAGCTGGCCGCCGCCGAGCGCGCCCAGGCCGCCGAGGCGAAGGCCGCGAACAAGGCCGCCCAGGCCGCCGCGCGCGAAGCCAAGGCCGCCGCCGCAGCCGAGGGCAGCTCCGAGGCGTAAGCCTTCCACTCTTTCGGGTTCAAGAATACGGAACGCCGCGATCCCCCGGGTCGCGGCGTTTTTCCGTTCGGGGGACGGCCTCTCCTTTTCCCATTCTCCCTTCTCACACTCCCCGGCCTTGTGCCGGGGCCGGACGTCGGCGCGACCTGCCGTGAGACCCACATCTCCGGCGCCCGTGCCTGCCTCGGCGTCGCCCCGGCACAAGGCCGGGGAGTGTGGGAGTTTGAAAGGGGAGAGACCCCGCTACTTCAGCAGCGTCCCCACGCCCACGCAGGCCAGAATCGTCAGCGCGATCCAGCGGAAGGTCTTCTCGCTCGCCCGGGGGAACAGGAAGCCGCCGAAGGACATGCCGGCGAAATGGGGGACCGCCAGGATCGCGCCGATGGTCAGCGCCTCCACCGTGATCAGCCCGTAGGCGAAATAGGTCGCAAGGCCGACGACGCCGGTGACCAGGAAATAGCCCGAAAGGTCGCCGCGCACCTGGCGGGCCGGCTCTGCGGTCGCGAGGAAGTACAGCACCAGCGGCGGGCCGCCGATCCCGGTCGCCCCGCCCATAGCGCCCGCCGTGGTTGCCGCTACGATATCGCGGGTGCGGGTGCGCCCGACCCGCGGCAGACCGCCCACCGCCATCACCGCCGCCAGCGTCAGCACGATGACCGAGATGCCGATCCGCAGGACCTGCGGGTCCAGGCTCTTCAGCACCGCCGCCCCCAGCGGGATCGCCACCAGCGCCGTCGCCGCCATCGGCCCGGTGCGCCGCCAGTCGGTCTCGCGCATGGCGATCTTCGTCACCTGGTAGAGGATCGGCACCTGCAGCACCGACATCACCGGCACCGCCACGGTCGGCCCGTAGGCCAGGGCCAGCACCGGGGCGAGTACCAGGGCCGAGCCGAAACCGGCGAAGCCCCGCACCGCACCGGCGAGGAACGCGGCGCAGACCGTCAGCACCAGTAGGGAAAGATCGAGATCGGACAGCATTTCCGGCATCGGGGCGGCTCGGGTGGGAGGCGAGAGGCGCCCGGGAACCGGACGCGGCGGGAATCGGGCGCGAAAACGCCCCCGTGCAAAGCGTTCTTGCGCGTTTCACGGTTTGCCTGCAACCCGCGTCCTTGTACAGTCCGGCGCTCGAAACACGCCGTTCCGGCCAACGGAACGCGAGACGGCAAGAGAGAGACCGGCCGCCGCCGGAGCCAAGCGCGCTCCGCCCGACAGCGGCCCCATGCTTTAGGAGGAACCGGCAGCCATGGCGACGCCCCGCACGCTGTTCGACAAGATCTGGCAAAGCCACCTGGTCGACGTCCAGGAGGACGGCACCTGTCTGATTTATATCGACCGCCACCTGGTCCATGAGGTCACCAGCCCGCAGGCCTTCGAGGGCCTGAAGCTCGCCGGCCGCAAGGTGCGCCGGCCCGACCTGACCCTCGCGGTCGCCGACCACAACGTGCCCACCACCGACCGGTCCAAGGGGATCGAGGACGAGGAGAGCCGCATCCAGGTCGAGACGCTCGAGAAGAACGTCAAGGATTTCGGCGTCCCCTACTTCCCGGTGATGGACGTCCGCCAGGGCATCGTCCACATCATCGGCCCGGAGCAGGGCTTCACGCTGCCGGGCATGACCATCGTCTGCGGCGATAGCCACACCGCCACCCACGGCGCCTTCGGATCGCTGGCCTTCGGCATCGGCACCTCCGAGGTCGAGCACGTGCTGGCCACCCAGACCCTGCTTCAGGCGCCGGCCAAGAACATGCGCATCACCGTCGAGGGCAAGGTGCCGGACGGCGTGACCTCCAAGGACGTGATCCTGGCGATCATCGGCAAGATCGGCACCGCCGGCGGCACCGGCCACGTGGTGGAGTTCGCCGGCGAGGCGATCCGCGACATGTCCATGGAAGCCCGCATGACGGTCTGCAACATGACCATCGAGGCGGGCGCGCGCGCCGGCATGATCGCCCCGGACGAGACCACCTTCGAGTACCTGAAGGGCCGTCCCATGGCGCCGAAGGGCGGCGAGTGGGAGCTGGCGGTCGAGTACTGGAAGACCCTGCCGTCGGACGAGGGCGCGACCTACGACAAGGAGGTCGTCCTCAAGGCCGAGGACATCATCCCGCAGGTCACCTGGGGCACCAGCCCGCAGGACGTGGTCCCGGTCACCGGCCACACGCCGGACCCGGCCGCGGAATCCGATCCGGGCAAGAAGGCCTCGATCGAGCGGTCGCTCGCCTATATGGGCCTGGCGCCGAACACGCCGATGACCGAGGTGAAGATCGACAAGGTCTTCATCGGTTCCTGCACCAACGGCCGCATCGAGGACATCCGCGCCGCCGCCGCCATCGCCAAGGGCAGGAAGGTCGCCGCCAACGTCCACGCCATGGTCGTCCCGGGCTCCGGCCTGGTGAAGGAGCAGGCCGAGCAGGAGGGTCTGGACGCCATCCTGAAGGACGCCGGCTTCGACTGGCGCGAGCCGGGCTGCTCCATGTGCCTCGCCATGAACGCCGACAAGCTGGAGCCGGGCGAGCGCTGCGCCTCGACCTCGAACCGCAACTTCCAGGGCCGTCAGGGCCCGGGCGGTCGCACCCATCTGGTGAGCCCGGCCATGGCCGCCGCCGCCGCGGTCAGCGGCCACTTGGCCGACGTCCGCGACCTGGCCAACTGACGCCGAGGGGAGGAAGAGACATGGATAAGTTCACCCAGCTGCGCGGCACCGCCGCCCCGATGGACATGATCAACATCGACACCGATATGATCATCCCCAAGCAGTACCTGAAGACCATCAAGCGGACCGGTCTCGGCAAGCACGCCTTCGCCGAAATGCGCTACAACGAGGACGGCAGCGAGAAGCCTGACTTCGTGCTGAACCGCCCGCAGTACCGCGATGCCCAGATCATCGTCGCCGAGGACAATTTCGGCTGCGGGTCGAGCCGCGAGCACGCCCCCTGGGCCCTGCTCGACTTCGGCATCAAGTGCGTGATCTCCACCAGCTTCGCCGACATCTTCTACAACAACTGCTTCAAGAACGGGATCCTGCCCATCCAGGTGACCCACGAGCAGCTGCGCGAGCTGATGGACGACGCGGGCAAGGGTTCCAACGCGGTGCTGGAGGTCGACCTGGAGAATCAGACGATCGGCCGGCCGAACGGCGAGAGCGTCTCCTTCGAGATCGATCCCCACCGCAAGCACTGCCTGCTCAACGGGCTCGACGACATCGGCCAGACCCTGCAGAAGGCGTCGAAGATCGACAGCTTCGAGGAGCAGCGCAAGGCGGCCGCCCCCTGGGCGTGACGCCGGCGGCGGCACCCGCGCAAGGGACAGCCAGGCAGGGATACCCCGAGTGGAACACCCATGGACGGCCGGCGGGTTTACCGGCGGCCGGATGAACGATGAACGATCCCGCCCCGCGGCGCGCTCTCAGGCGGCCCGGGGCCGGGACTGACTTTCTGGAGGAAAGCGGGACATGGCGTCGAACAAAAAACTGCTGGTGCTGCCGGGCGACGGGATCGGCCCGGAGGTCGTGGGCGAGACCCTGCGGGTCGTCGACTGGATGGCGAAGAAGCGGTCGGTGTCCTTCGACATCGACGAGGGCCTGGTCGGCGGTGCGGCCTACGACGCCCACGGCACGGCGCTCACCGACGAGACCATGACCGACGCCACGCATGCCGACGCGGTGCTGTTCGGCGCGGTCGGCGGTCCGAAATACGACGACCTGCCGTTCGAGCTGAAGCCGGAGCGCGGCCTGCTGCGCCTGCGCAAGGAGATGGACCTGTTCGCCAACCTGCGCCCGGCGATGGTCTTCCCCTCGATGGTCGAGAACTCCTCCCTCAAGCCGGAGCTGGTCTCGGGCCTCGACATCATGATCCTGCGCGAGCTGACCGGCGGCGTGTATTTCTGCGAGCCGCGCGGCATCGAGGACCTGGCCGACGGGACCAAGCGCGGTTTCGACACCCAGGCCTACACCACGCCGGAGATCGAACGGATCGGCCGGGTCGCCTTCGACCTCGCCCGCAAGCGCCGCTCCAAGGTCACCTCGGTCGAGAAGGCCAACGTCATGATGTCCGGCGTGCTATGGCGCCAGGTCATGACCGACCTGCACAAGGCCGAGGGCGAGGGTCTCGACTACGAGAACATGTTCGCCGACAACTGCGCCATGCAGCTCGTCCGCGCGCCGAAGCAGTTCGACGTGATCGTCACCGACAACCTGTTCGGCGACCTGCTGAGCGACTGCGCGGCGATGCTGACCGGCTCCCTCGGCATGCTACCGTCCGCATCGCTCGGCGCCGAGGACCCGACCACCGGCAAGCGCCACGCCCTGTACGAGCCGGTCCATGGCTCCGCCCCGGACATCGCCGGCAAGGGCATGGCCAACCCGATCGCCGAGATGCTGAGCTTCGCCATGCTGCTGCGCTACAGCTTCGATATGGCCGAGGACGCCGACCTGCTGGAGAAGGCGATCGACAACGTGCTGGCCGGCGGCATGCGCACCGCCGACATCATGGCCCCGGGCAAGGCCAAGGTCTCCACCGCGACCATGACCGACAGCATCCTGAAGGAGCTGGATAAGCTGGTGTGAAGCCAACCGTCATGCCACACCATCCCCCGTCATCCTGACCTTGATTCAGGATCATGAACCGAACAGCGGCAGCATGATCCTGACGTGTGTCAGGATGACGGGATCGGTGAGAGGCCGACCACACTCCCTCGCCGTCGTCCTGACGCACGTCAGGACCATGACTCAGAAGCGGCAACCGCCCGAGGCTCGATCCTGAAGCGGGTCAGGATGACGGCGGAGCGGTTTGATGGGGGAGACCGCCACGAGTCCCCTTCCCCACACTCCCGAAATCGCCTATACACCCTTCCCATGAACGCACCGGCTTCCATGGCTGACCGTCTCCTGCGCACCGCCTCCAAGGCGGCGGGCGTCGGCGTCTGCGCGTTCACCACCCCGAAAACCACCACCAAGACCACCGGCTAGCGGCTTCCGCCCTTCCGTTTGCGTGCTTGCGATGCAGGACCGGGGGGCGTAAACCCCGGCCGAACGTCGCGTGTATCGCGGAAGGAGAGAAACATGGGCTACAGAGTTGCCGTCGTCGGCGCCACGGGTGCGGTGGGACGCGAGATGCTGACCACGCTCGCCGAGCGTGACTTCCCCGCCGACGAGGTCATCGCGCTCGCCTCCGGGCGCTCCGCCGGAAGCGAGGTCTCCTTCGGCGAGAAGGGCACCCTCACCGTGCAGAACCTGGCCGAGTTCGACTTCTCCAAGGCCGACATCGCCCTGTTCTCCGCCGGCGGCGACGTCTCCAAGGAATACGCGCCGAAGGCCGGCGAGGCGGGCTGCGTCGTGATCGACAACAGCTCCGCCTTCCGCATGGACCCTGACGTGCCGCTGATCGTGCCGGAGGTGAACCCCGGCGCGCTCGCCAAGTACGGCAAGAAGAACATCATCGCCAACCCGAACTGCTCGACGGCGCAGATGGTCGTGGCGCTGAAGCCGCTGCACGACGCGTTCGGCGTCAAGCGGGTGGTGGTCTCGACCTACCAGTCGGTCTCCGGCGCCGGCAAGGAGGGCATGGACGAGCTGTTCAACCAGACGCGCTCGGTCTACGTGAACGATCCGATCGATCGCGAGACCTTCACCAAGCAGATCGCCTTCAACGTGATCCCGCACATCGACAAGTTCATGGATGACGGGTTCACCAAGGAAGAGTGGAAGATGACGGTCGAGACCAAGAAGATCCTCGACCCGGACATCGAGGTGGTCGCCCAGTGCGTCCGCGTTCCGGTCTTCATCGGCCATTCCGAGGCCGTGTTCATCGAGACGAAGAAGCCGATCGACGTCGACGGCGCCCGCCAGGCGATGCAGGGCTTCCCGGGCCTGGTTATCGTCGACCACCGCGCCGACGAAGGCTACGTCACTCCGGTCGAGAGCGCCGGCGAGGACGCGGTCTATATCAGCCGCATCCGCGTCGACCCGACCGTGAAGAACGGTCTCGTCTTCTGGTGCGTCAGCGACAACCTGCGCAAGGGTGCAGCCCTGAACGCGGTGCAGATCGCCGAGGAGCTGGTGGCCCGGCATCTGAAGAAGGCGGCGTGATCGCGACCCTGCGCGGACCATGCCCGACATGACCATCCGGCCGGCGCGTCCCGCCGATGCGCCGGCCGTCGCCGCCCTGAACCTTCTGGCCGGCGGCGGGATCTACGAGTTCCTCTACGACGACCGGCCGGGCGCCCCGGGCGCATTCCAGCTCATGCTCCAGGCCGTGCTGGCCGCCGACACGGCCCTGTCCTGGTCCCGCGTGCTGGTCGCCGACCTGGCCGGCACGGCGGTCGGCGCGGTGACCAGCCAGCCCTACGACAATCGCCCGCCGAGCGGCCTGGAGCCGAGCGTCCCCGGCGACCGCGCCGCCCATGTGGCCCCGGTGCAGGCGATGGGCCGTCCGGGATCGTGGTTCATCAACATGATCGCCGTGGGCCGGTGCGCCGCCGGCGCCGGGCTCGGCCGGGCCCTGCTCGACGCGGTCGCCGACCGGGCCCGAACTGCCGGGTTCGCGGAGCTCTCGCTTCGGGTCTTCGCCGACAACGACCCGGCGCTCGCGCTCTACCGCAAGGCCGGGTTCGAGACGGTGGCGCGCGCCGATATCCCCTGGCTCCCCCGCCTGCCCCATACCGGCGGCGTCCTGCTGATGGTCAAACCGCTCTAAGGGTCCGCCTTTATAAACACCCCTCCCCGGCCCCGTGCCGGGGCCTACGCCGGGGAGTACACGTCCGCTTCAGAGCTCCCCCGAAGTTGAAACACGTTGAACCGTGGGCCCCGGCACGAGGCCGGGGAGTGGGGAAGAACGAGGGGCGGCGGCCTCAGCTCAGGCGGGTGCGGATCGCGTCGTAGCTCTCGAGCGTGCCGGTCGGGCCGACGGCGGCCAGGGTGGGCGGGGCCGACAGCAGGCGCTCCACCACCCGGCGGATCGCCGACGCGTCCACCTTCTCGAGCTGCGCGATGATCTCCGCCATGTCCGGCGCGCGGCCGTGGATCAGGAAATGGTTGGCGAGCTGCTCGCAGCGGGCGCTCGTACTCTCCCGGCTCATCAGCAGGGACGACTTGAGCTGGATGATGGCCCGGGCCAGCTCGCTCTCCTCGAGCGCGTCCGGGATCGCCCGGAGCTGATCGCAGACCACCGGGATCACCTCTCCCACCTCGTCCGGGCCGGTGCCGGCATAGACGCCGAGCAGCCCGTCATCGAGATAGGCCGAGGTGAAGGAGTAGATCGAGTAGGCCAGCCCCCGCTTCTCGCGGATCTCCTGGAACAGGCGGGACGACATGCCGCCGCCGTAGATCATCGACAGGACCTGAAGCGCGTAGAAATCCGGATCGGCGAACGAGGTGCCGCGGAAGCCGAGGATGACGTGGAGCTGCTCCAGGTCGCGGTCGATCCGCACGTCGCCGCCGGCATAGCGGCCGGAATCGGTGGTCTTGGTCGTCTCCGTCGGCAGCGCCGAGAAGCGTTCCGCCGCAAGGTCGACGACGGCGTCGTGATCGACCCGACCGGCGACCGAGAGGATGCAGGAATCCGCGCCGTAGCACGCCCCGACATAGTCGATCAGCGACTGGCGCGGCACCGAGCGGACCACTTCCGAGGTGCCGAGCACCGGGCGGCCGAGCCCCTGGTCCGGGAAGGCGGCGGTCTGGAAATGGTCGAAGATCACGTCGTCGGGCGTATCGTTGACCTGGGCGATCTCCTGGACGATCACCGCCCGCTCGCGCTCCAGCTCCGCCGGATCGAAGACCGAGTTCTGAACGATATCGGCGATCAGATCGACGGCGACGGGAACGTCGTCGGCCAGCACCTTGGCGTAGTAGGCGGTCTGCTCGCGCGAGGTATAGGCATTCATGTGCCCGCCCACATCCTCGATCTCGCGGGCGATGGCCGCGGCGTCGCGGCGCGCGGTGCCCTTGAACACCATGTGCTCGATCAGATGGGCGAGGCCGTTCTCGGACGGCTTCTCGTAGCGGGTGCCGACCCCGACCCAGAGACCGACAGACGCGGAATCGACCGACGGCATGGCATCGGTGGCGACGGTCAGGCCGTTGTCCAGGGTGGTCAGCCGCAGGCCCGGCAGCTCGGGTGCGGTCAAGCCGCCGCTCCCCGGCGTGCCGCGCGCTCGCGCACCAGCGTCTTCAGGGCCGAAAGGTCGTTGGGCATCACGGTCTCACGTTCTGGGCGGTCCATCAGGTCGGCCATGCGCTCCGGCAGCGGGGTGGCGGCGCCGACGGCGCGCTCCACCGCCTCGGCGAACTTGGCCGGGTGGGCACAGGCGAGCGACACCATCGGGGTCGACGGGTCGCGGCCGGCCAGGGTCTGGCCCCTAAGTGTTTGCCGCGCGGCGGCGATGCCGACGGCGGTATGCGGATCGATCACCTCGCCGGTCTCGTCCCGCACCGCGCGGATGGTCTCGACGATCAGGGCGTCGTCGGCCCGCGCGCCGCGGAACAGCGCCGTCGCCCGGGCGTGACGGTCCGGCTCGACGGTGTAGGAACCGGACTGCCGGAAACCGTTCATCGTCCGCTGCACGGCGTCGCCGTCGCGGTCCATCAGGTCGAACAGCAACCGCTCGAAATTGCTCGACACCTGGATGTCCATCGACGGCGACAGGGTCGGTGCCACGCCGGTGGTCTCCATCGTCCCGCTCTGAAGGTATCGGTACAGGATGTCGTTGGAATTGGTGCCGACCACCAGTGTCTCGATCGGCAGGCCCATGTTGCGGGCGGCATAGGCGGAATAGACGTTGCCGAAATTTCCGCTCGGCACGGAGAAGGAGACCGTGCGGTCCGGCGCGCCGAGGGCCGTCGCCGCCCAGAAGTAATAGGCGATCTGCGGCATGATCCGCGCCCAGTTGATCGAGTTGACCGCCGACAGGGTCATCTCGTCCCGGAACTCGGTGTCGCCGAACGCTGCCTTCACCAGGTCCTGGCAGTCGTCGAAGGTGCCCTCGACGGCAATGGCGTGGACGTTGGGCGCGTCGACCGTGGTCATCTGCCGACGCTGCACCGGCGAGACCCGGCCGTGCGGAAACAGGATGAAGCAGTCGATGTTGTCGCGGTCGCGGCAAGCCTCGATCGCCGCCGAGCCGGTATCGCCCGAGGTGGCGCCGACGATGGTCACCCGGTCGCCGCGCTGGGCGAGCACGTGATCGAACAGCCGCCCCAGGATCTGCATGGCGTAGTCCTTGAACGCCAGCGTCGGGCCGTGGAACAGCTCCATCATCCAGAGGGAGCCATCGAGCTGCTTCAGCGGGGCCACGGCCGTATGGCCGAACTGCCCGTAGGCATCCTCGGCGATGCGGCGCAGCACGTCCTCGGGGATCGTGCCGCCGACGAAGGGCGCCATGACGCGCGTGGCGACCTCCGCGTAGGACAGGCCGCGCAGGTTCCGGATGTCGTCCTTCGAGAACAGCGGCCAGACCGCGGGAACGTACAATCCCCCGTCCCGCGCGAGCCCGGTGAGCAGAACGTCGTCGAAGGCGAGGGCGGGCGCCTGCCCGCGGGTGCTAACGTATTGCAAGGACCTGTGTATCCCCGAGCGTTGACGCGGTAACCTATGCCCGGCGTCGCGCGCGTGCAACCTTGCGATCGTGCGACCGATCACAGCGCCCGCCAGGAGCCGGGCGCACTCGATGACAGGGACCGAGCGGCATGACGATCCAACGAGTTGCCATCTTCGCCCCCGGCGACATGGGCCACGCCCTCGCCCGGGTTCTGATCGCCAACGGGGTCGAGGTGACCACCAACCTCGCGGACCGCTCCCAGCGCACCCAGGAGCTCGCCCGGGCCGTCGGCATCACCGACAGCGGCGACGACGTGGCGGCGGTGGACGGGGCCGACATCCTGTTCTCGATCCTGCCGCCCGCCGCCGCCCTCGAACTGGCGCAGCGGCTGGCCTCCGCCCTCGCGCTGGCGAGTGCCAAACCGATCTATGTCGACCTGAACGCCATCGCGCCGGCCTCGGCCGTGGAGGTCGGCGAGGTGATCGAGGGGATCGGCGTGCCCTTCGTCGATGGCGGTATCATCGGCGGCCCGCCGAAAAGCGCCAGCGGCATGGGCCCCCGCCTCTACGTCTCCGGACACGAGGACGACGTCGCCCGGGTGCTGGAGCTGCGGCAAGCCGGCCTCGACATGCGCGCGGTAACCGGCGGGGTCGGCGCCGCCTCGGCACTGAAGATGAGCTACGCCGCCGTGACCAAGGGGCTGACGGCCCTCGCGGTCCAGTCGCTGGCCTCGGCCAAAGCCTACGGGGTCGACCGGGAACTCGACGCCGAGATGGTGGCCAGCCTGCGGATCCTGCGCGAGCGTTTCGACCGCTCCCTGCCCGACATGGCGCCGAAGGCCTATCGCTGGGTCGGCGAGATGGAGGAGATCGCCCGCACCTTCAACGATGTCGGGCTCGATCCGCAGACGTTCATGGGCGCGGCGGAGACCTACCGTCTGGTCGCCGGCACCGCGCTGGGTCAGGAAAGCCCGGAGCGCCGCACCATCGGCTTCACCGCCGACGAGGTATCCGAGATCGTCGCCGGCGCCCTGGAGGCGGGACTGCCCCAAAGCGACGGGTAGGCGAGGGGTAGCGGGCGGCCTAGAGCAAATCACGATCAGATGGAAACATCTGGTCGTGTGAATTTGCTCTATCGTTAATGAGTTAGAGGGCGATTCACGGTTCAGATCGATTCGATCTGAACCGATCGCGCTCTAGGGTCCGGACTCAATTGATCCAATA
>JAVKFT010000023.1:0-1283 GCA_040223655.1 Thalassobaculaceae bacterium | reverse complement strand
TGGACACCCGCAAGAACCGGTCGGTTATGCGGCCTCTTGTGATGATCAGACTTTGCACGGCGGCGTGAGCCGAGTTTTAGGCGCCGGATTTTGCTGATCCGCGCTGATTTCTGGGATTTTTGACGGACTCATCCCATGGCGGCGCGGCGCTCGTGGAAGATCAGCCGATCGAAGTTGTAGGCCAGATTGGCCAGGGTCAGTTTCGCCTCGGCTCGGGCCAGACCGATGGTGCGGATGAACAGCCCGAAGCGCATCTTCTGGTGCGCGAAGACGTGCTCCACAGCGGCACGGACCGACGACTTCTTCGCATTGGCCTGGGCCGTGGCCGAGGGCATCGGCTTGCCCGCCGGTTTGCGCCGGTGGATCCGGCTGGTCAGCATCCGTCCTGCCAGCCAATTCTCATTGCGGGTCGAGCGATAGGCGCTGTCGGCCCACACCTCGGAGGAGAGGTTGTCGGTCGTCACCAGGGCCTTCAACTGCCACCCGTCGGGGGCTGCCGCCGAGGTCACCACGGCTTGGCGGATAAATCCGTACCGCCGGTCGATGCTGATGTGGGATTTGTAGCCGAAGACCGGCGTCGCGATCTGCGGCAGCGCTGTGCCATCCGACTTGTAGCGCACCTTGCCGCCGATCTTCAGCGTCCAGCGCGCATCAACGTCCTTCTGAGCTGCCTTGTTCGGCTCATCCGGCCAGATCTCGGCGGCCGACTTGCCCGCCTTGATCGCGGCCTTCTCAGCCTCGGTGTTGCGCTGCTTCGGCGCCGGTACCAGGCTCGCATCCACGATCTGGCCCGACATCGCTATGTAGCCCTTCTTCTTCAGCTGCCAGTCGAATGCCTTCATCACCCGCTTCAAGGTCCCGGTCTCGATCATACGGTTGCGGAAATGCCGGATCGTGTTCTCGTCCGGCGTCGACCCGCCGAGCTCGAAGCCGAGAAAGCGCATCCAGGACAGCCGATCCCGGATCATGAACTCCATCCGTTTGTCGCTCAGATTGTGCTGCGCCTGGAGGATCAGCGCCTTGAACATCGACACAGGATCGAACGGAGGACGACCGCCCTTCGAGCCGTCGCCGTAGCCCAGCCCATCGACCAGCCAACCCCGGAAATATTCGAAGTCTACCGTCGCCTCGAGAACCTCAAGCGGATCCCCGTCATCGCTCAACCGCTTCAGATGATCCGAGAGCCCAAACAAACCCGGCTGACCCATACCACCCTCCTGAAAAAGCCTCTCGGAAGGGAATCACATCTCACCAAAACAGGGGAGGTTTTTGCGGGTGTCCAG
>JAVKFT010000022.1:0-96316 GCA_040223655.1 Thalassobaculaceae bacterium | reverse complement strand
GCGTTCCCGCCGCGGGCGGAGGGGGGCGCAAACGTGCGGAGGGGTGGCAGGGTGCTCCCTGATTGGCGGCTTCGCTTCGAGGTCAACCGGGGGCCGCCGCCCCGGCGCGGGGTCGGCACGGGTGTGGTGCGGTCATGCCGGGTGGTTGTTTTCACGCTATCTGCGGTAATCTCCTCTATAGATAAACCATAGGAGGCTATCGCGCCCGTGGAGTTGTGCGACCGTCAGACGGCGCGACCGGCCAATCGCGGCAATCGATTTCCCATGATCGGGCCGTGTTTCCGTTCCGGCACCGGTGGACGGGGCGTCTGAGCGATATGCCTCAGGATCGGGACCCCCCTCCGGAACCGCGGGCCGAACTCGCCCTGTCGACCCTGGTCGGCGCGGTCTCTCTGGTTTTGGGGCTGGTCATCGCGGCGCTTCTGATCGCGGGCGGCTACCAGATCGCGCGCCACGTCATCGCCGCTGAGCTGGACCGGAGCCGGGACGGCACCCGCCAGATCGCCAGACTGATGGTCGCGGCCCGCCTGCAGGATATCGAGCGCATCCTGGACCCGGCGGCAGGCAACAGGGCGCTGCGGGTGGCAATGGCCGAAGCCGACCGGGACCGGGTCGCCTCGGAGCTTGCCCTTATGCGGTCGGCGGCGGGCGGTCAGTCGGTCGATGCCCTGTTCGCGCGGATGGCCGATGGCGGGGTGGTGGGGGCTTCCGGCGGGGACCGCTCCGCTCCGGAGACGCTGGCGAAACTGGTCGCACCGGTCCAGGCAGGCTCCGTCAGCCCGCTTGTGGTGGAGACGGCGGACGGTCCTTGGCTCCTGGCGGGACGGGCGATGCGGGGCACGGCCGGAGAACCGTCGGCGGGCGGTGTCCTCGCCGCTCTGGACCTGCGCGCGGATGGGACGCTGCTGACGGCGATCGGCGGGGCGACGGGTGCCGTGGCGGTCCTGCGGACCGGCGACCCGGCTACGGAGCCGCCGGCCGACGGAATCGACAGTGTGCGCACGGTGCTGCCGCTGACCGGCCCGGCCGGCGCGCCGGTGGCGATCGTCTCGCGGCACGCGTCCGAGGCGATGGGCGACCTCGCCGACCGCTACTGGATGCTGATCGCCGCCGTCGTATTCCTGGTGATCCTGACGGCGCTGGCTTGCGCCTGGGCGATGCGTCTGATGATCCGGCGGGCGAGCGCCGGGATCGCCGCGTCCATCGCAGGGGTCAACCGCCGTCAGAGCCGCGCCGCCTTCCGACGGACGCCGATCCGCGAATTCAACGAGGTGGGGGCGACGCTGGCGCGCTACGTCAGCGCGCTCCGCGAGAGCGAGGCCCGCGCCCAGCTCATCCTCAACAACGCGCCGGTGCCGATCAGCATCAAATCCGTCGACGGCGTCTATAACTTCGCCAACCGCGCCTTCGAGCAGTCGACGGGGATCGCCGCGCAGGACGTGGTCGGCCGGCACGCGTCCGATATCTTCCCGCCAGAGGTGGCCGAGGCGGTCGATCGGACCGACAAGGCGGTGGTCGACCGTCGCGAGAGCCTTCAGTTCGAAACCGAGATTCAGGTGGCGGGGACGTTCCGCGCCATGCTCGTCACCAAGTTTCCGCTGCTGGACCGCCAGGGTGACGTCTCCGGGGTGTGCAGCATCGCGTCGGACATCACGCCCATGAAGCTCTCGGAGCGGGCGATGACGGATGCGCTCGCCGCGGCGGAATCCGCCAGTCAGGCCAAGTCGCGCTTCCTCGCCACCATGAGCCACGAGTTCCGAACCCCGCTGAACGCGATCCTCGGGTTCAGCGATCTGATCCGCCAGCAATTCATGGGACCGGCCGGCAACGAGACCTACGTGAGCTATGCCGACGACATTCACCGCAGCGGACAGCAGATGCGCGAGCTCGTCGACGAGATCCTCGACAACGCGGCGATCGAGGCGGGGCAGCGGATCTTCGAGTGTCAGCCCGTGGACCTGTCCGCCGTGACCAGAGAGGTGGTGCGCCTTTTCGAGCCGGCCGTGGACGCCAAGGGGCTGACCCTCGACTGTGAGGTCGCCGACGATCTTCCGGAGGTGCTGAGCGATCAGCGCGCCGTCCTTCAGGTACTGCAGAACCTGCTCTCCAACGCGGTCAAGTTCACGCCGACCGGGGGGCGGGTGAGCGTGCGGGCGGCGATGTCGCAAGACGATGGGGTCGAAGTCGGGACCGTCGCGCTGCAGGTCGCGGACGATGGCGTCGGCATGCCGCCGGACGTTGTGGCGAATGTGACGGAGCCGTTCTACCAGAACCGCTCGGACCCGCATCTAGCGGACGGCGGGACGGGCCTCGGTCTCTCGATCGTCAAGTCGATCGTCGACGCGCTGGGCGGAACTCTGGAGATCGACAGCGTCGACGGACGCGGCACCACAGTGACGGTGCGCCTGCCCGCGAATGGTGGCCCCGGAGGGACTCGAACCCTCACGCCCTGAGGCTCGCGATTTTAAGTCGCGTGCGTCTACCAGTTCCGCCACGGGGCCTTGGACGTCGCGTGTCGGTGGAACCGGACCTGTCTACAGCATTTCGCCGAACGCGCGCCAGATCGCGTTGAACCACGGGCGCCAGCCGGGGCCGAGCATCAGGTTGTGGGGCGCGTCGTCCAGGCGCAGGTGTCGGCCGCCGAGAAACGCTGCGATGGCCGCGTCCTGGCCCGGCGGGTGGCGGGCCGGATCGTCGCGGCCGCCTTCCACGACAAGGATCGGCAGGTCGCGGTCGATCCGGACCGGGTCCACCGGAATGCGCAGGTCGTAGCGCTCGTTCAGAAGCCGCGGGCTCTCGGCGCAGAGGCGGGCCGCCATCGCCGCCAGTTCCTCGGTGTCCAGGTGCGGCGCGTAGCGCTCGCCGGCCTGCGCGGCGGTCAGCGCCGGGCTGAGCGCGTCCTCGGAGACCAGGGGCACCTTGGCCGCGCCGGGCAGGTTGCCGGGCGGCGAAGGGCAGACCAGCAGCAGACCGGCGACCGGCCGTGCCAGGGCGGCAAGCGTCACGATCAGCCCGCCGAGGGAGTGGCCGACCAGCACCGGCGTGCCGTCGATCGCGTCGATGGCGGCGACCACGTCCTGAACCATCTCCGCGACGCCGGCGGTCCGAAAGTCGGCGTCCGGCGTCAGACCGCCATGGCCGCGCAGGTCGAGGGCGTGAACCCTGCGGCCCGCTTCGGCCAGCCGGTCCACCCAGAGGTCCCAGCACCAGGCGCCGTGATAGGCGCCGTGGACCAGCAGGATCGGCGGAAGGCGGTCGTCGGGAGCCTCCGTCGGCACGGTCGAGTGCAGCCGGGCGCTGCCCAGCAGTGTCACCGACAGGGCCGCGTGCACCTTGGGCCTACTCGGCGGCGTTGGCCTTGGCGGCGCCGTAGACCGGCAGGCGCCACTCGCCATGGGCGCCGGTGGTGCCGTGGCACACGTCGAAGTACCGCTCCTGCAGCCGCTTGGTGATCGGGCCGACGCTGCCGGTGCCGACGTCCATCTTGTCGATCGAGGTGATCGGGGTGACCTCCCAGGCGGTGCCGCAGAAGAACGCCTCGTCGGCGGCCACCAGCTCGGAGCGGTCGATGTCGCGCTCGACCGCCGGCGTGCCCATCTCCTCGAGGAGCTGGAGGACGGTCGAGCGGGTGATGCTCTCCAGGATGTCGCTGGAGGTGTGGGGCGTGATCGGCACGCCGTCGCGGACCATGAAGAAGCACATGCCCGGACCCTCCGAGACTTTGCCGCGGCTGTTCAGCATGATGGCCGTGTCATAGCCGTCCACGTTCGACTGCAGGGTGGCGAGGCGGCCGTTCTGATAGTTGGCGTTGACCTTCGCGCGCATCGGCATGGCGTTGTCCGGCACCCGCATCCACGAGCTGACCTGGGCCGAGATCCCCTCGGTGATCTTCGCCGACCGCGGGCGTTCCTGGGCGGTGATCGCCAGTTTGATCGGCCCGGTGACGTTCTGGCCGCCGTGGCCGGCCACATAGCTCGTCGTCATGATGTGGAGGCTCTCGCCCCGGAAGCCGTTGGCCCGGATCAGCTCGAGCGTCTTCTCGGTGACGTACGCCGGGGTGATGATCTCCTCGTAGCGCATGAACCGCTGGGAGAAGACCAGCCGGTCCATGTGCTCTTCCATGCGGAACAGGAACATCTCCTCCTGATCCGCGTTCCAGTAGCCGCGCAGCCCCTCGAAGACGGCCGACCCGAACTTGAAGGCCGCCGTGTCGACGTGAACCGTGCCCTGATCCCAGGGAACAATCTGGTCGTCCATGAACACGTAATGGGGGGTCGCCATGGTCTGTCATCCTTCGTGTATCGGCGGCGGGGGCTGGGATCGGACCGAACCCGCGGGCGCGCCGGGCAGGGGAATCGGAGAGGGGTCAATCTAGGCCCCGGCGCAATTGGCGGCAACCCGGCCCGTATCTCAACCGGCCCCCTTGGTCGAAGAGAGCGCGATCTGGGGCGCAACCGTCTGGGGTGGCCGCGGCCGAGGGTTCGGTCAGTCGTCGCGGAGGGCCGCCATGCCCTTCTCGCGCAGCCTGTCGGCCTTCTCGGAGCCTTCGGCCAGCTCCACGAGCCGCACGGTGCAGAACAGGTCAACCGACGACACGGTGGCGTCGTTGGCGTGCAGGCGCTTCAGCAGGTCGTCGGATCGGGCGTCGAGCTTCGCGCCGATGGTCTTCATGGCGGTGTCGATCTCGCCGCTCAGGCCGATATCGCCGGCGTATTGCTTGCACAGCCGCAGGGAGACGATCTGGTCCTCGACGGCGCGGAACCGGTCGCGGTTGGTTCCCTCGTTGTCCGGCGGCGCGTCCAGGGCGTCGATGGCGGCCACCGCCTTTGGCGCCGCCCCGGCCACCACGGTCTCCCGGGCCAGGCGACCGAGCTCGGCTTTGACCCTCTCGATCTGGCGGGCGACGCCGCGACCGCCACCGGCCGCCGCCTTGGCTTCCCGTTCCAGGGTCTTCAGCTCTTTCCCCAGCGCGCGGGCGACCTGGACCGGGTCCTCCTCCTTCTTCTCTTCCGCCTCGGCGCGGACGTCGATGATCCGGTCTTCCTGCTGGCTGGCCACGGCCTCGCCGACCTGTCCGCCCATGGCCTTGATCAGGTCGCCGGCGCCTTCGTCGATCAGGCGTTCGATCAGCTTCGGCAGCATGGCGGGCGAGGCCAGGCGGGCCATCAGCGAGAACACCAGCATCGGCAGTCCCTCGCGGTCGATCGCTGCCGTCTTGGTCAGGGCGTCGACCACGTGCCCTAGAGCTTCCTTGTTGATGTCGGAGATCGGCGGCGGCGGGAGGTTGCGCCGCATGGCGGTGATCGGGCCGGCGATGGCGAGGGCCATGACGATGTCTTCCAGGGAGGCGAGAACCTCCGGACCGCCGAGACGCTCCTGCAGTTTCGCGCGGCCGCCCTTCTCCGCGGCGGCGCCGGCGGAGAGCCCCTTGAGGGCGGTGTGGGCGGCCCGCCATAACGGCCGACCGGCGGCATGAACCGCCGCCTCGTCGGTGGAATCGACGGTCTTGATCGCGTCTCTGACCGGGGCGAGGCCGGCCTCGCCCAGCAGCGCCTCCGTCTCTTTCCAGATCGGCTGGAGCGCGCTGCGCGGGATCTGGCCCAAGGCCTTGCGCGGGGTGTTCGGATTGTAGAGCAGATCCTCGAACGGGATGCAGAACAGCCGCATCGGCGTGAGCCGGCGGGGCGGGCGGATCAGGCGCAGCCGCGGCCGGATCTGCGCGAGCATGGCGATGGAGGCCGCCTGCTGGGACGGCCGCAGCCGCCGCAGATCCAGGGCGGTCGCCAATTTCTCGAACTCGGCCTCGGGAATCTCGAAGACCTTGCCGGCCATGTTGTCGAGGGAGTTGTCGCTCATTCGGCCCTCCCGCCGTTCGTTTCCTGTCGGCCCTACTCGCTCATCGCGCTGGCGCGGCGACGCTCGATCCGGAGCTGCAGTTCGATGTCCGTGTCCCCCGACTGCCAGTTCTGCAGCGGCTTGACGAATTTGCGCATGGCGTTCTCGAGGTCGCCCCAGGCCTTGCCCTTCTGGCTCTCGAGTTCCTTGGTGGGCACCAGCGGCAGCATGCGCACGATTTCCTCGAGCGCCTCGACCTGCTCGTAGATCGGCGCTTCCAGCACCGAGTCCCACAGGCCCAGGACGTGCTCCCAGCCGTCCAGCAGCCAGGAGATGCGGTTCATTCGATCGGTGATCTCGGGGCCGACGGTCTTCCAGGCGGCAAGCGCTTGCTTCAGGTCGTTGGCGTGGTCGTCCACCTCGCCCATCAGCGCCTCGCCGATATCGAGGGTCAGCAGGGCGACGTCGGCGGTCAGGAAGGCCAGTCCGTCCGGGTCGGCGTTCGAGTTCCGGCCCCAGGCGGAGACGTTCATCCGGAACGCCTTCAGCCGCGTCAGCAGGCGGCGCAGCCGGCATTCGTGCGGCATGGACGCGATCCCGATCGGCGCGATCAGGTCCGACCAGGTCTCGATATCGGCGTAGAGCCGCTCGGAGGAAATGCTCAGGTCGCTTGCGATGCCCGCCATGATGCCGCGCACCTTCTTCTGGCCGGCCGGGGAGGACAGCTCGGCCACCGACAGATTCACATCAGACGACGCGAGTGTCCGGACCACGGAGTTGACCAGGTAGTAGTTCGTCAGGAGACGCTCGTTGTCCTCCTGCTCGATGGCCTTCTCGGCGGCGTCGATGCCGTCGGGGCCGGTCAGGCCGGTCAGCGCGATCTCGTTGGCGCAGCGCCGCATCTCCCGCGGGGTCGCGGCCTTCCGGGTCTCGATCATGTCGTGGAAGGCGCGGTCGTGCACGGTCATGCGGAAGACCTCGCGGGCGCCGGACCAGCCGATGATGTAGACACCGCTGCCGCCGGACAGGCCCGGTACGATGATCTCGAGCCCGCCCTTACCGTCCGAGCGGGCCCGCGCGAAGGCGAGCATCGGCGTCGTGAAGGGCACAACGACGCCCCGTTCCTCGAACGTCGCCGGCCAATACTTGGTATTGAGATGGCCGGCGGACTCCTCGCCGCCGCTCGCGGGCGTGCTCTGCGCTTGCGTCATCGTCTCTTGGATCCTGTTCTAGGATCGGCTGCGGAAGCCTTGACCTTGGCGGAAAACGGCGATCGTTGCATCAACTATCAACTGTCCTGCGTGACGGCGTTCTTGCCGGCGGGCACGCCCGCCAGCATCCGAAACCGTTTCAGGAACAGCGTCTTCGCGTCGTCCGGCGCGACCGGGTCGATGGCGACCGTTGCCTTCACCCGCGGCGTGCCGAAGATCTTGCGGGCTTCGGCCGCCTCGAACCCGGCGATCTGGGTCGCCTCGAAATAAGCGGCGACCCGGTCGGCCCGCTTGATCAGTTTGGTGACCGTCGCAGGCAGCTCCGCCGGCAGACCGAAGCGGATATGGATCGCGGCCTCCAGACGTTTGTCGACCGTCTTGTAGTCGGGACCGATGATCGCCTTGAACGGGGTGATCATATCGCCGATCACGTATTCCGGGCCGTCATGCAGCAGGGCCGCGAGCCGCCATTTCCGGGCCAGGGTGCCGTCGATGCCGGTGGCGATCCGCTCGACCAGGACCGAGTGCTGGGCGACCGAATAGGCCCAGGCGCCCGAGGTCTGACCGTTCCAGCGCGCGACCCGGGACAGGCCATGGGCGATGTCCTCGATCTCGATGTCGAAGGGCGAGGGATCGAGCAGGTCGAGGCGACGGCCGCTCAGCATGCGCTGCCAGGCGCGCTGCGGCTCGTCGGGACGGGATCGGCTCATGTCAGGTGGAACTCCGGTCGGCGGGGTCGGGACGGGCGGTTCGGCGGGCGGCGGTGCGCTCTCGCTCGAGGCGCGCGGTTTCTTTCGTGCGGGCTTTGCGCCACATCATAAGGGCTGCGATCAACAGGACGAGCAGGGGACCGGCGGCGATGACGGCCCGTGTCGCGCGGGCCATGTTGATCTCGCCGGCGAAGCGGATGTCGTGCAGGTCCTGGCAGCGCAGCATCGCGTCCTGATCCACGTAGCGGCCGACACAGGCGGCCTTGGCGGCCCGGCGTTTCGCATCGATCCTGTCATGGGTCTCGTTCCAGTGGCGGACGGACACGAGCGTCGTCCCGCCCGCCCAGAGCGTGGCGGCCGAGAGCAGAACGGCGAATCCCAGCACGACGACGGTCCGGCTCATCGCTTTCCCGTAGCGGCGCCCAGGCCGCCCGGCAAGTGTATTGGCACCGTCCGGCAAGGGTGTTGGCCGCCGCGCGCCCTTGACCCTGCCCGCGGCGGAGCGCACTTTCGTTGCCCAGCCAACTGTCCACCGACGTCTCAATGACCGCCGCAAGCACCACCGTCGAGGAAGGCGCCGGATCGTTCCGCGATGACATGAAGGTCATCTCGCTGATCGGCACCGCCCATTTCTTCAGCCATTTCTACATTCTGCTGCTCGCCCCCCTGTTCCCGATCCTCAAGGACGCGTTTGGGGTCAGCTACGTGCAGCTCGGGCTGATCCTCACCGTGGCGAACGCCGCAACCGGCATCAGCCAGATCCCGTTCGGCTATCTGGTCGACAAGGTCGGCGCGAAGTGGATCCTGATCGGCGGGCTGGCGGCGCACGGGCTCGCCTTCGTGCTGATCGGAGTGACCGGCTCCTATTGGGCGATGCTGGCCTGCATGGTGCTGGCGGGGGCCGCCAACGGCGTCTACCACCCGGCGGACTACGCCATCCTTTCCGCCTCCGTGTCCGAGAAGCGCATGGGGCGCGGGTTTTCGCTCCACACGTTCACCGGCTTCGCCGGTTTCGCGGCGGTGCCCATGACCATCGTCTGGCTGGCCCAGGAGTTCGGCTGGCAGGCCGGTGTGACGATCTGCGGCGCGGCGGGCATGGTGGCGGCCCTGGCGCTGGTGATCTTCGGCCGGTCGCTGAAGCACACGCCGGGGTCCGACAAGCGGGCGAAGAAGGATGCCAGCGCCGACGGCAAGCCGGCACCCGCCGGCGGCACGTCGATCATGCTGAACCCGGCGATCCTGATGTGCCTGCTGTTCTTTCTGCTGTTGGCGCTCAGCTCCGGCGGCATCAACAACTTCCTGGTCTCGGCCCTGAACCGGGTGCACGGCACGCCGATCGACTCCGCCAACCTCGGCCTCACCTTCTATCTCGTGGGCTCGTCGCTCGGCATCCTGCTCGGCGGGGTGATCGCCGACCGGACGACGAACCACAACCGGGTCGCGGCCTGCTGCTTCCTGGCGACGGCCGTCGCCGTCCTGATCGTCGGCACCGTCACCCTGCCGATCTGGGCGCTGGTGTCGCTGATGGCGCTGCAGGGCCTGACCCACGGCATCATCATGCCGAGCCGCGACATGATCGTGCGCTCGGTCACCCCCACCGGGTCCATGGGCAAGGTGTTCGGCTTCGTCTCCACCGGGTTCAGCCTGGGCGGCATCGTCGCACCGCTGATGTTCGGCTTCCTGCTCGACCGCGGCGAGCCGGCCCTGGTGTTCTACGTGATCGCCGGGTTCATGATCGTCTCGCTGCTGACGGTCTTCTCCGTAGGCGGGAAGAAGGGTGCGAAAGCCTAGAGCAAATCACGATCAGATGGAAACATCTGGTCGTGTGAATTTGCTCTATCGTTAATGAGTTAGAGGGCGATTCACGGTTCAGATCGGCTCGATCTGAACCGATCGCGCTCTAGCGGGGGACGAGGGGCCTACCCCTTCTTGGCCAGCGTCGCCTCGCGGTGCATCACGTAGAGGCCGCTGACGATGACGATGGTGCCGCCGGCGATGACCCAGTAGTCGGGGAAATCGCCGAAGATCAGGTAACCCCAGAACGCCGCGAAGATGATCTGGATGTACTGGAACGGCGCCAGGGTCGAGGCGGTCGCGACCTTGTAGGCGTTGATCATCAGCAGCTGCGACACCCCGCCGATCGCCCCCATGGCCGCCATCCAGCCGACCTGTTCCAGGGTCGGGGTCTGCCAGAAGAACGGCAGCATGGCCGAGGTCCCGATCGTGCCCATTAGCGCGGCGTAGAACAGGATCGACATGGTCTCCTCGGTGCGGGTCAGCATCCGGGTGACGATGACGAAGACGGCGAAGACAAGGGCCATGAACAGCATCAACCCGTAGGCCCAATGCACGTCGCCGAACCCCGGCCGGACGATCACCATGACCCCGGCGAGGCCGATCAGAACCGCCGCCCAGCGCCGCGGGCCGACCCGCTCGCCCAGGAGCGGAATCGACAGGGCCACGACGAAGAGCGGGGCGACGAAGCTGATCGCCACCGCGTCGGCCAGGGGGATGTAGCGGATGGCCGTGAAGAAGCTCATGGTCGCCATCAGCAGCAGCACCCCTCGGACCAGCGTGAGCTTGACGTTGTTCACCTTGAGCAGCGGTTTGAGCCGCCGCCCCGGGAACAGCATCAGCATGAAGCCCAGGTGGAAGGCGTAGCGCCCCCAGGCGACCATCGGCACCGGCATCTCCTGGCCCAGATGCTTGGCGATGGTGTCCATCGTGGCGAACAGCATCTCCGCCAGGAGCAGGAGCGTGATGCCGCGCAGAGCGTTCTCTGAGACGTCCGGCGCGCGGGTCCGGCTAGCCGGGGCGCGGTCGGGGGCTGAGACGGGGGGCTGGGGCTGGGTCATGGGCCGGACGGTGCCATAGCCACAGCCACTTGACGATGGGAATGCGCCGCGTCAGGCCATGGCTGCCGGGTCGAACGTGAAGTCGGGGATCGGCGCGCTGATGTCGACTACCGTGCCTTCCGGGTCGCGTATCAGCGCCCGACGCTGTCCGTAGGGCATGGCCTCGGGCTCGCGGACGACATGGGCTCCGGCTCGGCGGGCGGCCTCCAGGACGGCATCGCAATCCTCGACCACGAAGGTGAGCATCACGCCCGCCGGCGCCGCCCTGACCTCGCTCGGAACCACAGCGTGATCACGGCTGAGAATGCCGAGTTCCAGGCCCGGAGCGTCGTCATGCACGAGGATGACGAACCAACTGGCCGTGAAGTGCCGGCGCATTCCGAACACGGTCTCATAGAAGCGCGCCGTGGACGCGGTGTCGGTCGCCAAAATACTTGTGAAGAACCGGTTCATAGGCGCTCAGGTGGGGATTCGATTGCGGGGTTCATCCCATTTTGAATAGGAAACCGAAAACCGATCGAACCCGGAAGGCCGCTCATTTCCGGCTTCACCGTGACATACGTCTGCCGCATTGGAAATCCAGGATCGCACCCCTTCACCGCCGGCCCGCGACCGGCTAGAACAGGCGCGGGCGGGGGTGCGCGACGACCGGTCTCCCCTCGGCGAGGAAACGAACAATGAGCCTATACGACAGCGAGCGGCGCTACCGGCGTCGGGTGTGGGGCGGCGTGATCCGCTTCCTCATCTTTGTCGGCGTCGTCGTGGCCACGGCGATGACCGCCTACGAGTTCGGGGCCGAGGACATCGAGGGTCAGCGCCGCCTGCATCAGGAGCAGCTTCTGGAGTTCGAGCAGGCCCGCAGCGCCGCCGAGCAGGACGCGGCCAATTTGCGGGTCGAGGTCGAGAAGGCGCGGCTGGCCGTTCAGGAATGGGAGCGCCGCTACGAAGCGGACGTGCCGACCGGTGTGCGGCTGGACCTGCTGGCGCTCGTGAACGAGCGGCTTGAGGCCGGGGTCGACCCGGAGCGTCTGGCCTTCCTGATCCGCGCGGCGGAGGACAAGCGGGACTGCGAGGCGGTGGAGACCAAGAGGTTCCTCGTGCGCACACCGCTCTATGGCGGCGCCAACACCTCGGTGACCTTCGCCAACGAGGCCGTCTCGGTTACCGGTGTCGGCGAGTCCGAGACCACGGAGACCGGTCTGCCCCAGGCATGGTTCGACCCGGAGAAGCCCGTCAGCCTAGTCTTCACCCGCATCGACGGGCAGCGGACCGAGATTTCCGGCATCCTGCCGCTGCAGCAGTCCGTCGTCCATGACGGCGTCGAGCATCACTTCCTGGTCCGGCCGGGAGCGCGCGGGTTCGCCCAGGTGGCGGCCGAACGCTGCGCCTACCCGTGAGCGACCGATGCTGCTGAGGATACGATGACGCCGGCGTCGTCCGGCGGGGACGGTGTCCTGTCGGCGGGGCAGGTGCGCTGGAGTCTGCTGGCCCACTATGCCTCGTCGATGTCGATCGGGCTCGCCGTGGGCGGCTTCGTTCCGCTGATCGCGGTGACGCTGGAAGCCCGTCAGACCGACACGGTCCTGATCGGCATCAACTCCGCCGTGACCTCGCTCGGCGTGCTGCTTGTTGCCCCGTTCGCAACGACGATCGTCCGCCGGCTCGGCGCCAGTCCGGCGATGGTCGCCGGCCTGCTGCTGACGTCCGTCTCGGCGCTGGCGATGCCCTTTCTGGACCACCTCTGGGTCTGGATGGTCCTGCGCTTCCTGATGGGCGCCGGGGTGGCGATCCACTGGGTCGTCAGCGAGACCTGGATGAACGCCATCGTCAGCGAACGGCGGCGCGGGCTGGTGATGTCGATCTACATCACGTCGATCGCCTCCGGGTTCGCGCTCGGGCCGCTCATCCTCACGCTGATCGGGACGGACGGCGCGCTGCCCTTCATCGCGATCGCCACGGTGACTGGGCTGACCGCGCTGCCGATGGCGCTGATCCATAGACTGGCGCCGCCTCTGGCGCTGGAGACGCGGGGCAGCGTCGTCCGCCTCGCCCGCGAGGCGCCGACGATCTTCGCCGCCGTCCTCGCCGTCGGCCTGGTGGATGCGGCCTTCTTCACCTTCCTGCCGATCTACGGCCTGCGGATCGGCATGCCGTCGGACACGGCGATCACCCTTCTGACCGCCGTCTTCGCCGGCAACGTCGCGCTGCAGATCCCCATCGGCTGGATCGCCGACCGGGTGAACCGCCGCGCCCTGCTTCTGGTGCTCGGCGCGATCTGCATCGCCTGTCCGGGCCTCGCCGCCTGGCTGCTCCGGGCCGACTCCCTGGCGGCCTATCCGATCCTGTTCGTGTGGGGCGGCTGCAGCTTCGGCCTCTACACGGTGGGTGTCACGATGCTGGGCGAGCGCTATCGCGGGGGCGAGCTGGTGGCGGCCAACGCCGCGTTCGTGATGACCTTCGAGCTGGCGAACCTGCTGGGCCCGCCGATGTCCGGCTGGGCGATCGAAGCCTGGGTGCCGACGGGCCTGATGGTCTACATGGCCACGATCGCCGCGCTCTTCGTCGCGGTCTCGGCCCTGCGCGGCGTGATGCGGGCGCGGGACGGCTGACGGCGTCGCTATCGGCGGGACGGGATCAGGGCAGCGGGCCGCGGGCGTCGCAGAACTGGCCGTTGGCCTTGATCGGCGCGCAGAACTGCCGTGCCGCGTCCCGGGTCGGGAAGCCGGCCGCCATCAGCCGCACGAAAGTGCCCCGGCCGTTGCCGGGATCGAACTCGCTGGTGACCATGCGCTTGTCCCGAAGGGCGGGGAAGCGGCCCTGGAGAACGCGCCAGCCGTTCTGTGCGCCGCGCTGGGAGCGGTACGAGGCCAGGTGGACGGCCCAGGGGCCGGACATATCCGCGCCCGCTGCGCTGTCCGCTGAAGCCTGGGCGCCGGCCGCCGCCGCCGGAGCGGCGCCCATGCCCGCGACCCGCTCGAGCCGCGACACCACGTCTTCCAGGCGGGTGATCAGCGTATCCGCGCGTTGCGTGTCGCTCGCCATGGCCGCTTCCGATGCGGCGTCGGCGGGCATCGCCGGGTTGGCCTCGTCGCCCATGATGGCGACGGGCGGGACCATGGGGGTCTCGCCGGTCGGGCCGTCGATCGGGCTCGGACCGGCCGCCACCGTGGCCGGCAGATCCCGGGTCCGGTCGTTGGCCAGGGTCACCGACAGAAGCTCCTTGCGGGAACTGCCGGTTGCGAATTCGCGGATCCGCAGCACGAAGTTCTGCACCACGGGGGAGTAGAAGTAGGTGTCGAGGAAGTCCTTGCGCTGGCAGTCGATCCGGAACGTCGTGAAGGTGCCGGCCGGGACCTCCACGTCCTCCTGACCCGATACGGCGCAGCGGTGCTCCTCCTGCCAGCCGGCCGGCGCGTTCTCGGCCGAGCCGCGCACCGAATAGGCGATGACGTTGCCTTCCTGAAGCGGGAAGAGCTGTTCGGGCGAGCCGATGATGGTCTGCTGGCCGCGGCCGAGCTCCGGGTGGGTGGACCAGCGGAGCTGCGGCGTCACCACGGCGGTGTCCTTGGTCCAGATCAGGCCGCTGTCGTTCGTCCACACAACGCGGTCCGGCGCGACGGAGACGACCTGCTCCCGGGTCGGCTGACCGTTTTCCGTGAAGACGAAGGTGTCGCCGGCGGCGTAGATCGGCGCCGGTGCCGGGGGCAGCCGGTCCTCCGGCGCGGAACCGGCGGGCCCGGAGCCGACCAGATCGCCGATGCTGCCGATCGACGAGCATCCGGCCAGAAGCAGGGTGGCGAGAGCCATGAGGTGGAGCGGTCGGCGCTGCGCCATTCGGATCGGCCTCTCGCCACGGGGAGGATGGAGAATCACGTAGAATCATCAAGATTTTGCGGTTCCTGTCAAGAAAACCGCAAGACTGGCGCTGCGCGTCCGTCGGCCGTCCCGCCTTCGCGCATGCGGTAACTTGGTGGATTGACCGGTCTGGCCGCGCCCGCCAAGCTTTGCGCCAATCAGAACCCCCCGTTCCCTCAGCGAAGGAGGCCGCCATGGCCCTTGCTTACGAGGCAGAAATTCCGTCCGTGCGCGATCAGGTCAGCGAGGAGGAGTGGCAGATCCGGGTCGATCTCGCCTGCCTCTACCGGCTTGTGGCGCACTACCGCTGGACCGATTCGATCTACACCCATCTGTCGGCCCGGATCCCCGGCCCGGACCATCACTTCCTGCTGAACCCCTACGGTCTGATGTTCGAGGAGGTCACCGCCTCGTCGCTGGTGAAGATCGACACCGAAGGCAAGCAGGTGATGGACTCGCCCTTCGAGGTGAACGAGGCCGGTTTCACGATCCATTCCGCCGTGCATATGGCTCGGCCGGAGGTGATGTGCGTGGCCCACACCCACACCCGTGCCGGCATGGCGGTCTCGGCCCAGAGGGAGGGGCTGCTGCCGATCACCCAGAACGCGCTGATGTTCTACGGCGATCACCTCGCCTATCACGACTACGAGGGCATCGCCTTCGACCTGGACGAACGCGAGCGGCTTCAGGCCGATCTCGGCGGGCGCTACGCGATGATCCTGCGCAACCACGGCCTTCTGGCCTGCGGGCGCACGATCGGCGAGGCGTTCGAGATCCTGCAGAACCTCGAGCACGCCTGCGTGGCGCAGCTCGCCGCCCAGACCGGCGAGGGGCTGATCCTGCCGTCCGAGGAGGTCTGCCAGCATACCGCCGACCAGTTCTGGGGCGACGGCAGCAAGCCCTTCGGCGAGCGTGCCTGGCCGGCGATGCGCCGCATGATGGATCGCTACAGCCCGGGCTACGACGCTTAGTCCGACGCCGGCGTCCGGCCCGCCCGGATCGCAGTCCTTGAACAGCCGCCGGGGTCCGCTTCCGGCGGCCGCCGGCCCCCGTTCGAGCGGGGCCGGTCGTGTGACACGCCGCAAACGTGTGACACGACCCGCATCCGAACATGATCACTGGGAGACGACTGAATGGCGCGCGTGGCCGCTGATACCGTCCTGACGGGCGGCAAGGTTTTCCTCGGCCCCGGACTCGGCTTCGCCGAGGCGGTGGCGATCTGGCAGGGACGCGTCCTCGCGACCGGCACGGCTTCAGCCCTCGCCGATCTGATCGGTCCCGACACAAGGAAGATCGATCTCGCGGGCCGTCTCGCGGTACCGGGCCTCAACGACGCGCACCAGCACATGATGGCCGTCGGACTCGGAACCCTCGAGGTCAATCTGAAGCGCGAGGACATCACGTCGGTCGACGACGTCCTGGCCGCGCTCAAGGCGCGGGTCGACACGGTGGCGCCGGGCGAGTGGATCATGGGGCGCGGCTACGACCACTTCAATCTGGCCGAGAAGCGCCATCCGTTGCGCGAAGAGCTGGACATGGTCGCGCCGGACAATCCCGTCTACATCAAGCGCACCTGCGGCCATATGGGTGTCGCCAACTCCAAGGCGCTGGAGCTGGCGGAGATCCGCGAGGGCATCGCCAACCCCGCCGGCGGCAATGTGGAGGCGCAGAACGGCAAGCTGACCGGCCTTCTGCAGGAGACCGCCCAGCAGCTCGTCTACCGCGCCTTTCCGAAGGCCGGCATGGACGATTTCGTCACCGGCATCGAGGCCGGCGCGAAGCTCAACCTCTCCTACGGCTTCACCTCCTGTACCGATCCGGGGGTCGGCCTGCGCGAAGGGTATCGGGACTGGCAGGCCTACGTCCTGGCCCGCCGCCAGGGGCGTCTGCCGCAGCGCATGTACCTGATGCCGCTGGCCGGCGCGACCGGCTGGCCCGAGCGGATCCTCGACATGGATTTCATGACCGGCGACGGCGACGAGTGGATGCGGACGGGGCCGATGAAGCTGTTCGCCGACGGGTCCGCCGGCGGCAAGACCGCGGCGATGTCGTCGCCCTATGCGGACGATGCCGAGAATTTCGGGATCTTCATCTACGGCGACGAGGAGATCCACGGCTATATCGCCGACTACCACGCCCGCGGCTTCCAGATCGCCACCCACGCCATCGGCGATGCGGCCATCGAGCAGGTCCTGAGCGGCTACGAGAAGGCGATCGGCAACCAGATGCGGTCCGACCGCCGGCACCGGATCGAGCACTGCGGCTTCCTGACCAAGGATCAGATCGCCCGCATGGCCCGCGCCGGCGTGCTGCCGGCCCCGCAGTCGATCTTCCTGTACGAGTTCGGCGACCTTTATCTCGACGCGCTCGGGCCCGAGCGGCCGGCGGCCAGCTACCCGATGCGGAGCTGGATCGATGCCGGGCTGCATCCCTCGGGCAGCTCGGACGGGCCGGTGTCGCAGACCAACCCGTTCCGCAACATCTACAACATGGTCACCCGCAAGACCTCGCGGGGCACGGTCATCGGGCCGGATGAGGCGATCACGGTCGAGGAGGCGATCGGCGCCTACACGGTGAACAGCGCCTACGGCTCCTTCGAGGAGGGGATCAAGGGCACGCTGGAGGTCGGCAAGCTCGGCGACGTGGCGGTGTTCGACACCGACCTGTTCGCGACCGAGCCCGAGGCCTGGATCAGCGCCCAGTGCGACCTGACGATCCTCGGCGGCGAGGTGGCCTACGACCGGCAGTCCCAGACGTAGGCCGCAACCAACCTCCCCCGTAGTCCTGACGGACGTCAGGACCAAGCCACTCCCGTCGCCGAATGCTTGATCCTGACGTGCGTCAGGATGACGGGAGGGGCAGGGTGACGGGGTGGGCTCGTCGGCTACCCCCGCAGCCGGCGCATCGCCGCCCAGGCCGGGGGCAGGACGGCGATTGCCAGGGCGGTCTTCAGCAGCGTGGCGGCCCAGAACGGGGCGACGCCGACGGCGAAGGCCTTTTCCGCGCCGACCAGCAGCGCCAGCCAGGCGAAGCCGAATAGGAACACCGCTGTGTGGCCGAGGCCGGCGGCGGCAACCGACTTCAGCCACGACCGGTCCCAGCCGCGTTCGGCGAGCGCGCCGCACAGCCAGGCGCCGGCCACGAAGCCCAGCAGGTAGCCGCCGGTCGGCCCGGCCATGTAGGCGAGTCCCAGGCCCTTCTCCGGCGTGCCGGCGAAGACTGGGAGGCCGAGGGCGCCCTGGCCCAGATACAGCATCACGGTGACGGCACCCAGGCGCGGGCCGAGGGCCATGCCGAGGACCATGATGACGAAGGTCTGCATGGTCATCGGCACGGGATAGAACGGGATCTGCGTCTTCGCCGACAGGGTCAGCAGAAGCGAACCGACCAGTGCGATAGCGGTGTCGCGCATCAGGCGCCGGGCGCGGTCGTCCGTCGGCAGCGCGGTGTCGAGAAGCGTCGGGTAGGCGGTCATGTGAGGGGGGCCTCGGCGGTTTCTGGAGACGCGCACGGTCGGCGAGTCGCCGCTCCGCTGTCAACGCTGACCCCGCGTCAGTCGGGCCGTTTCTGCGGTTTGACGTGGGCGTCCGCGGACCGCACACTCGCCACTGCCGCGGGGGTCTCCGCCGGCATCCGCAATCGATGATGGGGAAGACGATGGGCCGCACGACGGTGATCAGGAACTGCGACTGGGTGATTGCCTGGGACCCGGAGGGCGGGGCCGAGGGCACCGGCGGGCACGTCTACCTGAAGAATGCCGACGTCGCGTTCCGGGACCACGAGCTGATCCATGTGGGCAAAGGCTTCGACGGCGAGGCCGACGTCACCCTCGACGGCTCGGGCCGGATGATCGTGCCGGGCTTCATCAACGTGCACAGCCACCCGGCCTCGGAGCCCGGCAACAAGGGACTGAACGAGGAGCTGGGGTCGCCCCGGCTCGGCCAGTCGTCGCTCTACGAGTACATGCCGGTGTTCCGGATGCTGCCCGAAGGCGCCAGTCCGGCCATGCGCTTCGCGATCCACGAGATGCTGAAGAGCGGCGTGACCACCTATTGCGACCTCTCCATGGCCCGCGACGGCTGGGTCGAGGACGTGGCGTCGACCGGCATCCGCGGCGTGCTTTGCCCGATGTATCGCTCCGCCGCCTGGACCACCAAGGACGGCCATTCCGTCGTTTACGACTGGGACGAGGCCGCCGGCGAGCGGGCGATGGAGCGGGCCATCGCTACCATCGACGAGGCCGACGCGCACCCGTCGGGCCGCATGTCCGGCATGATGGGGCCGTCCCAGATCGACACCTGCACCGCCGAGTTGATCCAGGCCTCCCACAAGGAGGCGATGGATCGCGGCATCACCATGCATATCCACGCAGCGCAAAGCGTGGTCGAGTTCAACGAGATGACCCGGCGCCACGGCATGACGCCGATCGAGTGGCTGGAGGATATCGGCGTCCTGACCGAGGGCACCATCGTCGCCCACGGCATCTTCCTGAACGACCATCCCTGGCTGCACTGGCCCCAGGCGAACGACTTTGGACGACTGGTCGCGTCCGGCGCCGGCGTTGCCCACTGTCCGAACGTGTTCTGGCGCCGCGGCATCGCGCTGAACCATGTGGGCCGCTATATGGACGCGGGCATCCCGCTCGGCCTCGGGACCGACACCTTCCCGCACAACTTCATCCACGAGATGGAGGTGGCGATGATCGCCGGGCGCCTGATGGCCGGCGACTTCACCAACGCGACGACCGAGCAGATCTTCCATGCCGCCACCGCAGGAGCGGCGGCGCTGATCGGCCGCGACGACATCGGCCGCCTGGAGCCCGGCTGCAAGGCGGACTTCACGGTGGTCGACTGCGGCCACCCGTACATGCAGCCGCTGCGCGACCCGATCCGCAGCCTGATCTACTCGGCCGGCGACCGGGCGGTGGAGGATGTCTGGGTGCATGGCGAGAAGATCGTGTCCAAGGGCGCGGTCGAGCGCATCGACGTCGCCGACGCCGCGGCCAAGCTGAACGAATTCCAGGAGATCACCATCTCCGGCGTGCGTCAGCGCGACTGGGCCGCCCGGGATATCGACACGATGACGCCCCGGGTGTTCGAAACCCGGGATTAGGGGCTCGAACCTACAAACCTAAATACTCCCCGACTTCCTGGACGGTCTCCGGGCCTTACCCGGAGACCGATCCGGGACCCTGTGATCGACATCGGCATTACGGCCCTGGATAGCGGCGGTGCCGCTTCCAGGAAGTCGGATGGGTTTTTTTGGGGGGCAGGGGGGCACGGCGAGAACAGGTAACGGAGGGGGAGAGCGCCCTACGCTCACCGTCCTTCACAACGGGTTGATGCGGGGCTCGCGCCGGTAACCGAACGCTCAGACGGCTCATTGGGGCGTCATGTTGATGCGATCGACGGACGCAACCAGGGAGTGCCCCGAGCCATGGCCAACACCGACCCGATTTCCCGTCCGACCCTGCCGCCGCTGACGACCGCCACCGTCGGGTTGATGTTCCTGGCGGGCGCGGTCGCCACCATGGCCTTCGATCTCTGGGGCCAGGTCGTCAGCCCCGGGCTCGGCTGGGCCAACCTGTCCCCGCACGGCCTGGCGAAGAGCCTGCTCGGAACCTTCGGCCTGCCGAACGGCGATTTCGCCGGCTATTTCGTCCATTTCTACCTGGTGGGTCTGCTCGGCTACCCGATCGGCTGGCTGTTCGTCTTCAAGCCGGTCTGGAACAGGGTCCTGGGCGGGGTCGGCGGCTGGGTTCTGCCGGCGGCGGTCTACGGCTTCGGCCTCTGGGTCTTCGCCATCGGCGGCATCACCGCGATCGCCGGCCTGCCGTTCTTCCTGAACTTCACCGGCATCACCTGGGTGGCCCTGGTCGGACACGTTCTCTACGGCATCGTGCTGGTGCTGGTGCTGCACCTCGCGGACCGGGACTGATCGCCCGCCCCCATCGCTGTCCCCCCTATCGCTATCTTTGCGACACCGGGGGTCGCGCTCGCACCAGGGCGCCTGTAAAAGGCGCGCTATGCGGTCCGAGGGATCGCGGAGCATGCAGAGGGTGAGCGATGAGGATCGAAGCCAAGGACATCGTCGACGGCGTCAAAGCCGAGGTTGCGGCCGCCGTCGAAGCGCACAAGGCCAAGGGCGTGGAGCCCCGGATCAGGGTCGTGGTCGCCACCGACGACGCGGCCGTCCTGTCCTACGTGCGCTCCAAGGTGAAGCAGGCGGGCAATCTCGGCATCGCGATGGAGGTGGTCGAGCTCGGGCCGGAGAAGGACCAGGCGGCGTTCGAGGAGCTGATCCGCGAGTCGAATGCCGATCTGTCGATCCACGGGGTGATGGTCGAGCTGCCCGTCCGGGACGGTCTGGACCATGACAGGGTCCTGTCGATCCTAGACCCGAAGAAGGACGTGGACGGCCTGACCACCCTGAACCAGGGTCTGATCCAGCAGGGCCGCGAGGACGAGGCGATCTGCCCGGCCACGCCGCAGGCCTGCATCCGGCTGGCTGAGACCGTCGGCGGTCTCTCGGGCGCGCGGGTCGCCGTTGTCGGCCGCGGTCCGACGGTCGGCAAGCCGCTCGCCGCCATGCTGATCAACCGGAGCGCCACCGTCACCGTCGCCCACAGCCGCACCGCCGATCTGGCGGCGGCGATCGCGCCCTGCCGCTTCGTCTTCGCCGCCACCGGCCGGCCCGGCCTGCTGAACGCCGCCAACGTGACCGCTGACCACGTGATCGTGGACGCCGGCATCGCCTACAAGGACGACAAGCTGGTCGGCGATTTCGATGCCGCCGCTGCCGACGCGGTCGCCGCCTACACGCCGGTTCCCGGCGGCGTCGGCCGGGTGACCTCGGCCCTGATCTTCGCCAACCTTCTGAAATGCATGAGACTGCAGGGGCATATGTGATGACCGGCGCGACCTTCGATCAGTCGATCGGCGACTTCCTCGACAGCATCGCCAGCGACGCGGCGGTGCCCGGCGGCGGATCGGTCAGCGCCTATACGGCGGCGGCCGGGATGGGCCTGGTGATAATGGCGCTGGAGGTGTCGGTGAAGAAGGCGGAGGATCCGGCCCCGTTCACCGATCTGATCGCGCGGGGCCGCGGGATCGTCGACGAACTGAAGACCAGCCTCGTCGCCGATATGGACTGCTTCTCCGCCTACATGGCGACGCTCAGGATGCCCAAGGGCACCGACGAGGAGATCGCCAAGCGCAAGGCGGCGATGGGGGAGGCGGCGCTGACCTCGACGGCGGTTCCGGTCGCGGCGGCGGCCCATTGCGTCGAGGGCCTCAGGATCGCCGTCGGGGCTAGGGCGATCTGCCGCCCGACGATCATGAGCGACGTCTATGCGGGCGCCAACCTGCTGGAGGCGTCCTGCCGGTCGATCCTGCTGAACGTCGATGCGAATCTCGGCTCGATCCCGACGGAGGCCGACCGGACGCGATATGCCGAGGCGAAGGCCGAGCTGCTTCGGGACTCCGCCGCCCTGCTCGCCGAGGCGACGGGCTGAAGTCTCCCGGACCCGCCTTCCGGCCCTGTGCGGGCGGGGGGCGCCGTGCTTAACTTCCGCCCAATGATCCAACAGTTACTTCCGGGAGCACACAGGTGAGCGAGTACGACGTCATCATCAAGGGCGGCACCGTGGTCAACGCGGGCGACACGCAGAAGGCCGATGTGGGGATCAAGGACGGCCGCGTCGTCGCCCTTGCCGAGAACCTGACCGGCTCGGCGGCGCGCACGATCGATGCCGGCGGCCGCTATGTCATGCCCGGCGGTGTCGACAGCCACTGCCACATCCAGCAGCCGTCCTCCGGCGGCGGCCAGAACGCCGAGACCTGGGAGAGCGGCACCCGCTCCGCGGCCTGCGGCGGCACCACCACGGTCATCGCCTTCGCCGCCCAGGAGAAGGGCAAGGGCGTGAAGCACATGGTCGACGACTACCACGAGAAGGCGAAGCAGGCCTGCATCGACTACAGCTTCCACATCATCCTCAACGATCCGTCCGACGCGGTGATGAACGAGGAGATCCCGGACCTGATCGAGTCGGGTCACCGGTCGCTCAAGCTGTTCATGACCTACCCGAAGAACCGGGTCGACGACCGGGAGATCCTGAAGATCTTCGAGACGGCGCGGCGCCATCAGGCCCTGGTCTGCGTCCACGCGGAGAACCACGACGCCATCATGTTCATGACCGAGAAGCTGGTCTCCAACGGCTTCGGGAACACCAAGTACCACGCGTGGTGCAAGCCGCCGCTGGTGGAACGCGAGGCGTGCCAGCGCATCATCATGCTGTCCGAGCTGATGGACCTGCCGATCCAGATCTTCCACGTCACCTGCGAGGAGGCGGCCGAGGAGATCCGGCGGGCCCAGGCGCGCGGCGTGAAGGTCTTCGCCGAGACCTGCCCCCAGTATTTCGTGCTGACCGCCGACGACCTGGACGGCGACCAGCGCCAGGGCGCGCGGGTGCTGTGCTCTCCCGCGCCGCGTTCGCTGGCGGACCAGCAGGCGCTGTGGAACCACGTCCGCATGGGCACGATCGGCAACGTCACCTCGGACCATGCGCCTTACAACATCGACGCGCCGGACGGTAAGTTCTGGGCCGGCGACAACGCGCCGTTCAGCCAGATCGCCAACGGCGTGCCGGGGCTGGAGACGCGGATGCCGATCACCTTCTCCGAGGGTGTCGCCAAGGGCCGGATCGATCTGCAGACCTTCGTCGCGCTGACCTCGACCAACGCGGCCAAGCTGTTCGGCCTGTATCCGCAGAAGGGCCGGATCGGCATCGGCGCCGATGCGGACATCGTCATCTGGGACGCCGAGAAGAAGGTGACCGTCACCCAGGACATGCTGCACCACGAGACCGACTACACGCCCTACGAGGGCATGGACGTGACCGGCTGGCCGGCCGTGACCCTGTCCCGCGGCAAGGTGGTCTGGGACAACGGCGAGGTCGGCTGCGAGGCCGGCTGGGGCAAGTTCCTGGCCCGCGCGCCCTACGACTACATCAAGCCGTCCGGCAGGTTCCCGACCCCGTTCAACCCCATCACGGGCGAGATCGAGGGCTAAGCGTGGACGCCGCGTCCTACCGGCTGTCGGAGACCCTGGCGAAGCGGGCCATGCGCTCGCTGCGCCAGACCGGCATTCATGCGCCGGAGTATTTCGAGACGACCGGCTTCCTCACCCGCGTGGAGTCGATGGAGGATCTGATCGTCCTTCTCGACGTCATGCACAACAACCGCTTCGACGATTTCATGGCCGAGCTGGGCGGCCTCGGCGAGACGGCCCTGGCCGAGGTGCTGGACGGTTTCGCCGACTACGCGCGGTTCTTCATGAGCGTGTTCCCGTCGTCGGAGATCCCGATCCCGCTGTCGGGAATGATGTCGCAATACGCCATCGCCCAGAAGCTCAAGGGCATCCCGGAGCGGCGCACGGTCCTGGAGATCGGCCCCGGCAGCGGCCTGCTATCCTTCTTCCTTGCCAGGGATCCGGCGATCGAACGCTACGACCACGTGGAGGCGACGGAGAGCTTCTACCTGCTCCAGAGCCTCGTGGGCCGGTTCGTCCATGGGCACCGCTTCCTCGATCACGCGCAGACGGAGACCCGGGGCGCCGGCTTCGGCGGTATCGATTTCGATGCCATGCGGCAGAAGCAGCGGGACATCGTCGCCAATTACGAGGCGCCGAGGGCGCTGACCGTTGAGCGGCAGACCCGGTCCGAGCATTTCCCGTGGTGGCGTCTGGAGGATGTGGCGTCCCGGCGCTACGACGTGGTGACCTCGAACGCCAACCTGACGGAGTTCAGCGAGCCGGCGCTGCGCTACTACGCCAGCCTCTTCGCGACGGTCCTGAAGCCGACCGGCGTTTTTCTGGCCCAGTGTCCCGGCGGCGGCACCATCCCGGGAGAGACGGTGATCCGCACGCTTCTGGAGGTCGGGCTGCGGCCGCTCTCCATCGTCATGCGGTACATCAGCCGCAATCCCAAGCACCCGGCGGCGCTGCCGGAAGGCAAGCAGATGACGACGGCGAACCTGATCTTCCTGCCGCCGGGCCACCCGGCCTATGACCGGCTTGAGCCGTCCGTCGGCAGCCTCCCGGTGATCGACGCCGACGATCCCCTGACCCGGTCGATCCTCCTGTACGACCGCGAGGGAGGACCGATCCTGAGCCGCGACGACATGCTGTCTGCGATCGCGGAGCGGCTGACGTCGCTGGACTGACCGGGCGTGGTGGTCAGGCCGCGCGGGCGCGCGGCGTGAAGACAAGCTTGGGGTTCGGGTCGCGCGGGTCAGGCACCACATCGTTCATGGACGCGATGTCCACGAGGCCGTCATCGGTGAGCTGTTGCCACGTCCAGACCGCCGGATCGAACCGAGCGACCAGATCCTCCGGCGTGTGGCCGTAGAGGTGGATCAGGTGGGCGTGGAACTCGACCACGAAGATCGTCCGGGCTTCGGCGATCAGCCGCTGCGCGCCCTCCAGCACCGCGATCTCGTGGCCTTCGACATCCACCTTCACGACCTTCGGGCGCAGGGCGTCGCCGACGAACAGATCGTCGAGCGCCATCATCGTCACGAAATCGTCGGCGATGGAGCGGGGATCGTCGTCCAGCGACCGCTCGGTCTCGCCCTCGAGACCGGCGCCGAAATTGATGCCGGTCCGCCACATCGAGGTCATGCCCGGCTTCGCGGACAGACCCATATGCAGCGGTCGGATGAGGTCGAACTCGTTCATCGTCGCCACGGCTTCGATCTGCGAGATCAGTTCGCGCTGAATCTCGACGGCAAACACCACCGCTCCGGTGGTCGCTGCGACGGCGCTGACGTAGCCGATATTGGCCCCGCCATCGACGAAGACGTCGCCGGGTTCGAGCGTGTCGATCAGATAGTCGGCCAGCGACTTCTCGTAATAGGGGGTGAATTCGTCGGCCATGGTCTTGAACGCCACGGCCGACGGATCGTCGAGCGGGAAGCGGACCGTGCGGCCGTTCGATAGGGTGAGAGACCAGGATTTCGCGCTCTTGTGGCGCCCGGTCCGCTCATTGAAGACCTTGACCAGTTCCTGCAGGCGCCAGATCAGGAAGCGCGGCGACAGGACATAGGCCGGTGCCGTGCCGACGCTGCTGGCGAGGGCGGCGATTCGGCGCAGCGCCACCGGAACCCGCATCATTTCGGCCCGGTCGTAGGGGGGCCAGTAGCTCCCGGCCAGCGCGCGGACATCTGCCGGATTGTCGACGGCGGCGCGGCGCGCTTCGGTCTTCGTTCTGAAATCGCTCATCCCATTGATCCGAAACACGCTTCAAACTGTCGGAGAGGGTAGCATAAGGGTATCCTCGGTGCGACGTTTCCCGAGGGACCCGAGGCCGATGCAGCCGATCGCGGAGCTCCAGCAGTTCATCATCCGACACGCCGGCGAGGATCGGATGATCGCCCGGCGCATCCTGCTGGCCCTTTATCGCGGTGAGATCTCGCCCGAGGCGGCGGCGGGCCTGGCCAAGCATGTGTTCCGGCTGGCCCATTTCATCACGGTCTTCGAGTATCTCGCGGTCTATCTGATCGCGACGGGCGGTCGGCTGCCCGACCCCGGGTCGATCACCACCGCGCCCCGGGCGCAGGCGCTCTACGCGCCGTTCGCCGTGTGGCTCAAGCAGTGTCTGGTGGACCGGAACCTGTCCATGCCCCCGGTCAACGAGACCCAGGGCATGACGTTCGTCAGCATCCTGCTGGACGGTATCGAGTCCCACCTGCTCAGCCTCCGTGCGGCGCGCGAGGCGGCACTTGTCTCCGACCTGCGACGTCAGATCGACGAAGTCTGGCGCGCCCAAGGCGGGCACTGGGTTCTGTCCTCCACCTTCAGCAGCAATATCGGCCATTTCGTCTACGCCGCGACCCTGCTGACCCTGCGCGACGCCGGCCGTATCCCGGCGCCGCCCATCGTCATGCTCAGGGGAACCAGCCGAAATCCGTATCTGCAGAGCCGGTTCGAGCGGTATTTCGCGGACGTCATGCCGGCGGGCGCCGCCTACGCGGAGATGATCAGCGCGCGCAAGCGCTTCACGATGGCCGACGGCAGCGCGGCGACCATGAGCGATCTGGTTTCCGAGGCGGCGCGACTGTGGTCCGGGGCGGCTCCGTTTCTCGATCCCGACCCGGATCTGGACCGGCGCGGTGCGGCGGCGCTGGCCGCCCTCGGCGTCGGTGCGGACGATCGCATTGTGACCGTGCATGTCCGCGAGAGCGGCTACAACGACAACGTTTCGTCCTTGATGCAGCTCCGCGATGGCCGGTTCGCAACCTACATCCCGGCGATCCGCCAGCTGATCGGCGCCGGATTCAAGGTGGTCCGTCTTGGCGATAGCTCGATGGAAGCGGCACCGGCCATCAAGGGGTTGATCGACTATCCGTCGAGCGCGGCGAAGTCTGATTGGATGGATGTCTACCTGGCCGGCCGCTGCGCGTTTCATATCGGCACATCCTCGGGCATGTCCTTCGTGCCGCTGATGTTCGGCCGCCCGGTGCTGTTCACCAATTTTCCGACGCTCGCCCATATCGTCTGCTCCCCCTCGACGGTCACGCTGCCGAAGGTCCTGCGCCGCGGCGATGGCGGAACCGTGCCGTTCGAGCGGTTCTGCCGCGACCATGCGGACATCCTTGAGGTCTCGGACGCGGTCCTTCACGGCCTGGAGTTCGCCGACAACGCACCGGAAGACATCGCCCGGGCGGCGGCCATGATGGTGGAGCACCTGGACGCGGAGACCGGTCGGGTCTCGTTCCCCGAGGCACTGTTCTCACGGGCGGCGGCCGGCCTGCCGTCCCAGCCGCAGATACCCGACTGGTTCCTGCAGCGGCACTATCCGGACGGCTCGGCGTAGCCCGGCGGGCAGAACAGCAGCTTGACGTTTTCCACCTCGGGGTCGTGGACGAAGTCCGCGCCGGACGGATCGATCGGCCGGCGGGTGCCGTCATCCTCCAGCACCTCGCGGCGCCAGTCCGCAGGCACCATGGTCAGGATCTCCGCCGGCTGGTGGCCGAATGCCGTCACCGCATGGGGGTGGAACTCGATGAGGAAGCGGGTGCGGCCCCGGGCGATCAGGCCGGTCGCGCCCTTCAGGGCCTCGAACTCGTAGCCTTCGATGTCGATCTTGATCAGGTCGGGGATCGCGCCGTCCCGAGCGAAGAGAGTGTCCAGCCGCATGCAGGGCACCGGATCGTACAGCGCCTTGTCGAGGGCGTCCGGCGGCGGTGCCGCGATCGAGTCCTCCACCCTCAGGCCGGGCGTCGGGTTGAAACGGACGTTGAAGATCAGCCCGTCGTAGTTGCCGACGGCGGCGTTGATCACATGGGCCCGGTCTAGCGCATTGGCCCAGAGGTTGCGCTTGATCTCCAGCAGCAGGTCCGGATGCATCTCGCAGGCGATCACCCGCGCGCCGGCGGCGCCGAGGACGGTCGTGTAGTAGCCGACATGGGCGCCGATATCCGCGACGAACTCTCCGCGTCGGCCGGCGGCGATCAGGTAGCGGAGTACGCCCGGTTCGTAGCCCGCGCCTTCGCGCTCCAGCAGGGCGAGAAACGCCCGAGCGGCGTCGGTCGCGGTGCTGAACTTCAGCGGGCCGAGACCCGGAACCTCACGGGTCTCGAAGGGGCCGGTCTGCTCGGCGACGGCGTCGCGGTGGCGGAAGGTCAGGTCGACTCTTGAGAGCATCCCGCGTTGTCGGCCGATCGAGTCGGCCGGTACGCCGAGGACGGCGAGCCACCGCAGGACCCCGAGCGAGCGCCGCACGTCCCGGCGCGATCTGGCGATCCCGAGAAGGCTGGCCAGGGCCATCGGGTGGTTCGGATTGGCGACGGCGGCGCCGAGCGCGGTATCGGGCGTCGGTTGGGTCACGGTGCGACAGCCTGCTCCGGTTGGGACATCGAACGTTTGCGCCTCTTTTCGCGCCCGTGCGGTCGCCGTAGAGTGCCGGTCAATCCTATCACCGTTCGAGGACTGCATCCCTATGAGCCGGATCATTAATATCGCCGCCGCCCAGATGGGCCCGATCGCTCCCGACGAAAGCCGGGTGAGCGCGGTGAATCGGATGCTCGACCTGCTGAAGCAGGCGAAGGAGCGGGGCGTGAACCTCGTGGTCTTCCCGGAGCTGGCGCTGACCACCTTCTTCCCGCGCTACTACGAGGCGGACGTCTCGAAGATGGACATGCACTACGAGCGCGGCGAGATGCCGACGCCGGAGTGCAAGCCGCTGTTCGACAAGGCGAAGGAGTACGGCATCGGCTTCTATCTGGGCTATGCCGAGCTGACCGAGGACGGCCATCGCTACAACACCGCCATCCTGGTGGACGACACCGGCAAGATCGTCGGCAAGTACCGCAAGGTCCACCTGCCCGGCCATGCCGAGCACGAGCCGCAGCGGCCCTGGCAGCACCTGGAGAAGCGCTACTTCGAGCCGGGCGACCTCGGCTTCCCGGTGTGGCGGACCATGGGCGGCATCATGGGCATGGCGATCTGCAACGACCGCCGCTGGCCGGAGACCTACCGGGTGATGTCCCTGAAGGGCGCCGAGGTGATCATGCTCGGCTACAACACCCCTGACGTGAACACCTCCGCGCCGGAGCCGAACCACCTGCGCATGTTCCACAACCACCTGGTCATGCAGGCCAGCGCCTATCAGAACTCCTGCTTCGTCATCGGCACCGCCAAGGCGGGGATCGAGGATGGCTGCATGCTGATCGGCGGCTCCTGCATCGTCCAGCCCTCGGGCGAGATGGTGGCCCTGGCCTCGTCCCTGGGCGACGAGCTGATCACCTATGCCTGCGACCTGGACCTGGCGAAGATGGGCAAGGAGACGGTGTTCAACTACGCCAAGCACCGCCGGATCGAGCATTACGGCATCATCACCGAGCAGACCGGCGTCATCGAGCCGCCGATGGACGCAGCGGCGGAGTAACTCCCCGGTCCACCGGTCAGGAACGAACAGGGCGCGCTCTCACCGGGCGCGCCCTTCTTTTTTGGCAACCGCTAGAGCAAATCACGACCAGATGGAAACATCCGGTCGTGTGAATTTGCTCTATCGTTAATGAGTTAGAGGGCGATTCACGGTTCAGATCGATTCGATCTGAACCGATCGCGCTCTATGCGGCGAGGCCCTTCACCGCATGGCTCGCCACCTTGAGCGGGCGGCGGGTGGAGAGCAGCAGGCGGGCCTCCTCCGCCTTGCCCTGCTTCAGGAGCGCGTTTAGCAGGGCGTACTCCACCAGATCGCGTTGGGCGCGGCTGCCGCCGATACGCTCGTGGCTCGACATGGTGCGGGCGAAATGCCGCTCGGCCTCGGCCCAGGCGCCGGTCGCCAGGGCGGCGAACCCCTCGGCGAGCTCGCGCACCACGTCGGCGGCGGGCCCTTTGGCGTCGGAGACGATCTTAGCCACGGCCGCGCCGTTGCCCGCCATGGCATGGGCCAGGGCCGCGTGCACGTCGGCGAAGGCGATGGCCGGGTTCGCGAATTTCGCCGCGGCGTAGTCGCTCACCGCCTTCCAGCGCGCCGCCGGCACGTCGACGCCGGCCAGGTCGGCGCGGTAGAGCAGGGCGGCGGCGTCGGTGAGCACGTTGACCGGCGGACCCCAGGCGCCCGGTCCGGTCCCGCTCTCGGTCTCGGGGGCGACATCGGCGTCGTAGACCCGCCACATGGTCTCCACATCGCCCCGTTCCAGCGCCCAGAGCGCGATGTGCCAGGAGATGTGGCAGTGGAGCTGGCCGGCCTTGTCGTAGTCCCGGGCCCAGTCGGTGATGTAGCCGTACCCGGCCTCGGTCTCGCCCGCCTCGTAGTAGACGTGGGAGCGGATATGGGCGCCGTGGGCATTCTTCGGGTTCAGCGCCATGGACCGTTCGATGCTGTCCGTCGCCGGACCGGTCTGACCCGCCTCGACCTGGGAGAAGGCGTGCTGGCACAGGAACCACCAGTCCTCGCCGTAATGCGGGGCGAGCGCGGCAGTGAAGGCGAGCTGCTCCGCCTCGCGGCCGGGCTGGCCGCTGAAGCCGATCAGCCCGAAGACGCCGGTGCAGGTCTGGGCGACCAGGGCATCGCGCGGATGGTCCAGCAGGTGGGTGCGGATCGCCTTGTAGGCCGCCGGTCCCTGGCCCGACACCAGCAGGCCGAGGGCGTTGAGATGCGCCGCCTCGCGCTCCGTCGTTCCCGCCGCAAGCTCCGCCGCCCGCGCGGCCGGTCCGGCCACGTCGCGCCCCTGGCCCATGGCCTGTCGGATGCGGGCGAGGCCGATCTGACCCAGCGCGAAATCAGGGTCGGCGGCGACGGCGGCCTCGAATGCTTCCTCGGCCCCCGCCTGGGCGGCCAGGAAGCGGTCGATGCCGTCGACATAGGCGTCGCGGGCCGCCGCCGATTGGGTTGTCAGGGTGTTGCCGTATCGGTCCTGCAGCATGGCCTGCCTCGCCGGTTGGATCTGTTCGGCATTGTTCCGCCGATGGGCGCGCGACTCAAATGGTTAAGGCTCGTTAACGCTGTCGTGACCGTCACCGGCAGGCGAGGAAGCGTCCCATGTCGAAGTGGAAGTGATCCCGGTGGGCGGCGTTGTAGTCGGGGCCGAGCACGACGGGAAACAGGTCGCAGGCGCCGTCGCGCACCCGGCGCAGGAACGCCCGCTCGGCCTCGGTACCGCCGGTCCAGTGCTGCGCGAGCCTGATGCGGCGGCCATCGGCCAGGCGGAACCCGGCGATGTCGATGGCGTTGGCGGTCGCATGCTCGCTTGGCCGGCCGGTGGGACCGCCGCCGATCCGCCGGCAGGCATAGGTGCCCAGATGGTCGACGCGGACGACCGGACTGCCCAGCAACTCCGCCGCCGCGGGCGCGACGACCTCCCGTTCCCACAGGTAGAGCCCCGCCGCCATCGGGCAGGTGAGCCGGACCGGGCCCGAATAGGGGAGGGTCGAGCGCGTGACCTGTACCGCGTCGGTGAAGCCGCAGAACGGGCCGGTCCTGCGGGCGGGAATGGGCCGGATCTCCAGGGCCGATTGCCCGATGGCGTCGAAGCACATGTCGGGGCTGTCCCTGAGCCGGGCGAGCTGCGGGCCGGTGGCGAGCCCGAGCGGCCGCTCCAGATCGAGGATCGAGAACGGCGCGTGCTCCGGCGGCGGCGGATAGCGGTGCAGGATCGCGTACACGGTCACGGCCAGCAGCACGACGGCGAGCAGGGGCGTCGCCGCACGGGCGAGAAAGCCGGCGACGCCGCAGCGCCGTGCGCCGGCACCGGAGACCGGGGCCGCTGATGTCTCGGGCGGATTCGGGTCTGTTCTGGACACGCTGCGCTCTTCGGCTCCGGACGTCGGGCGTGCGGCCCGGCGGTCTTCATGGACGGGGAACGCGGCCGCGCGGTGTCCGGTTCTGGGCGAAATGCGGCGCCAAATCGGGAGGGCGAGTCGGACGGCTGCCGCCGCCGTCGGCGTTCTGTATGGTTGGGCCCATGAAACGACGTCTCGATCAGCTTCTCGTCGACCGCGGTCTCGTCGAGTCCCGCACCCGCGCCCAGGCGCTCGTCATGGCGGGCAAGGTCTTCTCCGGCGAACGCAAGATGGAGAAGGCCGGCCAGCAGGTGGCCGAGGACATCGGGCTCGAAGTGCGGGGCCAGGACCACCCCTGGGTGTCGCGGGGCGGGCTCAAGCTGGCGCATGCGCTCGAGCATTTCGGCGTCGATCCCGGCGGCGCGGTCGCCGTCGATGTGGGCGCCTCAACCGGCGGCTTCACCGACGTGCTGATTCAGGGCGGCGCGGCGAAGGTCTACGCGGTCGATGTCGGCCACGGCCAGCTCGCGTGGAAACTGCGCAACGACGACCGGGTCGTGGTGCTCGAGAAGACCAACGCCCGTCACCTGACGGACGCGCATGTGCCCGAGCCGGTGGACCTTGTGGTCTGCGACGCCAGCTTCATTTCCCTGAAGACGGTTCTGCCGGCGGCACTGGCCAGGGTGAAGTCCGGAGGCCGAGCGGTGGCCCTGATCAAGCCCCAGTTCGAGGCCGGGCGCGAGCAGGTCGGCAAGGGCGGGGTGGTCCGGGATACGTCGGTGCATCAGGCGGTGTGCGACGACATCCGGGCTTGGTTCGAGGGTCTCGGCGGCTGGCGGATCGAGGGCATCGTTCCGTCGCCGATCACCGGGCCGGAAGGGAATATCGAGTTCCTGATCTCCGCGATTCGCTTATGATGCGGGACGCGGGGGCGTCGGACCGACGGTCCGCAGGCGGGAGAGGTGGCGATGAGCAGGCCCGGTGGAGAGCAGCCCCCGGTCAGTACCCAGGTCGGAACTCCGGCCGGACCCAGCGCGCCGGACCCTGAGACCCCGCGGCTCGGTCTGCCGAAACCGTCGGGGTCGACGGCGCCGCCGACCGCGCCGGCATTGGCCCGGCTGAACGACATGGTGATCGCCGCCCTCGGCGCGGCTCAGCGGGACTGGGTCCGGGGCCTGCAGCAGGGCCGCACGGAGGCTACCGGCGATGGCGGTCTCGGCGACCGCGTGTCCGACCGGTTGGAGCATGTCGAGAACCGGCGCCAGCTCAACATCGAGGCGATCCTGCAGCGGGCGCTCCGCGTCCTGCCCGAGGAGATCGCCGACGGCGCACCGGACCAGGACTGGGCCGCCGCCTTCTTCACCCATGCGGCCGACACCGGTGACCCCGAATTCTGCCGCCTGTGGGCCCGCCTGCTGGTGCAGGAGGTTCGGCGCCCCGGCAGTGTGCCGCGCAGTGCGCTCGTGCGGTTGCCGGGCGTGTCGAAAGCCGGGCTCACCCTGTTCCGCCGCTTCGCCGCCTTCGCCGTGAACAATTTCGTCGTCCGCCTGGAACAGTCCTTCTTCGACGACAAGGACCTCACCTCCGACGACATCCTTCTGCTGGAGGAGTACGGGCTGGTTCGCACCAACCGGGACCTCAACCGGGTGTTCCAGAGCCAGCGGGAGGACCGCTTCTCGACCAACCTGCTCTACGCCGACAAGGCGCTGCGCATCACCCACGACCATCCGGACAAGCAGCTTGTCCTGTCCTGCTACAGGCTGACGGAATTCGGCACCGCCCTGAGCCGCGCCCTGTTCGATGAGGGCGAGGTGCGGTCGGACACGGATTACATCATCGAGGTGGTGCGCCTGCTCCAGCGCCAGGGGTTCCAGACCGCCCAGGCGGACATCCTGGAGCGCTCCGACGATCAGGTCGTCTCCCGGCACAGCCCGTTCTGCGAGATCGTCGCGCTGGGGCGGTAGGGGCGTGGGCCGCTTTGAGACCAGGGAAGGCGGCTGCGCGCCGTTCCGGGCCTAGATCAGCGACTCGATGAAGACTTCATCGATCATCTCCGGATACCGGGCGGAGAGCTGGGTCTGGGCCTCCATCTTGAACAGCTCGATCTGCTCCCGGTTGGGGCGTCCTTTCTCGTAGAGCCTGACCGCGAGCGGATACACGATGCCGTTGATCGCCCATTTCTGGCCGTCGAGGGTCGCCTTGGCCTGCTCGGTGGCCGCCTGGATGGCGACGCGGATGCGGGCCTCCAGCGGCTGCCCGTTGACGAAGACGGAGATCGAGAACGGCCCGATCGGCAGTACCCGCGGGCCGACGACGCGGCGGTATTGGATCTCGCGGTTGAACTGCTTGTGCGCCTTGCGCGTCTCCTTCTCCTCCTCCTTGCGCTCCCGGGTCGAGCTGGTCTCCTGGGCCGCTACGGAAGACGGGGAGAGGACGATCGGCGCCGCCATGGCGCAGACGAGGCCGAGCACCGGGAGGAGCCGTATCAGGTCGAGCGGGGAAGAGCGGTCCATAACGGTTTCTCCGTAAGACCGGCTCGAACCCGAGCGGTCGGGGCTACTGTATCACGACAGCCGGCGCTCGGCTCTGGACGCGGCCCGCCTCCGGGTCGAGGTGGAGGCCCGCTGCGTCCAGCTGTCTGAACAGGATATGAGCGCGGTCGGCGATCCCCGCAAGGGTCTGGAGCGCTGCGGCGAAGTTCCGATCCTGGACAAGCTCGAGCAGCCGCTCCCAGGCGGCCCCGGTTTCCGGGTAGCGGACCCGCTCCACCGGAGCGTCGGGGGCGATGCCGATGGCCTGACGGGCAAGCTGAAGGGCCTCGGCGTAGCCGCCGACGGCATCGACGAGGCCGACGCGGCGCGCGTCCTCTCCCGTCCAGACCCGGCCTCGGGCGAGGGCGTCGATCTCGTCGGCCGAAAGGCGCCGGGCGGCGGCGACCCGGTCGGTGAAGTCGGCGTAGACGGCATCGAGCATCCGCCGCAGCCGGTCGCGCTGGCTGTCGGAGAACGGTTCGGTCGGGGAGAACATCCCGGCATTCTCGCCAATGCTGACCCGGCCGATGGTGATGTCCCACTCGCGCAGAAGCTCGGCAGCGCTGATCTTGCCTGCCAGGGTTCCGATGGAGCCGGTGAGGGTGCCCGGATGGGCGATGATGTGATCGGCGGCGAGCGCGGCGAAATAGCCGCCGGATGCGGCCACGTCGGCGAAGCTCACGATCACCGGGCGGCCGCTGTCGCGCACCCGTTCCACCGCGTGGCGGATGGTGTCGGAGGCGACGTAACTGCCGCCGGGGGAGGACACGCGCAGGATCAGCGCCTTGGCCTCGGGATCGGCGCGCACGGCGTCGAGGGCCGCGACGACCGGACCGGAAGCCGCGTCGTCGCGCCCGGCCAGGCCGCCACCGGCGCCCCGCACGATCGCGCCGTCAAGCTGCACCAGGGCGATCCGGGTGCCGTCGTCATGGGGCCGACCGGCGCCGTTCAGATAGGCGCCGGCGCGCACAGCCTCGCCGTCCATCGTGGCTTCGGCCTGATCGCGGTAGCCGAGACTGTCCACCAGGCCGTTGGTGACCGCTTCCCGCGCCAGCAGGGGCCCCCGGTCGACCACCGACTGCACCGCGCCGCCGCTGAGCCGCCGCGCCGTGGCGATGCCGCTGACCACCTGGCCGAACAGGGATTCGGCGACCCGGGTCATGTTCTCGCGCATGGCCGGCGGCATGCGGGTGTCCGTGACGGCGGACGCCGCACTCTTGTACTCGTAGCGCTGCTCGAACTCGGCGCGCAGGCCCAGCCGGTCGAGCAGTCCGGCGGCGAAGGGGAACTCGAGCTGCAGGCCGGTGATGCCGAGCATGCCCGACGGCTGAAGCCAGATGCGGTCGAAGGCGCTGGCCAGATAGTAGGGCCCGTTTCCGGCGGTCTCGAAACTGTCGGCAAAGGCCAGGGCGGTCTTTCCAGCACTCCGAAAGCGGAACACGGCGGCGCGCAGTTCCTGCGCCTGGGCGAGGCCGAGGGAGAGGCCGGAGAGATCGGCGAAGAGGCCGGAAACCCGAGGATCGCCGGCGGCCCTATCGATGGCGTCGACATAGTCGATGAGCGACAGGGGCGCTCCCCGGTCGAGCAGTCCGACGAAATCCGGCAGCCGGGCGGTCTCGTCGACCGGACCGTTGAAGTCGAGCTCCAGAACGATCCGGTCCGGCAGGGTCTCCTCCTCGCCGTACCCGTCCGCCCACCACCAGCCCGCGGCCACCAGTCCGGCGAGGAGGACGATCACGAGAACGCCGACGGTGGCGAAGAATCCGACGAAGAAACGGCGCATGGGGCCTCGGTCGCTCAGGGGCGTGGGTCAGGGGCGTGGGTCAGGGGCTCGGGTCAGGGCCATCGGGAAGTCTACGGTCCGGCGGTGGCGGCTGTCGAACGGCTTGCCGGCACCCGGCCGGAGCGGAGGTCCGGACCGCTCACCCGATCGGGCCGACCTGGGCCTCGTGGCGCATCAGGTGGTCCAGCAGGACGCAGGCCATCATCGCCTCGCCCACGGGGACCGCGCGGATGCCGACGCAGGGATCGTGGCGGCCCTTGGTGACCACGTCGACCTCGTTGCCGAACCGGTCGATGGACGCGCGCGGCGTCAGGATCGACGAGGTCGGTTTGACCACGAAGCGGACGACCACGTCCTGGCCGCTGGATATGCCGCCGAGGATGCCGCCCGCGTGGTTGGAGCTGAAGACCGGCTTGCCGTTCTCCATCCGCATCTCGTCCGACGCCTCGTGGCCGGGGATCGCGGCGGAAGCGAACCCGTCGCCGATCTCCACGCCCTTCACCGCGTTGATGCTCATCATCGCGGCGGCCAGGTCGGTATCGAGCTTGCCGTAGATCGGCTCGCCGAGGCCGGCGGGAACGCCGGTGGCCACGGTCTCGATCACGGCGCCGGCCGACGAGCCGGACTTGCGGACCTCGTCGAGAAACGTCTCCCACTCGCCCGCCGCCACCGCGTCGGGGCAGAAGAACGGGTTGTTCTCCACCTCGGCCCAGTCCCAGCGCGACCGGTCGATGCCGTGCGGTCCGACCTGGACCAGGGCGCCGCGCACGGCGAACGCGTTGCCGAGCCGGCGCGACAGGATCTTCTTGGCGACCGCCCCGGCGGCGACCCGCATGGCGGTCTCGCGGGCCGACGACCGGCCGCCGCCGCGGTAGTCGCGGATGCCGTACTTGGCGTCGTAGGTGTAGTCGGCGTGGCCCGGCCGGTAGCGGTCCTTGATCTCGCCGTAGTCCTTCGAGCGCTGGTCCTGGTTATGGATGACCAGGGAGATCGGCGTGCCGGTGGTCTGGCCCTCGAACACGCCGGACAGGATCTCGACCGTGTCCGGTTCGCGGCGCTGGGTGGTGTGCCGCGACTGACCCGGCTTGCGGCGGTCCAGGTCGTGCTGGATGTCGGCCTCGGTCAGGGGCACGCGCGGCGGCACCCCGTCGATCACGCAGCCGATCGCCGGACCGTGGCTTTCACCCCAGGTGGAGACCCGGAAAACCTGGCCGAAACCGTTGCTGGCCATCTGTCAGTATCCCGCTTGCGGTCAGACGACGGAGATGTCCGGGGCGTCCACCGCCTTCATCCCGACGATGTTGTAGCCGCAGTCGACGTGGTGCACCTCGCCGGTCACGCCCGTAGACAGGTCCGACAGGAGATACACGCCGGCGCCGCCCACATCGTCGAGGGTGACGTTGCGGCGCAGAGGCGAGTTGTACTGGTTCCACTTCAGGATGTAGCGGAAATCCCCGATTCCGGACGCGGCGAGCGTCTTCATCGGCCCGGCGGACAGGCCGTTCACCCGCACGTTCTTGTCGCCCATGTCGACGGCGAGATAGCGGATGCTGGCCTCCAGCGCCGCTTTGGCGACGCCCATCACGTTGTAGTGCGGCATCACCCGCTCGGCACCGTAATAGGTCAGCGTGAGCAGGCTGCCGCCGTCCTTCATCAGAGGGGCGGCGCGCTTGGCGACCGAGGTGAACGAGTAGCAGGAGATGTCGAGCGTGCGCTGGAAGTTCTCGCGCGTGGTGTCGAGATACTTACCCTTTAGCTCGTCCTTGTCGGAATAGGCGATGGCGTGGACGACGAAATCGAGGCCGCCCCACGTATCTTCGATCCGGTCGAACACCTGATCGACGCTGGCGTCGTCGCTCACGTCGCAGGGCGCGACCAGCGTGCTGCCGAGCTGGTCGGCGAGCGGGCGGACCCGGCGTTCCAGCGCCTCGCCCAGATAGGTGAAAGCGAGCTCCGCTCCTTGCTCGGCCGCAGCCTTGGCAATGCCCCAGGCGATGGAACGGTCGTTCGCAACGCCCATGATCAGGCCGCGCTTACCCGCCATGATGCGGGGATCTCTGGTCATTCAGTCCTCGATATCGCCGGTCAGCATGCAGTCCCGCATCCTACACCATCGATCCGGACCCGCAAGCGAGCGCGCCGCCGCCCGCGTCGTGATAGAATGGCCCTATGGAATCCTCACGGAACAGGTCGGCGCCGAGCCGTCTCGACCACTGGCGCATGGCGCAGGCGACGCGAATCGTCTCCGACATCGCCAACTACGTGGTGTACGCGGTCCGCCGCTTCTACGCCGATCAGGGAGCGCAGTCGGCGGCGGCGCTGACCTACACCACCCTGCTGGCCATGGTGCCGCTGCTGGCCATCGCCTTCGCCATCTTCTCCGCGTTTCCGGCCTTCGAGGCGATCCAGGATCGCCTGGAAGCGGTGCTGTTCGAGAACCTGGTGCCGGAGGTCGGGCTTGAGGTCCGCGGCTACCTGGCGGATTTCACCAAGAACACCACCAATCTCACCGCCGTCGGCGTCGTCGCGCTCGGCTTCTCCGCGGTCCTGCTCCTGGCGACCATCGAGGCGACGTTCAACCGGATCTGGCGGGTCGAGCGCAACCGCACGCTGGTCTCCCGCCTGCTGATCTTCTGGACCATGCTGACGCTGGGGCCGCTTCTTCTGGCGGCCAGCTTCTCCCTGACGACGGACGTTTTCTCGGCGATCGACCGGCTGAGCTGGGATGGCTCGAATCTGGTACCGCTGGAAGCGGTGAGCCGCGACGGCTCCTTGCAGCGGGTCTTCGCCGCGATCATCCAGACGGTGGCCTTTACAGTGATGTTCATGCTGGTGCCGGCGCGCCAGGTCCGGCCCCGTGACGCCCTGATCGGCGGTGCCGTGAGCGGGATCATGCTGGAGCTGCTGAAATGGGGCTTCCGCGCCTATCTGACGGCCTTCCCGACCTACCAGACGATCTACGGCGCCATGGCCGTGGTGCCGATCTTCCTGATCTGGCTGTATATGGGCTGGACCATCGTGCTGTTCGGCGCGGTCTTCGCGGCGTCGTTTCCGGAATGGTGGCGGTCGCGCGAGCCGGGCGTGACCGCGACCTTGTCGCCGGCTCTGCGGCTTGAGGCGGCGGTCGCGCTGATGGCGGTGATCGCCGCCAAGGCGCGTGTCGGCGGGACCGTCGACGCCGAGGCCCTGGCCGACGCTCTTCCGCTCGATGCCCGGGACTCCGTCGTCGAGGCGCTGCGGGCGGCCGGCTACATCGCGGCGACCGACGAGGACAATTACAGCCTCACCCGCGACCTAAGGCACGCGACCGTGGCCGATCTGGCACGCGACCTCGGGGTGTCCCTCGGGTTCAATCCGACCGTCGAGCGGAACGAACGGATGGTCGAGATGCTGGACGAGAAGCTCGGTCCTGTGCCGGAGCTGCTGGGCCGGCTGGCGGACGCGGAGGACCGGCTGCTGGGCGTTTCCCTGGCCGAGGTGATCGACGCGTCCATCGCCGACGGCGGCCATGATGCGCACGCACCCGGCGTGGTCGCCCTGCCGCGCCGCCCGGACGGCCCGGCCCAGTAGCCGATCCTTAGAGCAAATCACGATCAGATGGAAACATCTGGTCGTGTGAATTTGCTCTATCGTTAATGAGTTAGAGGGCGATTCACGGTTCAGATCGATTCGATCTGAACCGATCGCGCTCTAGAACGTCGCCGGAGGGTCGGCGCGGGCGGTCAGTTCAGGTTTTTGCGCGGGTTGTAGGCGTGGGTCGCGCCCCATTTCTCGATGAACTGGGTCAGTTCCGCATCCGGCGTCTCGGGAAGGGCAATGCGCAGGGTGACGTACTGATCGCCGCCCTCGCCCTCGCCTTTGGACGGGACCCCCTTGCCGCGCAGGCGCATGCGCTTTCCGCTGTTGGAGCCCTTGGGGATCTTCAGGGACACCGCGCCGTGCACGGTCGGCACGGTCACGCTGGCGCCGAGGATCGCCTCCTGAAGGGTGATCGGCAGGTCTAGCAGGATGTCGTCGCCGTCCCGGCTGAAATGGGGGTGCGGTTCGACGTTCAGTTCGAGATAGGCGTCGCCGGCCGGCAAAGCCCCGTGAGCCGGCTTGCCCTGGCCCTTGAGGCGCAGCACGGTCCCGTCCTCCGTTCCCGCGGGGATCGTGAGGTTGACCACCTTGCCGTCGCTGAGGGTGACCCGCTTCTTGATGCCGGCCACCGCCTCGACGAAGGGAACCTTCAGGCGATACCGCAGATCCTGCGAGTTGCGGCGCGGCGAGGACCGGGACCCCGCGCCGGGGCCGGCCCCCGCGCCAGGCGAGGGGCCGGTTCCGCCGGCGCCGCCCCGGCCGGCCCGCCACTGCTTGAGGATCTCCTCGATCGGGTCGGCCCCGCCGCCGGCATCGCCATCGAAATCATCGTCGAAGTTGAAGGTACTGCTTCGACCTGAGCCCGGACCGCCGCCGGAATAGCCGCTGCGCGACTTCCAGCCCTTGCTCCAGAAGCTGCCGCGTCCGCGGCGCTCGCGTCCTTCCGGATCGATCTCGCCCCGGTCGTAGCGTTTGCGTTTGGTCGGATCGCCGAGCAGGTCGTAGGCGGCGCTGACCTCCTGGAACTTCTTGGCGACTTCGGCGTCGTCCTGGTTCAGGTCCGGGTGATACTTCTTGGCGAGCTTGCGGTAGGCGGCCTTGATCTCGTCCTGGCTGGCCGAGTGTCCGACGCCGAGAACCTTGTACGGATCGCTCATCGCCCGACCTCGGCGGCCGGGCGGTAGGCGGACGGTTCGCGGAACGCGGTGGCACGCGTCGGCATCGCCGGAAGACCTTTGCACAGACACAGGAAGGTCCAGTGTCCGATCAGAGGTCCTCCGGGATCAAGCCTTAGTGCAGGGCGGATGCGCGGGGTCGTCAGTTCACCACCTTCCAAGAGCCGTCGGGCTGGCGACAGGCGGTCCCGAAGGCCTGCTCCGAGCGGCCGCCGACCACGATGGTCTGCTGGTACTCGCGGCAGTACTGGCCGGCATTCGTCTGGTAGGTGCGGGTCGGGGTCACGCTGCCGTAGTTGCCCGAATCGGGGTTGCTCCAGGTCGAGGTGCTGCCGCTCGGCTGAGTCTCCAGCGTGGTCTGGGTCGTGTTGGCCAGCGCCGCCTTGTCGGCGCGGTCGAGCGACTTTCCGACCTCGCTGCCGATCAGCGCGCCGAGCAGAGTGCCGGCGGCGACGGCCGCCACCTTGCCCTTGCCCCCGCCGAACTGGGAGCCCGCGACGGCGCCGCCGATGCCGCCGAGGATGGCGCCGCCGGTCTGCTTCGTGCCGCTATCGGCGCAGGCCGCGAGGCTGAGGGCCGCGGCGGACACGGCGACGATGGCTGTCTTGCGGAACATGGTACTTACCTTTCTCAGTGGCCCAACCCACACCGTGTAACGGATGCGGGCCGGGCGGGTTCCCCGGTGATCCCCAACCGGAGCCGAGCGGGGAGGCGTCGGCCCTGGCGATTCTGGCGATCACACCCGACAACGGGCGGCCCGCCAATTTCCGTCGCTATCCGGACCGAGAGACGCGGCGCGATATTCCGTCGCTGCGACGACTTTCTGCGATAATCGATGCTAAATATGGCGCGTATCGGGCGGTGCGCCATGTCCGGTGCGCCATGTCCTGGCACCGTCGCCGCCCGACCACGCCGTCCAACCCGACCCGAGGGATCCCGAAGATGACCGACCACACGCCGATTTTCGAGCCGCAGACCGACGATCCGTTCGAGCAGTTCCGGCTGTGGTTCGCCGAGGCCGAGGCGAGCGAGGTCAACGACGCCAACGCGATGACCCTGGCGACGGCGGGCTCGGACGGGCGGCCGTCGGCCCGGATCGTGCTGATGAAGGACATCGACGAGGCCGGGGTCGTCTTCTACACCAACACCGAGAGCCAGAAGGGCCAGCAACTCGCGGTCAATCCCTTCGCCGCGCTGCTCTTCCACTGGAAGTCCCTGCGCCGCCAGGTCCGCTTCGAAGGGCCGATCACCCCGGTCTCGGCGTCGGAGGCGGACGCGTATTACGACAGCCGGCCGCGCAACAGCCGCATCGGCGCCTGGGCGTCGCAGCAGTCGCGGCCGCTCAGCGACCGGGCCACGCTGATGCAGGCGGTCGACCGGTTCGACGCGGAGTATCCCGACGAGAGCGTGCCGCGCCCGCCTTACTGGTCCGGCTATCGATTGTCGCCGCTGCGCATCGAGTTCTGGCATGACGGGGCCTTCCGCCTGCACGACCGGTTCGTCTTCAGCCGCCGGGCCGAGGGCCAGCCCTGGAGCGTGCAGCGGCTGTTCCCGTGAAAACCGGCCCGTGCCCCGGTAGAGCCTGATGGTGACGCTCCGGCGGTGGGGCTGTTGATCTGCATCAATGTGGAGTTGCATCCGCCGACCTAGCCTGAGCGTGTGGAAGGGCGTCCGCCCGACGCGACATCGGCCATGGAGGCATGACATGAAACGGATCTTCGTTCCGCTGCTGGGAGAACTCGGCGACCGCGCGGCGCTAGACGCGGCGGGTAAGCTGCTTGGCGCATCCGGTGGCTATGTGGATGCCCGGGTGCTGCGCCGCGACCCGCGCGACGTCCTGCCGATCGTCGGCGAGGGCTTCGGCGCGGCGATGATCGACGAGGTCATGGCCGCTGCGGAGAAGAGCTCGAACGAGCGGGTCGAGAAGGCGAAGGAGACCTTTGACGCGTGGGCTTCCGGCGCGGGGGCGACGGTCGGCGCCGCGCCCGGTTCGGGTGGCCTGACCGCCACGTTCGCGGATCTGGTCGGGCCGATCCCCGGCGTCGAGGTTGCGGCCGAGCGTCTGGCCGACGCCGTCGTTCTGGGCCGCGCGCCGCGCGACGTCAGTCCCGACCGCGCCGCGCTCCTGGAGGTGGCGGTGATGGAGGCCGGGCGGCCCATCGTCCTGGTCCCCGACGCGGAGATCGACACGATCGCGACCACCATTCTGGTCGCCTGGAACGGCTCGGCGGAGGCGGCTCGGGCCGTGTCCATGGCGATGCCGCTTCTGTCGCGGGCCGAGCGGGTCGTCGTTTTGACGGTTGCCGACGGCGATGTTTCGGTCGATCCGGAACAGCTCACGGCCACGCTGCGGGCCAACGGCATCAACGCCGACGCGGTGAACGCGAAAATGGACAAGGCCGGCGTGGCCGCGACCCTGGAGGTCGAGGCCGGCAAACAGCATGCAGACCTGATCCTGATCGGCGCCTACAGCCACAGCCGCGTGCGGGAATTCGTCATGGGCGGCGTCACGGACGACGCCTTGACCGAGGGGGCGGTGCCCATGATGCTGGCACGCTAGAGCTTGGAATTCGGAACAGCGAAGGAATCAGCGGAATGACCGTGCGGACAATTCGACTCGAGCTGGCGCGCAGTCCGGAGTTTCCGGAGGGCAGCGCGTCGAAGGGCTACGAGTTCAAGGCACCGTTGACCGACGACGGGTCGCTCGATCACGACGCCTGGTCCAAGGTGCGCAAGGACTGCACGTTCCGCCGGTTCTGGGACGGGGAGGCGGAGGAGACGGGCCATCTCGTCCACGCTCGCGGGAACCGTTGGCTGTTCCACTACGACGGCCTCACCCACGAGGAAGGCGAAGAGGACGAGCCGATCTTCAAGTTCGACCGGCACCACTTCGTCGAGGGCGAGTACGTCTCCATCACCGAGCATGACGGCGACATGCTGACCTACCGGGTGGTCAGCGTCCGCTAGGGTGCATGTCTCGGCGGCTTGAGGAGGGCTGGCGGGTCTTCGACAGCGTCGAGAACCGCCAGCACGACCGCTGCGTCGATTTCTTCTCGCGCCCCGACGGCAGTTTCGGGTTCGAGGAGTTCCGACGCGACCCCGAGGATGCCGGCCTATGGACGCCCGTCGAGTATTTCTCCGCCGTCCGTTTCGACACCGAAGACGAGGCCCGGTCGGCGGCCGCCGCCTCGGTCGGCTGGCTGGCGGAAGAGTCGGGCTCCGCCTGATCCCAGCCCGCCTCGTGGAGGGTGACGGAGCCATCGGTTGGGGCTAGGCTCCGGACATGTCTGACGACTCAAAACTCATGCTGCTCACCGGGGCGAGCCGAGGCATCGGCCATGCCACCGTTCAGATCTTCATGCGCCGCGGATGGCGGCTGCTGACCTGCTCCCGCGACGCGCCGCCGGCGGAGTGCCTGCGCGACCCCGACAGGGCCTGGCACATCTCGGCCGACCTGTCCGATCCCAAGAGCCTGGAGGCCTTCATCGACGAGGCCAACGAGTGGCTCGGCGACAAGCCGCTGCATGCGCTGGTCAACAACGCGGGCTGGTCGCCGAAATCCGCCTACAAGGAGCGGCTCGGCGTTCTAAACGGGGATCTGGACGCCTGGAACCGGGTGTTCGAGGTGAACTTCTTCGCCCCGCTGAAGCTCGCGCGCGGTTTCGCCGCCGCCTTGCACCGGGGGCGGGGGGCGATCGTCAACATCACCTCCATCGCCGGCCACGAGATCCACCCCTTCGCGGGTTCGGCCTACTCGACCTCGAAGGCGGCGCTGTCCGCCCTGACGCGGGAGATGGCGAACGAGTTCGCCGAGCTCGGCGTGCGGGTCAACGCGGTCGCGCCGGGCGAGATCGAGACCGCCATGCTGTCGCCGGAGACCGAAGTCCTCATCCCGCGCATTCCCTTGCAGAAGCTAGGCGAGCCGAAGGACGTGGCGGGGGCGATCTACTATCTGTGCAGCGACGACAGCGCGTACGTCACCGGAACGGAGATCTTCGTGACCGGCGGCCAGCATATCCTCTAGGGAGGCGCGGGATGCGGGTCTGCGTGATGGTCTGCGCCCATGTGGCGCCCGAGCTCGAGGACGTGTTCGACCCGTATTTCGAGATGTTCCGCCGCCTGCTCGCGCCGCATCTGCCGGAGGCGGTCTTCAGCGCGTCGATGATCATCGACGACGCGTTTCCCGGCTCGGTCGACGATCACGACGTCTACGTCTTCACGGGCAGCCCCCACGGCGTCTACGAGGATCACGCCTGGATCCGCCGGGGCGAGGGGTTCGTGCGCGAGGCGGTGGCGGCGGGAAAGGTGCTGGTCGGCGGCTGCTTCGGCCATCAGCTCATCGCCAAGGCGCTCGGCGGGGCCGTCATCAAGTCGGAGAAGGGCTGGGGGATCGGGGTGCATACCCATCCGGTGCTGAGGCGCGAGGGTTGGATGCCGGACGGGCCGGACGCCCCGAACGTGGTGGTCAGCCATCAGGACCAGGTCGTCGAGCCTCCCGAGGGGGCGGTGGTCCTCGCCGGCACGGAGTTCTGCCCGAACGCGATGCTCCGCATCGGGGACCGGATCCTGACCTTCCAGGGGCATCCCGAGATGTCCCTGGCGATCGCCGACCGTTTACTCGACCTGCGCCGCGAGCGGATCGGTGCCGAGGTGTTCGCCGCCGGCAAGGCGTCGCTGGAGAAGCCGCTGGACCACGCGGCCATGGGCGCCTGGATCGGCGGTTTCGTCCGCCATGCGCTGGACGCGCGCGTCTCCGGGGCGGCGGAGTAGGGCATGACGACCGGCCCCGCGACTGGCCCTGCGACCGACCGCTTCCGGGTACGGCGCGACGTGGTGCCGGGAGTGGATGCCGTCCTGGCCGAGTCGGACCGCTGCTTCGCCCGGCACACCCATGACCAGTTCGGCGTCGGCGTCATTCTGGACGGCGCCCAGCTCTCCGCCAGCGGCCGGGGCCAGGTGGTCGGGGAGGCCGGCGACGTCATCACGGTCAATCCGGGCGAGGTCCACGACGGCGCCGCGATCGGCGGTCGGGCCCGACGCTGGTCCATGCTGTATTTCGCGCCTGACCTGGTCGCCGCCTATGGTGCGGAGATCGGCGAGGGGCGGTGGGGTGCTCGGGAGTTCGACCGGCCGGTCGTGTCCGACCGACACCTGGCCGGGCAGGTCCGCTCCCTCATCGCCGCGATGGAGGCCGGGGACGGGCCGGGGGACGGGCCGGGCGCCTTCGCCGCCTCCTAACTTTCGGTTCCACGCCGGCGCAGTTCCTGCAATTTCGTTCAAGACCGTCTCCGGGCATCGGGGTCTGCTGGCAGGACCAACCGACGCGAAAGGAGACCCGTCGTGGCCGCAGACCATCTTTCTTCCCTGTTCGCCGCCGTAAGCGACCCGGAGTACCTGCTGACCGCGCTCATCGTCGTGGTGATGCCGGGCACCGGCGTGCTGTACACCCTGGCATTCGGCCTCGGTCAGGGTGCGCGGGCGAGTGTTCTGGCCGCCCTCGGCTGCACCCTCGGCATCGTGCCCCATCTGGTCGCCAGCGTGATCGGGCTTGCCGCCGTCCTGCATTCCAGCGCCGTCGCGTTCCAGGCGGTCAAGCTGCTCGGCGTCGCCTACCTGCTCTACATGGCCTGGAGCATGGTCCGGCACGGCGGCGCGCTGACCGTCAGAGCCGAAGGGGAGCGCCGCCCGGCCCTGCGGATCGCCGTGAGCGGCATGCTCCTGAATCTTCTCAACCCGAAGCTGTCGCTATTCTTCCTGGCGTTCCTGCCGCTGTTCGTGCCGGCGGAGACGGCGGCGCCGGTGACGACCATGCTGGTCCTGGGCGCGGCCTTCATGATCCTGACCTTCATCGTCTTCGTCGGATACGGGATCTGCGCTTCCGCCGCCCGCGCCTATGTGATCGAACGTCCGTCGGTCATGCGGGGGCTGCGCTACGGGTTCGCCGGCGCCTTCTGCCTGCTGGGGCTGCGCCTTCTGGCGAGCGAGCGGTAGTCTTGGCTTCAAAGATCGGCGCATCGGCCCATATCCAACCCTTGGACATTGACCGGACCGGGATCGACCGATGCGCCTTGCGACCTTGCTCAAGACTTCGCTGATCTCGCTGTTCCTGTTCGGCTGTACCGGCGTGCCGTCGGGCGTCGAGCCGGTGCGCGGCTTCGATGTCACCCGCTATGACGGCACCTGGTACGAGATCATGCGCCTCGACCATTCCTTCGAGGAGGGGCTGACCAACGTCACGGCCACCTACACGCTCCGGGACGACGGATCGGTGGGCGTTCTCAACCGGGGCTTCGACCCGGCGGAGTGCGGTTGGAGCGATGCCGAGGGGACGGCCACATTCCAGGAGGAGCCGGACGTGGCCAGCCTGTCCGTGACCTTCTTCTGGCCGTTCTCCGGCGGCTACCACGTGTTCCACCTGGACCGGGACGCGTACCAGTACGCGGTCGTCGCCGGTCCGACGCGGAACTATCTCTGGATACTCGCGCGGTCGCCGGATCTGGCGGAGGACAAGGTCGCGGACCTGGTGGCGGTCGCCGCCGAGAACGGCTTCGCCGTAGACGACCTGATCCGGGTCTCTCACGAAGAGCCGGCCTGCCAGGCCCAGTAAAACGTCACTCGGTGGCGGCGTGGTGAGCCGTAGGGCTCCCGTCAGGCGCGCAGACCGCGGACCCACTCGATGCGCCGGTCGATCTGATCGATCTCGTGGTCGATCCAGTCGTCCAGGAGACCGCCGCCCCATTCCTCGTGAGCGGCAAGGTCGGCCAGACGGGCGCGCTCGCCCTGGTACATCACCTCGAGCGCATGAAGCTGCTCATCCCGGCCCTCCGCATCGAGCTGATCGATGAAGCGGAGCTTCAGGGCGAGAACCAGCTTGTTGAGGTCCGAGAAGCCCGGGCGCAGGGGCGAGGTCAGGTAGCCCGACAGCGCCTGCCGGCCCTCATCGCTCAACCGAAGCTGCGCGCCGTCGCCGGTGCCGGCACCCGGTGCCGCCTCGATCAGGCCCTCGAATTTCAGCAGTTCGATTGAGGTGCCCAGCAGGTCGAGCGACGGGCCGACGATTCGGGCGCAGAACTCCCGGACCTCGGAGGCGAGGTCGCTGTAGACCCGATCTCCCTCCGCCAGCAGGCCGAGAGCGGCGAGCCGGATGGCTTCCTTGGGAACAAGCGAGTTGTCGCGGTACATGGCCCTGCCTCCAGGCTGGCTGACTGACACTCATATGGCGCGCGTGCGACCGAATGTCCAGGGGCTTGTTGCGAATGGTTCGCGACAGTTTCGTGTCAGCCGCCCGAGCCCCTGGCCTGTCTCTCAGGCCGGTCAGTCAGCCAGGCCGGTCAGCGAGGCCGGTCCGTCAGCCGGCCGATCCGTCAGTACGTGACGCCCCGCATCCGCTCGTTTCGCCGCCGCAGGACCTCGATGGTTGCCAGCAGCATGGTCGAGATGATGATCAACAGGGTCGCGACCGCGAGAATGGTCGGGCTGATCTGCTCGCGGATGCCGGCCCACATCTGCCGCGGGATCGTGCGCTGCTCGAACCCGGCCATGAACAGCACCACGACCACCTCGTCGAACGAGGTGACGAAGGCGAACAGGGCGCCGGAGATCACCCCCGGAAGGATCAGCGGCATGATCACCTTGAAGAAGGTGGTCGGCATATCGGCGCCCATGCTGTTCGAGGCGCGGATCAGGTTCTTGTCGAAGCCGACCAGGGTCGCGGTCACGGTGATCACCACGAAGGGCGTGCCGAGGGCGGCGTGGGCGAGGATCACCCCGGTATAGGTCTGCGCCAGGGCGAAGTCGGTGCCGAACGGCGCGGAGTAGAAGAAGAACATCGCCGCCGCGGTGATGATCAGGGGGACGATCATCGGCGAGATCAGGATGCCCATCAGCAGGCTCTTGGCCGGCAGTTCGGCGCGCGAGAGGCCCAGCGCGGCGAGGGTTCCGAGCGTGGTGGCGACCAGGGTCGAGGCGATGCCGACGATGAAGCTGTTCTTGATCGAGTGCAGCCACTGCTCGTTGTTGACGATGTCGGCGTACCAGCGCAGCGAGAACGCCTCCTGCTCCAGCCGCAGCATCTCCGGCGTGAAGGTGAAGTAGGGCTCCGCGTTGAAGGACAGCGGGATGATCACGATGATCGGGATGATCAGGAAGAAGAAGATCGCCGCGCAGATGAAGCGGTAGAGGTAGTACCAGATCCGCTCGAGCGGGCCCGCGTAGCTGGGAATTGCCATGTCGCCGTCCCTCCCGCTCAGCCGAGCTTCATGTTGTCGATGCCGACCAGCCGGTCGTACAGCCAGTACATCGCCAAGACGCCGGCCAGCAGGATGGTGCCGAGCGCGGCCGCCAGTCCCCAGTTCAGCGACTTCTGCATGTGGTAGGCGATGAAGTTCGAGATGAGCTGGCCGTCCTGCCCGCCGACCAGGGCCGGGGTGATGTAGTAGCCGATGGCCAGGATGAAGACGAGGATCGAGCCGGCGCCGACGCCGGGGATGGTCTGCGGTACGTAGACCCGCACGAAGGCTACCAGCGGATTGGCGCCGAGCGACCGCGCCGCCCGCATGTAGCTCGGCGAGATCGTCTTCATCACCGAGTACATCGGCAGCACCATGAACGGCAGCAGGATATGCGTCATGGCGATGATCGTGCCGGTCATGTTGTAGATCATCTCGATCCGGTCGTCGTCGGCGATCAGCCCGAGGAAGACCAGCGTGTCGTTGATCACCCCCTGGGTCTGCAGCAGGACGATCCACGAGGTCGTGCGGACCAGGAGCGAGGTCCAGAACGGCAAAAGGACCAGGATCAGCAGCAGGTTGCCCCGAGACGGCGGCAGCGTCGCGAGCAGGTAGGAGATCGGATAGGCCAGGATCAGGCAGGCCACCGTCACCCCGATGGAGACGTAGACGGTCTTCATGAACAGCTGGACGTAGATCTGCTTCCATTCCGGCTGCATGACGATGTTGCCGTCGGAATCGTAGGTCCGGTCCACCGCGTTGAGGTAGTAGCTGAACGTCACCGGCGAGGAGACGAGCTTTATGGTCTTCCAGGTCTCGGTCTTGCCCCAGTCCTCGTCGACGCCCATCAGCGCGAATTTCAGCGGTCTCTCGCGGATCTCCTGGGCGTTCTCCGCCGTGAGCCCGATCAGGGCGGCGACGTCCGCGTTCTCGGCGGCGACGATGGCGGTCAGACCGCTGATCCGTCCGGCCTGAAGTGCAGCGTCGATCTCCTCGAAGATCGCGGTATAGGTCTCGGCGCCCGGCGTCTTCTCGGCGAAGGGCGAGTTGCCGGTCTCCCAGTCGCGGAGGAGCGCGGCGGTGCGGGGCAGGATGTCGGCGAAGGCGGGTTGCTCGGCCAGACTGTCCAGGGCCGCCCAGGTGTCCTTGTCCTCCCAGGCGCCGTCGAGCCCGATCAGGGCGAACTGCAGCGGGCTCTCCTGGATCTTCGGCGCGGCGCGCTGCGACTTGTTGATCAGCGAGCGGAAGCCGCCGTCCTCGTAGTTCAGGCGGGCGCCCATCCGACCGGTGTTCCGGCGCTGTTCCTCGCTGCGATCGCCGATCTCCTGCAGGAAGACAGCCAGCACGGAATCCGGCGGATAAGACTCGCCGTCCCATTTCTCCAGCTCGGCGACCGTCGCGGGAATCGCGTCGTTGACCTCCGGATTGTCGACGCTGCGCAGGAGCATGTCGACGATCGGGAAGATGAAGGTGATCAGGATGAACAGGAGGAGCGGGGCGACCAGAAGGAACGCGCGGATCTTGCTGCGGCGGGTGGCGCGGGCCAGGGCCACCTTCAGCGGTGTGCCGTCGGCCATCGTCAACGGCCGGGCCGGCCCTGCCTCTTCTACAGCCTGCGCCATCCGGGTCTCCCGCTATCGGTTGGTCGGACGCTCAAAGGAGCGGGGAATAAAGGGTCTAACGAATAAGAGGAGGAGGGAGCGGCGGACCGCTCCCTCCCAAAGGTCTTAGCTGGCGAGCCAGGCGTTGAAACGCTCGTTCAGCTCGTCGCCGTAGTCAGCCCAGAACTCGAAATCGTTCTGCAGCGGGTTCCGGAAGTTGTCGGGCGCCGTCGGCATGTGCGACTGCATCTCCGGCAGGATCTTCGGGAAGGAGGACTTCCGGACCGGACCGTAGGAGATGTACTTCGCCTGATCGGCGAGACGCTGGGTGTCGCTGGAGAACTTGATGAACTCCCAGGCGCGCTCCTTGTTCGGCGTGCCGCGCGGCATCACCCACAGGTCGATGTCCCAGACCTGGCCGTCCCAGACGATCTCGAACGGCTTGTTCTCCTTGGCGATGGCGTTGAACAGACGGCCGTTGTAGGCGGTCGTCATCACCACTTCGCCGTCGGCCAGAAGCTGCGGCGGCTGGGCGCCGGCTTCCCACCAGATCGTGTCGTCCTTGATGGTGTTGAGCTTGGCGAAGGCCCGCTCGACGCCCTCCGGAGTCGCGAGGAGATCGTAGACCTCGTCGGACGGCACGCCGTCGGCCAGCAGGGCGAACTCGAGGTTGGCCTTCGGGGTCTTGCGCATGCCGCGCTTGCCCGGGAACTTCTCGAGGTCGAAGAAGTCCGCGATGGTGGTCGGGCCGGTGTCGAACTTGGTCTCGTCATAGGCGTAGACCGTGGACCACACGATCAGGCCGACCGCGCACTCGTGCAGGGTGCCGGCGATGAAGTCTTCCTCGGCCGGGGTGCCGTCGGGGGCGGCCGGCAGGTCGGAGACCGGAAGCGGCTCGAGGATGCCTTCGTCACAGCCGCGCACGGCGTCGGAAAGCTCCACGTCGACCAGGTCCCAGGTCACGTTGCCTGCCTCGACCTGGGCGCGGACCTCGGCGAGACCGCCGTTGTAGTCCTCGGAGTTGATGGTGTCGCCGGTCATCTCGATCCAGGGCTTGTGATAAGCCTCGACCTGGCTCTTGGTGTAGGCGCCGCCCCAGGACACGATCGTCAGCGTCTCCGACGACGATGCGGTGCCGGCGAAGCCGAGCGCCGCGACGGCGATCGTCGCAACGCCTGCCGACTTAAGCAGATGGTTCATCGAACAAGTCTCCCTGTGTTGTGCCGGATTGATCCGGCGATTGCCCCTGAAGTCTCTCTGTTCATGGGCCGGCCGGGGGTCACGACCGGCCCGGTCTCCCCTCTGCACGATGTCAGGCGTCGAGCGCCCGACAATCGTCCAGGGCCCAGCCGACCTGAACCTGCTGTCCGCGGGCCAGGGATGCGTGGGCATGGGAATTCGGCACCTTCACGATGAACTCGTCATCGCCGCAGGTGCTGACACGTGTACGGATGTGGTCGCCGAGATAGATCAGCTCCTCGACCTTGGCGTCGAACACGTTCGGCATCGATCCGGGCTCCGGGTCGAGGGCGACCCGCTCCGGGCGCAGCGACAGGGTCGTGCGCGAGCCCACGCCGTCGTGGTTTACGCTGAGGGCCTGGATGATATGGCCGTCGACATCCACGGTGCAGTTCGGCCCGTTGACCTCCCGAACGGTTCCGACCAGCCGGTTGTTCTCGCCGATGAAGGCGGCGACGAACGCGTTGTCCGGCCGTTCGTAAAGATCGGGCGGCGGGGCGAGCTGCTGGATCTTGCCGTCGTTGAACACGGCGATCCGGTCCGACATGGTGAGCGCCTCGGACTGGTCGTGGGTCACGTAGACCACCGTCATGCCGAGGTTCTCGTGAATATGCTTGATCTCGTACTGCATCTGCTCGCGCAGGTTCTTGTCGAGCGCGCCCAGCGGCTCGTCCATCAGCACCAGATCCGGCTGGAACACCAGGGCGCGGGCGAGTGCCACGCGCTGCTGCTGGCCGCCGGAAAGCTGTCCCGGCCGCCGGCCGCCGAAGGAGCCGAGCTCCACCATGTCCAGCGCGCGCTGGACCTTGGCCTCGGTATCCGACTTGGAGAGTTTGCGGACCTGCAACGGGAACGCGAGGTTCTCGGCGACGGTCATGTGCGGGAACAGGGCATAGTTCTGAAAGACCATGCCGATGCCCCGCTTGTGCGGGGGCACGTTGTTCAGTTCCTGGCCGCCGAGCATGATCCTGCCTTCGGTCGGCGTCTCGAACCCGGCCAGCATCATCAGGCATGTGGTCTTGCCTGAGCCGGACGGGCCGAGCATCGTCAGAAACTCGCCTGCCTGAATATCGAGATTGAGGTCTTTGACGACGAGAATCTCGCCGTCATAGGTCTTCTGGACCTCCACGAACTGGACGAACGGCGTCTTTTGCTCCGCCATAGTCCCCCTTGCCATCCTAGACGCTGGCCGCGCCGCTCTCCCTGTCGCGACGCGCCCCGTTCGGCACGGCATTGCGTGCCCATTGTTGGCGAAACCCTATGACAACGTTGCGCGGCGTGTAAAGCGCGCCGTTTTGCAGTGCGAAAGGGCACCCGGCTTACGGGCGCGTCGCAGGCGGCATTGCCGCAAATCCGACACGCGACGGTCGCCTACGGGTCGGGACGGCCCCGCGATCGGCGGCACTCTCAATCCCAACGGTGGCGGGTTCCGGACGACAGGGTCCGGGCGGATATCGGGAGGCGGACATGCAGGATACGGCTCGGGTCGTTGTGATCGGCGGCGGCGTGGTGGGGGTGAGCACGCTCTATCATCTGGCCAAGAAGGGCTGGTCGGACTGCGTGCTGCTTGAACGCACCGAACTCACCGCCGGCTCGACCTGGCACGCCGCCGGTCTCCTGCCCCTGTTCAACATGAGCTATTCGGTCGGCCAGCTGCATCAGTATTCGGTCGAGCTCTACAAGACCCTGGAAGCAGAGACCGGCCAGGATGTGAGCTTCCACGGCGTCGGCAACCTGCGGCTCGCCACCAACCGCGACCGCATGGACGAGTACCGCAACTACCAGTGCACGGCAGAGACCATCGGCGTCGACTGCCATCTCGTGGGCGTGGACGAGATCAAGAAGCTCTGGCCGCTGATCAATGCCGAGGGCCTGATCGGCGCCCTCTGGCATCCGACCGACGGGCATATCGCGCCAGTCGACGTCACCATGGCGCTGGCCAAGGGCGCGCGGATGCACGGCGGCACGATCCACCAGCACACCGAGGTCACCGGCATCGAGCGCGACAACAACGAGTGGATCGTGCACACGTCCAAGGGCTCGATCCGCTGCGAGCACGTCGTTTCCGCCACCGGGAACTACGCGCGTCAGACGGCGCTGATGGTCGGGCTGCAGATCCCGGCGATTCCGGTGGAGCACCAATTTATCGTCACAGATGTCGATCCGGCCCTGAAGGCATATCGGGAGGCAGGCAACCCGGAGTTGCCGGTGCTGCGGGAGTCCGACAGCCAGTACTATTTCCGCGAAGAGCGCATGGGCTGGATCCTCGGCCCCTACGAGCGGTTCGCGCCCGCCTGTTTCGTCGACGGTGTGCCCTCGACCTTCGAGAAGGACCTGTTCCCCGGCGACCTGGAGCGGCTGATGCCCCATGTCGAGGCCTGCATGAGCCGGGTCCCGTCCTTCGAGAACGCCGGAATCAAGGACATCGTCAACGGCCCGATCTCCTACACGCCCGACGGCAACCCGATGGTCGGTCCGGCCTTCGGACTGCCGAATTTCTGGCTCTCCGAAGGCCACAGTTTCGGCGTCACCGCGGCGGGCGGGGCGGGCTGGCAGCTCGCCAACTGGATCGTCGACGGCGAACCGTCGGTCGACATGATCGGCGTCGATCCGCGGCGCTTCGGCGTGGTCTCAAAGAACTTCGCCAAGATCAAGAACGAGGAGGCGTACGAGCACGTCTTCATCAATCACTTCCCGATGGAGGAGCGCGAGGCCGGCCGTCCCGCCAAGACCGTGCCGATCCACGGCCGCCTGGATGCCGCCGGCGCGGTCTGGGGCGTCCGCTTCGGCTGGGAGCGGCCGAACTGGTTCGCGCCCGAGGGCGTTGCCCGCAAGGACGACTACTCCTTCCGACGCTCCAACTGGTTCCCTCATGTGGGCAACGAGGTGGCGGCCATGCGCGAGCGGGTCGGCCTGCTGGAGCTGTCTTCCTTCGCCAAGTACATGGTGGAGGGACCGGGGGCGCGGGCCTGGCTTGACCACATGGTCGCCAACATCATCCCGAAGCGGATCGGGCGCATGAGCCTGAGCCACGCGCTGAACCCGTCGGGCTCGATCCGCTCTGAGTTCACCATCTCGCGCCTGCCCGACGGTCTCTACGGCGAGCGGTTCTATCTGGTCGGTCCTGGTGCCGGCCACGACTACGACTGGGATTTCCTCACCAAGCAGCTGCCGCGCGACGGATCGGTGATCCTGTCCGATCTGACGACCCAGTACGGCGTGATGGTGCTCGCCGGGCCGATGGCCCGCAAGGTCCTGGAGAAGCTGGCCGACGCCGACGTCTCGAACGAGGCGTTCCCGTGGCTGACTGTGCAGGACATCCCCGTGGGCTGGTGTCCGAACGTCCGCGCCCTGCGGGTCAATTTCGTCGGGTCGCTCGGCTGGGAACTGCACCACCCGATCGAGTACCAGGCGCACCTGTACGACGCGATCATGGAGGCGGGGAAGGAGTTCGACATCTCGCTCGTCGGCCTGCGCGCCATGGACAGCATGCGTCTGGAGAAGAGCTACCGGCTCTGGGGGACCGATCTGAACGCCGAGAACTCAGCACTCGAGGCCGGGCTGAACCGCTTCGTGCGGCTCAACAAGGGTGATTTCGTCGGCCGCGACGCGCTGACCCGTCAGCAGGAGGCGGGCGTGCCCAACACGTTCTGCACCCTGGAGATCGACGCGGACGATGCGGACAGTTTCGGCAACGAGCCGGTCTACATGGACGGTGAGGTCGTCGGTCGGGGAACGGCCGGCGGCTTCGGCCATCACGTCGGGAAGTCGCTGATGCTCGGCTATGTGAAGACCGAATTCGCCGAGGTCGGCCGCGACTGCCAGGTCCGGCTGATGGGGGACCTGCGCCCGGCGCGCATCGTGCCGGAAAGCCCCTACGACCCGGAGAACGAGATGCTTCGGGCGTAGGGCAGGCTTCGGAACATAATAGCGGCTTCTGCCTGTCTACCCTGACCGGGCGACGGCTGGCGACGCAAGCCAGTCCGCCGTATCGGTCACTCTTGTCTGCGACGCACTGTTCGCCGACGGCGGAGCCCGCAGCTTGGTTTGCTCCGTGCAGAAGGCGTTCAGCGGGGGGTGGCGCGGAGCCAGAACCGACTCATGTCCGGGTGGCTCATGTCCATCACGTGGAAGTATCGCCAGAGTTTGGGCAGCCACCACTCGGCGGGCTGTTGTATGAGGTGTGCGTTCCGACCATCGCCGAGAATTCGCTTAGCAGGACCTGTCGCGATCGACGCGACCAGGTTCTTCCGCGTAAGGCGCGCCAGATCTTCAATGACAGAATCGAGGTTGTCTGGCTCGATATGCTCGAGCACGTCGATGCAGGCGACAAGGTCCGCGGGTTCGGGCGTGTGTGCGATTTCTGGGATCGCCGGGTCGTAGGCATGGATCGGAGGAAGGTTGGAAACCTGCTTGGCCAAGGTGGTCGCCAGACGCTGTTTGCCGGCCCCATAATCCAGAATCGAGGCTGGACCCGTCTTTTCGACGATGCGCGCGACGAGGGGGGCCATTGTGACCGATGCCGTTCCATAACTGTCTTCCCGGTTATGGAGGTCGGTTTGTAGTTTCCGATACGCGTCGCTGATCAGTGACCGGTTCATAAGCCCAGATGCTCCACAATTCGTCTCTGCCTCACGTGCTGGCTTCGAAGCACAGGTCAACTCCGGACCCAAGGATCCATTTCACGCGGGGGAATCCTCCGTCAGCCGGACCGACAGATGCAAGGCGTTCTCCATGCAGGCGGCACAGATGCTGCGATCGTAGCGGGAGGCCTGGATATCTTCGTGGGAGGACTCCAGGAACGAACGGGAGACGTCCGCCGTCGCGTCATAGATCGTGCAGCACAGCGGCACACTGGTGTCGAAGCGGATCGACATCTTGTGGGTTCGATGGGTGCAGTCCGACACCATCGGATGGCTTGAATTGTTGCTGGCGACCTTCCGCAGAAGCTCGATCCGCTTCTGCGGCGACACGACCAGCAGGTCGACCAACTCCCGGTCATGCTCCGGCAGGGTGCCGTCGATGGCCATGAGGTTCTTTTCCATCGGATACAGGAAGGCGGCAAAGGTCTCCAGACGGAAGCCGAGCTCCTCGGCGATCGCCCGGACGCTCTGGAGGTCGCGTCCCTGGTTGTGCTTGTAGAGGTGGTAGTAGATGACGAAATCGGTCTCGGTTCCGTACCGATCGCGCAGCCAGGCGAGGCGGTAGAGGTTTGACTTCAGCATCAGCGCGCTGCCGCCAGTATGCGTCCGGCTGTAGGTCTCGTCGAACAGGCCCGAGGTCGAGATGGCGAACAGGTCGGCGGCCGCCTTGACGATGTCGCGCAGGTTGTTGTCGACATTGAGGTTGCTCGACACCTGCGCCTTGAAGCCGGCGTCGCGGACCATGGTGATCATCTTCGCCAGGTCCGGATGCAGCGTCGGCTCGCCCCAGTCGTAGAGGGCGACGGTGATCGTCTCGGAGGGACGGTCGCGCTCGATCTTCTCCAGAACCTTGGCGAAGGTCTCCACCAACATGAGACCTTTCGGCATGGCGTTCGGCCCGATATTGCCCACCGGGCAGGACGGACATCGGAGATTGCAGCTACCGACCACGTCCACGTTGTACTGGAACGACGAATTGGGCTGATAGGCCACTGCTGTCCTGGCGTTGTGGTTGCCCTCGAAAGCGCGCCACCATAAGGAAAACCGGAGCGATGTGCCAGTGCGCGGCCGGGCCCGAAATCCGCGCCCCGCTCAGCCGCCCCGCTCAACCGCCCCGCTCACCCACCGCGCTGGGCCGCCTCGCGCTTGGCCTTGCGCGCGTTGAAGGCGGCCAGCGCCTTCGCCTTGCGCATCTCGAAGGCCGCCATGTGCCTAGCCTCGGTCAGGGCCGCCTGTTTCCTTAGGAACGCGACGTTGGCCGCCCGCGCGGCGGCGCGGAGCCGCTGGAGGTCGGCCTTCTTCTGCCGGGCGTCGCGCGCAGCGGCCTGCTCCGCAGCGCGCTGCCGGGCGACCTTGCTGTGGACGAACGTGCCCCCCGCCGCGCTTGCAACCAGATGGTCGCGCTGGCCGTACCAGAGATCGTAGACCTTGCTCTGATAGGATCGGCCGCGGGCCTCGGTGCGCGAATGGTAGTTCGCCACGGCCTCCGCCCAGTCGCTGGTCTCCCGTTTCAGATCGGCGAGGAACGCGGCGGCGTATTCCGCGTTGATGGCCGGATCGAAGGCCTCCTCGAGACTGCGGAAGGCGTCCCCGTGGTAGTAGAGGTTGATCTGCATGCAGCCGACGTCGATGTTGGTGACGCCCCGGGCCTGAAGGGCCCGCACCTCGGCGATCGCCGCCTCGCGGGTCGGCAGATACCGCCCGATGCCCTCGGCCATGACCGTCCACGGCCAGGAAAAACTTGCCTTGTGACGGGAGCTCCACCGCCCGGTCTCGGCCAGCGAGATCGCCGCAAGGAGGTGCGGCGGGAGGTGGTTGTCGATCTCGGCCTGGCGTGTCGCGGCGACGCACAGCCCGTGCGCTTCCGGCGTGACCGGCGCGGCGGGGGCGGCCTCGCTCGGGCCGGCCAGAAGGGCGGCGGCGGCAAGCTGGGCGGCGATCAGAATCGGCAGAATACGGGTCATCGGCATGGCGAACCTCCTTGTGCCGGAGGATAAAGCAAGCCGTGTGCCAGTCGTCGCCTGTCCGCCCGCCCGCCGACCTGCCCGCAGGGTCTCTCAGTCGGCGTCGCCGAGCGGGCGGCGGGGATCGAAGGTCGCCAGTCCGGCGATCGCCCGGCGCATGTCCGCGGCGACCCGGGACAGCCCGGCGGTGCGCTCAAGCCGGCGCTCGTCCATGTAGAGGCCGCGTTTGATCTCGATCTGCAGTGCGTGGACGCCGAGGTCGGGCCGGCCGTAGTGCCGGGTGACATATCCGCCCGCATAGGGGGCGTTGCGGCGGGCCCGATAGCCCTGGCGTCCCAGAAGCCGCTCGACCCGTTCGGTCAGGACCGGCGAGCAGCTCGTTCCGTGGCAGTCGCCGAGCACCACGTCCCCGACCGGATGGCTGCGGCCGTCTGCGCCGACCGTCTGGACGTTGGACGGCATCGAATGGGCATCGACCAGGACGCAGAAGCCGAACCGGTCGCGGGTCGCCTCGATGGCGTCGGTCAGGGCGGCGTGGAACGGCCGCCAGTAGCCCTCGATCCGGCGCACCGCGTCCTCGAAGGCGAGCTTCTCGGCATAGACCGGCACGGCATTGGAGACGACCCGCGCGATGGTGCCCAGCCCGGCGGCGATGCGGGCGTTGCGGGTGGTCACGTAGTCCGGCAGCGGATCCGAGAACATCGCCGGGTCGAGCTCGTAGGGCTCGCGGTTGGCATCGACATAGACCCGGGGAAACGTGGCGGTCACCAGCGGTGCGCCGAGTTCGGGCGCAGCGGCGAAGAGCTCGTCGACGAAACTGTCCTCGCTGGAGCGCAGCGTGCGCTCGTCCAGACCGGTCAGCGACAGCAGATCGGCCGGATAGTGGCGGCCGGAATGGGGCGAGGAGACCACGATCGGCAGGGTCTGCCGGATCGGCTGCAGGACCCGCACCGGCGGCGGCACAGCCGCCAGCGGGGGCGGGACCGGGCGGGAGGCCGGGCGCGAGTCCGAGCGCGACTCCGGGGGTGTAGCCGGGGGTGCAGCCTGGGGCGGGCCCTGGTCGATGGAATCGGGAAGGCTGTCGGCGAACTCGTCCATGGTTCATGAGATAGAGCAACAGGTCGGCGCTGTCACCGGTGGCGCGCGAGGCGGGCGTTCCGGCACCGTGGGACGACCGCCGACCGGGATCGTTCAGGGGATGACAGAATAGGGTTGCCAAGCGCCGATCTCGGCATTAAGACCTGCCGCTCGCGGCACGGAAATCCCGACAGTGCCGCCGCCGGAAGGGTCCTTTCAGGGGCGCCAATCGCCGGCAGAGTGGGCGCGTAGCTCAGCGGGAGAGCACTACGTTGACATCGTAGGGGTCGCTGGTTCGATCCCAGCCGCGCCCACCACTTTTTCTCGGTAAACCAACGGATTGGAAAAAGCTGTGCCGCTTGGCGGCACGGCCGCTCGGGTGAAACTCGGGTGAAATGGGCCGATCGACCGATTTCTGCAGCTCTCGGAAGAACGCGTCGATGGCGAGCGTCGCCGGTCCGTCGGGATCGGGCAGCGCGTTGACGTAGAACCGGCGCGTCACCGTCGGTCGCCGATGTCCGAGCATCAATTCGATCGCGTCGTCAGGGACGTTATAGGGTGAGACCGCCAATCGACTGGCGATCGAGCCGCGCAGGCTCTTGGCATTGAACCAGTCCGGCAGGTCGGCGAGTTTCCGTAAGCGGCGCGCGGCGGCCTTCATGCTTTGCAGCGGGCGGCCGTTACGCTCGACGATGAACTCTCGATCCGCGTCGGCGAAGTGGTGACGGAAGGTGCGCGTCATGCCGATGGGCGGCCGGTACTTCGTCGTTTGACGGCGCCCTTCCTGGTTGGTCCGGATAATCCGTTCATCGAAATCGCACTGGTCGACGCGGAGTTCGAGCAGGGTTTCGGTGCGCTGCAGGGTCGTGCCGGCGGCGACGAAGTAGTCGAACTCATAGGTGCCCGGCTCCAGGCAATTGAACAGCCGCTGAATCTGCTCCAACGACAGAACCTTCGGCTCCGTAGCCGGCCGCGGGACGTCTGGCACGAATGGCTGGGAGCCCAGCCGGCCCTTCTTCCAGGCATGGTTCAGTGCTGCCCGGGCCACCGACAGCTCCCGCGAGATCGTGGCCGGCGCGATACCAGCGGCCTGGCGCAGCTCGATGTACCGCTGGATCGGCGCACCAGGTCCGCGGTGTACGAAGTCGGCCACGCTATCGTCGCCGTGCAGATCGCCGAACCGCTGGATCGCTGTGTAGGCAGCTTCGGCGCTGGCAAGCCAGATTGCGTGCTCTTCCCAGTACTGGCGGAGCACCAAGCCGATGGAAATCGTCGCCGTATCGGCATTGACCAGACGCGTCCGTGAGAGGATCGCCTCGGCTAGTGCTTCCTGGGCGGCGGTCTCATCCCTTTGACCAGTGCTTTTCCGCCGGATCCGCCCGGCCTCGGGATCGTACCAGAGGATGTAGAAGACCCCGTTGTTCTGCTGCTCAAGCCACGGCGTGGATTTCCGTCTTGGTCGTGCCAATCTCCGCCTCCTCTGAGGAACTCGAAAACACTATCGCAAAACACGATGATTCTGGGGCCGATTTTGCCGGCCTTGATATGGCCAGTCTTGATCCGCCGCATCAGAGTGCGCTCGGAAATTCGTAGTAAACTCGCAGCTTCTTCGAGGAACCAGAAAGAACGTTCGTCGAGACTCGCATTCCCTGTTTGGACAGTTTGCATAGCATCCGCTCCGCGGTTCATCCGTGCCTATTCTTCATTTTAACCCAGGTCCGGGAGGCACGCGGCGCGGCCTCAGAAAAGGCCCTCGGACGGTACTCTGGCGACGCCGAAGGGGTTCTGGAATGGTGGTACTCGGCGGCGTAATCGCTGGAAATCGTGATACTTCCCTATCGGTACGCTGTCGAAGTCGTCCGGAATCGGCGGAAAAGCTCTGGTTCCGCGCTTCAATAGAGCCTGTGACAAGGCTTTTCGGAAAATTTCAGGAATTGGCAGCCGCTCTTCGTTGTGCAGGCGTGCCGCCGGCCGCTTGATTGCTGTCATCCAACCTCTGGACGACTCGTGGTAATGACCCGATAAACTCTCGCCTGGGAGTTGAGCGACAGGCGGGGAGGCCGGCATGGCGGACGACCGGATCGTTCTCGAGGGCGACGAGGCGATCGCGCTCTGGAAGCAGGGAAAGGACGCGTGGAACGCCTGGGTCGATGAGAATCCCGAGGCAGATGTCAGCTTCGCGGGCGTAGATTTCTCGAAGCATGTCGCCCAGGGCGAAGGAGTTTCGTTCGATCTGTGGCGATTTCCGGTTATTGGTACCGTCTCTTTCTCCAGAGTTGCTTTCGAAGATGGAGGCGTTTCTTTCGTTGATACTGAATTTGGCGAAGGTGATGTATACTTTACAGGCGCACGTTTCGGTGATGGAGGCGTTTCCTTCCGCGATGCTCATTTCGGAGGGGGCACGGTTTCTTTCCACGGCGCTGACTTCGGCTCCAGATATGTTATATTCACTGGTACTTCCTTTTGGGAATGCGACGTCGATTTTATCCATGCGAATTTCGGAGTAGGGAACGTTTTTTTGAGCGATCCATTTTTCGAGGTGCGGCCGATTTCACACATGCAAAATTTGGCGCAGGCGAAGTCTCTTTCGTCGAGGACTCGTTCGAAAATGGCGATGTCTCTTTCAAGAATGTGTCTTTTCGGGATGGAGACGTCGTGTTCTATAGCTCAAGGTTCAAGGATTGCTCTGTGGGCTTCCTTGGCGCCACGTTCGGTATTGGCGACGTTTCTTTTTCGTACGCCAGTTTCCAGCAGGGGGATGTCACGTTTTCTGGAGTATCGTTCGGCAAGGGCGCCGTCTACTTTACACATGTTTCTTTTGGGGTAGGGGCCGTCATATTCAACAATGCGGCTTTCGGAGGCCGATTCTTATTTAGAGCTCTCCGAGACGACGAGGCGCCTCGTCAAGTCGGTTCGCTTTCCTTCAGACTCTGCCGCTTCGATGATGGCGTAGTTATCGAAGGCCGTTTCGGTTGCGTGCCAGATCTCCGCAGCACGATCACCCAAGGCCATGTCGACCTGCAGAACCTGATCCTAAAACCGTGGGAACAACGATGTTTCCGGTGGCCGGCGGAGAGCTTCATCGGTCCGGAAATCGCTAGCGACGCCGTCCCGGCGCTTCGCCGTCTGAAGGAACTGGCCGAGACCAACCGCCATCACGACGCGGCACTCAGGTTCTTCGCCGACGAATGCCGGGCGCAGCGCTGGAACCAATACGGCGTAGCCGCCTCGTTGCTCGACTGGGCCTATGACACGCTGTGCGACTACGGCCAGTCGGCCGGCCGGCCGGTCGTCGGCCTACTGGTCAGCATCGCTCTGTTCGTCGTGCTCTATGCCGGCCTCTCGGCCCCGGATCCGAACAAGGGTGTCAACGTGTTTGGCGAGGCCGTGTCCGCCTCTCTGGGCAACACTCTGCCGTTCATTCCCTCGGACCGCGAAATCCGCAGCGACGCCTTCGACCTGCTCTACGGTCCCAATCCGGGGCTCTGGGTCGACATCCTCAGCCTCGTCCAGAGCGCGATCGGCTTCGTCTTCCTGTTCCTGATCGGCCTCGGCCTGCGCAACCGGTTCCGGATGTAGGGCTGTCTCAATGGCGTTTCCCGAGCACGGCTTCCGCCTCCTTGAGACAATCGAGCTGGGACGCAACGAACCGGGCGGCTCCCAGTATCAGCGTCATGACATCGTAGCTCCGGCCGTCTTCCAGGGGCAGGATGAGGGTTGTCTGCGGCTCGGCCGGAGAGAAGGCGTCGCCGAGTGACACCCCGGTTGTCGTCATCTGGTTGGGCGTTGTTTCTATGAAGGTGATGCTGCCGTCGCAGGACCCCGGGGCCGCACTGACCGACGCCGTGGACGCCGCCGCGACCGTCGGCGCCGTCTGCGACCGGACATGCTTGACGGCATTGTTCATGCCGTCGACCAGGGCGAAAGCCTCTGATTCTCTGGCCCAACGGTGCACCAGCGCGTGGCCCTTCTTCTTGCCGTGGTCGCGCAGCTCGACGTGCTCGCTCGTATTGGCGATCGCGCAGCAGGCGTTGTAGGCCTTGCGTCGCTCCAGCGGGTCCTCGAGATAGTCCCCCAGGTTGCCGAGCGTGAACTCAATGAAGAAGTCGCGGCCGGTCATCGGCCCCTGTGCTGGCGGTGTCTCAGGCATCGGTCGCTCCGTCTCGATCTGGTCCTCCGTGGTCCTCACAATAGTTAATCGAGGCCCTGAACGCAGAGTTCGACCGCGTTGCAGTCATGTATTGCGTGTCACGCTTCTCCGAGATCGCTCCGGTCGAAGTCAATGAACAGATGGCGCACCATACTCAGAGCGCCCGCCTGCTGGTAACGTTGAGCGCCCTCTCTAAGCCACGGGTGTTGCTCTCTCGAAAGCAGGGATAAAGCATCGTCGGCGGGCAGGATGTCGAGGTTCGTCACGTTGTCGCCGAGTGGGTAGTGACCGAACAAACCTCGCTTCAGTTCTGTAGGAATCTCGATACTTGAGAATACTATCACGATCTCTATTGAATAATTTTTTGTGTATTCAGCGAAATTCTCCCGGAGTACATGCCGGATATCTCTCAGCGCATATGCGCCTTTCGCGGCGATGCGGCGAAATTGCTTTCTCCATTCTTCGTCCAACGCTCCGCCATCGTATGTGGCGGTCGCCTTGGGTGGCTCCATCTCCAGCACGAGGGTCAGCTGGCTGCCGAGAGCCACCATGGCCATCTTCCTCGGATCGGCCAGTTCTCGGTGCTTCTCCCACCTCCTCAGCAAGTGTGAGAGCCTATTTCCGCCTCCGGCCAAGAGATCCGAGTGCCGAGCCTGCCGGATCAGCTGCGCAAGCGCCGACGGTTGCCGGGCAGCGTCTGGCGCCAATCGGGAAGACCCGGCGTCGGCGGTCTTGAGGTCCTTTTTTCGCGACTGTGCAGTCGACCCACTTGTTGCCGCTGTTGCAGTGTCGGATCGCTCGGTCGACTGGTGCCATGGGTGACGCTGCCCGCCGTCCGGATTGATCTCCAAGCCAGGCAACCGAGGGTCCGTCAGCGCCAGCAAGTCTGGCTCCAGCTTGGTGTATTTCGACGCCACTCGCGTGACCGCCTTGCAGGCTTCTTGGCAGAGCTCGATTGCCTCGTCTCGTCGGCCGCTCCTGGCCCAGTTCGCGGCGGTGTTGAAGGCTCCGAAGATCTGATCGCGGACTTCCTCGAGACAACGCAGTTCGGTGCGTTTCAAACCAAAGAATTTGTCGGTGTCACGTGACGGATGCGTTCGGGATTTCTTTCGAGACTTGGGCATTTGGCCTCCTCCTGTCGACATCCGTCGCCGTGTGCCGCTCTCCAAATACGAGCGGCCTGGCGGCGACAGGAAGAGGATAACCCCGCCGGTAGGGGCACGCGGCGCGGGGCCCGGAGACGACTGCCGTCTGCGGACGGTCGTATCGAACACGGCGGCCGGACTGGTATCCTGAGGGGGCGTTGCGGATCGTTTGCGGGAACCGATTTTCTGGCTTGCACCCTTTGTATTGCACATGTCGTAATTCGTATGTTTGGCGCAATAACGCATGTACAATACATCGGAGCAATCTGGAGCAGCGGCCGCCGCCTGCGGTGGCTCAGACTCCATTTGCTCCGGAGCAAATCGGGTCAAACTGTGAAAGAACTCAAGGATTTCGGGGTCGCCAGCTATCGGGAGTTCGAAGACGAGGCCTGGAAGCTCGGCCGCCTCGACGACAGCGACGAGCGGACCCTCGGCCGGATTGCCCGCGGCAAGTACCTTCACCTCAACGATCGGTTGCTGGGGTGGCCTGTTGGCGGGAGCTCCCGTCCGAAATCGCCCGGTGGCGCCGTCACCTTCCACTTCGCGCACACGACGGTCTCAAAGCGCCGGTCGATGGAGCGGATCAAGGAGCGCGAGGCGAGGTATCCGGGGCGCCTGTACGTGTTCCCTCAACCGCGCGAGGTCGCCGAGGTCAAAGAGGCCGGCGGGCGAAAGGACCGTTGGGCGGGCGCGTGGTATCTGCCGCACGGTCGGTGGCAGCATAACGCCGAACCGATCGCCCGAATGGCATCCCCCGAGGCGCGGGAGCGTTGGCGGTCGGGACGGGCACGCGGTCGGGCCGAGACGCGGCGTGGCGCGCGTAAGACCGGCAGCGACTTCCAGGCCTATATCGAACGTGCGCGCAACGGCCAGGAAACTCGCGAGCGCGAAATCGAGTGCGACGAAAAAGGGCAGATCTCCTTCGGCAACATCGGTGACACGCCGGGCGAGCGGGCGCGGTTCTGGGAGCAGGTGGCGGAGCGCGAGCGCGCCGACGGGCGCGTTCAGTGTCGCATCATCGCCGAGCTGCCATGCGAGGTGACGCCCGCTGGCAGACGGCGGATCGTCGAGGAACTGGTCGAGGAGTTCGAGCGGAAGCGCTTACCCTACCACGCCGCAGTCCACCTCCCGGATGTCCGTAAGGGAATGGACCCGCGGAATGTCCATCTTCACGTCATCTACCACGACCGCCCGGTGCTCTACCGCATCCCGGCGGAGGAGGTGCGGCGGGACGGCGACGGGAGGTCAGGGTCGCGCTGGGAGTTCGCCGACAAGAAGGACCGCACAGCTCAGGGCAAGGCCTGGATCGCCGGGCTTCGGGAGCGACATTGCGATGCGATGAATTGGGAACTGTTACTGGAAGACGTGCGACGACGCGCGGAAGGCCGGGAACCGACCGGCAAGACCTACAGTCACCTCAGCTACCGGGAGATGGAGGTCGACAAAATCCCGACGCGGCATCTCGGGCCGGTGAGTTCCGCCTTCGAAAGGTCTGGGCGGCCGACCAAGGTCGGCGTCGAGAACGCGCAAAAAGAGCGGAAGTTCGAGATCGCGGAGTTCGAGCGAGAGATCGGTCGAAGACGCAAGGTGCTCGAAGCGCTCGAGACCATCCAGGTCGCGGCGGAAGACCGACTGAGAGATCCGCAGCCGACCAGTTTCAACCGATCTAAGGTCGAGAACAGTAGAGCGTATCTCGAGGACACGAAGAAAGAGTTAGCGCTTACTCTTCGGGAGGGGCCGGTCGAGCTCTCGCCGCGCATCGCCCGTCGATCCCAGTGGCTCTTAGAGGAGCAGAGACGTTTGAGTGGCCAATTGGTTCGATCGCGAGAAGATCCTGGCGACCGCGCTTTGGGCACGCGACAGCGGGCGCGAAGGAAATTGTCTCTCGTCACCGCGCTTCATGACAAGCTGGTTGCAGGGGATCGTAAGGGCGAGAGAAGGCCGCGGCATTGGCCCAAATTCTCTCCTCTCATTCCACTCGACCGTGCGATCGTCGATACGATCGAAACGATGCGGCAAGCGGGATGCCGATGGCCGCATCGTCGTCGAGAGGATGATGCGATTGCCAAGTGGATCGCGAGAATTCCGGTCAATGAAACCCGGCAGGAGATCAGAGCGACGGTCGAGCGGTGGACAGGGCCAGTCCCGTCGAACTCGCGGGATCGGGGCGTCGGGATAAAGCGGTAGAGGTCAGCGGTAAGTTCGGGAGCACTCTGATGTGCCTCCGCGAAACGCCCTCGAATTTGGTTAGAGTCTTCCGGGTCTGATTTCCTTGGCTGGGAGAGGAGCGGAAGACGATGAAGGCATCGAAGTTCAGCGACGCGCAGAAGGCATTCATCATCAAGCAGGGCGAGGACGGTACGCCGGTGGCGGAGGTGTGTCGTCAGGCAGGGATCAGCCAGGCGACCTACTTCAATTGGAGTGAGGCGGATTAGAGAACCGTCCAGTGAACGGTTCTCCCGTCGAACAAGTACGCGGGCATGATACCGTCGGAGATGCGGCGGATGCGGGAGCTCGAGCACGAGAACGCGCGGCTCAAGAAGATCGTTGCCGACTTGTCGCTCGACAAGGAGATGTTGCAGGACGTCATCAAGCGAAAGCTCTAAGGCCTGGTCGGAAGAGAACGCTGGTCGATGCAATGCGATCTGACTGGGCGGTCTCGATCCGCCGCGCCTGCGCGGCGATCCTGCTCGATCCCAAGACCTACCGATACACCTCGCGTCGACCCGACCAGGCCGCATTGGAGCAGCGGATCAGGGAGATCTGTCAGACCCGGGTGCGCTTCGGGTACCGGCGGGTCCATGTCCTTCTCACGCGGGAAGGCTGGACGATCAACATGAAGAAGACCTATCGCATTTACAGGGAGTTGGGCATGCAGCTGCGCAACAAGACGCCGAAGCGGCGGGTCAAGGCCAAGCTGCGTGACGATCGCGCGGAAGCCATCGGACCAAGGGACGTGTGGGCCATGGACTTCGTGCACGATCAGCTGGCAACGGGCCGCAAGCTCCGGGTGCTGACGGTGGTCGACACGTACTCGCGCTGTGTTCCGGTGCTCGATCCGCGGTTCAGCTACCGGGGCGAAGACGTGGTGGCGACGCTGGAACGGGTCTGCGGTCAGATCGGCTATCCGAAGACGATCCGGGTCGACCAGGGCTCGGAGTTCATCTCCCGCGACATGGATTTGTGGGCCTATCGGCGAGGTGTCACACTCGACTTCTCACGCCCTGGCAAGCCCACCGACAACGCGTTCATTGAGGCGTTCAACGGTCGGCTCCGGGCGGAATGCCTGAACACCCACTGGTTCCTGAGCCTTGCCGATGCGGCGGAAAAGTTGGAGGCTTGGCGTAGAGACTACAATGAGGAGCGACCACACAGCGCGATCGGGAACAACGTCCCGGCAGCGCTTATGAAATCAGCACACGCTGCCAGCCCGTGATGCTGACAAGGCCCGGAAACTCTAGCCTCAGCCGGGGGCACGTTCGGGAGCACTCCAAACAAGGCCCGGGCTCTACCAATAGCCGGAGGAAACTCGGGGCTCAGGTCACCGGACGTTTGTGGAACGCCTAGAGATGCCGCAGGCCTATGCGATCGCGGAACTCGGTTCTGGCAGCTATTGTACGCGCGGATCGAACAGGAAACGGGCCAGACTCATTTCAGCTCGAATCCACGCCGGTCGTTAAGAGACCAGAGGAGCCGCGGAATTCCGCGGATGATATGTTCGGACCAGACCCGTTCGTAGAATTTCGCTTGCCGCTCGCTTAGATTGCGGGTCTCCGGAAAAAGAATTGGTGGCCTTATCCAGTCTGCATTGACCGGATCGACATAAGCCCAAGCCGGTAACCAGTCATATCCTGAATTTTGCTCTGCGCGTCGAAACAACCGAGCATCCGCAAGACTCTTCCTTATTGGGGACGCGTTATGTGGATAGGCGATGCGGGTCAGTCTGCCGATTGTGAGGATGAAAGTTTCGCCGTCGAGCTCGATCGAGCGGCTGATCCCGAATACGTCCATTTCAGATCTGGGCGATTTCTCGCGGAAATAGAAGTGGCGCCAGCCGGTGTGAGGGAGTTCCCGGTCGGCGAGGCCTGCGCCACAGGCGTTGCGAAACGTGTCCGGGTCAGAGAGCGGGCCAACATTGCCGTCTCGCTTCAGCAGGTCCGGACGGGTATTGCACCAGCCAAGAAATTTCTCCGTAAGGGCCCCCACTTTGCTCGCCCATTGGGCATAGTCTCTTTCGGCGCCCCAGGCTGGCCGGATTACCAGCAGCAATGCCGCGAGAATCAACCCGGCTTTCGCCGTCCCGCTACGCCCACTCGAGCGACTGAACGCACCGTCCCCGTGCGACGGCTTACATTTCGTTGTGGAGCGGGACAGCACAGGACGCATCGCTTCTTATCCGAAAGTCATGGGTTCCATCGCTACTTTTTCGTGGTTACATGATGACGCATTCAATCAAAATTTATCATATGGTTTTGATGGATACCGCCGCGTATAGACGGGACGCTAGAGGGGCGACAGATCGCATGATTGCGTTTTCCCATGGGCTTCAGGGCAAAACGGAAATCCCTTTTTTCCTCGGCGATTGCGAGGCGGCCGATCTGGGACAGGTGACTGCCGCATTCGGGAGAGATGCCATTCATGAAGTCGAATGACACGACACTCGTGATTTCCCGCAACGATCTGGAAGCGGCCGAAATCATAGAGATCGGCCGTAAAAGCGGGTGCCGGATCATTGAGCTCAATGAGCCGTGGGGGTGGGTGCTGGACGGCTCCAGCGAAGCCCTCTCGCCGGACAAGATCCTCACCGAGCGGGTCATCCTGATCGAGGCTCCGTCCCTTGCCTACGAGGAACGCCTGCGGGAGTCCGGAAAGTTCGTGCAGATCGTGGATCACCATCTCTCGGTCCTTCCGGACGGAACCTTACTGGATCGCAGGAACTCACGTTCGTCGCTTGAGCAGGTCTGCTCGCTGCTCGGGATCCGAGAACTGTCGGACCGCCAACGGCTGGTCGCCGCGAATGACCGGGAGTTCTGGCCCGGTCTGATCGATGTCGGTGCACTGAAGCTAGATAAGGACCAGGGGGTTCCGGAAGATCGATTGTCCGAGCTGACAGCCATCCGCCTGGACGATCTCGCGAACCGGTTCATGACCATAAAGGACGGACACGGGCATCTTCCGGCTGACTTACCTGCGGCGCGTCGCGCGGCGAAGAGTGCTTTGGGAACGGCCGTGGACTGGTTCGAGGCAGTGCGGAAGAAGGCCTCGGTCGATGCGTCTGGATGCGCTGTTTGCCTCGATACCGGCCGCGAAGCCAAAGGGCATCCCAAACTCTGGGTGTTGCGGGCTCCGGAAAACCTGGCGCCGGTCCTGATGGATGCGGTCTATCTCGGTTTGATGGAGAATGTTCTGCGTCGCGGCGAGGTTCTCGACATCCTGGTCGTCTATGGCGTCGCTGGGCCGGACGGGAATTTCGACCCAATGGGTGAGATCACGCGGCTCGAGTTTTCCGGGAGCGAGCGGCACGTCGCGCTCATCGAACAGATTGCCGCCGGGCTGACGGTGGGACGCAGCCGCCTTGCTCATTGGGCAGGAGCCAGCGCAACGACCTGCTTCTTCGGTGCGGCCGGCAAGGGAGAGCCGGAGCCGGTAGCGCTTTCCCAGCTGGGTGATCGCTTCCTCAACAATCTTCTCCAGGGAAATCGGCCGCTCTGGCGCTGGTGCACTCAATTTCTACAGGTTCTGGATATCCGGGAAGCCGGAGAAGCCGGGGCGAATGGATGTTTTGTGCCGCATATCACCGAGGCGGGGCTGAGGGAGTTTCTCCCGGTGTCGGCCGGTCCGGAAGAGCGGAATTACTTCCTCCCCAATCTTCGTTCCTATCTTGTCCCATCGTCTGCGGAGGTGCCGCAATCGGCCGGTCTAGTTGGGATGGACATCGATCCCGATGACCTTTCCATCCGCTCATATTCCTATCTGGGACGAGGGGCCGCGGACGAACTTGCGGAGGTCGCCGCCTCCGGAGAAACCAAGCAAAAGTCGTTGCGAGACAGGATGATCTTCCGGATCAGGCTCCCGGAAACAGACGATGAGCAAGCAAAAGTCATCTATGAAGAGACGGTCAAGACCCTGACCGTTCATTTCTGCTTTGACGGTCTGGTCTTCCTCGAATGGAGCTTCTCAGGCGGTCTCGGAAAGTCTTTCAGCGACGATGACGGAAACATGCCGCTCTGGAAAGCGATCCTGGCCAGCGCGTTGCCGGGCCCCGGATTGCGGAGTGGCGTCACGACGGTGGCCCAGGCGCTGGATTTCAATGCTTTCGCCTGCAGATGCTTCTCCGCCTTCGAGAACGGCAGCGAACGCCGGGATCTCTGCCTCAAGATTGACGATGGGGCGGAGGTGGTTCTGCCTTTCGCGGCGATGATCCAGGAGGAGAGCGAGGTGCCGAAGCTCTGGTTCCGGGCGCTTGCCGAGTTCGCCCTGAAGCCTTTCGGGATCGATGTGGACAGAACCCGTATGCTGTTCGACGATCGGGCGCGGATCGTCTCCTCCATCGTCGGCGTGGGGGCGCAGCCGTCGGACCCGGCGGGGAAATCTCGGGAAGACGTGTTGCTGGCCCGTTCGGCGACCGTCGATGGCTTCGCGACTTTTCATGCCTATGACAGCGGATTTGCCGTCGAGGAGTGGCGGTCGGGCTATTATCCGCGTTTCAGGAGCTGGGGCTCCCACTACTCGATCACCGATCATAGTTTGGTGCTGTTCGCCTACGGCGGGTTCGCGGCGACGCATGGCGTGCGCCATGTGGCGACCATGTATCGCCGCATGTTTCTGATCGGACAGTTCTATTCCGCGACCTTCGCTTCTTTTTACGGCCAGTTGGCCGCGCACTCCCGTGCGCGGTTGCGCCTCGATCAGAAGAGGCAAGATCCCGAGACCTGCGTCTATAGCAAGTCGTCGCTCGATTGCAGGGAGCGGCGCTGTTCCTGCGTGGTGAACAGTCGTCTCGACGGGATGATCCGTCGCATGGACGAACATGCCGAGCGCCAGGCGATCGCCGACAAGGTCGACAGATTGCGTGGCCGTTTCACCGGTTTCGCGAACGGTCTCTGGTTCGACCAGGTGTCGAGCGAAGTCCAGGCTCGGGAGTTATTCGAGATCATCACCAGGCAGCTCAGGGTTGCGCAATCCTATCAGGAGCTGCTCAACGAGCTCGAGCGGACGAACGAACTCGAGCATGCCGACGGCGAGGAGCGCCGGGAACGGATCGCGACCGAGATCACGGTTCTGTCTTCCGGTCTGGCGGGCATGATCGTCGCCGGTGAGATCTGGGACAAGTTGGTAGGGTTCGACAATCTGGTGTCCAAGGCGGGGTCTGTCCCCGTGGCGCTCGCGGTCGGCGCCTTTTCCGCCGTCATCGTCGTCTCGCTGCTCAAGCGGCGGAGCATCGGACAGGCCGCACGGGACGTGTGCGACATCCTGAAAACCATCTCCTTCCTGCTCACCAACGCGGTTTTCGGCTGGTGGAAGCCGGCGGGCCGCCGGCGGTGAACATGGATGCGGTTCCCGGAGCCGGACGGGGCATCGCCCGCCGGCTGCTTTCGCCCCCGCAAGAGCTCACGCTGGAAGAGCTCGCAGAGGCTTGGGCGCATACGGTGACGGTCTGGCGCTGCTCGGGAAAGGGGCATCTCGCCGACGACCTCTCGGCGCCGAACAAGATCAGGGGCGCCTGGGGGCGGGCAATGATGCGCTCGGCATCGGCGGAGGCCCTCGACGGAAAGCCCTGTCCTTGGGAGCCCCCCTGCGCCCTTCATGTGCTGATGGGCGATCATGGCGGCGCCGGACGCGGGCTGCATTTCCCCAAGCCCTTCGTCATCCAACTGGAATCCGACGGTCCCAACCTGCTCGTCTGCCTGACCCTGTTCGGCTTCGCCAACGACTGGCGCGCGGCCGCCGTGGAGGCGATGACCGCGGCGCTGCGCGAGGGGGTGAAAATTCCGGGCCGGATGGAAACCCTGGAACCCGTGGGCATCGCGATGGAGGCGCATGCGGGACTCTGTCTGCCTCCGGAGACCGGCGCGGCGCACCTGATGTTCCGGACACCCGTCCAGCTCCGCTCGGGCACGGCCCTGCACGGCTCGCTCGCTGCGCTTGTCTCCTCTCTCGGCAACCGGGTCTCCGGGCTCGGACGCTGGCAGGGCGTCCTGGTGTCGGCGGATTGGCGGGGCATCAAACAGGCGGCGGCCGGGCTCGACATCGAGGTGCGCGCGGCGCAACCGGCGGTCTGGCGGCGCAAGGCGCGCAGGGGCGGCGATCACGCGTTGCCGGGCCTGCTTCTGTCCCTCAGGATCTCCGGCGATCTGACGCCGGTCCTGCCGCTGCTCGTCATCGGCCAGACCTGCCATGCCGGCAGCCACGCGGCGCTTGGAATGGGCCGCTACGATCTCTCCTTCGAAGCGCCGGAGATTTCCTCAACTCTGTGGAACTTCGATAACTATCTGAATTTCGATAATGAAGTTTATAGATCCGGCCAAAATTAACGAAATCTGCCGCTTTTCTCTGTTGCTTGGGACAGGTGCTGTGGAAAATAGGATTTTTTGCATAGTATTGACAGAATGCTGCAAAGGGGGAGTCTGGACCTGTTCCGCGTTTGAAAGCGGGTCGGGAGCCAAGCGATCACATAGACCGCCCGGGCCGCGCAGAGTGGCCAACTCCCGTCCCGTGGTCCCGTGTCCGGCAGTTTTGATGACGTCCGTGTCGACGTTTGCCGGCGGCGGTGCGCCATGCGATCTCCATAGAAATCCGCGGTCGGGAGATCAGCAAAATTTTGGTGAATTTTTGTTGGGATCGTTTCCCTTCATGCGTTAGTTTTTCCCTGCTCGCGTGACCCTTGCGTTAGGTGTCGCGCGCCGTTTCGGGGGGCGACATGACGCAAGCATCGGCTGAAAATGGGGGGGCGGCTCTGTCCGGAGAAACGTTCCTGATGCGGTTCGCGGCGGCGAATTTCGACGCCACGCTCTTCGACACCAACGATCTCGCCACCTTGCGCGGCAGCAGTCTCGCCTTGCTCCGGGCGCCCGATGCATTCCTCGACTGGATACGGTCCCGCCTGACGGAGCTTGCGGTCGTGGACGAGATCTATTCCGGCGCCTCCGAGTCCCTGATCCGGATCCGGCCCTTTGCCGGGGCGGCGGGGGATCTTGTGTTGTCGGAAAAGGATCAGGCCGAGCTCGACAAGTACGACCGTGAGATCGCCAAGGCGATGGAGGGTAGCGGCGGCAGAGCCAAGAAGAATCTGAAGAAATTCGAAGAGCGCAAACGGCATCTGCTTGCCCGCGCGGGACGGGCCGTTGTCGGTGCCGGCTTCGCGACGAAACTCGAACCGTTGTTCGACGCCTTCGCAAAGGCGCCGCCAAGCGAAACCCTGCCGCTGGATCTGTTCACTTTCACCTTTTCCCAGGTGCGCGCGGGGACGCAGGGCGGCGCGTCCCTCTCGGGGCCGATCGCGGCCGCAGGCTCGAGGGCCAATCTGCGCCAGTTCCAAACCCTGACGGTGACCTTGCCGCCCGACGCGGACGGCGTCTTCGAAAGCGCGAAAGCCGTCTGCGCGCTCGACCGGGTGAGCCCTGCCTTGCCGGACAAGTCCGCCAAGCGGGCCTATCCGATCTCCGCCTCCGCCCTGCGCCGGCAGGATTATGGGCGGGAGATGAAGAACGCGTTCTACGGCCGCGAATTGGACGATCTCGCGAAGCTTGCCGCAAAGGAGGGGGACGGGGACCGGGAAGCGCGGTTCCGCCGCCTGTCCGCCGAACTCGGCGGCGCGGAGGTGCGTTTAGCCGCCGACTTTTCAGATATGATCGAGCGCGGCTGGGATTTGCCGGCGAGCCTCAAAGGCAAGATGGCGCTGATCCATCTCGACGGAAACGGGTTCCAGACGCAGCGCGTGAATGTCAGCGGCGATATCGACGGATTGCAAAGGTTCAGCCGCCACTTGCAGCTCTTGCGCGGCGATTTGCTCGCCGACCTGCTGGACTGGATGCGGGGGCGCCCCGACATGCTGACCGCCCCAGGCGAGGACGGCCGGAGGCGCTATCGTTTCGAGACACTGCTCTGGGGCGGCGACGAGGTTCTGTTCGTACTGCCGGCCTGGGCCGCGTGGGAGGCGATGGGGGTGATCCAGAAGTCGCTCGCGACATGGAGGACACTGGACGGGAGCGCCCTTCATGCCAGCGCCGGAATGCTGATCGCCGATCACAAGACACCGATCAAGACCCTGACCCGAATGGCGGGCTCGCTCTGCGATGCGGCGAAGCACAAGTCGGGCTCCGCCTCGATTGCGCGCAATCTGGTCCAGGCCGCCGTGCTCGACCTGCTCGACGAGCCGGAAGCGGAAATCGGCGCCGTTCGGCGGCGATTGTTCGGTGCGCGGTCGGAGGACGGCGGGGCCATGGGGCTCGCGCACGATCGTGCGATCGCCGGGGATGGCGAAGTGCCCCAGGATGCCTTCAGCCTTTCCGGCGCCGATTGGCCGGAGATCGCGGCGGCGGTCGGCCAGGCGAAGAAGGCTTTCGGCCGCTCGCAGCTTTACCGCGTCTATCATGAGCTTCTCGACGCTGGCGCGCATAGGGTCGGGCGGCATGACGCCGCTGCCGCGTCCATGGAACGGGCCGTGGAGCGGTTGCGCGTTTTGGCGAAGACCGAGGGCGTTCCGGAAGAGACCCTTGACGCGGGGATACAGCTTTTGAGCGGCTCTCTGCTCGCATTCGATAAGGCGGCTCTGCCGGTCGTGCCCTTGCATCAGTTGCTTGAATTCTGGGACGCGATCGAGCCCGACGGACTCCCGGGACGGGAAGACGGGCAATGAACATCGAGGCCGGAACTGCCACCAAGGAATGGGATCTTGTTCTGGCGCTTCGGAGCCCGTTCGTCCTCGCCGAGGGCGGCACGTCTTCGACCGCGGTCGACCGCACCCTGGCGCGCAATGCCGACGGGAAAATCATCGTTCAGGGAACGCAGATCCGGGGCATCCTGCGCGACGTCGCTGAAACGCTCCGCGACCGGACCGACCTTCTCAAGGCCGCCGGCGAAAAGCTGGAAGGTGATCCGGTCGCCGCGCTTTTCGGTTCCGCCTCGGGGAGCGGCGCATCCGGTGAAAAAAGCGGCCTTGCGTCCCTCGAGTCCTGGCGCGTGGATAACGTACCGCTGCGCCGGCGCTTCGAGATCGGGGATCTGGTGGCCGTTACCGAGGAGCCGGAACCGGCGGCAGGCGCCGAGGGCGTCTTTACCCGCATCTCGATTGATCCCGCGCTCGGTGCCGCCCGGGAAGGGCATCTTCAGGTCATCGAAATGCCGTTCCCGCCCGGACAGGAAGTGGAATTTCGGGGGCGGGTGACCGTCCGAGGGCAAGCCGCGGCGGATTGCCTCGAGACCGTTCTGGAGAAGGCGAGATCGATGATCGTTGCCGTCGGCGCGCATAAGTCGGCGGGCTTCGGGCGTGTCGTGTCGCTGGAGCTTCAGGAACCGGAAAGCGATGAAACGCCGAGCGACGCGACGGCATCGGACGCGCGCGTGATCGACGTGGATTTCAAGATCGACCGACCGTTCCTCGTCAATGCCATCAAGCTTTCCGACAATGTTTCCAAGGGCAGCGAGATCATTCCGGGAGGAGCGCTCAAAGGCGCGGTCGCGGCGCATTTGCAGGCGGCGGCCGGGAAGATGCGACCGGAGATGATGGAGCTGCTGGCCGAGACTGTCTTCGGCCCGGCCTTCCCGCTGGGTGAGGATGCGGGGCAGGGGCTGCTCGTCGGATCGGTGCCCCCACTCTCGCTGGTACATCTCGGTCATGGCGAGTCCGCGGACGTGAAGGACGTGCTGCTCTGCCCGGACCCTCAGGCCGCGATGGAAGCTGCGACCGGGGAGGCGCCGATCACCCTCAAGGCGGACTGGAAGAGTGCCGACGCGGCGCGCGTGGCCGCGAGGATCGGTCTGAAACGGCCGAAGCTTGCGACGCAGAGCCGGACCCGCACCAAGATCGATTACAACTCCGGAACGGCGGAAGACGGGGGCGACGGAGAGGGCGGGCAGCTTTTCGCCCAACTGCTCGTGGTGCCGAACCGAAATGTGATCTGGCGCACGCGGCTTGTGGCTCCCGAAGGACGGGAGGCGGCATGGCGGGAGCTTCAGAGGGCTCTGATCGGCGACATCTCCGGTCTCGGCAAGACTCGCGCCGTCGCGACCGCGTCCCGGATCGCGCCCGCAACCCTCCCGTCGGCGCCGGAGCCGGTGCGGAAGACGCCGGAAGGCGCCTGCTGGGCGGTGACGCTGCAGAGCGACGCTCTGCTGAACGATATGGCCGCCCTTCGGCGCGACCGCGACCTGCGTGCTGATTATGCGCGCTACTGGGCCGGGCTCGGCTTCGAGCTCGACAATTTCCTTGCCGAGCAGAGGCTCGCCGGGGGCTATGTGGCGCTCCGCTATCCCCAGCATGACGATCGCTACGAGCCCTATCTGCTGACGGTCGCGGGCTCCGTCTTCCTGATCCGGGAAAGCGCGCCGGGTACCGGTGCCGCGAAACTGGCCGAGCTGTTGCGGGACGGTCTGCCGCCGAATGCGGCGATCGGCAAACGGAGCTGGGAGGAATGCCCGTATATCGCCGAGAACGGCTACGGCCAGATCGCGCTCGAACACAGGCTGCACAAGGAATTGCGGCTGCCCGGCGGAAAGGGAGACTGATCGGATGCATCTCGGCAAAGTCGTCATCACGGGGGAACTGGAAGTTTTGGCGCCGCTTCATGTCGGGCGTGGCGCGCGGCTGACGGACACGGAAATCAAGACGCAGGTCTCGGCCCATGCGGGCGAAGCGTCGGAGAGCATCCAGTTCAGCGCCATCCAGCGCGACCATGAGGGCATGCCCTATATCCCGGCCACCAGCCTGAAGGGGAGCCTGCGGGCGGTGTTCGACGGTGGGGAGCGGTTGCGCGATCTGTTCGGGGAAATCAGCGATTCCGGCAAGGAAACCGGCGCGCGGACTGGCGTGATGGGGCGGCTCTGGTTCGACGGCGCCAGCTGTATCGCCGCGCTCGGCGGGAAGAACCTGGAAGCCTTGCCTTATGGCGGCAGGGGCGGCCTGAAAGGCACTTTCGTCAAGCCCCGCACCCGGATCGACCGGCGCACCGGGACCGCGGACCGGCACCGGCTCTTCCATGCCGAGATGGTCCCCGCCAGGACCCGCTTTGCCTTCTCCGCCATCTGGCTGACCGATATGGATGCCGGCGGCATTGCCGACGAATTGCAAAGTGTCGTCGCGGCGCTGGCCCCGCTGGTGGCCGAGGAGGGACACGCTCTCGGACGCGGCACGCAGAAGGGGGACGGGCGGGTCAGGATGCTGGCCGAAACCCTGTCGCTGACCTATTCCAGCGTGCTCGTCGACGGCGGTCTCGACCAGGCGGAGCTGACCCGGGAGTTCGTCCGCCAATTGACCGGGACCGCGGCGGCGAAACCCCGCAAGCTGGTCCGCTTGCGCCTTGCCTGCGACGGGCCTTTCATTTCCATCGACAGCTCTCGGCGGACGCGCGGCGGCCGCGACGGCGGCCAGAACAATCTGATCGCGCCGCTCCGGGACGCAGACGGGAGGCCGTTGCTCTGGGCGAGTTCCGTCCTCGGCGCCCTGCGCGAGCGTTGCGCCTGGATCGCCGAATGCGACCGTCTCGCCAAACAGGCCTCCGGCGGCGGCGATGCGGTCTCCGCCTTCGCGCCCGCGCGGGACGCCGGTGCGCCGATCGATGACCGCGATCTCGGCGCTGTCTTCCCGGCGGCGCGGGCCGTGCGCAAGCCGGAGGATCTCGCCGCGCTCTCTTCGGTCGAGCGCCTTTTCGGCGTCACCGGCTGGAAAGCGCGCGTGGCGGTTGCGGCAATGCGCTGCGTGCAGTCGGGCGGCAGCAAGAAGTTGACGAATGTCAGCATCGACCGCTTCACCGGCGGCGCCCGCGACAGCGCACGGGGCGGGGCGCTCTTCGACACCGAGGTCTGGTTCGATCCGGTCTTCGAGGTCGATCTCGAACTGGACGAGAGCCGGGGCGGGATCGCGGCGGCGGATCTCGACCTCTTCGACCGGCTGATCGAGGAGGTCACGGCCGAGGGGCTGTTTCTCGGCCACGGCTCGGCCAAGGGCTATGGCTGGTTCGACGTCGGCGCAAGCAGGGACATCTCGAAGGGAGACGGGGCATGAGCAGCCGGAAGGAATTCGCCGCGGCGGCCCGGAAAAATCTCCGGGCGAACTATAATTTTGTCACCGTGGAGCCTCGGATCGTGCCGTCGCTGGCGGGCGAGCTGGATCGCGCGCGGCCCTTCGCGGACGGACTTTCGGGCGAGCTCTCCGTGCGCTGGACGGCGGAGACGCCGCTCTGCGTCGGCGGGAGCGAAGACAACAACAGTCCTTTCACCCTGCGCGGTCCGGACGATTTCGCGATCCCCGGCGCGAGCCTGCGCGGTCTCGTCCGCTCGACGTTGGAAATCCTCTCCTATGCCCGCCTCTCCTTTGTGAACGGGGACCAGTATTTCGGGCTGAGGGACCACCAGCACCCGAGCTGGAGCGGCCGCATGGGACGCTTCGGTCACATCTACAAGGCCGGCTGGCTGTTCCGCGAGGGCCAGAATTGGAAGCTGGAAGAGGCTCGTTTCGAGAAGGTCCCCGTTGCGGCGATCGCGCGGGTGCTCGGAATCACGGAAGACCAGTGGCACGACGCCACCCTTGCAAAGAGGCACGAGAAATTGCGCGCGGCCGGGCTGGACGGAGTCGTTTCGCTGCGCCGCTTCGGCCTGTCCTTCGGCGAGGAAAGCGGCCGCCTTGTCGTCTCCGGACCGACTCCCCCGGGCAATGCCCGCAAGGGGAAGATGGCCAAGACCAACGAAGCCGCTTTCGTCGAGCCGCATCCGGACGATCCGCGCAGGATCCACGATGTCAGCCAGGCGACCTTCAACCGGTTCCGGACGGCGGAGCCGAACGAGGGCGACGGGGCGAGCGGTGGCGTGCCCGGGGATGCCCGTTACAACTGGACCTATTGGGAACGGCTCCTGAAAAGCGATCCGAAGCTCCGGATCCCCGTCTTCTATCTCGGCGATGCGGCGCGGGCTGCGGAAGACCGGCCCGCGCCCGATTTCGTGATGGGCCTGTCACGGTTCATGCGGATGCCCTACCTGAAATCCGTCGGCGACGTCGCCGCGGCGACGCAGCCGGACACGGCACCGGGGACGCTCGATTTCTGCCAGGCCCTGTTCGGCCATGTGCCGGACGAAGAGAGCGATGCGCCGGCCGGTCGGGCATGGCGTTCGCGCGTCTTTTTCTCGATGGCCGAACTGGACCCGGCGGCGCCGCTCTCTTCCTCCGATTTCAGGACGGAAACCTCGGCGACCATGGGGCCGAAGGCCTCCTTCTATCCCTTCTATCTGCGCCCCGCTCCGGGCGGGGAGAAGGCGGTGCATCCGCTCGACTACAATAACGAGGCGGCGCGGCTCGCGGGGCGGAAACGCTATCCGGCACGGGGAACAACGGCGCCGCCGCACCGGAGCAAGAGCGACGCGACGCAGAGTACGATCTCCTTTCTGCCGGGGGGCGGACGGGCGGTCTTCACCGGACGCGTCCGCTTCGCCAATCTCCGTCCCGCCGAACTGGGCGGCCTCGTCTGGGCGCTCTCCCACGGCCGCTTCGGGCGTGGCGAGAATCCCTACCGCCATATGCTCGGCCGGGCCAAAGCCTATGGCTTCGGGCAAATGCGGGTGGAGATCGAGGCCGGAGAAAGCCGGGTGCGCCGAAACGACGGCGCCGGCCCGGCCCCCGACCTGACCCGCTGCATGGAGCTCTTCGAGAGCTACATGCTGGAGCAACTGGCCGTTCAGGGCACTGGGGCGGCGGCGTTCTGCGGTCTGCTGCCCGTGCGCGAATTCCTCGCTCTCTGCGACCCGGCCCTCGGCGGCGCCCTCGCACCGGAACTCACCTGGCCGACGGCGAAGGCATCGAACGACGCCGATCCCGTGGTCGCCGGCTACATGGATGTCCGCTCGCGGACGATCGCAAGAGAGCGGAGAGGCCAGCCGGTCGGCGAAGACCCGCTCACGCTGCCGGCCTATCCGACCGAACCAGGCTGACCCGCCCCGCGGCAACCCGGCTTCGCCCTCGGCGGCCGGATATTCCGGTCCGCGGGCGAAAACCGCCGCCGGCGCGCCTGCACGCCCGATCGCCTTCCAGGCCAGGTGGGGCATTGCTCGAGGCATATCTATATTGCGATGCGAAAGGCCTCCCCCGGCGTGCCCTCGCGCTGCCGATGGCGGACGAAATTCGAGGGTTCGAAACGCGGAAACCCTGTGGAAAAAGATCTAGTGATTTGGAAAAACGAGAAAAATGGCTGTGGGTTTGTTCGATTTTTACGATTCCCCGGCATGGCTTGAGAACATCGCGAGGAACCCCGTGGAAATATGGGGGCACGGAAGCCGACTTGACAATAGGTGGTAGAGGGGGGAGGCTGGAACTGTTCCGCGTTTGAAAGCGGATTGAGACTCCAAGGCGTAGCAGGCGGCGGCCAGACTCAGGCTGGAACTGTTCCGCGTTTGAAAGCGGATTGAGACAATTGCAGGTCGCTGATAGCGTCGCTCAGGTGGCTGGAACTGTTCCGCGTTTGAAAGCGAATTGAGACGTCGGCGTTAGCCGGCATTTCACCGGCGTGCGCCGGCGGCTGGAACTGTTCCGCGTTTGAAAGCGGATTGAGACCTTGATCAGCGCCGTTCATGACCCTTGTTAGGGCTGGAACTGTTCCGCGTTTGAAAGCGGATTGAGACAGCCGTCGCCGGAGCCGTAGCCGTAGCCATTAAGGCTGGAACTGTTCCGCGTTTGAAAGCGGATTGAGACGTCGCGCCAAACTCGCACCATTAGCCGGTCGCCCTGGCTGGAACTGTTCCGCGGTTGAAAGCGGATTGAGACGGCTTCTACCCCCGCCGCTGAAACAAAGCGGCCGGCTGGAACTGTTCCGCGTTTGAAAGCGGATTGAGACTTTGCCCACGGGTCATAGCGGTCGCGCTTTGCGGCTGGAACTGTTCCGCGTTTGAAAGCGGATTGAGACGCCCAGGTCTGAGGCGTGCGGGTTACGAGCCGCCGGCTGGAACTGTTCCGCGTTTGAAAAGCGGATTGAGACACGTTTGCGACGAACGCCCTGGTCAGCAGCAGCGCGCACGGCCGCACGCGTTCCGCGTTTGAAAGCGCTGTGACGCGTCTCTCCAACAGCCCGGCCGGAATAAACCTCCCGTCCGACCCCCGCCTAGAGCAGCCAGAAATCCTGGTCTTCGGGGAGCGGGGCGCCGCCGATGGCGCGGCAGTGGCGTTCGCCGTGCGCGGCGATGGTGTAGACGCGGAGGGAGTCGCCGCGGTCCAGTTCGGCGCCGATCGCGTCGGCCAGCCGGTCGATCTGTTTGCGGGTCATGCGGGCTTCGAACACGCTTTGCTGCACGCGCACCGCCTCGGCCTCCAGGATCGCGGCGACGCGGCGGCGCCGCCGCGCCTCCGAGACGTCGTAGCTGAAGACGGCGATCATCTCTCCGGTTGCCATTTGGCGCTCCCCGTCCTGCCGTTGCGGTTTCCGTCGCCCGTGCGGGTCCCACGTGCGCCCGCCATGGCCCGCCTCAATAATCCATCACATAGGGCCGGTAGGGTTCCTCGTCCCGGCAATGACGGCCAAAGGCGACGGCCTGTTCGCCGATCAGACGGCGCCAGCTCACCTTGTCCCCGGTACGCGGGCTTTTAATCGGACGGGCGAGCCAGTCCTCGTAGCCCCGGATCAGCGCCGCCTTGCCCTCCCTCCCGACATGGCAGGAGCGGTCTTCCAGGGTGGCGAACATCTCCGGCTTCACGATCCGATTGTTGCAGAGATAGACCGTCAATCCCTCGACCAAGGGCGCGCGGAACTCCTCCATCAGATCGTAGACACAGCCCGCATGATAGTCGCGCGAGCCGTGCAGCACGCCGAAGCCGGGATGCAAGCCGTGGCGGGCGGCCATGGCGGCGACGTCGCGCTCCAGCATGGCCGCGAAATAGGAAAGCATCAGATTGACCGGATCCTTCGGCGGCCGCCTTATGCGTTTCGGCAGGCGCCAGGGAGGCTCGATCATCTCCGAAAGGGCGCGCCAATAGAGCGCCGTCGCCCGTCCCTCCCAGCCGAGCAGGCCGGGGACGTCGAGGCCCGGCGTCCGGATCCGCCGCACCAGCCGGTTCAGCTCCGCGAGCGTGGCGAGCGCCGCATCCGCATTGCGCCGCCGGTTCAGCCGCCGCAGCAGGGCGCGTTGGTTGCGCAGCCGCCCGTCGACGATGCGGCGGGCGAGGGCGATGCGCAGATCCGGATCGAGCGTGTGCCGCGCCTGCCCGAGATGGAGCGCGGAGCGGTCGAGGGTGGCGGGTTGGAAGGCGCCGGTGGCGGCGCCGCGGCCGTCGACGAAGGCCACGGCCGTGTCGCTCGCCATGGCGAGGCGGATGGCGGCCTCGGAGAACCCGGCGGCGGGGCCGAGTTCGATACGGTCGACCCGGCGCGACGGGATGGCGATCAGTTCGGCGCCGTCCTCCTCCACCGTGAAGGCCTCGTTCCGGGTGGACAATCTCCGGCCGGCCTCCATCACATAAAGAATGCGCAGGCCGGGATCGTAGCCCCGCTCGCGCTCCGCCGCCTCCGCCGTCTCGCGGGCCCGTTCGGCCATGTCGTCCCGGGCAATCCAGCGCAGCAGCTCCTCTCCGGATTCTCCGCCGCCGTCATCCGCCGCGCGGGGCTGCGGGATCGCCATGGATTTCACGAACAGATGGCCGAGAAAGCGGAAGCCCTGATCGAAGGAGACGATGCGGGTTTTCTCCGGATGCAGGCGCAGTCCCTCGTCCCGGAGCAGCGCACGCATCTTTTCCATCGCCGACTCTGCCTTCGGCCGATTCCGGCATAGCAGCACGAAATCGTCCGCGAACCGGACAAGACGGATGCCGCGCCCTTCGATCGCCTCGTCGACGCTGTCGAGATAGAGGTTGGAGAGCAGCGGCGACAGGGGCGAGCCCTGGGGCAACCCGACGCCATTCGCCGAAGAGGCTTCCAGCCAGAGCGCGATCAGGTCCAGCAGCCGGGGCGAGGGCACCAGCCGATCCAGCAGGTCCATCAGCCGGGCATGGGGCACATTCTCGAAATAGCGCTCGATATCTCCGTCCACGACCCATTCGTAGCCCGCCTCGCGCAGCGCGGAGATGCGCGTCACGGCCTGGGCGACGGAACGTCCCGCACGGTAGGCGAAGCTGCTCTCTTCCATTTCCGGATCGAGGATCGGCGTCAGCGCCGTAGCCGCCGCGGTCTGCGCCACCCGGTCGGCGACGGAAGGAATGGCGAGGGGCCGCAGCCCACCGTCCGGTTTCGGGATCTCGATCCGGCGGATCGGTCCGGGGCTGTAGCTGCCGTTGCGCAATTGCCCGCCGAGCCGCATCAGCCGGTCGGCGGCGTCCATGGCGAACCGTTCCACCGTCACCCCGTCGCCGCCCGCCGCCCCGGCATTCGCCCGCACCCGGTTCCAGGCCGCTTCCAGACTGTCCAGCCGTGTTATCCTGTCGAAAAGATCGGTCATGAGACGCCCCCTCGAAGCCGGGTTCCGGACGGCGCCAACAGCTGCGCGGAGCCTCGGGAAAATGCCTGACCCTGTGGAAAGGGTATCATCGACATGAAATCATTAAGAGAATTATTTCGAGAAAGTGCGATTTTAACGATTTCACGCCGTTTCTCGATGCGCCGGGCGCCTACCCTGTGGAAGTATGGGGTCACGGGACTGGACTTGACAATAGGTTGCGGAGGGGGGAGGCTGAACGTGTTCCGCGTTTGAAAGCGGATTGAGACAGCGGTACGTCGCCAGCCATCATGCACAGATAAGGCTGAACGTGTTCCGCGTTTGAAAGCGGATTGAGACCGAATGGGGAAGCTCCACCTTATGTGGTCCATCGGCTGAACGCGTTCCGCGTTTGAAAGCGGATTGAGACCGATGAAGCAGTCGAGCGACGCCTGAACGTCAGGGCTGAACGCGTTCCGCGTTTGAAAGCGGATTGAGACGCCGGCCCATCCACGAGGGTGTTGAACCCGCCGAGGCTGAACGCGTTCCGCGTTTGAAAGCGGATTGAGACGTGCGCCACCAATGATGAGCGCGAAAATTCCGGCTGGGCGCGTTCTGCGTCCGGGAAGGCCGTCTTCGTGTCAGACGCGATAGGGCGCGGCGCTGTACGGCGCGTGACACTCGCCTCGTCCGGGGATAAACATTCCGTCCGCCGGGGAGGGGACTCATGCAGGCGATCGCGGATTTGCTCGCGGAACGCGAGGTCGAGCTTGACGGGGCGGCCGGGGACGACGGGCTGGCGCGCCGGCGCGCGGCTCTGACCCGGCATCTCGGCGCCTGCTATCCCGAATTGCACCGGCTGCGCCTGCATCTGGTCGGTGGCGGCGGGGCCCGGCGCTACGTGGCGGCCACCGGCGCGGAGCGAGACCTGCTCGCCTGGCTGCTTCGCGACGGCCTGGTCGCGCATAACGGTGCGGACCGCTATCGGGCGGCGGATGCCGATGCGATCCGCTATCTGAACGGCGGTTGGCTCGAGGAATTCGCCTATCTTGCCGCCTGCGCCGCCGGAGCCGAGGCGGCGTCCTTCGCCCAGACGGTGCGCTGGCGCGCGGCGGAGTTCGCCGGCGCCAACGAGATCGACGTGATCGCCCGCCATGGGCGGAGGCTGCTCTTCGTTTCCTGCAAACTCGCCCAACCCTGGATCGGCGAGGGCTCCGAGATCCGGGCCAAGCTGCGCGGCTACCTGAACGAGGCGGCGGCCATGGCCCGGCATTTCGCCACGCCCGACCATACCGCCGTGCTCATGGTCTCGACCGATCTGCTCGACGAGGCGCGGGGCGACGCGCCACGCTACGCGGCTCTCTTCGGCAAGGCGCATGTGCTTGACGTGGATCTCGTCGGGCTCGACCATTTCCGCTGGGACATGCTCGTGGCGCGCTTCCGGGAATTGCTGGAGGCATGAGATCGCGCGGTAACGCCGCTGCAAGGGGGAGGGAATAGAGGATGAGCCAGGCCGATTGCGCCTTCGCCGCCCTGGTGCACAGGGTGCTGGTGAGCGAACGGAAATGGTCGGTGGAGCAGGTGGCGCAGGACATGGGCATGTCCTACGAGATGCTCTATGCCCGCCTGGTCGGGCGCACCGCCTTCAAGCCGGCCGAGATCGGCGCCCTGCTGCGCGCCGCCCCCGACAAGCGTTTCGTGCGCCAGCTCCTCGCCTACACGATCTTCCTCGCCGTCGACCGCACGCCCTTCGACGGCCTTCCGGAGGAAAAGTCCCTTGAGCGCGGCGGCATCCGCGCGGTGATCGAAAGCGCCGGCGTCATGGAGGCGATCGAGGAGGCCCTGCGCGACAACAAGGTCGACCATGTCGACCGTCTCCGTGTCGCCGACGAAATCGACGACGCCGAAGCCGCCCTCGCGGGCCTCCGCGCCCGGTTGCAGGAGTGAGAAGCGGGGGGATCGGCGCTTCGCCGGGAGCCTCACGTCAACCGGTGGCCAATGCCGCAGTCTCGATCTCCGGCTCTCCGAGGTGGGATCGCGCGTCCTTGAGAATTTTGGATGCGTGCTTGTTGATCTCGTTGTGGCTTTTGATGACGGCGATTGTGTAAACGTGACCCAGAAGCGGCAGCAATCCTGCCGGGTTTTCGCCCACAAAAATCACGATAAGAGAGATCACGGTGACAGCAAAGCCGCCCAAGAGGAGGAACGCCTGCAATCCCGTCATCAGCTCGAAGTTGCTCCCGAATTCGGCAGATTGCCCCGTATTGTGGTTGTAGATCCCGGCGACGACTGTTTTGTCGTGATCAGCCCCCACTGACTGGTCCGGTTTCAAAGTTAGTGCACGGTCGGTAATCGGAAATTAACAATTCAGAATATCCGGGATTATCAAAATGCCCTCGACGGCCAGGCCATTCGTAGAAGAGCAATCGGCCGACACAGAGTGCCGGCCGATCCCTGGTTTAATCCTGCTCCGTTACCGAAGCTTTAGAACGTTTGCAGTTTCAGGCGTGCAGTACCGTTCCAAATAGGGACGGCCTTCGAAGCCCGGGCCGCGGTTGCTCGGCGCCCGACCATAGATGGCCATGAGTTCACGATGTGGGCTCACTTCCTTGCGAGCATGCAGGGTGTGAACGTTGGACAGGATCAGCGCATCACCCGGATGTAGGACCACTTCTTCGGCAGGCATTTGGTCGAGCACCTCACGCAATTCGATCAGCGCCTCTTTGGCTCGCGGTGTCAGACCGACCATTTCGGGGTGATGGCGGAGCATTGGCACCCGGTTGCTGGTGAACTCGAGGGCGGGAACTCCCTCCGCAGCAAAACTGGGGTCAATATTGCCAGGAGCCGGCATCCGGAAGTGCGGACCAGTCAGATCGTACTTAGTCATGTCGCTCAGATACGGGATCGCTTTGGCGGTGGATTGAACCAAAGTGCCAATAAGGTCCGGGTTCGATTTGCAGATAAGCATGACCCAATCCGGCATCCGCGGCTCATCCGCTCCTGCCAACGCAGGGAACGGTAGAACACCCCAATCTAGGTGGTAACCGAAAGCTTTGAGGCCCCGAGTAGATGCCTCATGTCCCGTCTCCGGCTTTCCGCGAACCTCACGGAACACCGACCCACGATCGGGCTCACCGTCCGCGTGGCCGTACCCGAAGGGTATCATGCCCGCCATGTCATGAACCGCCATCGCGGCTTCGCGAACCGCGGTATCTTCATTGACACGATGATCCTCGACCACGTTCCGGCATACCGTCCACCTGACAGCCGAGCGATCGGCAGTCAGCCATGACAATGCGTTGATCGCATCCCATTGCCCGGTGGCAATCAGCCGCCCACGCAGGTACTGAACAGCCATCGCCCGCGCATAGGGCTCCGGGAACTCATCCAGATATGCCGGTACCGGGATGTCGTTGGGGCGGGAGCCGGACCCTGCGACCGGCGTTGGAATGCCGATCGCCTTGCCCCTACTCAATGCCTCGCCGCGCTTGCCTCGCGACGCTGCCCGCCGAGCGTGCGGATTATGAGGCCCTTTGGCGTCGTTATCGCGACTGTTGTTGCGGTTGTCGCCACCGTTGTCACCAGCGTTCATCTTGGTAGTCTCCCTGACATCGTTATGGTCTTCATCTCGACGAATGAGTTGATCTCCGCCGATGCCAAAATTTTCGGGCAGAACGTGCTGGGATTGATTGCAAACGGTGGCGTGGGTTTTTCATGCGATTTCAGTTTGCGGGTTGTCATCAACTAGAATTATTGTCACTCTTAAGCATCTTTAGGTTGTTGTTCTTAGCGTATAGGGGGGCAGGTGGCAGAAGAATTTCCGAGTGAGCTTCGCGACGAGCGCTTTGAGGTTGATGATCTCAGATTCACAGAGGATGACGTCGCGAACGTCCTGCTTTGGCTTCAAAGAGCAATACGGGACAAACGGGTTATAGGTACCGAGCTCGCCAAAGACCTAGACGTGAGCGGATCATCGCTGCATCGATGGTACGCGTTTCCGAGTGAAACATATCACAAACCATCATTTACGGAGCCAGTTTTCCGTCGCCTCGTGGAGACCCTAAAGCGGAAGTACAACTTCCTTTCCTTCTATGAACATGAAGGAATCAGATCTGTCGGCCGGGACCATCTCTATTTTTCAATGGCTGCCCGCTTACAGATGTGGAACAGCACGGCGACGGAGATGGTCCAGGTCCTTCCTGGTTGGTATTACTCCTATCGACCATCGCGCTATCTACCGGGGGCCGTAGTAAGAGGGCTCGTTCGGTTCGTCTACGACGCGCACGCTGGGCCGTTCCGAAGCTGGGAAATGCACCTCTACCGTGATCAGCATATGAAGGTGGTGCGCAGGCAGTTTCACGAGGGATATGTTTGGCGCCGGCGGTTTCAATATATCTGGGATGACCAAGACGTAAGCACGAGGATCTTTCGACACACCGTCCTCGCCGAGTTTTTTCAGCAGGCTGGCGCTGTAATAGCGCTGTCCGGCTTGTCCACGGCTTCATGGTCTAACGGCATCTACAGCGCCAAGGTGTTTTTAGATAGAGTGCCCTCTGTCGATGCGAAGACTCTGGAAAAATACGGCATAGCAGGCAGCAAGAGCGTGCTGTCGAAAGTTGGGGTCATTCACGACTCTGACTTGGACCGCGATGTTCCTGCAGTCGCCCTACGGCAGGTAGACCCGCGGGTCGTGGGTAATCTAATCAGCACGTAGCCCCTCCAATGTGAGAGAGGCGGTCGGCGGTGCCCTCTCCTGCCGCGAGGTACCGTTCAGTGATTCCGTATTAATTAGGAACCGCATAGCATCGTGGCCTGCAGATCCTTCCTCCGCTGGGTCACCGCAACCCTATCGACCGGCCACGGATGATGGCAACCGGCGCTGTGAAAAGTCGAACTCGGCTCAGTGCTTGTCTCAGTGCTTGTCGACCTGCTAGCGGCCTTAGCTGCCGGGCTTCTTCCATCCAGCGTTCTGCTCGATGAAGGACTCGATCGTCTCCTTCAGTTGAACCGTCGGATGACGGTCGTGCATGAACGTGGCCTGTTCGATGAGAAGCTTCCGGACGTCTGCTGGCAAAGCGCTCCATTGTGCAACGACAGCGGCCCCAAGGCGCCGTGTCTGACGTCAGCGTTCGTGGGACAGATTAGACGGCAACCGGCAATGAATGCTTTCCACTTAGCGGGCGGGTCGCTGGCTTTGCATGTGTCGCCTCATACGGTTGCGATTTCACCCTGCGTTTCTACCAGTCCTTTGCCCGCAACCTAACTCGATATCAGCTCGGCTATCGGACGCCACAGGCACGGCGCGAAACTGCATCGTTACGGTGTGGGACACTGTTAAGGCGCTACTGCAAAGTTACAGGCGGTATTTTTGCAGTGCACCATAAAGCTCATCGAGAACTGTTCGGGCGCGGATTCTGATTTTGGAATCGCGGATCTTTTGATCCTCCCCCGGTGAATTGGTCCACCGGTATGTTTGGGAAAACGGAGGATCGAGGATGGCGATTAAGCGCTACAAATCCGAGCAGATCGAGCTGTAGGGCCGCCAGGGGTCCTCTAGGCGGCCGCCTGTCAGTGGGCGGCCGCCAGCGGCTGGATGCTGCCTTCGATATCGCTCTTCTTCTCACGTGCGGCACTGTCGAGCTCGTACCGAGCTTGGAGATTCATCCAGAACTCCGCCGAAGTGCCGAAATAGCGCGCGAACCGTAAAGCCGTGTCGGCGGAAATCGCACGCTCCCCGTGGAGGATGGCGGTGATCCGGTTCTTCGGCACGTGCACGTCCTTCGACAGCCTGTACGCCGATACGCCCAGAGGCTCCAGGAACTCCTCACGCAAGATAATGCCAGGGTGCTCCAGGAGAATTGCCGCACCTGGTCTCTCTTCCAAGCTCATGCTTTCCTCCTCAGTGATAATCGACCAACTCGACATTCTCGGCACCACCCTCGGACCAGCTGAAGCAGATCCGGTATTGGTCGTTGACCCGGACGCTGTATTGGCCTTCGCGATCTCCCGAGAGCTTCTCCAACCGGTTGCCCGGTGGAATGCGAAGGTCTTCGACATCCCGGGCCGCATCGATCATCAGCAGTTTCCGCCGTGCCCGACGCTGGATATCGGGCCCGAAGCCGCGGACATACGTCCCTTCGAAAATCGTGCGAGTGGCCGCGTCCCGGAAGCTTCTAATCATCTATGGTTATGTAATGCGTAACCATTGTCCTGGCAAGTGCGACCTCCCGCCGACAGCGCTACAAGGTCGAGATGTTGTTCGCCCACCTCAAACGCATCCTGACGCTCGGCCGACTGCGAATGCGAGGCCCCGGCCAGGTTGGCGCCAAACTGTTGCATGTCGAACTCGCCGACCAGGTCGTCGATGCCGTCGACCACGGCACCACTTGCGGCCGCCTTGATGCCGCCCGCCACCGTGTTGTCCGCCGTCGCCGACCTCGGTGACGACCGGATAGCGCGGGTATGTCGCGCCCGGCGCGCGCGGAGACCGCCGACCTCACGGCCGCTGACAGCGACGAAGATGGAACAACACGGGGTGTCGATGACGTTTCCCAATGACGTCTTAAATTGACAAAATAGCGTTTATCGCCAATATTACTGGACATTATGAGACCCCGCTACACACCGTCCGTCGCCACTGCCCGCGCGCTGCGCACGCTCGGCAACAACCTGCGCACCGCGCGGCTTCGCCGGCGGCTGCAGACCGCGACCGTGGCGGAGCGCGCGTTCATCTCCCGCGAGACCCTGCGCAAGATCGAGCGGGGCGACCCCGGCGTGTCGATGGGCAACTACGCCGCCGTGATGCTGGCCCTTGGCGCCCTGGACGGGCTTGCCGCGATAGCCGATCCGGGCACGGACGCGGTCGGGCTGCGGCTCGAGGAGGAGCGGCTGCCCCGGCGCATTCGCTACGCCCGGTCCGAGGAGGGCGGCGCGCCGCCAGGGCGATGACGGATCGCGAGATCGAGATCTTCATCGACCTGCCCGGGACCGTCCCCGGAGAGCCGTCCGGGCGGACCGAGCGCGTCGGTCAGCTGTGGACGCGCACGCGAGAACAAATCATCCGCACTTTGGTTTCACCGCACGCGTTGCCGTCGGCGTTCGGGTGAAACTCGGGTGAAATCCCCGTCATTACCTGTCATTTCGGGTCAAGCTCCGTCTCCCGATGTCAAATAAATCAGTCGGATAGCTTGAGAGTCTGACATTGACATCGTAGGGGTCGCTGGTTCAATCCCAGCCGCGCCCACCACTTAAGTGTATATTTTCGCAAAATATTTTGTCTGGGCGACCAGGTCCGCGAGCGAAAAAGTCCGAGTCTCTTTTTTGTCTCTTTTTATCCGCATCGGTCATGGTGCGAGAACGCAGCCGGGCGTCCGCTATCGACGCCCAACGATCATCGAAAAGCGGGCGGTTAGCGGTTCGAGCCGACGGTGTCCCTCATTCACAAAGACGGGCTTTGTGTAGCAGGCAAGACTGCTAACGAGGTCCGCGCAAATCTCAGAACGGATATTGTCGACAGTTCGATCACATTCGGATGGAGTGCATGGCCGCTTCGGGTGGGAAGCGGTCACTTGCCGCAAATGCCGGGGGTGGCCCAAGTGTGCCAGGGGCGGTCATTCCCGCCGATCGGACCCGCGCTCACCATGTCAATTAATCAACAAAGTGAGATTCTCATGCCCAGGATCGACATGCGGAACCTGCCCGAATGGGCCTCCGAGATGAGGTCCCCATCAACTTTCGAGCACGACATAGAGCGGTTCGAGGAATGGTGGACCAATCATAGAGCGTATTTGGAACACCTCGGGCCAATCGTAGCCGAGCAGTGGATCTATCGACATTTCGATCGATCAGAGTATTTTGGATTACCACTAGAATATTTGAGAGTTCAATTGGAACGAATGGCAACAAATACTCTCTTAACGGACGTTTATGTCGCCGGATGGGAGAATGAACCTGCGGAATACGATTGGCAAAACTTCTACGAACCCGCCCACGGGAACCCAGTTCCTCGCGAGCCTGGGCTGTTGATGCTCGCTTCCGGCACTCCCAGGACTCCCATTCTGCTGTTGCACACACCGGAGGGGTTCGTGCTGCCGAACGGTTGCGAGCATGATCGGCCGTATTGCCTCATCGAGGGGCACACGCGATGGCGCTGCATCCGAGGCTTGAACACCTGTGGCCAAGCCGCACCTGAGCATGACGTTCTACTGCTGACTCTCGAATAGATGATCCGGATCGCTGCCGGACGAATTGATCATCCGGCGCTGCAGGGTGGGAAGCGGAAGCTCGCATGGCGAAGCTGGAGAGGGAGTCGACGGTGGGGAAGCAGAAGTTCGCCGTCCATGCCAGTAAGGTGCAGATTGAGCGGAGAACTGCCATTCGCCGCAAACTGAAGCCCAAATGAGGGCAGGGCGCTGAAAGTTCGCTAAACAACGCTCTGCCCTCCACCTCTCATGACCGATCAAAAATGACGCCGACAACCTCTCGGATCCGGGTCAGACACGAACCGGGCCGGGCGACCGGATCCGTCGAAAGCAGGATCAGGCCTTCGGTCCCCGCTCTATCCAGACTCTCGAGCACCACAGAGTTTGAATCCAGAATGCGCAGTCGCTTGAAGAAAGCGTGCCCTTCGTCGTTCTCAGCGATCACAGGTTTACCGTTCAATTCAGCTAACCCTGTTGAGAGATCGGTCTTCGGCGGTTTAGCCAAAACTAATTGTTTATCCAGCGCCAATGGCTCCGCACTGCTCCCTAGAATTTCAAAAACCTCCGTGTCAGCCACGAGATTCCCCGTTAGCTCATGTTCTGCGTCCAAATCTGTTGCTTCTGTGTTGGGATCTACCGTCTCACCCGGCTGAAGATGGTCGGCGGCGAAAAGAACGCCGACGATCTTTCTCCGATTTGCCCCTTTGGCACGCGAGATGATAGCCGGCGGAATCTGCCGAGCGTTGGAAGAGGAGGCGGCAAGTACAGCGAGATTAGGAGCCGATGAATCTTCGAGCCAACGTCGCGCCACTCTATATGTGCCGCGATCTTCGATGACTAGGTTCAGGGTGCGGCAGTTTCCGTCCAGGCGTGTGAGCAAGATGTCCCCGACACGAGCAACAGGCGACAGCGTGTCCTTTTCTAGACGATAGGCTGCCCTCGCACTCAAATCGACCACGTCACCGTCACTTACATTGTCAATCCGAACAGCGGATGCGGCGCGACCGTCCGAAAAAGCTGATACACGGCCTAAAATTTTAGGCCGTGCAGCGGCCAGAACTGTTGACCGAGTTGGTCGGTGATTGCAGTTGGCGGGAAGCGGGATTGAGGCTGCTTCACCGATAATCGACTTTTGCAGGAACCGGTAGTCTTCCCAAACCTTTCGAATGGCGGGAAACAACGTTTCCTTCCAGAACTGATAGACCAATCGAGCTTCTCGGACGGTTATTGCTTCAGATACCGAGTGATGCGGCTCGCTTAGCTGGCTGAACAAATCGGGGCTCGAGGATTTTACCGCAATCAGATCGCCGAAGACTCCATCAGTGTATGGCGCTTGGCCAGTAGCGTTTCGTTGAGCAATCCACTCGAAGAGTCGTCCCAAAGTCGCTTCAGGTTGGTCGACAAACGCAGGGTCGAACGGCTGTATCGAATGCTTGATAAGCGTTTCAGCCAAGACGCGGATATCGCCAATTAGCGAACGAGCGCGCTCGTCGGAGTTCTCGGTCAGCATTCGTTGGTGTCTGACAGCCGCGAAATCTCCTTCAACCAGTTGGGACGGCCTTGACCAGGGTTGCCCCGTCTCGATGGCAGCCATGTGAACCCCGGTCATCGGGGTCATGTCCAATGCAAAGGGCATGCTGTGAGTAGTCACGAGGACCTGACAGCGTTGACGTGACCGAAGCCCATCTGCGTGACCCAAGAACCGGACCCAGCCCTTCATATTGCGGCTGTCGAAGGTCATCTGAGGGTCGTCCAGAACCACAAGTTCGAACGGACAGGAGCCCGCTCGAACGATGGTCCGTTCTCGTATCGCAAATACGAACGACCACAGAATTCCTCGCATCCATGATGTATTTGCTAGAAGCGATGCGTCGATGAGCCAATCGCGGTTCTTACCAAGACTACCTTGGAACGTTAGTGACTGCTTGCCTCGATAGTCGGAGATATCCGCCCTCTCGTAAATCAACGCTTCAGGATTGTAGATAAGCTGGTGAATCGCCTTGGCCGTGTCTGACACATCATCAATCGTCCCACGGGTCGTCAGGTTTACCAAATCGCGAAGTTTTCGGAGTGGTCTAAGCTTTTCCGCTATCTCCTCCCGCAAGTGCTGCCGTTTGACGACAGCATTATAGTCTTCGGCAGTATCCAGCGCTTGCTTGATCTTCTCGCTTGCCGATCGAAAGGGCTCAACGGCCTCTATGGTGCCCTTGAGCTGGCGGATCTGCGAGGTGAGTGATTGGCTGACGGTGCTTGAAAATAGGAGTGTCCATGCATCTCGATAGGCTTGGCGCGATTGATTCCAATTCTCGGCTGCATTGAGAATATCCTCAAGATGATCGAGCAACCATTTCACTCGCGCCGCTAGATCATCTGCTGCCGGCTCCGGCTGTTTGGTCCCCAACTCAACTTCATCTACTGCGTTAAAGGCCGTCTCTATGGCTGCTTGAGCCACATCCCCGAATCCAGTCAGCGTCTCAGCAACGTGTGGGGCCTCAACGAATACCAATCGGATCTGGTCTTGAATATTCTGCTTCACGGCGAACCGCCCGACCCGCATGAAGACCTCTGGAACAATGCTCACGGCAGTATCCCGAACCTCAGCTTCAATCCGTCGGCAAGCATCGTCTAGCTGAGTTTGAGCTGCTGCCGCTTCCGAACGTAGCGTGAGGAGATCGTCAACCAACTTCTGGTGCTCTGGCTGATCAAGCGATTGCTGGCAAAGCGGGCAAAGCGGATCGTCGCACTCTAAAAAATGCTCGGCTGCCATCGCCTTGAGCCGAAGCAGAGCGTCCTTCTTTTGCCGTTCTGCCCAGGCCTTCGCAGTGCGCAGGTCCTGTGAGGCCGTTTGCAGCATTGATTTCAAGGCATTGAAGTTCTCTTCACCAGCCTTCTGGGAAATTGATGTGATACCTTGGAGGACCGGGGGAAGGTGCTTCATATCACCCTGCCGGCCGGCATCCATGCTGAGTTGAACCACCGCGTCAACGACGCGTTTGCGGTGCTCCGATACGGCAGGGTCGAAACCTTCGAATGCGAGCGTCGACAGCGCCTGAAAACTTTCCGCCTGTCGACGATCAAGATCTTCTCTCGCCTCAGCTAGTTTGATCAACCATTCTTCAGGGAACTGGTCATTCGCCGCGATCTCGATGGTTACATCGAGCGCAGTTTCCAACTCGGCAATCTTCTCCTGAGCTTCCGTCAACAGCTTTGAAATCTGCTGCGCTTTCCCCGGCGCGTTATTATCTCGGGCGTATTTCAGGAAGCGCTGTCCGCCATGCACCAACTTGTCGACGAGTTCCGCAACATCAAGTAGCGGTTCTAGGCCTATCAATTGACGGATCAGACTAATTAGCAGTCCGTTGTCGTCAGGCTCGGGCATACGGATGTGCTGGACCCGCATCGGCATTAGCAAGCCTGCCTCAATCAGGGTCGGAACCGCGATCAGCCTGGGGTCGACCGCCGAGCTTTGTTCGATCGCGCCGACTTCACCATGGAGGCCGCGGCGAGCTGGACACCCGCAAGAACCGGTCGGTTATGCGGCCTCTTGTGATGATCAGACTTTGCACGGCGGCGTGAGCCGAGTTTTAGGCGCCGGATTTTGCTGATCCGCGCTGATTTCTGGGATTTTTGACGGACTCATCCCATGGCG
>JAVKFT010000021.1:0-60165 GCA_040223655.1 Thalassobaculaceae bacterium | reverse complement strand
CCTCGTCGAGCGCCTGTGGTGCCGCCTCAAGGACTGGCGACGCATCGCCACCAGATACGACAAGCTCGCTCGAAACTTCCTCAGCTCCGCACTCATCGCCGCTATCGTCACCTATTGGATCAATTGAGTCCGGACCCTAGCCGATACGCCACCGCCGACCTGCCGCTGGAAGCGCTTGGCCGAACCCGGATCGTCCAGCTTTCCGGGATCAGCCAGGCGATCGGCGAGGGGCCGTGCGCCGCTGCAGACGCGCTGATCGACGCGGCCCGCGCGGCCGGCTGCGAGGTCGCGTACGACACCAACCTGCGGCTCAAACTCTGGGATCTCGATCGGGCCCGAGACGTCATGCACGCGTCCCTGTCCCGGTGCACGATCGCGCTGCCCTCGATCGACGATTCCCGGATCCTCACCGGCCTGGAGGAGGCCCACGCGATCGTCGACGCCTATCTCGCGATGGGGCCGCGGATCGTGGCGCTGAAGATGGGGGAGGAGGGGGCGATGATCGCCACCGCCGGTGAGCGGGTTCACGTTCCGCCGCATCCGGTCGCGCCGGTCGATGCGACGGGTGCGGGCGATACGTTCGACGGGACCTTTCTGGCACGGCTCGCGGCGGGCGACGATCCGGTGACGGCCGGTCGGTATGCGGCGGTGGCGGCGGCCCTCACGACCACCGGCTATGGCGCCGTGACGCCGATCCCGACATCCGAACAGATCGTTGCTCTGCAGGGCTGACGGGTGGCGGAAAACCGCCTTTTTCCGGGGCGATTTGTGCAAGAGACTGACCGCCCCACCGTGACAACCCCTTATCCGTGCCAAATGATAAATGGTCTATTGACACAAACCGGACGGCTTCCGGTAAGGTGTCGACGATCAATCGATCGAGTTGGTCGTGTAATGCGGGGATCAACAATAATAACCCGCTATAAAAAAGGGAGGTTACCTCTATGTCGTTGAGTATTCTGAAGAAAGCTGGCCTCGTCGCGGCCACTGCAGCCTTCGTGCTGTCGTTCGCCGCGGACGATGCTGAAGCGCGGAAGGTCCGCTGGAAGATGCACTCCGCGTTCGGCACGAACGTTGCGGTGCTGGGCAACGTCGGTATCCGCATCACCGACTGGGTCAATCGCATCTCCGACGGCGATTTCGACATCAAGCTGTTCGAGCCGGGTGCGCTGGCCGGTGGCTACGCCTACTACGACCCGATCAGCCAGGGCGCGTTCGACGCGGCCTACGGCACGCCGGGCGCCAACCAGGGCAAGAACTCTGCATTCGCGTTCCTGTCGACCTGGCCGTTCGGCCCGGGCGCGCTGGAGTTCAACGCGTGGCTGCGATACGGCGGCGGCATCGAGATCGGCAAGGAACTCTATGCCCGCGACGGCATCGAGTACTTCTACTGCGGCATGATCCCGCCGGAGACGTCGGGCTGGTTCCGGGAGCCGATCGAGAGCCTCGACCAGCTCCGCGGTCTGAAGATGCGCTTCTTCGGCGTTGGCGCGAAGGTCATGCAGAAGCTCGGCGTGTCGACCCAGCAGCTTGCCGGCGGCGACATCTACCCGGCTCTGGAGCTTGGCACCATCGACGCCACCGAGTTCTCGATGCCGGCCATCGACCGTTCCTACGGTTTCTATCAGATCGCCAAGTACAACTACTTCCCAGGCTGGCACCAGCAGTCGACCACGAACGAGGTTCTGGTCAACCAGGGCAAGTGGGAGGAGCTTGACGACGTCAAGAAGGCCCAGTTCGAGGTCGCCTGCACTGCCAATATCGGCATTCAGCTCGCCGAGGGTGAGGCACTTCAGCCGGCGGCGATGATCGCCAATGTGAAGGACGGCGTGACGAACGTCTCGTGGTCCGACGATGTCCTGAACACTCTGCGCGAGAAGTGGGAAGAGGTCCTTGCCGAGGAGCTCGCCGCGAACCCCGACGTCCAGAAACTCTGGGACAGCTACACGGCGTTCCACGAGGACTACAAGGTCTGGGGTGAGATGGGCTACCTCAAGTAAGCCTTACGACGCCTGGCCGGGGACGGACTGCCGTCCCCGGCCGTTCTGACGCATTGCTACGGCGGCCGAAGCGCCGCCGTTTGTTTCAGAACTGTCATACTGGACGGGGACCGCGCACCGGGTGCGTCGGTACCGAGGTGTAGCAACCAACCGGAAGCAGAGAAATGGGTGCACTTTTAGGCGTCGCCGGACTGCTGGACAGGATTGCGAGGTGGATCGGCAAGACGGTCGGCTGGATCATGATCCCTCTCATCCTGGTGATCGTTTTCGATGTCATTACGCGGAAGCTGGACTTCACGCGCCTCTTGTTCGCCGGATACACCGCGACATCGGGGGTTTCGGTGTCGACGATCCTGCAGGACCTGCAGTGGCACTTCCATGCGATCCTTCTGATGATGTCGTTCGGTTTCGCCTATCTGGCCAATGCGCATGTGCGGGTCGACGTCTTCCGGGAACTGCTGCCGCGGCGTTTCCAGGCCTGGATCGAAGTCTTCGGTCTCGTCGTCTTCGGTTTCCCGTTCCTCGTCCTGATGATCTGGTACTCGTTCCAGATGACCGAGCTGTCCTTCCATCAGGGTGAAGGATCGGAGTCGATGACCGGCATCGGCCAGCGGTGGTTCATCAAGAGCTTTCTGCTCTGGGGCTTCATCGTCACGCTGATGGCGGTTCTGGCAACGCTGTTCCGGCTTCTCGCCTATCTGTTCGGCGACGCCGATGCCCAGGACGAGGCCCTGGAAGGGCTGGAGATTTTCGCAGACGAGAATGAGGAGCTCGCGGCGGCGCGCCGTGCGGCGGAAGAAGCTCTTAGGCGTGGGGGGAACTGATCGATGGAGCTCTTCGACCTTATCTACGATCATCTGTATGACTATATCGGCGCCTACATGTTCCTGGCGCTGGCGCTGACGCTGTTCACAGGTCTGCCGGTGGCGATCGCGCTTGGCGGCATCTCCGTACTGTTCGGCGGCCTCGCGATCTATCTGGAATTCCTCGACTTCGCCGTGTTCTTCCAGGTCATCCAGCGTGTCTGGGGCGGCGACGGCGCCTCGGGCGCGGTGCAGAACCCCATCCTCGTCGCGGTTCCCTGTTTCGTCTTCATGGGAACGATGCTCGAGAAGTCCCGCGTGGCCGAGGACCTGCTGCACATCCTGCAGGTCATGCTTCGGCGGGTTCCGGGCGCTCTGGCGCTCTCAGTCACGGTCATGGGCACGATCATGGCGGCGACCACCGGCATCATCGGCGCCTCCGTCGTGATGATGACGCTGCTCGCCCTGCCGGCGATGCTGCAACGCGGCTATCACCCCGCACTGGCAACCGGCACCATCGCCGCGTCGGCGACCCTCGGCATTCTGATCCCGCCGTCGATCATGCTGGTTCTGATGGCCAACCTGCTCGCGGTGTCCGTCGGTAACCTGTTCATCGGCGCAATCTTCCCGGGCCTGGTACTGTCGGGTCTGTACTTCGCCTACATCCTCCTGATCGCCGGTATCAAGCCGCAGCTCGCGCCGCCGCTGCCCGACGACGCGATCGTTCTCGAGCCAACACAGAAGAAGAACATCGCCCGCGTCTTCTTCCTCGTCGCCGGCATCGTGCTCGTCGCCTATCTCGGCGAGACGATCATCGGCGATGAGACGATCAACTGGGGCCTGTTGGCGTTCCTGGCGATCTTCGTGTCATGCATGGTGCTCGGCCGCATGGAGGGCGACACGATGCTGGGCGGCGTGCTCAAGGGCTTCGTGCCGCCGATCTTCCTGATCGTCATGGTGCTCGGCTCCATCTTCGCCGGCTGGGCGACCCCGACCGAGGCGGCCGGCGTCGGTGCCTTCGGCTCGCTCGTGCTCGCCTGGTTCAACCGCACCCTGACCAAAGACGTGCTCACCCAGGTGATCCACCGCACCGCCCTGACGACGGCGATGATTTTCTTCATCTTCGTCGGTGCGACGGCGTTCTCCACGATCTTCCGGAACGTCTATGGCGAGGACCTGATCATCGAGTTCATCGAGTGGCTGGACCTGAGCCCCTGGGCTCTGCTGTTCATGCTGATGTTCACGATCTTCCTGCTCGGGTTCTTCTTCGACTTCCTGGAGATCACCCTGATCATTCTGCCGGTCTTCGCGCCGGTGATCAGGACCCTGGCGCCCGCCTTCGCCACCCATCTCGGGTACGCGGAGCCGTCGAACATGGCTGAAACCCAGTTCTTGGAAGCGCAGGTCATATACTGGTTCGCCATCCTCGTGGCGACGAACCTGCAGACCTCCTTCCTAACGCCACCATTCGGGTTCGCCCTGTTCTACATGAAGGGTGTGGCGCCTTCGTCGGTGAAGATGCAGGACATCTACTTCGGCATCATCCCGTTCGTGGCCCTGCAGGTGGTCGGCATCCTCCTGGTGCTCGAGTTCCCGGGACTGGCCCTGTGGCTGCCGGAACAGGTGCTCGGACGCTAGCGGGAGACGCCCCAACCACGACCCATGCGGCCGCTCCGGTTCCCGGAGCGGCCGTTCTATTTGCGATCCCGGCGCGCTACGATCCGGCTCCCGACCCGACCAGCCCGAGCGAGGAGAGATACGCCATGCCTCTGGATCCGCAAGGCGTCGAACTCATGGCGGCGATCGACGAGATCGGCTCGCCCTTCGACACCGACGATCCGCTCGAGGCAAGGCGCCGAGTGCAGGAGTCCGTCAATCGCTCCAAACCCTATGGCGGCCGGTTCCGGTCGGTCGAAAACGGACATTTGGAGGGGCCGGCCGGCCCCATCGCCTACCGGCTCTACCGGCCCGAGGATGCACCAGAAGTGCCGGGTCCGATCCTGATCTACTATCACGGCGGCGGCATGGTCTTCGGCTCCCTCGACAGTCATGACCCTATCTGCCGGGCGATCGCGGAAGCCGTTCCCTGCACGGTGATCTCCATCGACTACCGGCTCGCGCCGGAGACCCCCTTTCCCGGTGCGGCGGAGGATGCGATCGCCGCCTTCCATTGGGTGATCGCGAATGCCGACGCCCTCGGCGTCGATGCCGCACGGGTTGCGGTCGGCGGCGACAGCGCGGGCGGCAACTTGGCGGCTGTGGTCAGCAACGAGACCCGCGGGGATGCGATCCCGCCATGTTTCCAGTGGCTGATCTATCCGAACGTGGACATGGCGGCAGAGGGCGGATCGATCGACGCGTTCGCCGAGGGCTACTTCCTCACCAAGGCGGCGATGGACTGGTACAAGAACTTCTATGCCCCGACCCCGGCGGAGCGGCTGAACCCGCTCTGTTCGCCGTTGCGCTGCGAGAGCCTGGCGGGCGTCGCCCCGGCCATGGTGACCACCGCCGGCTTCGACCCGCTCCGGGACGAGGGCAGGGCCTATGTCGAGAAGCTCCGGGCCGACGGCGTTCCGGTCGAGTACATCGATTATCCGGGCATGATTCATGGCTACCTGCGGGCCTTCGCGGTGGTCGATGTGGCCCGCCAGACGATCGATGACTCGGCCCGGCATATCCGGGCCGCCTTCGGAATGCCCGACGTGTAGGGCGGCGTCGCGCTCAGGCGGTCCGTTTGCGGACGACCCGGATCAAGGCGTCCAGGCCGAGGATGTAGGAGTCGATCCCGAGGCCGGTGATCATCCCGTCGGCCTCGCTCGAGGGGATCGAGGGGATGCCGCGCCGCTCGATGTTCGACATGTGGACCTCCACATACGGCAGCTCGACGCCGCGCAGGCAGTCGCGTAGCGCGTAGCCGGCGTAGTTGAACCCGGCCGGGTTCATCATCAGCCCGTCGATCCCGTCCCGGGCCGCCTGGTAGATGCGGGTGATCGCCTCGCCTTCGATGTTGGTGTAGCAGATGTCGAGCTCGACCCCGTGGTGACCGGCCTCGTCGAGCAGGATGGCGTCGAGCTCCGCCGCCGTGGTCGTGCCGTAGACCTCGGGCTGGCGACGGCCGAGCCACTCCATGTTCGCCCCCTGGATGAGCAGCAGCTTCACCGGTTCCTCCATTGATTTCTCATGGCTCATGCGCCCCGCAGATATCGCACGGCCGCGTCGCGCTCGAACAGATAGAGAAGGGTCCGCACCGCTGTCCCGCGCGGCCCTTCCAGCTCCGGGTCCTTGTCGAGCAGCAGCCGTGCGTCGTCCCGGGCGATCTCGAACAGGTCGTTATGGGCCGCCGCGTCCGCCATGCGGAAGGTCGGCAGGCCGCTCTGCCGGGTGCCGAGAACCTCGCCGGCGCCCCGGAGCTTCAGGTCCTCCTCGGCGATGCGGAAGCCGTCCTCGCTGTCCCGCATCACGGACAGCCGGGCGCGACCGGTCTCGCTCAGCGGCGCGGCGTAGACCAGCAGACAGGTGGAGGCCTTGTCGCCGCGCCCGATCCGGCCCCGGAGCTGGTGGAGCTGGGCGAGGCCGAAACGTTCGGCATGCTCGATCACCATCACCGTCGCGTCCGGCACGTCGACGCCCACCTCGATCACCGTCGTGGCGACCAGCAGGTCGACCGGGCCGTCCTTGAACGAGGCCATGACGGCATCCTTGGCCGCACCTTTCAGGCGGCCGTGGATCAGGCCGACACGGTCGCCGAACCGCTCGCGCAGGGTGGTCGCGCGTTCCTCCGCGGCGGCCACGTCGAGCGCCTCGGATTCCTCGACCAGGGGACAGACCCAGTAGACCTTGGCGCCGGCGTCCATGCGGCGGGCGATGCCGTCGATCACGTCCATCAGCCGGTCGTTGGAGATTACGCGGGTATCGATCGGCTGGCGGCCCGGCGGCTTTTCGGTCAGCCGGGAGACGTCCAGGTCGCCGTATGCGGTCATGACCAGGGTGCGCGGGATCGGCGTGGCGGTCATCACCAGGATGTCGACGCCCTGACCCTTCTGGCCGAGCACCATCCGCTGGTGAACGCCAAAGCGGTGCTGCTCGTCGATGACGGCAACGGCCAGGTCGCGGAACTCGACATCCTCCTGGAACAGCGCGTGGGTGCCGACCACGATCTGCGCGGTGCCCTCGGCGATGCGGCCGAGAATTGCGCCCCGGGTCTTGCCCTTGTCCCTCCCGGTCAGGATCTCGCAGCGGATGCCCGCGGCCCGGGCCAGGGGCTCGATGGTGGCGAAGTGCTGACGGGCGAGGATTTCGGTCGGCGCCATCAGCGCGGCCTGAGCGCCGCATTCGATGGCGTTGGCCATGGTGATGAGTGCGACCAGTGTCTTGCCGCTGCCCACGTCGCCCTGCAGCAGGCGGAGCATCCGGTTCGGGGCCGCCATGTCGCCCTCGATCTCGGCCAGCGCCGTGCGCTGGGCACCGGTGAGGCTGAACGGGAGAGAGGCCAGGATCCGGTCGCGCAGGTGGCCGCCGCCTTTGATGACCCGGCCTTTCTGTTTCTTCATGCGGGCCCGGACCAGGGCGAGGGCGAGCTGGTTCGCCAGGATCTCGTCATAGGCCAGCCGCTGGCGCGGCAGCGCGTCGGGTTCCAGCTCCAGCCGGCTCTTCGGATGGTGGACGGCGCGCACGGCGTCGTCCCAGGAAGGCCACTGGCGCTGCTGCATCAGGGTCGGATTGATCCACTCGTCCAGAACCGGCAGGCGGGCGAGGGCGCCTTCGACCGCCTTTCGCAGGATGCGCTGGTGGAGGCCGTCGGTCGAGGGATGGGTCGGCTCGACGGTCCGCACGCTGTCGGCATCGGCCGGCGGGACGACATGGTCCGGGTGTGGCATCTGCGCCTTACCCCGGAACCGCTCGACCTTGCCGCTGATGATCCGTTCCTGGTCCAGTGGCAGGAGCTTCTCAAGCCAGTCGCCCTTGGCGCGGAAATAGACGAGCTCGATCTCGCCGGTCCCGTCGGCGCAGACGACCCGGTAGGGCGCGCGGCCGCGACCGGGCTCGTGGCGCAACACGGTAACGGTCAGGGTGGCGATCATGCCGTCCGGCGCCTCGGCGACCGTCGGCGAGAACCGCCGGTCGACCATCCCGCTCGGCAGGTGCCAGAGCAGATCGACGATCTGCGGTCCGGCGGCCTTCTCGATCAGCTTGGCGTAGCGCGGCCCGATCCCGGCGAGCTGGCCGACATCGGCGAAGAGCGGAAAGAGGATCTCTGGGCGCAATGTGGCAACTCGTCCTGTCGGCGTGCCGGGGGTGGTCTCGGGTGTATCCCTGCTTTATATCCCACAGCCCGGTATTGCGAGACCATGACCGCCCGGACGCGATCGTCCCGAGGGCGGGAAGCACAGAGGAATGCCGAATGACCGAGGCACTGGAAGCCCGCCGCAAGCGTTTGCGCTACCGCAGCACCTACACGGGCACCAAGGAGACCGATATCCTGCTGGGCGCTTTCGCAGAGGCGCATCTTGAGACGCTGCCGGTCGGCGATCTCGACGACTACGAGCATCTGCTCAGCATCGAGGATCCCCGGCTCTACACCTGGATCACCGGTCAGGAGACCCCGCCCGCCGAATTCGAGACGCCGGTTCTGCAGATGATCCGCGACTTCGAGCTCTCCCGCGCCTGAAGACAAGAAGAAGGACCGGCCCATGGACCTGGTCGGCGACAACGACCGGCTGTTTGCGACCTTTCCGAAGGCGGTCGGCCGTGTCGCCATCGCGTCGGCGCCGGAGGGTGTGGATGCCGAGGCGATCGCCGGCCTGACCCGCGAGCGCGGGCTGGTGCTGCACGTGGCGCGCGACGATACCCGCGTCGCCGCGCTCGCCCGGGCGATCGCCTTCTTCGATCCCGACCTCCGGGTCATGCAGCTTCCGGCCTGGGATTGCCTGCCCTACGACCGGGTCTCTCCGAACACCGAGATCGTCAGCCGCCGGATCGACACCCTGGCCCGGCTCGCCGTCCGCAAGCGTGCGGCCAAGCCGACGGTGGTCCTGACAACGGTCAACGCCGCCCTGCAGCGGGTGCCACCGAAGGGATTCTTCGACGGCGCGACGCTGGTCCTGAAGCTCGGCCAGTCCATCGCGCTGGACGATCTCACGGCCTTCTTCACGCGCAACGGCTACAACCGCTCCGACACGGTGCGCGAGCCCGGCGAATACGCCGTGCGCGGCGGCATCGTCGACGTCTTTCCGACGGGGACCGAAGAACCGGTCCGGCTCGACTTCTTCGGCGACGAGCTGGAGGCGATCCGGCGCTTCGATCCGATGTCCCAGCGCACCACGGGCAAACGCAAGAGCGTCGCCTTTCTGCCGGTCGGCGAGGTCCTCCTGGACGAGGCGGCGATCCAGCGTTTCCGCTCGGGCTACCGGGCCCTGTTCGGCGCGGAAGTGACGGCCGATCCGGTCTACGAAGCCGTGTCTGCCGGCCGGCGTCATGCCGGCATGGAGCATTGGCTGCCGCTCTACCACGACGGGCTCGACACCGTTCTCGACTATGTCGGCGATGCGCCGGTGACCCTCGATCACCAGGCGGATGAAGCCGCCTCGGCCCGCTTCGAGCAGATCGCCGAGTACCATGACGCCCGGCTTCAGATGCTCAAGGCCGGCGGCGCCGAGGCGGGGGGAACCTACCGTCCTCTGGCGCCGGACGCTCTCTATCTCGCGCCCGCCGACTGGGCGGCGCTGCTCGCCGATCGGGCGGTCGGCGCCTTCACGCCCTTCTCGCTGCCCGACGACGGTGCGGTGATCGATCTGGCCGCCGGCGCCGGGATCGACCTGGCCGAGGCACGGGCGCGCGGCGGATCGGCGGTGTACGATGCCGTGCGCGACGCGGTGGTCGACGAGATCGGCCGGGGCCGCCGGGTGATCGTGGCCGGCTACAGCGAAGGGTCCCGGGACCGCCTGTCCCACCTGCTCAGGGATCACGGGATCGACAGCCTCGCGACGGCGGAGACGCTTTCGGGCGCGCTCGAGCTGCCGGCCGCGGCGGTGGCCACGGCGGTGCTGCCGCTGGAGCGCGGGTACAGACGGGGCGACATAACCGTCATCTCCGAGCCGGATATCGTCGGCGAGCGTCTGGTCCGGCCGTCGCGCCGGCGCAAGCGCAAGGGCGAGGAGTTCCTGCGCGAGGTCTCGTCCCTGGAGGAGGGCGACTACGTCGTCCACACCGAACACGGCATTGGCCGGTATCTCGGCCTCGAGACCCTGGAGATCGGCGGCGCGCCGCACGACGTCCTGCGTCTCGAGTATCTGGGCGGCGACAAGCTGTTCGTGCCGGTCGAGAACATCGACGTGCTCTCGCGCTACGGTAGCGAGGAGACCAAGGCGCAGCTCGACAAGCTGGGCGGTGCCGGGTGGCAGGCGCGCAAGGCGCGGGTCAAGAAGCGCCTGCTGGACATGGCCGAGGCGCTGATCGGCATCGCCGCCGAGCGCGAGCTGCGGAAGACGGAGCCGCTCTATCCGCCGCCGGGCACCTATGACGAGTTCTGCGCCCGCTTCCCGTTCACCGAGACCGAGGATCAGCTCAAGGCGATCGAGGATGTCCTGGAGGACATGGGGTCGTCGCGGCCCATGGATCGGCTGGTCTGCGGCGATGTCGGTTTCGGCAAGACGGAGGTGGCATTGCGGGCCGCGCTGGTCGCCGCCGGTCAGGGCTATCAGGTCGCCGTCGTCGTGCCGACCACGCTGCTCTGCCGTCAGCACTATCGGAACTTCCGCGACCGGTTCCAGGGCTTCTCCATCCGCGTGGCGCAACTCTCGCGACTGGTGACGACCAAGGAGGCGAACGAGATCCGCGAGGGGTTGAAGAGCGGCGACGTCAACATTGTCGTCGGTACCCACGCGGTGCTCGCCAAACAGAACCAGTTCAACAATCTGGGCCTCGTCATCGTCGACGAGGAACAGCATTTCGGCGTGACCCAGAAAGAACGACTTAAGGATCTTCGCAAGGAGGTCCACGTCCTCACCATGACGGCAACGCCGATCCCCCGGACCCTGCAGATGGCCCTGTCCGGCGTGCGGGAGATGAGCCTGATCGCCACCCCGCCGGTCGACCGGCTGGCGGTGCGGACCTTCGTCATGCCCTATGACGGCGTCATCATCCGCGAGGCATTGCTCCGCGAACGCTATCGAGGCGGGCAGACCTTCTATGTCTGCCCCCGCATTGAGGACCTGAGCCGGGTGCACGAGCGGCTCATGAAGCTGGTGCCGGACCTCCGGATCGGCGTGGCCCACGGCCGCATGGCGCCGACGGAACTGGAAGACGTGATGACGTCCTTCACCGACGGCACCTACGACGTGCTGCTGTCCACCAACATCGTCGAATCCGGGCTCGATATCCCGTCGGCGAACACCATCGTCATCCACCGGTCCGATATGTTCGGTCTGGCCCAGCTCTACCAGTTGCGCGGCCGGGTCGGGCGGTCGAAGACCCGGGCCTACGCCTATCTGACGACGCATCCGACCAAGGTCCTCCCGCCGATCGCCAAACGCCGGCTCGAAGTCATGCAGACCCTGGACAGTCTCGGCGCCGGCTTCTCGCTCGCCAGCCACGACATGGATATCCGCGGTGCGGGTAACCTGCTCGGCGAGGAACAGTCGGGGCAGGTCAAGGAGGTCGGTATCGAGCTCTACCAGGAGCTGCTGCGCGAGGCGGTCGAGGCGGCACGGTCGGGCGAGGGGCCGTCGCCGGAGGACACGTCCTGGACGCCGCAGATCGCCATCGGCATGCCGGTTCTCATCCCCGACGCCTATGTGCCGGACCTGTCGGTCCGGATGAGCCTCTACCGGCGCATCGCCATGTTGGTCGACAAGGACGAGATCGACGGGTTCGCCGCCGAACTGGCCGACCGGTTCGGTCCGACGCCGCCGGAAGTGGACAATCTTCTCAAGGTCGTCGCGATCAAGGGACTGTGCCGGACGGCCGGTGTCGAGAAGGTCGATGCCGGGCCGAAGGGCGCGATCGTGGCCTTCCGAAACAACAGCTTCGCCAACCCGGACAAGCTGGTGACCTTCATGCAGCAACAGGCCGGCTCCGTGCAGCTCCGACCGGACCATAAGCTGGTCTACCGTCGGGCCTGGAACAAACCGGATCAGCGGGTGCTGGGCCTGACACGGCTGATGGAGGAACTGGCGACCCTCGCGGCATGACAGTGGCGTGATATCGCCGCCGCCGGACGTTTTATCGGGAACCGGACGGTCGCCGGGCTATTATCGTTTGGATGGAACCGAAAAACACGCAGCCGGGCGACATCCGGTCCGAATCGTCCGCGTCCGCTCCCTCCCGCTCCGAAAGCGACGATGAGGCGAGGAGCGCCGAGCGGGTTGAGGAGTTGCGCCCGCCGTCCTCGGACGAGATGTTCGAGGTGGTCCGCCGCAACGGCGTCGAGGAACTCGGCCGGCCGACGATCTCCCTGGCCTTCTCCGGTCTGGCGGCGGGGCTGGCGATCGGCTTCTCGGTGGTGACGGAGGCCTCCATTCTCAGCCGCCTCGACGGCGATGCGGGCTGGACCACGCTGATCGGCGATATGGGCTACACGGTCGGCTTCATCATCGTCGTGCTCGGCCGGCTTCAGCTCTTCACCGAGAATACGATCACGCCGGTGCTGCCGATCTGCCATGCGCCGACCCGCCGGAACTTCATCGCCCTTGCCCGGAACTGGAGCGTCGTGCTGACGGCCAACATCGTCGGCGTGACCATCTTCGCGGCCTTCCTGATGCTGCTGCCGTCCATACCTCAGGAGATGCGGGAGGCGGTGATCGATCTGGGACGCCACTCGGTGGATGGCGGCTTCTTCGTGACGATGACCAAAGGCGTTGGCGCCGGCTTCCTGATCGCCGCGCTGGTCTGGGTGAACGCCAACACCCGGGGCGCGTCACTGGCCGTCGTCTTCGTTGTCACCTATGTGATTGCCCTCTGCGAATTCTCCCACGTGATCGCCGGCACGATGGAAATCGCCGCCCTGGTTATGGTGGACAGTATCGGTCTGGCCGAAGCGGTATTCGGGTTCTTTTTGCCGGCGCTTATCGGCAACATAATCGGCGGTACCGTTCTGTTCTCGTTCATCTCGTACGGACAGGTCTACCAGGAGATCTGAGGTGTTTCTGAGCCGGCCCAAGAGCATCGACCGGACAGGGGACGACCGGCCGGCGGCAAGCCTCCTCGCCTTCATGTGGCGGATGAGCGGCTGGTACCAGATGCCCGCCTGCGTCCTCGCCCTGGCGGTCGCGGCGCTGACGGTCGTGCCGCTTGAGCTTCAGCGCCGGATCATCGACGACGCGCTGACCGAGCGGGATGCCGACCTGCTGATCACCCTGGCGCTGATCTATCTCGGCGTCATCACCCTGAACGGCGTGGTGAAGTTCTCGCTTCGGGTCTATCAGGGCTGGCTGGCGGAGAGCACCATCGCCTACTGCCGCCGCCACATCATCGGTCTGCACGGCCGGGGCAGCCGGGAGGATCAGGACGGGCAGGGCGGTACGGCGGTCTCCATCGTCAACCACGAGCTGGAAGCCATCGGCGGGTTCGTCGGAGACGGGATTTCCGATCCGCTGGCCCAGGTCGGCGTGCTGATCGCGATCGTCCTCTACATGGCCGCGGTCGAGCCGATGATCGCGCTCGTCAGCGTCGTGTTCCTGGGTCCGCAGGTTGCGGTCATCCCCTTCATCCAGCGCAAGCTCAACGTCCTGGTCGAGCGGCGGGTCGATCTGCTCCGCTCCCTCGGCGAGGACGTTACCGAAGAGTCGGGCGAAGACGCTGTCCAGAAGGAGACCCGGAACGACATAACGCGCATCTTCGGCAACCGGATGCGATACTTCCTCTGGAAGTTCCTGGGGAAGGTGGTGCTGAATTTCCTGAACGCGGCGGCGCCGCTGATGGTGCTGGGCTTCGGCGGCTGGATGGTGGTCCAGGGTGAGACCGAGATCGGCGTGGTGGTCGCCTTTATCTCCGGATTCAACCGCATGGCGGATCCGCTGCGGGACCTGATCAACTACTATCGGACCTATGCGCAGACCGAGGTGAAGCACGAAAAAGTGGCGCGCTGGATGGATCAGCGCGCCTGACGACTATCGGAGTGTGGGTTGCCGAGACGGCGCGAGACCGCCGTCAGGCCAGATTGGCAGCTGCCGGACGGTTTGCGGCCTCGTTCTGCACCAGCTCGAATAGCGGGAAGAACGCTTCCGGCTCCTGCGCGCCCGCCAGGGCGTAGCGCCGGTCAAAGATGAAGCAGGGCACGCCGTTGATGCCGTTCTCGTAGGCGAATCGCGTCTCGGCCAGAACGTCGGCAACGGACTCGTTGCTCTGCAGGAAGGTCTCGGCCGCGTCCCGCTCCAGGCCCGCCTCGGCGGCGATATCGGCCAGCACGTCGACCTGGCCGATATCCAGGCCGTCGTAGAAATAGGCGGTGAACAGACGCTCGACCAGTGCGTCGGAGGCTCCGCGTTCTTCGGCGAAGCGGATCAGCCGGTGGGCACGGACCGTGTTCGGGGTCGTGCCGATCTTGTCGAACTGGAAGTCGAGCCCTTCCTTGCGGCCGTTCTCCCGGATCGTCTCGTAGATCTGGGACGCCCGCTCGGCCCCGCCGAACTTTGACTGCAGATAGGTCTGCCGCGGCATTCCCTGGACCGGCATGTCCGGATTCAGCTGAAAGGCGCGCCAGTGAATGTCGACGGCGCCCTGGGGGCGGAGCGAGAGAGCGCGCTCCAACCGGCGTTTGCCGATGAAGCACCAAGGGCAGACCACGTCTGAGAATATGTCGATACGCATGACCAGACCCTAGCGCGCACCCCGTATCCAGACAACCCGCAGGCCGCGGGACCGTCTCTCCCCCGATACGCCCGCGCGATCCCGATGGGCCCGCTTGACCTTTGTCCAGCGGATGGAAAAGGTAGACGCAAATCCGCTGGAGGAAGCCCCCGCCGATGACCGACACGATCTACGATCGCGATCTCGACCCCCGACCGGCGAACTACGCGCCGCTGACGCCGAGCGACTTCCTCGCCCGCGCCGCGCACACCTATCCCGACAAGGTCGCCGTCATCCATGGCGATCTGCGCCAGACCTATGCCGAGACCTACGCCCGCGCGCGGCGGCTCGCGTCGGCGCTGTCCGGCCGGGGCATCGGCGTCGGCGACACGGTGGCGATCCTCGCGCCGAATACACCGGCGATGCTGGAAGCGCATTACGGCGTGCCGATGTCGGGGGCGGTGCTCAACGCAATCAACACACGGCTGGACGCGGCCACCATCGGATTCATCCTGGACCACGGGGCGGCAAAGGTCGTGCTGGTCGACCGGGAGTTCACCGGCGTCATGGCGGAAGCGCTGGCGGTGGCGGAGGGGACGCCCACGGTCGTCTGGATCGACGATATCCTGGCCGAGGGCGGCGATCCGCTCGGCGAGTGCGAATACGAGACCCTGCTGGCGGAGGGCGATCCAGAATTTGCGTGGCCCTGGCCCGAGGACGAGTGGCAAGCAATCTGCCTGAACTACACCAGCGGCACCACGGGCGACCCGAAGGGCGTCGTCTACCACCACCGGGGCGCTTATCTGAACGGCATGGGGAACGCCATCGCCTTCCAGGTTGACCGCACGTCCCGGTACCTCTGGACGCTGCCGATGTTCCACTGCAACGGCTGGACCTTCACCTGGGGCGTGACTGCCGCCTGCGGCACCCATGTCTGTCTCCGCAAGGTCGATCCGGCGCTGATCTTCGAACTGATCGGCGCACACGAGGTCACCCACATGTGCGGGGCGCCGATCGTGCTGACGATGCTGATCCACGCGCCGGAAGAGGTGAAGCGACGCTTCGACCACGAGATCTGGATCGGGACCGGCGGTGCCGCCCCGCCGAGCGCCGTGATCTCCGGCATGGAGGAGATGGGGTTCAAGGTCATGCATCTCTACGGCCTGACCGAAACCTACGGGCCGTCCGGAATCTGCGCCTGGCCGCCGGAATGGAACGAGCTCGTGCTCGACGAGAAGGCACGGAAGATGGCGCGCCAGGGGGTGGGATATCCGACCCTGGAGGGTTTCCGCGTCGTCGACCCGGAAACCGGCGAAGACGTCCCGCGCGACGGCCAGACGATCGGCGAGATCGCCATCCGCGGCAATACGGTGATGAAGGGGTACCTGAAAAACCCCGCCGCCACCGCGAAGGCGTTCGTGGACGGCTGGTTCCGCTCCGGCGACCTGGCGGTGATGCACCCCGACGGCTACGCCGAGGTCAAGGACCGCTCCAAGGACATCATCATCTCCGGCGGCGAGAATATCTCCTCGCTCGAGGTCGAGGACGTCCTGTTCCGCCATCCCAAGATCATGGAGGCCGCGGTCGTCGCCCGTCCGGACGAGACCTGGGGAGAGACGCCCTGCGCCTTCGTGACACCGAAGCCGGGCACGGATCTCAGCGAAGAGGAGGTGATCGCCTTCTGCCGGGAGAACATGGCCCGTTTCAAGGTGCCGAAGACGATCGTGTTCACGGAACTGCCGAAGACCTCCACCGGCAAGATCCAGAAGTTCGTCCTGCGCGAGCAGGCCCTGGCGATGTAGAGGGCGGCCATCCGGGTCCACCTGGCGGCGGTCAGCTCTCCATCTCGCCGCCCCGCGGGGCCCGATGATCGACCTGAACCTCCTCGACGACCGGTCCCGACGGCCCCAGCCGGCGGTCCTGAACGTCGTCCTGCCGCAGCCGGGCGTCCATGTGCGGCCGCGGGAAGGCGATGCCTGCGGCTTGCAGCCGTTCGGCAACGGCGAAATGCAGGTCGTTGGTGACGGTCAGGAAGTTGTTGATGTCGATCAGATAGACGCGGAGCTGCAGTCGCATCGCGACATCGTCGAAGCCGTGGAAGAACAGGTACGGCTCCGGCCAGGTGGCCACCATCGGATGCTCTGCGGCGATTTCGAGCAGGATCTCGCCGACCCTGTTCGGATCCTCGCCGTAGCTGACCGGGACCGCGATATCGATCCGGCCGTACTTGTCCTTGTGGGTGTAGTTGATCAGGGCCGAGGTGATGAGTTCTGAGTTCGGAATGATCACCTCTGACCGCTGGAAGGTCTGGATCTCCGTGGCGCGTACGTTGATCCGCTTCACCGTGCCCTCGAACCCGCCGATCTTGATCCAGTCGCCGACCTTGATCGGGCGCTCCGCGAGCAGGATCAGTCCCGAGACGAAGTTGTTGACGATCGCCTGCAGGCCGAAGCCGATCCCGACCGAGAGCGCACCGGCGATCAGCGCCAGGTTCGACAGGTCGAGGCCGATTACCGCGACCGCCGTGAGGAGGGCGAGGGTGACCCCCACATAGCCGATTCCGGCGGTGACCGAGTGCTGGACGCCGGTGTCGATATGGGTGTGCGGGAAGATGCGCCGCACGAGACCGCGCTGGATCATCCGGGTGACGATCAGGGCCACGAAGAAGGCCACCAGACCGGCGAGCAGGCTGCCCGGCGAGATCCGGACGTTGCCGACGTTGAAGCCTTCCAGACCGCGCAGGACGATCAGGTACATGTCGCCGACGCTCATGCCGACGATGAGGGCGATGCCGAAGACGGCGGCGAGCGCGGTGACCAGATCGAACAGGACGTTGAACCAGAAGACCGTGCGGGCGATGGCGCTGTCGCTGGCGCCGGCGATCCGCTGCACCCAGCGGTGGGGCGTGGTGTCCGGGTCCTCGATGATCCGGGTCAGATCGCGCACCAGGCCGCGCAGCATCACCAGGACCAGCGCCAGGAAACTGACGTCGATCAGACGCGACAGGAGCCAGATCGCCGCCTCGCTGTAGCCGACGACGGCGAAGCCGACGCTGGACACGGCGACCAGGATCAGCAGCCAGCGCAGGACCGTGGCAGGGTCGATGCCCGAGCGGGAGTCGTCATCCTCGCCGAGCTCGGCGCTTCCCGGGACTTCGGGCTCCCAATAGGCGCGGCGGAGCAAGGCCAGCAGGTTGGTGGCGATCAGGACGCTGAACACCAGGGCGAAACCGGAATGCAGCTCGGGCGTGATCGAGAGGTTTTGCGCGATCTGGATCAGGAACAGGGCGACATGCAGGGTCGTCAGCAGGACCAGCGACCGCCGCCAGATTCCCGAGGCGGCGTCGTTGCTGAAATTGGGCAGGCGCCAGGGACCGTTGTGCGGCGCCAGCGCGGCGCGGATCAGCCCGGTGAGCAGGAGGAAGCGGACCAGCGCCTCCTGCGCCGCTATGAGCACGATGACGGCGAGGCCCGCGGTCGGCGCCATGGTCTGGAGCACGAAGCCCGGCGCCAGGATCACCGCCGCCGGGGCGATACCGCGGGAGAACGCGATGATCACGGCGGCAAGGATCTTGCGGGAATAGGAGGACGGTTCGCCGTGCGGGCCGTAGCGGCGTTCGAGCCAGAACAGGCTGGCGAGCCAGATCGCCAGCGCCAGCCCGGTCGCGGTGATCAGCGGCGGCAGGAGTTCGGTTCCGCGCTCGAATCCCTCGCCGATCCCGGTCAGTGGTGCCGAGACGATCCGCCCGAGCACCTCGATCCCGTCGCGCACCGCGGTCAGCATCACCTCCGGGCGGACGGGTGCGGGGTAGAGCGTGAAGAGACGCTCGCGCAGCTCCGTGACGCGGGCCGCGCCGATGCGCTCGATGAGCTGATCGGCCAGCTCGATCAGCAGGCCGATCTCCTTGTGCCGGCCCTCGACTTCGCGAACCCGCTCGGTCAGCTCGGCCCGCCGGCGGACAACGGCGTCGGGCTCCAGCCCGTCCTCGGGTTCCGGGCCCAGGGAGTCGAGCTGACCGCGCAGGTCCGTGAGCACCGCATCCAGCCTGCTGCGCCGTTCCTCGAGCGTGCCGCGCGTGTCGACGATCTGTCCGCGAATGACCGCCAACTGATCAGGGCCGAGGTCCGCGCGCCCGCCGATGAGCCGGAAGACCTCGAGCGCCTGTTCCCAGCGGACAATCCGCTGGTCGGTGTCGTCCAGTAGACCGCCGGGCTCGAGCGCGCCGGGCTGATCGCTGCTGTCCGGTGCACCGTCGCTACCCGTTCCGTCGGCGGAGGAGGCTGCGGGATCGGACACAGCGTCGCCGGCGTTGGCCCCCGGGACACGGTCGAGACCGGGGAGCCCGCTCTGTGCCTGCGCCGGGCCCGCCGCGTCGGTCCACAGCAGCGATCCGGCGATCAGGCCGGCAAGGAGCGCGAGGCGGAACATGAGGGCGATGTGCCATGACCGACGCTTGCGCACAAGCGATGTGTGCCGGACGCTGTCGGGTCAAAGAACACGGGGGAAGACCATGACCGACAGGGTGGCCATCGTCGGCTGCGGGTACTTCGCGGCTTTCCATCACGAGGCCTGGGCGCGGATGCCCGGTGTCGACGTCGTCGCGGTCTGCGACCGGGATCCCGACCGGGCCGAGGCCGCCCGCGCGGCTCATCACCCCGGTGCGGCGGCGTTCGACGATGTGGAACGCATGCTGGACGCGGCCGGGCCGAGCCTCGTCGATATCGTCACCCCACCCCCGACCCACGCGCCTCTGACCGATGTCTGCGCCGCCAGATCGGTGGATGTGATCTGCCAGAAACCTCTCGCTCCCGACCTGGAGGCGGCACGCCGGCTGGTCGACGCAGCGGAAGCGGCGGGTATCCGGTTGGCGGTCCACGAGAACTTCAGATTCCAGCCCTGGTTCCGCGAGGCCCGGCGGCTGATCGACGACGGGCGGTTCGGTCGGCTGCATTCGGTCGCATTCCGCCTTCGGCCGGGCGACGGCCAGGGCCCGCGGGCCTATCTCGACCGGCAGCCGTATTTCCAGAGCATGGAGCGGTTCCTGGTCCACGAGACCGCCGTCCATCTGATCGACACGTTCCGCATGCTGATGGGGGAGGCGACGACGCTCTATGCCGATCTTCGCCGCATCAATCCGGTCCTGGCTGGCGAGGACGCCGGGTACATCCTGCTTGGCTTCGAGGACGGCGGAACCGGGATGTTCGACGGCAACCGGCTGAACGATCATGTCGCCGAAAATACCCGGCTCACCATGGGGGAGATGTGGCTGGAGGGCGAGGCCGGGGTGCTTCGCCTGGACGGCGGCGGCGGGCTGCACTGGAAACCCCATGGCGGCGAAGAAGCCCGACACGACTACGCCTGGACCGACCGGGCGTTCGGCGGCGACTGCGTGTTCGCGACCAACGCCCATATCGTCGCCGCCTGGCGGGCCGGAGAGCGCGCCCAGAACGAGGGCAGGGCCTATCTGAGGAACATGGAGCTGGTCGACGCCGCCTACCGGTCGAGCGACGAGGGCCGCCGCCTCAGCGTCTGACCGTCAGGTCAACCGCCAGATGTCGATCGGCTGGGAAACCCCGCGCAGTGTCCGGCTGCCGACGTTCTGGGCGCCCTCCGGCGGCTCGCCAGCCGCGCTGACGGTCGCGTCGCTGGCCAGGACGATCACCTCGGCGGTCGGGTCGACCTCCTTGCCGAGCTGCTCGATCCGGTTGGCGACGTTCACCGGTTCGCCGACCAGGGTGTAGTTCACCCGCCCCGGCGCGCCGATATTACCGACGACGACGGTGCCGGAATGCAGGCCGATGCGGATCCGCACGGGCAGCTCGCCGGCGGCGGCGCGCACCTCGTTCTCGGCATGCACGCTGCGGGCGATGGCTTGGATCGCGCGGATGGCCCGGGCGGCATGGTCCTCCTGTCGGCTGGGCGCGCCCCAGAACGCCATGACGCTGTCGCCGATATACTTGTCGATCGTGCCGTCCTCCGCCTCGACGCAGCGCGCCACCAGGGAGAAATGGGCGTTCAGCATCTCGGAGATCTCGCGCGCGTCCTTGCCTTCCGACAGACCGGTGAAGCCGACGATGTCCGTGAACATCACCGTCACCTCGCGGCTGCGGGTCGGGTAGCCCTCGGCCTGGGAGGATTCCATCAGCCGCTTGACCAGCCGCCGGGGGACATAGAGCTCGAACCAGCGCAGGGCGCCGACCATGCTGTGAAACGCCTGCGACGCGTCGCGCAGCTCGGCGACCGTGGTTTCGGGCGCCTCCGGGATCGAGTCCAGATCCAGACGGCGGATGCTGTCGGAGGCGAGCGCCAGGGCGGTCACCGGCTGGCGCACCGACCGGGCCACCCGCCAGAGGAGGAACAGGGTAAGCGCGAGCACCGACCCGCCGGCGATCAGGATCGCGTAGAGCCGGGTGAACAGAATGTCCGAGCTCTCGGTGCTGACGATCAACGCGATTGTCCACTCCAACGGCACGACCGTCGCCAGATCGGAGGTGATGACCACGTATTCCTGCTCACCGACGGTCACCACAGCCGACTCCAGCCCCTCAAGGTCGCGCAGGAGGGACGTCGGGCGCCCGTCGCCCCGCAGATAGGCGGCAAGCACCGTGTCGGCGGGGACCTCTTCGCTGCCTACTTCGCCGGCCAAGTCGGCGCCGGGCGCGGGGTCGTCGGGCGTGCCAAAGGCGGTGGATTGCGGGACACTCGGGGCGACAACGGTCCGGGTCGAATCCAGAAGCAGGGCGCGGACCATGGGCGTCGATAGACGGTCCAGGAAACGGGAGAGATCGTTGGTCGTGATCGCGCTGGCAACGAAGCCCAGGATGTCGCCGGTCCTCTCGTCGCGGATCGGGTACTGCGCGACCACGATGGCGTATCCGATGTCGTCGGCCCAGATCGGATCGCTCCAGGTGATCCCATCCACGCGGCTGCGGGCCCGGAAGCCCTCCGCCGTGACATTGAGATCCTCCCAGGTCCCGCGCACGACGGTGTCGTTCCGCCCGATGCGGATCGTGCGGCCGTCTCTCAGGACGATGGCGGTTCCGCGGATCTGCGGGACGGCGGCCATGGTGAGGCGGATCCGATCGATATCGGCCGAGCGGAAATCGAACGGGTCGCGGCCGATCATCTCCGCGACCGAGCGGGCATGGTCTTCGGCGGTGCGCAGGTGCGTCTCAGTCCGGGTGACCGCAACGTCCATGGTTTCCGACACCCTGTCTCGGATCAGATCGACGGTGTTGCGGCCGGCGGCGATGAAGCCGGTGGCCAACACGACCACGAGAGCGAGGGTGACGAGTCCGCCGACGCCGCCGAGCAGGAGCCAAGCGATCGGAACGCTGCGCGGACGGAGCAGGGGTTTCTTGCGCGTGAACATCGGATAGGTCCATACGGCGCCCGGGCCGTCAGGTCCAGCACCGAGCCCGCGCTTGATGATCGACGGCCGCAGGTTTATCTACCGGCTGTCTCTCCAACGAGCGGAAATCCCCATGGCCATCCTCGCCGAGGAAGTCGACCGGCGCCGCACTTTCGCGATCATCTCGCACCCGGACGCCGGAAAGACGACACTGACCGAGAAACTGCTGCTGTTCGGCGGCGCTATCCAGATGGCCGGCGCGGTCAAGGCGCGCGGCGAGCGGCGCCGGGCCCGCTCCGACTGGATGAAGGTGGAGCAGGAGCGCGGAATCTCCGTCGCCTCCTCGGTGATGACCTACGAGTATCTGGGCCGCACGTTCAACCTGCTGGACACGCCGGGCCACGAGGATTTCTCCGAGGACACCTACCGTACGCTGACCGCCGTCGACAGCGCGGTCATGGTGATCGACGCCGCCAAGGGCATTGAGGAACAGACCCGAAAGCTGTTCGAGGTCTGCCGCCTGCGGGACGTGCCGATCGTGACCTTCATCAACAAGCTGGACCGCGAGGGCCGGGACCCGTTCGAACTGCTGGACGAGGTCGAGCAGACGCTCGCCCTGGACGTGACGCCGGCAAGCTGGCCGATCGGCATGGGGCAGCGGTTCAAGGGCTGCTACGACCTCGTCAACGACCGGCTGATCCTGGTCGAGCGCGGCAACAACGACCGGCCGGCCGAGGGCATCCAGTGCAACGGCCTAGACGACTCGAAGCTGGACGAGCTGCTGCCGGCGGATCTGGTCACCGAGCTGCGCGAGCAGGTCGAGATGGCGCGGGGTCTCTGCCCGGACTTCGACCTCCAGGCGTTCCGGGACGGCACCATGACGCCGGTCTTCTTCGGCAGCGCGCTGAACAATTTCGGGGTGCGGGAGCTGCTCGAGGGTGTGGCGGAATACGCCCCGCCGCCGCGGCCGCAGCCGGCGGTCGAGCGGGCGATCACGCCGTCCGAGGACAAGGTCACCGCCTTCGTCTTCAAGATCCAGGCGAACATGGACCCCAAGCACCGCGACCGGATCGCCTTCGTGCGGCTCAGCTCCGGCCATTTCAAGCGGGGCATGAAGCTGAAGCACATGCGCAGCGGCAAGACGATGACCATGCACAATCCGGTGCTGTTCCTCGCCCGCGACCGCGAGGTGGCGGAGGAGGCCTGGCCGGGGGACATCATCGGAATCCCGAACCATGGCAACCTGCGGATCGGCGATACCCTGACCGAGGGCGAGGAGCTGCACGTCAAGGGCATCCCCAGCTTCGCCCCCGAACTGCTGCAGCGGGTCCGGCCGTCGGATCCCATGAAAATGAAGCACCTGTCCCGTGCAGTGGAGCAATTGGCTGAGGAGGGGGCCGCCAAGGCCTTCAAAACCCGTTTAGGTAGCCAGTGGATCGTCGGCGTCGTGGGCGCCCTGCAGTTTGAGGTCCTGGCTGACCGCATCCGCACCGAATACGACGTCCCGGTCACCTTCGAGCCGGCCGGCCTGCACACCGCCCGCTGGCTGGCGGCGGACGACCCGGCCGAGCTTAAGAAGTTCATGGACGCGCATCAGGGCGACCTCGCCGAGGATCACGACGGCGACCCGGTCTTCCTCGCCCGCAACGGCTGGCACCTGAACCACACCGCGGAAACCTGGCCGAAGCTGCGGCTCAAGGCCACGAAGGAGCAGGTCGGCTGATCCCCGATGCCGGGGCGGGAGTGTCAGAAAACCGCCATATACTGCGGATTTACTGCGGGTTTAGAGTGTTGCGAGGGGGCGCCGGCGGAGGCATGCTGCGGCCATGAGCGACGCGACCGTTGAAAGCTTTCTCGATCGGACCCTGCGCAACCTCCGCGGTGCCTGGGGCGAGATCTCCGTCTCGACCCGCCACTACTGGAGCGGGACCCCGCGCCCGGATCTTCCGGCCGACGACCTGGAGAAGATCCGGGGTCAGATGTCCGACTGTCTCTCGGACAAGGGCGGCGAGGTCACGGCCCGGGTGCGGGCGGCCGATCTCGGCCGCTCCTATCTGTCTCTAAACAAGACCGGACGCCAGCGGTTCCTGTCGCTTCTGGCGACGGAGTTCGGAACCGACCGGGACGCCGTACAGGCGGCGCTGGCCAAACTGAACGACGCCGCCGATGAAGAGGGGCGCCGCCGGGCGGAGCGGTCCCTGCGGCTCGCCCTGGTGCCGCGCTGGCGCACCCTGCTGCGGCGGTTCACGGCCCTGCCGGAAGGGGTGAAGTTTCTGGTCGACCTGCGCGCCGAGCTTCTGCCGCTCGCGCGGGAGACGCCGGAACTGGCCGACCTGGACGGGGATCTGAAGGAGCTGCTGGCGGCGTGGTTCGATATCGGCCTGCTGGAGCTGAAGCGGATCACCTGGACGTCGCCCGCATCCCTGCTGGAGAAGCTGATCGCCTACGAGGCGGTCCACGCCATCCGGTCCTGGGAAGATCTGAAGAACCGTCTCGACAGCGACCGCCGCTGCTTCGCGTTCTTCCATCCGAACATGCCGGAGGAGCCGCTGATCTTCGTGGAGGTCGCGCTCGTCCCCGGCATGTCGGACAACGTGCAGACCCTGCTGGACGAGGAGGCGCCGGCGAGCGATCCGAAGGTCGCCGATTCCGCCATCTTCTACTCGATCTCCAACGCACAGCGGGGCCTTGCCGGGATCAGCTTCGGCAATTTCCTCATCAAGCGGGTGGTCGATCTGCTTAAGCAGGAGTTGCCGAACCTCAAGACCTTCGCGACCCTGTCGCCGATTCCGGGCTACCGCCGGTGGCTGGACGGCCGCATCGGGGAGGGCAAGGCGCCCGTTCTGACATCGAACGAGCGAAAAGCCCTGGTCCAGGCCCTTGAGCCGGGCCGTGAGGCGAGCGACGCCACGCTCCTGAAGGCGGGGCTTGGGGTGGACCGCTGGTGGGACGATGAGGCCCTGGCGGACGCTCTCAAGGGACCGCTGATGCGCGGTGCGGCCGTCTATCTGACGGCCGAGAAGCGGCGCAGCGGCGGTGCGGCGGACCCGGTGGCCCATTTCCACCTGTCGAACGGCGCCCGCATGGAGCGGCTCAACTGGCTGGGCGACCGCTCGCCGAACGGCTTCCGCCAGTCCTGCGGGATGATGATCAACTACCTGTATCGTCTGGGCGATATCGACGACAACCACGAGGCCTATACCGACAACGGCCGGATCGTGCAGTCGTCGCAAATCCGGGGTCTCGCCAAGGGCTGACGCCGGCGTGCGTGCCGCGGCCTCCCGGCACATCCCCCGGCACATTCCCTGGCACGGTTGACGGCGCCCGTGCGGTCATATAGCAGTGCGCGTCCCCAGTGTGGGCGCGTTTGCCCCGGCGCGGGTGTGGTGGAATTGGTAGACACGCTGGATTTAGGTTCCAGTGGCGCAAGCCATGGGGGTTCAAGTCCCTCCACCCGCACCACGCGGCCAAGGCACGCGGCCTCCAGGGGACGAGACAACCGACCCACGCCTGCAATGGCCCTGTTCGAGCGGGATTTTTCCTTATGCAAGTGAACGAAACCCTCAACGAGGGACTGACGCGCGAATTCACCATCACCATTCCGGCCGCCGATCTCGACGCCGAGCTGAACAGCCGGCTCGTCGAACTGGCGCCGCAGGTGAACATGCCCGGGTTCCGGCCCGGCAAGGTGCCGCCGGCACTGCTGCGCCAGCGCTACGGCGACGCGCTGCTCGGCGAGGTGATCGAGAAGTCCGTCAACGAATCCTCCCAGCGGGCGCTCGACGAGCGTGATCTGCGCGCGGCGTCCCAGCCGAATGTCGAGATCACGTCCTACGAGAAGGGCCAGGACCTCGAGTACAAGCTCTCGGTCGAGCTGATGCCGGAGATCGATACGGTCGATTTCTCCACCCTGGAGATCGAGCGTCTGGTCGCCGAGCCGAGCGACGAGGACATCAACGACGCGCTGTCGCGCATGGCCGAGGGCCAGAAGGAATCGGCGCCGATCGAGGAGGCCCGTCCGGCCGCCTCCGGCGACGTCGTGGTCATCGACTTCGTGGGCAAGATCGACGGCGAGCCGTTCGAGGGCGGCGCCGCCAACGATCATCACCTGGAGCTCGGCTCCAACACCTTCATCCCGGGCTTCGAGGACCAGCTGGTCGGCGCCGAGGCCGGCGCGGAGAAGGCCGTCACCGTCAATTTCCCGGACGACTACCAGGCCTCCCATCTGGCGGGCAAGGAAGCGGTTTTCGACGTCACCGTGAAGGAAATCCGCGCGCCGAAGCCGGTCGAGATCGACGACGCCTTCGCCCAGCGGTTCGGCCTCGACAGCCTGGACGCCCTCAAGGAAGCCGTCGGCGAGCAGATGAAGGGTGAGTATCTGACCGCCACCCGGACCCGCATGAAGCGCCAGCTGCTCGATGTTCTGGCCGACAAGCACTCCTTCGAAGTGCCGCCGAAGATGGTCGAGGAGGAGTACAAGGGCATCGTCCACCAGGTCGTGCACCATAACGACGGCGAGCAGGGCCATGACCACGATCATGATCATGATCACGACCACGATCATGACCACGCGCATGATCACGACGCCGGGCACGACGCCGACGAGGCCAAGTTGAGCGACGAGGACCGCGCCGAGTACCGCTCGATCGCCGAGCGTCGCGTGCGGCTCGGCCTCCTGCTGTCCGAGGTCGGCCGCCAGAACAACATCCAGGTGACCGACGAGGAGGTCTCCCAGGCTATCCAGCAGCAGGCTGCCAGGTTCCCGGGCCAGGAGCGGTTCGTCTTCGACTACTACCAGCAGAATCCGCAGGCGCTGGCCCAGGTCCGTGCCCCGCTGTTCGAGGACAAGGTGGTCGATTTCGTCGTCGAGATGGCCAAGGTCACGGACAAGACGGTGACGCCGGAGGAGCTGTTCCGCGATCCGGACGCCGACGAGTCCGGCGAGGAGACGGCCGAGACCGCCGAGAAGAAGCCGGCCAAGAAGAAGGCCGCTTCCAAGGCGAAATCCTCGACCTCGAAGTCGAAGACCGCGTCGAAGTCGAAGAAGAAGGCCGACGATTCCGATGCCGGGACCGACGGCGACTCCTGATCTGAGGGCGCCGGCGACCGGCGGACTGGTTCCGGCGCCTTCAAGGAACCATATTGAGGGAAACGGGCATCGGCCCGCGACCAACCGGACGAAGGATGAGGCACGATGGCCAACCCGGCCGACATGTACATGAACTCCCTGGTGCCCATGGTGGTCGAGCAGACCAACCGCGGCGAGCGGGCCTACGACATCTACTCGCGGCTCCTCAAGGAGCGCATCATCTTCGTGATGGGCCCGGTCAACGATGCCGTCGCGAGCGTCGTCTGCGCCCAGCTCCTGTTCCTTGAGGCGGAGAACCCGACCAAGGACATCTCCATGTACATCAACTCGCCCGGAGGCGTGGTGACCTCCGGTCTGGCGATGTACGACACCATGGAATACATCCGCCCGGACGTCTCCACCGTGTGCATCGGTCAGGCCGCGTCCATGGGATCTTTGCTGCTGACCGCCGGTGCTACCGGCAAGCGCTATGCGCTGCCGAACGCCCGGATCATGGTGCATCAGCCGTCCGGCGGCTTTCAGGGCCAGGCGACGGACATCGAGATCCACGCCCGCGAGATCCTCGCGGTTCGCGCGCGGCTCAACGAGATCTACGTCAAGCACACGGGTCAGAAGCTCGACGATATCGAGAAGGCCATGGAGCGCGACAACTTCATGACCCCGGAAGCGGCGAAGGGCTTCGGCATCATCGACGAGGTGATCGAGAAGCGTCCGACCCCCGCCGAAGACGACGCGAGCTGACGGTCGGGCTTGTCCCCCCGTCACTCACAGCCATCCCGGGTCCCGCGATCACGCAGTCTGGTAAACTGTTGTTTACAGGTGGTGTGGGATATTTCGCATTGTGACTATGCGAGCCGGTTGGCTAACATAGACCTGATGGAACAGATCAACAGGGCCGAGAACCATGAGCAAGTCTGGTAGCGGCAGCGGCTCCAGCGAGTCGAAGAACACCCTCTACTGCTCCTTCTGCGGGAAGAGCCAGCACGAGGTCCGCAAGCTCATCGCGGGCCCGACGGTGTTCATTTGCGACGAGTGCGTCGAGCTGTGCATGGACATCATCCGCGAGGAACACAAGACCACGCTGGTGAAGTCCCGCGACGGGGTGCCGACTCCCCAGGATATCTGCCAGGTGCTGGACGACTATGTCATCGGCCAGTACGTGGCGAAGCGCATCCTCTCCGTGGCGGTGCATAACCACTACAAGCGCCTCGCCCACGGACAGAAGAGCAACGACGTCGAACTGGCGAAGTCGAACATCCTGCTGATCGGTCCGACCGGCTGCGGGAAGACGCTGCTGGCGCAGACCCTCGCGCGGATCATCGACGTGCCGTTCACCATGGCGGACGCGACCACGCTGACCGAGGCGGGCTATGTCGGTGAGGATGTGGAGAACATCATCCTCAAGCTGCTCCAGGCGGCCGACTACAACGTCGAGCGGGCGCAGCGCGGCATCGTCTACATCGACGAGGTCGACAAGATCAGCCGGAAGTCCGACAACCCGTCGATCACCCGCGACGTTTCGGGCGAGGGTGTGCAGCAGGCGCTGCTTAAGATCATGGAGGGGACCGTCGCCTCCGTGCCGCCGCAGGGCGGGCGCAAGCATCCCCAGCAGGAGTTCCTGCAGGTCGACACCACCAACATCCTGTTCATCTGCGGCGGCGCGTTCGCCGGGCTGGAGAAGATCATCTCCAACCGCTCAAAGGGCTCCTCGATCGGCTTCGGCGCCGACGTCCGGGCGCCGGACGACCGGCGGACCGGCGAGATCCTGCGCGGCGTCGAGCCGGAGGACCTGCTGAAGTTCGGCCTGATCCCCGAGTTCGTCGGCCGGCTCCCGGTCATCGCGACCCTCGAGGATCTGGACGAGGAAGCGCTGATCGAGATCCTCACCCAGCCGAAGAACGCCCTGGTCAAGCAGTACCAGCGTCTCTTTGAGATGGAGGACGTGAAGCTGGAGTTCCGCGAAGACGCCCTGTCGGCGATCGCCCAGAAGGCGATCGAGCGGAAAACCGGCGCGCGCGGTCTGCGGTCGATCATGGAGAGCATCCTGCTCGATCCCATGTACGACCTGCCCGGGGCGGAGGACGTCGAGGAGATCATCATCAACGGCGATGTGGTCTCGGCCGGTGCCAAGCCGATCTTCGTGCATGGTGAGCGCCGCGAGGATGTCAACGCCGGCGCGTGAAACATCGTGCCTTGATCATCGGGGGGACGGGCGCCACTTAAATTGCCTGTGCGCAGGGTTCATCCCCCGCCCTGTGTGACGACAAGACAACTCCGTCACGGGGGAGGCGCTTATTTCGAGGCCAATTGACGTGACCGCAGGAAACGAGGTCTACCCAGTCCTCCCGCTCCGGGACATCGTTGTGTTCCCGCACATGATCGTGCCGCTCTTCGTAGGGCGCGATAAATCCGTGCGAGCGCTCGAGGACGTCATGCAGGACGACAAGAAGATCCTGCTCGTAACCCAGCGCAATGCCGCTGACGACGACCCTTCACCCGACGACATCTACGACATTGGCACCATCGGTACCGTGCTGCAGCTGCTCAAGCTGCCGGACGGCACGGTAAAGGTGCTGGTCGAGGGCGGCGAGCGCGCCCGGATCAACCGCTACACCTCCACCGTCGCCTTCTTCGAGGCCGAGGCCGAGGTCATCGCCGAAGACGAGGGCGATGAGCAGGAGGTCGAGGCGCTGTCGCGCGCGGTCGTCGGACAGTTCGAGCAGTACATCAAGCTCAACAAGAAGATCCCGCCGGAAGTGCTTGTTTCCGTTAACCAGATCGAAGAATCGGCGAAGCTCGCCGACACCATCGCCTCGCATCTGGCGCTGAAGATCTCGGACAAGCAGGAGCTTCTGGAGACCGCCGGCGTGATGGAGCGCCTGGAGCGGGTCTACGGCTTCATGGAAGGCGAGATCGGCGTTCTTCAGGTGGAGAAGCGCATCCGGACCCGCGTGAAGCGGCAGATGGAGAAGACCCAGCGCGAGTACTATCTGAACGAGCAGATGAAGGCCATTCAGAAGGAACTCGGCGAGACCGACGAGGGCCGCGACGATCTGGCCGAGCTCGAGGACCAGATCAACAAGACCAAGCTGTCGAAGGAAGCCCGCGAAAAGGCGATGCAGGAGTTCAAGAAGCTCCGCAACATGAGCCCGATGTCGGCGGAAGCGACCGTGGTCCGCAACTACCTGGACTGGCTTGTCAACATCCCCTGGAAGAAGCGCTCCAAGGTGAAGAAGGACATCTCGCATGCCGAGACCGTCCTCGACGCGGATCACTACGGCCTGGAGAAGGTCAAGGAGCGGATCCTCGAGTATCTCGCCGTGCAGGCTCGCGTCGGCAAGGTGAAGGGGCCGATCCTGTGCCTCGTCGGACCGCCGGGTGTCGGCAAGACGTCGCTCGGCAAGTCGATCGCCAAGGCGACCGGCCGGAACTTCGTGCGCATGTCGCTCGGCGGCGTGCGGGACGAAGCGGAGATCCGCGGCCATCGGCGAACCTATATCGGCGCTCTGCCGGGCAAGGTCATCCAGGGCATGAAGAAGGCCAAGACCTCGAATCCGCTGTTCCTGCTGGACGAGATCGACAAGCTCGGCCAGGACTACCGCGGCGATCCGTCGTCGGCGCTGCTTGAGGTGCTGGATCCGGAGCAGAACAACAGCTTCCAGGATCACTATCTCGAGGTCGATTACGACCTGTCGGACGTGATGTTCGTGACCACGGCGAACACGCTGCGGATGCCGCAGCCGCTGCTCGACCGCATGGAGATCATCCGGCTGTCCGGTTACACCGAGGATGAGAAGGTCCAGATCGCCCGCCGCCACCTGATCGACAAGCAGATCGCCGATCACGGGCTGCAGAAGGGCGAATGGACGATCTCCGACGAGGCGCTATACGACCTGATCCGCTACTACACCCGCGAGGCGGGCGTGCGGAACCTGGAGCGCGAACTCGCCAATCTCGCCCGCAAGGCGGTCAAGGAGATCGTTCAGAACGGCAAGAAGCGGGTCTCCGTCACACCGAAGAACCTCGACAAGTTCGCCGGCGTGCGGCGGTACCGCTACGGCGAGGTCGAAGAGACCGATCTGGTCGGGGTCACCACCGGGCTGGCATGGACCGAGGTCGGCGGCGAACTACTGTCGATCGAGGCGCTGACCCTGCCGGGCAAGGGCAAGGTCACGTCCACCGGCAAGCTCGGCGACGTCATGAAGGAGTCGGTTCAGGCGGCCGAGTCGTTCGTGAAGGCCCGCGCACTGACCTTCGGAATCCAGCCCTCGGTGATCAGTTCCCGGGATATTCACGTCCACGTGCCGGAAGGTGCGACGCCGAAGGACGGTCCGTCCGCCGGTGTCGCGATGGTCACGTCCATCGTCTCGGTGCTGACCGGCATTGCCGTGCGGCGCGATGTGGCCATGACCGGCGAGGTTACGCTTCGCGGCCGGGTGCTGCCGATCGGTGGGCTGAAGGAAAAGCTGCTCGCGGCACTGCGCGGCGGTCTGAAGACCGTTCTCATCCCGAAGGAGAACGAGAAGGATCTCGCCGAGATCCCCGATAACGTCAAGAAGGGCTTGAAGATTTTGCCTGTCGCGACGGTCGAGGAAGTGCTCGGACACGCGCTGATCTCGCAGCCGGTCCCGATCGACCCGGCGACTCTGGACACGGACAAACCGGATCTCGACGCGATGTCGAAGCCGGCCAAGCCGGAAAGCGTGGAGGGTGTGGTCACCCACTGACCCCTCGACCATTGGTCTCAAACACGGTGCCGGCCGCTTCAATTGTGGAGCGGCCGGTTGCTGTTTTGGGGGCGAGCAAGTGGTTACACCTTGAAGTCAAGCTCGAAAACCGCAGAAAACCTTGAATTCTGCTCCTCAGGAACGTTGACGGACGCGGAATGAGCGGCATAGAGTCTGGCCCGCAAGCGTTGCTTAGACGACGCGCCGTTTATGATTTACCCAGCCACATTGGGGGGCTCTTAACGTGAACAAGAATGATCTCATTGCTCAGGTCGCCGAGGCGGCCGACCTCTCCAAATCCGATGCGGCCAAGGCTGTCGACGCAGTGTTTGATTCGATCACTGGCGTTCTGAAGTCCGGCGGCGACGTCCGTCTGGTCGGTTTCGGAACGTTCTCCGTCGCGGCCCGTGCCGCGAGCGAGGGCCGCAACCCCCGCACTGGCGAGAAGATCAACATCCCGGCCTCGAAGCTGCCGAAGTTCAAGCCGGGCAAGGGTCTGAAGGACGCCGTCAACTAAGACGGTTTTCCGGCCTTCGAAGCGCCAGCCTTCCTTGGGAGGCTGGCGTTTTCATTTTCGGCCCGGGATTGCCTGTGTCAGATTGGTCGCCGTGCCGCAAGGATGGCGGCGTTCAGGGCGGTTAGCTCAGCTGGGAGAGCGAGCGGTTTACACCCGCTAGGTCGGCGGTTCGAACCCGTCACCGCCCACCATCCGGTTCGATGTCCGGCCCCTGCAGCAGTGTCGTAATCAGGCCGCGGTCTCGCCCGCGGTTTTTTGTTTTTCAGAGCCCACCCCGTTCGCCGCCAGATCCGCGGCACCGCGATCGGTAAGGCTGTAGACGCCCCGCGATTCGCGCGCAAACCATCCGTAGTGGTTCTTCTGGAGGATGGCGGCGGCGCGCTCGACCTGGGATGCGGCGCGGATCTCGCTGAGGGGCAGGGGGCCGTCGATCAGGCACGCGGCGCAGCGCATGGCGTCCTGTCGATAGGCGGTCACGATCGTGCGCCGCGAGGTGCCGCCGACATTCGGGTCGCCGCTTCGCCGTGCGAACTCCGTCGCCAGGCGATGGCTCGCCTTCCGGTCCTGACGGGGTCGGTAGGCACCAGGCTCGACGACCACTTCGACCGCGCGATCCGGGTCTGGGACGGTGGGCGCGATGAGAAGCAGCCCGAGTTCGAGGCGGCGACACAGGCGAATCAGGGCGCGCCGTCGGCTGCGCCAGTTCCGCCGCTTGGCCGGTGTATCGGGGGCGGGGACCGCCAGGTAGACGTCGTCGGCGACCTTCTGGCGGTCGATTCCCTGAAGCACGAGCTCGAGGGAGAATCCCGTCTTCAGTTCGACGATCAGCGGCGGCGCCTCGGGATCGGGCAGGCGCGCGACCACGTCACAGCCCTGCACTTCCGCTTTGACGTCGAAGCCTCGGGCTTCGAGAAACCGCTTCACCGGCGGGTAGAGGTCGGTCTCCTTCATCACAGCGATCCGATTGCGCGTCAGATCCGCGTGCGGCGGAGGATGGCGTAGTTGTACATGGTCTGTAGTTCCCCCCGGATCGCCGGCGTGATTCGGCCCGCCTTCACCGCATCGGCATGACGGCGTATGTCGCGCTTCGTCTCGACGGAGACATTTCCGCTCGACATCAGGAAGTCATACATCTGCTGCGGCGTGGCCTGACCGAGCGGCGGGGGGCCTGCGCTCTCGGGCTCGGCCGCATCGACGGCCTCGTCGGCCGCCTCGGGGGCGTTGGCGCGCACCGGCAGCAGCTTGCGCGGCAGAACCATGTCGCCCCAGGCGAGGCCGTAGCCGTTCAGCAGCCGGTTGATGGCCGCCCGTGCGTTCAGGACCTCGCCGTCGCTGTCGCTTCCCAGCATGTTGATAAGTTTGAGAAGGCGCTCGTAGTCGCCCGGTGTCATCTGGTCCAAACAGGCCCTCGCGAGACTGGTGATCGCTGCGTCGGGCCAGTCTAGACGCATTTGCGCTCCGTGAGGATGTCGGAGGCCGGACGCCGGTTTCCGAGGGGCGATGCGGGAAACCGCAGAGCCAGACAAAAAACCGCTTTCAGGGTTGTTGACAGCCCCCAGGCGAGGGCGTACACAACGCGCCTCGACGCGCCGGACCGCTCGGTTCTCCCAGCGGCCCGGACGTCTCCCGGAGGGGGTGTAGCTCAGTTGGTTAGAGCGCTGGCCTGTCACGCCAGAGGCCGCGGGTTCGAGTCCCGTCACTCCCGCCACCCTTCGAAAATCTAAGGTTTCGCGCCGGTCTCCGACCGGAGCGTCGTTGCGCGCCTCGACGTCGGTTCCGCGCGCAAACGCCGCGCCCGAATTCGACCAACGGCCTTTCGCAACGGGTTGCACCGCACTATAGTCCGCCGCATTGTGCGATGCGCGGTCGGACCCTTGGAGAAGACCGCAGGAAACGGCGCCAAAGCCGTAGAGATAAAAGGGGACATCCCCATGGACGCCATGCTCATCGAATACCTGCCCATCCTGGTATTCCTGCTGATCGCCGTCGGGCTCGCGGTCGTGATCGTCGTCGCGTCGCTCTTCGTCGGCACGCAGCGGCCCGACTCGGAAAAGCTCTCCGCCTACGAGTGCGGATTCGAGGCTTTCGACGACTCGCGTCGGCAGTTCGACGTCCGGTTCTACCTGGTCGCCATCCTCTTCATCATCTTCGATCTTGAAGTCGCCTTCCTGTTCCCCTGGGCTGTCTCGCTCGGCGATGTCGGGCTGTTCGGGTTCTGGTCGATGATGGTTTTCCTCGGGGTGCTGACGATCGGCTTCGTCTACGAGTGGAAGAAGGGAGCCCTGGAATGGGAGTGATGCAGTCCGACCGTCCGCTGCCGCAGGGCGCCGACCAGGATGCCGTTCTCTCGGCCGTCGGTGACGAACTCCAGGAAAAAGGGTTCGTGATCGCCCAGGCGGACAAGCTCTTCAACTGGGCCCGCACCGGATCGCTCTGGCCGATGACCTTCGGTCTCGCCTGCTGCGCCGTTGAAATGATGCACACGGCCGCGAGCCGCTACGATCTCGACCGGTTCGGCCTGATCTTTCGGCCGAGCCCGCGGCAGTCCGACGTTATGATCGTCGCCGGAACCCTGACCAACAAGATGGCGCCGGCCCTGCGCAAGGTCTACGACCAGATGCCGGAGCCGCGCTGGGTGATCTCCATGGGGTCGTGCGCGAATGGCGGCGGCTACTACCACTATTCCTATTCGGTGGTCCGGGGCTGCGACCGCATCGTTCCGGTGGACATCTACGTTCCCGGGTGTCCGCCGACGGCGGAGGCGCTGCTCTACGGCGTGATGCAGCTTCAGCGGAAGATCCGCCGCACCGCGACGATCGCCCGCTGACCGCGGGTCCACAGGGATGACGGCGGATCTCCGCCGCGAAACAGCGAGGACGAGGCGAGCGACGACATGGAGACGGCGACGCCAAACGAAACGGCATCCGCGCTCAAGGACCTGGCGGGCTATATCGAGGCCCAGCTCGGCGACGACGTGAGCGACGTGGCGGTCAGCAACGGCGAGCTCTCGCTGCGCTGCGCGTCCAACAACCTGCTCAAGGTCCTGACGTTCCTTCGGGACGACAACCAGTGCCAGTTCAAGGCCCTGATGGATCTTTGCGGGGTCGACTTCCCGGACCGCGAGCAGCGGTTCGACGTGGTCTACAACCTGCTCTCGATCAGTCAGAACACCCGGATCCGCCTGAAGACGGCGACGGACGAGAACACGCCCGTTCCGTCCGCCACGGCCGTCTTCAATTCCGCCAACTGGTGGGAGCGCGAGACCTGGGACCTGTACGGCATCTTCTTCTCGGATCACCCCGACCTGCGCCGCATCCTCACCGATTACGGCTTCGAGGGGCATCCGATGCGCAAGGACTTCCCGCTGACCGGGTATGTGGAGGTGCGCTACGACGACGAGCAGAAGCGGGTTGTCTACGAGCCGGTGAAGCTCGTTCAGGAGTTCCGCAATTTCGATTTCCTGAGCCCGTGGGAAGGTGCGCAGTCGCTGCTTCCGGGCGATGAGAAGGCCGACGAGAAGGCTGGGGAAGAGGCGTCAAGCTGATGGCCGAATCGCAGATCAAACCGCTCACGATGAACTTCGGGCCGCAGCACCCGGCGGCCCACGGCGTGCTTCGCCTGGTTCTGGAGATGGACGGCGAGGTGGTCGAGCGCGCCGATCCGCATATCGGTCTGCTGCACCGCGGCACCGAGAAGCTGATCGAGCACAAGACCTACTTGCAGGCTGTGCCTTATTTCGACCGGCTCGACTACGTCGCGCCGATGAACCAGGAACACGCCTACGCGCTGGCGGTCGAGAAACTGCTTGGGCTGGAGGTGCCGAAACGCGGTCAATACGTCCGCGTTCTCTATGCCGAGATCGGCCGCATTCTGAACCACTTGCTGAACATCACCACCTTCGCGCTCGACGTGGGCGCCATGACGCCGCTGCTCTGGGGCTTCGAAGAGCGCGAGAAGCTCATGGAGTTCTACGAGCGGGCGTCCGGCGCGCGGCTGCATGCGGCCTATTTCCGCCCCGGCGGTGTGCATCAGGATCTACCGGCCGGTCTGCTCGAGGACATCAAGTCCTGGGCCGACAACTTCCCGAAGTTCATCGACGATCTGGAAAGCCTGCTGACCAACAACCGGATCTTCAAGCAGCGCACCGTCGATATCGGCGTGGTGACGCGGGAAGAGGCGTTGGATCTTGGCTTTTCCGGGCCGGTTCTGCGGGGCGCCGGAGTGGCGTGGGATCTGCGGACCGCGCAGCCCTACGACGCCTACAGCGATTTCGACTTCGACATCCCGATCGGCAAGACCGGCGACTGCTACGCCCGCTATCTCGTCCGGGTCGAGGAGATGCGCCAGTCGCTGCGGATCATCCACCAGTGCATCGAGAAAATGCCGGATGGCCCGGTCAAGGCCGTCGACCGCAAGGTGGCGCCGCCCAAGCGGGGCGAGATGAAGCGCTCGATGGAGGCGCTCATCCACCACTTCAAGCTCTATACCGAGGGCTATCACGTACCCGAGGGCGATACCTACACCGCCGTCGAGGCGCCGAAAGGCGAGTTCGCTGTCTATCTGGTGTCGGACGGATCGAACAAGCCATATCGCTGCAAGATCCGCGCGCCGGGCTTTGCCTTCCTGGCGGCAATGGATTTCCTGGGACGCGGACACATGCTGGCGGACACGGTGGCGATCATCGGCTCGCTGGACATCGTGTTCGGGGAGATCGACCGATGAGCACCAAGCCGATCGCCGAGGCGCACCAGCAGCCCGACAGCTTCGCCTGGACCGACGAGAGCAAAGCCAAGATCGAGACCATCGTCGCGAAGTATCCAGAAGGCCGGCAGGCGAGTGCTGTCATCCCGCTGCTCGATTTGGCCCAGCGTCAGAACGGCAACTGGATCCCGCTCAAGGCGATGGACGTGATTGCCGAGACGCTCGGCATGCCGCGCATCCGGGTGCTGGAGGTCGCGACCTTCTACACGATGTTCAACCTGGCCCCGGTCGGGAAGTGGTTCCTGCAGGCCTGCACGACGACGCCGTGCTGGCTGAGCGGCTCGGACGACGTGATGCGCTGCATCAAGGACAAGCTTGGGCTGTCGAAGAACTACACGACCACGGCGGACGGCCAGTTCACGCTGCTCGAGGTCGAGTGCCTCGGCGTCTGCGCCAACGCGCCGGTCGTTCAGGTGAACGACGACGTGTATGAGGATCTGGACTACGACCTGACGGCGAAGCTGATCGACGATCTCAAGGCCGGCAAGGCGCCCGATGTGGGCTCGATGGCCGGTCGCCGTGGGTCGATGTCGAAAGACGGCCCCACCTCCCTCGTCAGTCTGAAAGAGACCGACGGGGCGCAGCAGTGGCTGAAGGATCTCGGCTACGCTGACCAACAGGCATCCGCCGGCGGAGACGATTGAGATGCTGAAGGACGAAGATCGCATCTTCACCAACCTGTACGGTTGGTTCGACCCGAGTCTCGCGGGCGCGCGCAAGCGGGGCGACTGGTCGAACACCAAGGACATCCTGTCGAAGTCCCCGGAGGACATCGTCGAGGTGATCAAGGCGTCGGGTCTGCGCGGCCGCGGCGGGGCGGGTTTCCCGACCGGTCTGAAATGGTCCTTCATGCCGAAAGAGGTGAAGGACAAGCCGCATTATCTGGTGGTCAACGCGGACGAGTCCGAACCCGGCACCTGCAAGGACCGGGAGATCATGCGGAACGATCCGCACAAGCTGCTGGAAGGCTGCCTGGTCGCCGGTTACGCCATGCGCGCCTGCGCGGCTTACATCTATATTCGCGGCGAGTACTACAACGAGACGCGGGCACTGCAGCGGGCGGTCGACGAGGCGTATGACGCGGGACTGATCGGCCGGAACGCCTGCGGGTCGGGCTACGACTTCGACATCTACCTGCACAATGGTGCGGGCGCCTATATCTGCGGTGAGGAGACGGCGCTTCTCGAATCGCTGGAAGGCAAGAAGGGCCAGCCGCGCCTCAAGCCGCCATTTCCTGCGGGTGTCGGCCTCTACGGCTGCCCGACCACGGTGAACAACGTCGAGTCGATCGCCGTCGCGCCGACGATCATGCGCCGCGGCGGGGAGTGGTTCGCGGGCATCGGCCGGCCGAAAAACACGGGCCCGAAGATCTTCTCGATCTCCGGGCATGTGAACAATCCGTGCAACGTCGAGGAAGAGCTCGGAATCCCGCTCAAGGAGCTGCTCGAGAAGCACGCCGGTGGCGTGATCGGCGGCTGGGATAACCTGCTGGCCGTGATCCCCGGCGGATCGTCGGTGCCGCTCATGCCGAAATCGACCTGCGACGATATCCTGATGGACTTCGATTCGCTGCGCGAGGTCCGCTCCGGTCTCGGCACGGCGGCGGTCATCGTCATGAACAAGCAGACCGACGTGGTGAAGGCGATCGCCCGCCTGAGCGCCTTCTACAAGCACGAGAGCTGTGGACAGTGCACCCCGTGCCGCGAAGGTACCGGCTGGATGTGGCGGGTGATGGAGCGCATGGTGCGCGGCGAGGCCGATGTCGATGAGATCGACACGCTCGAAGAGGTGACCCGTCAGGTCGAGGGCCACACCATCTGCGCGCTTGGCGATGCCGCGGCGTGGCCGATCCAGGGCCTGATCCGGCACTTCCGCCCGGAGATGGAGCGCCGGATCGCCGCCCACAAGGCGGGCGAGCCGGTCACCACGACCGCCCAGGCGGCGGAATGACGGCCAGGAACGGTCGGGAGAGAATACGATGCCGAAGCTGACAGTCGACGGAATCGAGGTCGAAGTCCCCGCGGGATCCACGGTGCTGCAGGCCTGCGAGGCGGCGGGCGCCGAAGTGCCGCGGTTCTGCTTCCACGACCGCCTGTCGATCGCGGGCAACTGCCGCATGTGCCTGGTCGAGATGGAGAAGGCGCCGAAGCCGGTCGCGTCCTGCGCCTTCCCGGCCGGCGACGGCATGGTGATCCACACCAAGTCGGAGGTCGCCCGCAAGGCCCAGAAGGGCACGATGGAATTCCTGCTGATCAACCACCCGCTGGACTGCCCGATCTGCGACCAGGGCGGCGAGTGCGACCTGCAGGACCAGGCAATGGGCTACGGCTTCCACTCGTCGCGCTACGACGAGAACAAGCGCGCGGTGACCGACAAGTACATGGGACCGCTGGTCAAGACGATCATGACCCGGTGCATCCACTGCACCCGCTGCGTCCGGTTCTCGACCGAGGTCGCCGGCGTGACCGACATGGGCATGCTGAACCGCGGCGAGAACGCGGAGATCACGACCTATCTTGAGAAGGCGATCGACAGCGAGCTCTCGGCCAACGTGATCGACCTGTGCCCGGTCGGCGCGCTCACCTCCAAGCCCTACGCCTTCGTCGCCCGTCCCTGGGAGTTGAAGAAGACCGAGACCGTGGACGCGATGGATGCGGTCGGCTCCAACATCCGGGTCGACGCGCGCGGTTCCGAGGTTCTGCGAGTGCTGCCGAGGCTGCACGAGGACGTCAACGAGGAGTGGATCTCCGACAAGACCCGCTACGCCTGCGACGGCCTGAAGCGCCAGCGTCTCGACCGGCCCTATGTCCGCAAGGACGGCAAGCTGCAGCCGGCGTCCTGGCCGGAGGCGTTCGCGGCCGTGGCCGGTGCCATGAAGGGCCTGTCGGGCGACCAGATGGCGGCGATCGCCGGCGACACGGTGGACGCCGAATCCATGTACGCGCTGAAGCGTCTGATGGGCGAGCTGGGCTCGGGCAACATCGACTGCCGGCAGGACGGGGCGAAGATCGGCGGCGGACCGCGGTCCGGCCACATCTTCAACACCACCATCGCCGGCATCGAGCAGGCGGACGCCATCCTTCTGATCGGCACCAATCCGCGGTGGGAGGCGTCGCTGGTCAACGCCCGCATCCGCAAGCGGTGGCTGCAGGGTCCGATCTCGATCGGGATGATCGGCGCGCCGGTCGACCTGACTTACGATGTCGAGCATTTGGGCGCGGGGCCGAAGACCCTGGCCGAGGTCGCGGACGGCAGCCACGCCTTCAACAAGGTGCTGAAGGATGCCAAGCGGCCGATGCTCATCCTCGGCATGGGCGCGCTGGCCCGGGAGGATGGCGCCGCCGTTCTCGCCGCCGCGCGCAAGATCGCCGACGACACCGGCATGCTGGTGGCGGCCTCGACCGACGACGAGGGCAACGAAGTCCCCGGCTGGAACGGTTTCAACGTCCTGCATACCGCCGCGTCGCGGGTGGCCGGCCTGGATATGGGCTTCCTGCCGGGCGCAGGCGGCCGGGACGTGGGCGGGATCGTCGCCGGCGCGAAGTCCGGCGATGTGAAGCTGGTGTATCTGCTCGGCGCCGACGAGGTCGACGGCGACTTCGGGGACGCCTTCGTGGTCTATCAGGGACATCACGGAGACCGGGGCGCCCATGGCGCCGACGTGATCCTGCCGGGCGCCGCCTATACCGAGAAGGACGGGCTCTACGTCAACACCGAGGGCCGGGTACAGATGGGCGTTTCCGCCGCGTTCCCGCCGGGCGAGGCGCGCGAGGACTGGAAGATCCTGCGGGCACTGTCCGAGGCGGTCGGCAAGACGCTGCCGTTCACGACCCTGGACGACGTCCGGGCCGCCCTGCGGCAGGACCATCCGACCTTCGCGGCGATCGATACGATCGAGGCCGCCGAGTGGGGCGCGTTCGGCGCGGCCGGTAGCATGGACGACGCACCGTTTGCGTATCCGGTCGATAACTTCTACATGACCGACCCGATCAGCCGGGCGTCCAAGACGATGGCCGAGTGCACGGAGGCCTTCGTGCTTCCGAAGCGCAACGGCGATGGGACTGGCGCCGCGGCGACCGGGACGGACGGATAAGCGGCGGGGCAGGGCGCGGGTAATGGAGTTCGTCGACACATACGTGATACCGGGCGCGATCATCGTCGCCCAGATCCTGGCCGTGGTGGTCCCGCTTCTGGTGGCGGTCGCGTACCTCACCTATTTCGAGCGGAAGGTCATCGGCGCCATTCAGCTGCGCAGGGGGCCGAACGTGGTCGGCCCGTTTGGCCTGTTCCAGCCGTTCGCCGACGCGCTGAAGCTGCTGTCGAAGGAGACTATCCTTCCCGCCGGCGCCAACAAGATCATCTTCCTGCTCGCGCCGATGCTGACCTTCGTGCTGAGCCTGATCGCCTGGGCGGTGATCCCGTTCGGCGAGGGCATGGTGCTGGCCGACATCAATGTCGGCGTCCTGTACCTGTTCGCGATCAGCTCGCTCGGCGTCTACGGCGTGATCATGTCGGGCTGGGCCTCGAACTCGAAATACGCCTTCCTCGGCGCGCTCCGGTCGGCGGCGCAGATGGTGTCCTACGAAGTGTCCATCGGCTTCGTGATCATCACCGTGCTGCTCTGCGTCGGCTCGCTGAACCTGACGGCCATCGTCGAGGCTCAGCGCACGGTCTGGTTCGCCATCCCGCTGCTGCCGATGTTCGTCGTGTTCTTCATCTCGGCGCTTGCCGAGACCAACCGGGCGCCGTTCGACCTGCCGGAGGGCGAATCGGAGCTGGTCGCCGGGTATTTCGTCGAATATTCGTCGATGAGCTTCGCGCTGTTCTTCCTCGGCGAATACGCGAACATGATCCTGATGAGCGGCATCACCGTCGTGCTGTTCCTCGGGGGCTGGCTGCCGCCGTTCGACATCGCGCCGTTCAACTGGGTCCCGGGCCCGATCTGGTTCATTCTCAAGATCTGCCTGATCCTGTTCGTGTTCCTGTGGGTCCGCGCCACGTTCCCGCGCTATCGCTACGACCAGCTCATGCGCCTCGGCTGGAAGGTGTTCCTGCCGCTGTCGCTGCTGTGGGTGGTGATCACCGCCGGCGTGCTCGTGGCCTTCGACTGGGTTCCGTGAGGAAAGGAAGAGGCTAAGCCATGGCTTCCGTGCAATACCGCGCCAAGAGCATGCTGCTGACCGAGCTGGTCAGCGGCATGGCGCTCACGCTGAAGTATTTCTTCCGTCCGAAGGTGACGCTGAACTACCCCTACGAGAAGGGGCCGCTCAGCCCGCGCTTCCGCGGCGAACACGCGCTGCGTCGGTATCCCAACGGCGAGGAGCGCTGCATCGCGTGCAAACTGTGCGAGGCGATCTGCCCCGCCCAGGCCATCACCATCGAGGCGGAGCCGCGGGCCGACGGATCGCGCCGGACCACGCGCTACGACATCGACATGACGAAGTGCATCTACTGCGGCTTCTGCCAGGAGGCCTGCCCGGTGGATGCGATCGTCGAGGGACCGAACTTCGAGTTCGCGACGGAGACCCGCGAGGAGCTGTTCTACAACAAGGACAAGCTGCTCTCGAACGGGGACCGCTGGGAGGTGGAGATCAGCCGCAACCTGACGGCGGACGCGCCGTATCGCTGAGTTTCGGGTTCGCGTAACGATTTGGAAATGCGGGATATCCGGTCGTTCTGAGGCCGGTATCGGGTCGAAAGACCGGGGAAAGGGATCGGCATGGCTCTAACGGCCTTAGTCTTCTACCTGTTCGCCTTCGTGGCGGTCGCATCGGGCGTGATGGTGGTTACCTCACGCAATCCGGTGCATTCGGTGCTGTTCCTGATCCTGGCCTTTTTCAACGCCGCCGGCCTCTTCGTCCTGATGGGCGCCGAGTTTCTGGCGATGATCCTGGTGGTCGTCTATGTGGGCGCCGTCGCGGTGCTCTTCCTGTTCGTTGTGATGATGCTCGACATCAATTTCGTCGAGCTGCGACAGGGTTTCGCGCGCTACCTGCCGATCGGCGGGCTGATCGGTCTGGTGCTGCTGGCCGAGCTGGTTCTGGTCGCCGGCGTTTGGACCTTTGCGCCGGAGGTGACGGCGTCGGCCGCCGCGCCGATCCCGGAAGGGGTGACGAATACCGAGGCGCTGGGCCAGGTGCTCTACACCCACTACGTCCTGCCGTTCCAGGTGGCGGGCCTCGTTCTGCTGGTCGCCATGATTGGCGCCATCGTGCTGACCCTGCGGAACCGTCCGGGCGTCAAGCGCCAGTCGATCGACAAGCAGAACCTGCGCCGTCCGGAGGATGTCGTCGAGGTCGTCAAGGTGACCCGCGGGGGAGGGGTCTGAAGATGGAAATCGCTCTTGGCCACTACCTGACGGTCGCCGCGATCCTGTTCACCCTCGGGATCTTCGGCATCTTCCTGAACCGCAAGAACGTGATCATCATCCTGATGTCGGTGGAGCTCATGCTCCTGGCCGTGAACATCAACTTCGTGGCGTTCTCGACCGAGCTGGGAGACCTGGTCGGGCAGGTCTTCGCGGTCTTCATCCTCACGGTCGCCGCCGCCGAGGCCGCCATCGGCCTCGCCATCCTCGTGGTGTTCTTCCGAAACCGCGGCTCCATCGCGGTCGACGACATCAACCTGATGAAGGGCTGAGCGCATGTACGCCGCGATCGTCTTCCTTCCGCTCATGGCCGCGCTCATCGCCGGATTCGGGAACAAGAAGCTCGGGGACCGGGGCGCGCAGATCGTCACCTGCGGTGCCATGATCGTCTCCGCCGCCCTGGCCGTGGTCGCCTTCTGGGAAGTCGCGATCCAAGGACGGACCCAGACCGTGGAGCTGTTCACCTGGATCGACAGCGGCAGCTTCGAGGCGAGCTGGGCGTTACGCTGGGATACGCTGACCGCCGTGATGGTGATCGTCGTCACCGTCGTGTCGTCCTGCGTCCACGTCTATTCGGTCGGCTATATGAGCCATGACGCGTCGATCCCGCGGTTCATGGCGTATCTGTCGTTCTTCACCTTCTCGATGCTGATGCTGGTGACCTCCGACAACCTGATCCAGCTGTTCTTCGGTTGGGAAGGGGTCGGAGTCGCCTCCTATCTGCTGATCGGCTTCTGGTACGACCGCCCGTCGGCCAACGCCGCCGCCATCAAGGCCTTCGTGGTCAACCGGGTCGGCGATTTCGGCTTCGCCCTTGGGATCTTCGGCTGCTTCCTGCTGTTCGACGCGGTGACCTTCGACGCCATCTTCGCCGCCGCGCCGGATGCGGCAGGGACCACCTTCAGCTTCCTGTGGTGGGAGGAGGTGGACGCGCTGACGGTGATCGCCATCCTGCTGTTCATCGGCGCCATGGGTAAGTCGGCTCAGCTTGGACTGCACACTTGGCTGCCGGACGCGATGGAGGGCCCGACCCCGGTATCGGCGCTGATCCACGCCGCGACCATGGTGACGGCCGGCGTCTTCCTGGTGGCGCGCATGTCGCCGCTGTTCGAATACGCGCCGACGGCGCTTGTCGTGGTGACGGTGGTCGGTGCGGCGACGGCGTTCTTCGCCGCGACGGTCGGCACCACCCAGAACGACATCAAGCGGGTGATCGCCTATTCGACCTGCTCGCAGCTCGGCTACATGTTCTTTGCCCTTGGCGTGTCGGCCTACCCGGCGGCGATCTTCCACCTGATGACCCACGCCTTCTTCAAGGCGCTGCTGTTCCTGTCGGCGGGCTCGGTCATCCACGCGCTGCACGACGAGCAGGACATGCGGAACATGGGCGGGTTGTGGCGCAAGGTGCCCTGGACCTACGCCATGTTCTGGATCGGCTCCCTGGCCCTGGCCGGTGTTCCGTTCTTTGCCGGTTTCTACTCGAAGGACATGATCCTCGAGTCGGCCTTCGCCGCCCATACCGGCGCCGGCACCTTCGCCTTCTGGTGCGGCATCGCCGCGGCGCTGCTGACAGCGTTCTACTCCTGGCGTCTGCTGTTCATGACGTTCCACGGCAAGCCGCGGATGGACCAGCACACCTTCGACCACGCCCATGAATCGCCGCCGGTGATGCTGGCTCCGCTCATCGTCCTGGCGATCGGCGCGGTGATCAGCGGCTTCGTCGGCTACGAGTATTTCGTCGGCCACCACATGGACGCGTTCTGGGGCCCGGCCATCAAGATCCTGGAAGAGAACAATTCGATCGAGGCGGCCCACCACGTGCCGACCTGGGTGAAGTTGCTGCCGATTGTGGTCGGCGCCATCGGGATCGGGGCAGCCTACGTCGCCTACATGCTGCGGCCGGACATTCCGGCCAAGTTCGCCGGCGCGATCCGGCCCGTGTATCTGTTCGTGCTGAACAAGTGGTATTTCGACGAGCTCTACGACTGGCTGTTCATCAAGCGTTCCTGGCAGGCCGGCCTGGCCTTCTGGAAGACCGGGGATGGCACCATCATCAACGGTTTCGGACCGGACGGGGTGAGCTCAATGGCCCGGTGGTGCGCGGGGCAGGTGGCCCGGCTGCAGACCGGCTATCTCTACCACTACGCATTCGCCATGCTGATCGGTGTCGTCGCGCTGATCTCCTGGTACCTGGCCTTCGGGGGTTGAGCCGATGCTCGAACAATGGCTTCTGACGATCGTGACGTTCGGCCCCCTGCTTGGGGTGGCCTTCATCCTCACGGTCCGGGGGACCCCCGAGCAGGTCGCGAGTTCCTCGCGCTGGCTGGCGCTCGTCGCCTCCGGCTCGGTGTTCCTGATCTCGCTGCTGATCCTGACCTATTTCGACCCGAACACGGCCGAGTTCCAACTCGTCCAGAAGGTCGAGTGGATCCCCGGATCGTCGATCGCCTACCACATGGGCGTTGACGGTATTTCCGTCTGGTTCGTGCTGCTGTCGACCCTGCTGACGCCGATCTGTATCCTGGCGAGCTGGGAGGCGGTGCAGAAGCGGGTGCGCGAGTACATGATCGCCTTCCTGGTCCTCGAGACCATGATGGTCGGGATGTTCTGCGCGCTGGACATCTTCCTGTTCTACATCTTCTTCGAAGCCGTCCTGATCCCGATGTTCCTGATCATCGGCGTGTGGGGCGGGGCGCGCCGGGTCTACGCCGCCTTCAAGTTCTTCCTGTACACGCTCGCCGGCTCCGTCCTGATGATGCTGGCGATCCTGGCGATGTACTGGCAGGCCGGGACGACGGATATCCCGACCCTGATGGAGACCCGCTTCCTGCCGGGACTGCAGACCTGGCTGTGGCTGGCGTTCTTCGCCTCCTTCGCGGTGAAGGTGCCGATGTGGCCGGTGCATACCTGGCTGCCGGACGCCCACGTTGAGGCGCCGACCGCCGGATCCGTCATCCTGGCCGGCGTGCTGCTGAAGATGGGCGGTTACGGCTTCCTGCGCTTCTCGATCCCGATGTTCCCGGAGGCGTCGGACGCCTTCGCACCGCTGGTCTACACGCTCAGCGTGGTGGCGGTGATCTACACCTCGCTGGTCGCGCTGGTGCAGAAGGACATGAAGAAGCTGATCGCCTATTCCTCGGTCGCTCATATGGGTTTCGTGACGATCGGGATGTTCACCATGACCACCCAGGGCGTCGAGGGATCGATCTTCCAGATGCTGTCCCACGGCATCGTCTCCGGCGCGCTGTTCCTCTGCGTCGGCGTCGTCTACGACCGCATGCACACCCGCGAGATCGACGCCTATGGCGGTCTGGCGGAGAATATGCCGCGCTACGCCCTGATCTTCATGCTGTTCATGATGGCGTCGGTCGGCCTGCCGGGCACGTCGGGCTTCGTCGGCGAACTGCTGATCCTGGCCGGCGCCTTCCAGGTCAGCACCTGGCTCGCCGCCTTCACGGCGACCGGCCTGATCCTGGGCGCGGCCTACATGCTGTATCTCTACCGGCGCGTCATCTTCGGCAAGCTTGAGAAGGAACAGCTCAAGGCTCTGCTCGATCTCAGCCCACGGGAGATCGCGGTCTTCGCACCGCTGGTCATCCTGGTTCTGTGGATGGGCATTTATCCCTCGACCTTCACCGATCTGATGTCGGTTTCGGTCGAGAACCTGATCACGAATTATAAGGTGGCGCTCGGCGAAGCCAGCACCGCCGTGGCGGCCCGTTAAGGCGGCCGGGAGCACGGATATGGACGCGGCAACGACCCTTCCGATCATGGCGCCGGCCTCGGCGGAAATCTTCCTGGCCGTGGCGGGCCTGGCCCTGCTGATGGCCGGTGTCTTCAAAGGCGAGAAGAGCCTGAATTCGCTCTCCTGGGCGGTGATCGCGGCCTTCGCCGTTGCGGCCGTGCTGGTCGTGCTGCGCGGCGGCGAGGCGCTCGCCTTCAACGGGCTCTTCGTCACCGAGGGGTTTGCCCAGTTCGCCAAGATCCTGATCCTGATCGGGTCGAGCTTCGCGATCATCCTCTCGCTCGGCTACATGCGGCGCGAGCAGGCGGGCCGGTTCGAGTTCCCGGTCCTGATCCTGTTCGCCACCCTCGGCATGATGCTGATGGTGTCGGCGAACGACCTGATCATGCTTTACATGGGCATGGAGCTGCAGAGTCTGGCGCTCTACGTGATCGCCTCGATCCGCCGCGACACCCTGAAGTCGACCGAGGCGGGGCTGAAGTACTTCGTCCTGGGCGCGCTGAGCTCGGGCATGCTGCTGTACGGCTGCTCGATGATCTACGGCTTCACCGGCACGACCAGCTTCGACGGGTTGGCCACGGTGCTGAACGGCGAGGCCACGCCGTCGACCGGTCTGGTCATCGGCTTGGTCTTCCTGGTCACGGGGCTTGCCTTCAAGGTCTCCGCGGTGCCGTTCCACATGTGGACGCCGGACGTCTACGAGGGCGCGCCGACGCCGGTGACCGCGCTGTTCGCGGTGGCGCCGAAGGTCGCGGCGATCGCCCTGTTCCTGCGGGTCATGGTCGAACCGTTCGGCGACCAGGTGGCGTCCTGGCAGCAGGTCGTGGTGTTCGTCTCGCTCGCGTCCATGGTCGTCGGCGCGCTTGCCGCGATCATGCAGAACAACATCAAACGGCTGATGGCCTACAGCTCGATCGGCCATATGGGCTACGCGCTGGTGGGGATCGCCGCCGGGACCGAGGCCGGGGCGACCGGTGTCCTGATCTATCTGGCGACCTATCTCTTCATGAACATCGGTACCTTCGCGGTGATCCTCGGCATGCGCCGGGACGGCCGTCTGGTCGAGAGCCTGTCGGATCTCGCCGGTCTGTCGCGCACCCATCCGATGATGGCGCTGGCGCTGATGATCTTCATGTTCTCGATGGCCGGCATTCCCCCGCTCGCCGGGTTCTTCGGCAAGTGGTACGTCTTCATGGCGGCGGTGGATGCCGGGCTGTATGCCCTCGCGATCGTCGGCGTGCTGTCCAGCGTGGTGGGCGCCTTCTACTACCTGCGCATCGTGAAGATCATGTATTTCGACGAGGCGGAGCAGCCGCTCGACGGATCGGTCGCGGGAGACCTGCGGGTGATCCTCTACGGCTCGGCCGCGGTCACGGTCCTGTTCTTCGTGATCCTGTCGCCGGTCTACGACACGGCCTCGGCCGCCGCGGCCAGCCTGATCGGCGTCTGATCGCCGGCAGCGGTGTGATCGGCGCCGGCGCCACGTCCGGGAAGAACCGATGCTGCTGGTGATCGACTGCGGCAACACCAACACGGTGTTCGCCGTCTACGAGGAAGGCCGCGAGGAGGCAATCGGCTCCTGGCGTACCTCGACCAACGCGGATCGGACGGCGGATGAATACGCCGTCTGGCTGACTCAGCTCATGGCGCTGAACGACCTGGACACCTCCGGGATCTCCAGCGTGATCATGGCGACGGTGGTGCCGTCGACCCTGTTCAATCTGAAGACCCTGTGCCGGAAGCACTTCGGCATCGACCCCATGGTGATCGGCGAGCAGCCGACCGCGCTCGGGATCGACGTGCGCATCGAGCGGCCCGAGGAAGTCGGCGCCGATCGGGTTGTAAACGCTGTCGCGGCGCACAAATTGTATGGCGGTCCGCTGATCGTCGTGGATTTCGGAACGGCGACCACCTTCGATGTGGTCGAGGGGGACGGCGGGTACGCCGGCGGCATCATCTGCCCCGGGATCAACCTGTCTCTCGATGCGCTCTACATGGCCGCCGCCCAGTTGCCGCGTGTGGCGATCCGTCCGCCCCAACGGCTTCCGGGCGACAACGATCCGGTCCGGGTGATCGGCAAGAACACGCGCTCGGCGATGCATTCCGGCATCTTCTGGGGCTACATCGCGATGATCGAGGGTCTGGTTGGCCGCATCCGCATGGAGTACGGCCAGCCGATGAAGGTGGTCGGTACGGGCGGCCTGGCGGCGCTGTTCGCCGATTGGACCGACGCGATCGAGATCGTCGACGACGATCTGACACTGGTGGGATTACGCATGATACACGACCGCAACCGGGCCCAGACGGAATCCTCATGAGCCTGCATCTGGATCCGAACGACGACGACCTCTATTTCCTGCCGCTCGGCGGGTCCGACGAGATCGGGATGAACGTCAACCTGTACGGCTATGCCGGGCAGTGGCTGATGGTCGATCTGGGCATCACTTTCGGCGACGACACCACGCCGGGGGTGGACGTCATCCTGCCGGACATCTCGCCGATCGAGCCCCATCGCGACAAGCTCTGCGGCCTGCTGCTGACCCACGGGCACGAGGATCATATCGGCGCGGTCCCGTACCTCTGGGAGCGGCTCGGTTGCCCGATCTACTGCACGCCCTTCACCGCCTCCCTGCTGCGGCGCAAGCTGGTTGACGCGGGCCTGCTGGAGAAGGTCGAGCTGATCGAGATCCCGGTCGCCGGCTCCGCCGTGATCGGCCCGTTCGAGATCGAGATGATCCGGGTGACCCACTCGATCCCCGAGCCGAACATGATCGTGATCCGCACCGGAGCGGGGACCGTCGTGCATAGCGGCGACTGGAAGTTCGACCCAACGCCCTTCATCGGCGAGGCCACCGATTTCGATGCTATCCGCGCCGTCGGCGAGGAGGGGGTGCTGGCGCTGATGGGCGACAGCACCAACGTCTTCGTGCCCGGCCGGACCGGCTCGGAGGCGGAGGTGCGCATGGCCATGACCGAGCTGTTCGCCCAGTACGACGGCAAGGGACGGATCGCGGTCGCCTGCTTCGCGTCCAACGTCGCCCGGCTGGAAAGCATCGCCATGGCGGCGGCGGCAAACGACCGGCAGACCGCGCTGATCGGCCGGTCCCTGTGGCGGATGCACGATGCGGCCAAGGAGAACGGGTATCTGGCGGACGCCCCGACCTTCGTTAAGGAGGACGAGGCCGGATACTTTCCCGAGGACAAGATCGTGCTGATCTGTACCGGCAGCCAGGGCGAGCCGCGGGCCGCGCTGTCGCGGATTTCAGACGGGGCGCATCCGCACGCGACCCTGACCGACGGCGACATCTGCATCTTCTCCTCGCGCCAGATCCCAGGCAACGAACGGGCGATCGGCCGCGTTCAGAACCGGCTCGCGGCGCGCGGCGTCGAGATCATCACCACCGAGGACCAGCCCGGCATCCACGTATCCGGTCATCCCGCCCGCGAGGAACTGGCGGAGATGTATCAGATGCTGCGCCCGCAGATCGCGGTGCCGGTCCACGGAGATGCCCGCCACTTGCGCGAGCACGCCCGCCTGGCCGAGGCCTGCCAGGTGCCGGAGGCGGTGGTCCCGTCGAACGGCAGCCTGATCAGGCTGGCGTCCGGCCGATCGGAGATCGTCGAGTGGATCGACGGCGAGGGCCCCCAGGTCGTCGATGACGGTCAGATTCTCGGACTTCAGTCCGAAACCCTGCGGGATCGTCGCCGCATGCTGCATAACGGTGCGGCGACCGTGACGCTCGTCCTGGATGCGTCTGGAGCGCTGCAGGCGGACCCGATGATCAGCCTTGTCGGGATCGCTGATCCCGAGGATGCGGAGGACGTCGCGCTCGACGCGGCCGACGCGGTGCGGGAGGCGCTGCACAAGGTGTCGGCCAGGGACCGGCGCGACGACGAGGCGGTCCGCGAGGCGGCGCGGCGCATGGTGCGCCGGATCGTGCGCAACGAGTTCAACAAGCGCCCGGTAACCGACGTCCATATCGTGAGGATCTGACGGAGTTCGAGACCATGATCGGCAGATTGAACCATGTGGCCATCGCCGTACCCGACCTGAATGCGTCGACCGCGACCTATCGGGACACCCTCGGCGCCGCCGTGTCGCAGCCGCTGGACCTGCCGGAACACGGGGTGACGGTTGTTTTCGTCGAGCTGCCCAATACCAAGATCGAGCTGCTGCACCCGCTTGGCGACGGGTCGCCGATCGCCGGTTTCCTTGAGAAGAACCCGTCCGGCGGGATCCACCATGTCTGCTACGAGGTGGACGATATCCTCAGCGCGCGAGATCGGCTGCGGGAGCAGGGGGCCCGGGTGCTGGGCGATGGCGAGCCCAAGACGGGCGCCCACGGCAAGCCGGTGCTGTTTCTTCACCCCAAGGACTTTTCCGGAACCCTGGTCGAACTCGAGCAGGTGTGAGGCGCTCCGATGGATCTGGTCTCAGGTATCGTCGTCTACGTGATTCTGTGGTGGTGGATCCTGTTCATGGTCCTGCCCGTCGGGGTCAGACGCGAGGAAGATGTGCAGGCCGGCAACGACGCCGGCGCGCCGCAGAAGCCGATGCTGATGCGAAAGCTGATCGCGACGACGCTGATCGCGGCCGTCGTCTGGGTGGCGGTAGATCAGTTCATCCGTGCGGATATCATCTCGTTCCGCGAAATGGTGAAGGACTGGATGTAGGGCGACGGCGGCCGAGCGTGTTGCGCTGCACAACCCTGTGCCATTTGTCCGCTTCTAAAAGTGACAATTGCACAAAAAACGCACAATCACTTCGGTTTTGCTAAAAAAAAGAGCGGCTGAGGCGATAAAGCCTTGCCACTCCCTTTACCGAGTCCTATTTATGTTTCGTGATCGTTGGCGATCACACACGCCTGATGGCGTTTCCTCCCTAAACTCGGGCCGTGCCGGCTTCGCCGGTGCGGTCTTTTCTTTGCCCGCCGAAGATAGAAGAACGCACGGGGCGCGTCGACCCCTAAATGCGCGCTGCGGACAATTTTTGAACGTCGTGGCATCCTAACGAGAATGTTTGTATCCCGCAGTCAGGAGGAACGGTCATGAGCGTTCGTCGCTTTCCGATCCGAAGGTCCGGCCGGGCTATGCACACGCACCTGTGCCGGGCCACGGTGCTGGCCGGCCTCGCGGCCTGCGTGTTTTCCGTTTCCGAGTCCGCTGCGGTCGCGGCGGCGACGATCACCGTTTCCGCGACGGACTGCGAGCGGCTGGTCCGCCACCGGCCTGATCCGGGCGTGGCCTACACCCCGGGCGTTGATGTGAACGGCAATCCCGTCGCGCCGGCCGATCTCCCCGGCGCGGTGACGATCCAGACGCCGACGGAGGTCACGTTCGACGTTACCTACGACCTGTTATCCGGATATGGCGTCGGCGAGGACAGCGTGCTGGCGGCGCGGGGGGAGGCGTCTGTCGGGACGGTGACCTACGACCTTCTGTCCGGCGCGCTGACCTTCAACGGGGAGCGGCTCGACGATGCCGAGACGGCGGCGCTCAGCGACCTCTGCAAGGCTGCGGCGCAGTAGCGCTCCCGGCCTCCTGGGCGGGGATAACGCCGAAAGAAAAAGGGCCCCGCGATGCGGAGCCCTTCGAATGTGTCTCTGGACGCGTCTTAGGCGGTGAAGGCCTGCAGACCGGTCTGGGCGCGGCCCAGGATCAGCGCGTGCACGTCGTGGGTGCCTTCATAGGTGTTGACGGCCTCCAGGTTGAGCACGTGACGGATCACGCCGTACTCGTCGGAGATGCCGTTGCCGCCATGCATGTCGCGGGCGTTGCGCGCGATATCCAGGGCCTTGCCGCAGGAGTTGCGCTTGGCCAGGGAGATCGTTTCCGGCGCGCCGCGGCCCTCGTCCAGCAGCCGGCCCAGACGCAGGCAGGTCTGGAGACCGATGGTGATCTCGGTCTGCATGTCCGCCAGCTTCTTCTGGATGAGCTGGTTGGCGGCGAGCGGACGGCCGAACTGGGTGCGGTCCATCGTGTAGCTGCGCGCGGCATGCCAGCAGAACTCGGCCGCGCCGAGCGCGCCCCATGAAATCCCGTAGCGCGCCTTGTTCAGACAGCCGAACGGGCCGCCGAGACCGGAGATGTTCGGCAGCAGGTTCTCCTCCGGGACGAAGACGTCGTCCATGACGATCTCGCCGGTGATCGAGGCGCGCAGGCTGAACTTGCCCTCGATCTTCGGCGCGGACAGACCTTCCATCCCCTTCTCGAGGATGAAGCCGCGGATCTTGCCGTCCTCGGTCTTGCCCCAGACCACGAACACGTCGGCGATCGGCGAGTTGGTGATCCACATCTTGGCGCCGGAGACCTTGTAGCCGCCGTCGACCTTCACCGCGCGGGTCTTCATGCCGCCCGGATCGGAGCCGTGGTCGGGTTCCGTGAGCCCGAAGCAGCCGACCCATTCGCCCGAGGCGAGTTTCGGCAGGTACTTCTTGCGCTGCTCCTCCGACCCGTAGGCGTTGATCGGGTGCATGACCAGGCTCGACTGCACGCTCATGGCCGACCGGTAGCCGGAATCGACGCGCTCGACCTCGCGCGCGATCAGGCCGTAGCAGACGTGGTTCACGCCGGCGCCGCCATACTCCTCCGGAATGGTCGCGCCGAGCAGGCCGAGGGCGCCCATCTCGGTCATGATGTCGCGGTCGAAGACCTCGTGGCGGAAACCCTCATGGACGCGCGGGAGGAGCTTCTCCTGGCAGTAGTCGCGCGCCGCGTCTCGGATCATCCGCTCCTCTTCGGTGAGCTGATCGTCCAACAGCAGCGGATCGTCCCAGACGAACTCGGCACGCTTCTTGGCTTCTGGGGCCGGCGTTTCAGCGACGGCGGCGAGGGGCGGGGCCATGTCGATCTACCTCGTAATCTTGTGTCGTTCGTTCTTATATACGGCGGTGACAGCCGTCGTCCAAACATCCAGAGACGAGAATGCCGCCGAAATACGACAACCGAGTGATTCTGGAGTTCATTCCGAGAGGCGCCTACGTGAAGGTGAGCGCCGTGGATCCGGTCACGGGGACCGAAGTCTCGATCGTCGGTGATCCGACCCGGGGCGAGGCGGCGCTGCGTCAGCTCGCCATCCGGAAGCTCGAATACGTGATGAACAAGCGGAAAAAAGAAGGCCGCCGGTAAACCGACGGCCATCTTCGAGTGTTGACGCTCAACCCGGCGCTTCGGCCGGCGGCTGACTGTCAGGCGCTCTTGCGGCGACCGCCGCGGCGCGAGGTCTGACGGCCGAGGCCGATCTTCTTAGCGAACTCGGACCGCTGGGCGGCGTAGTTCGGGGCGACCATCGGATAGTCGGCCGGCAGTCCCCACTTCGCCCGGTAATCCTCCGGCGTCATGTCGTAGGTCGTGCGCAGGTGGCGCTTCAGCATTTTGAGCTGCTTGCCGTCCTCCAGGCAGACGATGTAGTCGGGCGTGACCGACTTCTTGATCGGCACCGCCGGCTTGAGGGGCTCGGGCTCCGGCTCGCTGCCGCCCTCGGTCAGATTGTTCAGCGCGTCATGCACTGTGTTGATCACCTCCGCGATTTGATTGGAGGCAACCGAGTTGTTGCTGAGATAGGCCGCGACGACCTGGGTCGTCATTTCAATCATCGATTTACCGGCGGCCGATTCAGTCTTGCTGTCTTCGCTCATCGAAAAGCTCAGTTTTGTGGGAAACGTATCGCTGGTCATCGCTGACACAGGCCGCAAGAGAAGTCAATGCTGCGGCCAAATATTTTACTTACTATTCCCAAGTACGGGAGGCCGCCTACTGCTGCCGGATTGAAATAATGGAGCGGGAATGGAGACTCGCCGACAGGGAATGCCGATGATGGCGGCGATGGCAGGGGCTGCGCGGCGGCGAGGGCGCGACAAATAGGATTCCGGTCCGGATCGTCGCCAGCTTTTGTGGCGCCGGACCGCAGTGATGGCTTATATAGGGCCGAACTCGCTCCGGAGCTACAGCTTATGACCTCTGCCGTGATCGCTATCGCGTCCGATCATGCCGGTTTTCCACTCAAGTCGGAAATCGCGGCCCATCTGCGCGACAAGGGATACGAGGTTCTGGACCTCGGCACCGACGGGCCCCAGTCCGTCGACTACCCGGACTTCGCCTTCGCGATGGCCCAGGCCCTCGCGGACGGCCGGGCGGGCCGTGGCGTGCTGATCTGCGGTACCGGCCTTGGAATCAGCATCGCCGCGAACAGATATCCGTGGGTCCGGGCAGCCCTGTGCCATGATGTAACGACCGCCCGCCTGTCGCGGGACCACAATGACGCCAATGTCATCGCTCTCGGCGGACGGCTGGTCGGCATCGAGCTTGCCCGGGAATGCGTCGACGCGTTTCTCGGAACCGAGTTCGGCGGCGACCGCCATGCCCGGCGGGTCGCCAAGCTGACGAATCCGCCCGAGATCCCGGCTGATGCGCCCGTGACGACCGGCGGCTGATTCCCGGCCGCCGAAACCGACACCCGATTGAGGTCCTAAGGAGACCGATCTCTTCATGACCCTCGCCACAGATTTCCACACCGACGCCGAGTCCTTCTTCGGGGCCAGCCTCGCAGAGACCGATCCCGAGCTGCTCGGCTCGATCGACAAGGAAATGCACCGTCAGCAGTCGCAGATCGAGCTGATCGCGTCCGAGAACATCGTCTCCCGGGCCGTCCTCGAAGCGCAGGGCTCGGTGCTGACCAACAAATACGCCGAAGGCTATCCCGGCCGGCGGTACTACGGCGGATGCGAGTTCGTCGACGTCGCCGAGCGGCTGGCCATCGACCGGGCGAAGGAGCTGTTTGGCTGCCCCTTCGCCAACGTGCAGCCCCATTGCGGCGCTAGCGCCAATCAGGCCGTCTTCCTGGCCCTGCTCAAGCCCGGCGACACCATCCTCGGAATGTCGCTCGATGCCGGCGGTCATCTGACCCACGGCGCAAAGCCGAACCTGTCCGGCAAGTGGTTCAACGCCATCGGCTACGGCGTGACCCGGGAGGAGGGGCGCATCGACTACGATCAGGTCGAGGCCCTGGCCAAGGAGCACAAGCCGGCCATGATCATCGCCGGCGGTTCGGCCTACCCGCGCGAGATCGACTTCCCCCGGTTCCGGGCGATCGCCGACAGCGTCGGCGCCCTGCTGCTGGTCGACATGGCCCATTTCGCCGGTCTCGTGGCGGGCGGGGTCTATCCGAGCCCGGTTCCCCATGCCGACGTCGTGACCACCACCACCCACAAGACCCTGCGCGGTCCGCGGGGCGGCATGATTCTGTCGCGCGACGAGGAGATCGGTAAGAAGATCAACTCTGCCGTGTTCCCGGGGCTTCAGGGCGGTCCGCTGATGCATGTGATCGCCGCCAAGGCGGTGGCCTTCGGCGAAGCGCTGCGTCCCGAGTTCAAGGCCTATTCCAAGGCCGTGGTCGACAACGCCCGGGCGCTGGCCGAGGTGCTGAAGAACCGTGGACTGGATATCGTCTCCGGCGGCACCGACAGCCACCTGATGCTCGTCGACCTGCGGCCCAAGGATCTGACGGGCCGTGATGCGGAGCATGCCCTGGAGCGGGCCGGCATCACCTGCAACAAGAACGGTGTGCCGTTCGACCCGCAGAAGCCCATGGTCACCTCGGGCGTCCGGCTTGGCACGCCCGCGGGGACGACCCGCGGCTTCGGCGTCGGCGAGTTCCGGCTGGTGGGCGAACTGATCGGCGACGTGCTCGACAGTCTGGCGCGCAATCCGGAAGGCGACGGCCAGGTCGAGGCCCAGGTCCGTGCGCGGGTCGAGGAGCTCTGCGGACGCTTCCCGATCTATCCGGGCGCCGCTTGATCGAACGAAAGGGTAAAGGCATGCGCTGTCCGTTCTGCGGTAACGAAGACACCCAGGTGAAGGACTCCCGTCCCACCGAGGACAATACCGCCATCCGTCGCCGCCGGTTCTGCCCGGAATGCAGCGCCCGCTTCACCACCTTCGAGCGGGTGCAGCTCCGGGAGCTGACGGTGATCAAGAAGACGGGCAAGCGCGTGCCATTCGACCGGGACAAGCTGGCGCGCTCGATCCAGATCGCGCTGCGCAAGCGCCCGGTCGATCCCGAGCGGATCGAGCGCCTGGTGACCGGCATCGTGCGGCGTCTGGAGAGCATGGGCGAGAGCGAGATCCCGTCCGACGTGATCGGCGAGATGGTCATGGACGCGCTCGCCAACGTCGATCCGGTCGCCTATGTCCGGTTCGCGTCGGTCTACAAGAACTTCCGCGAGGCGAAGGACTTCGAGAACTTCGTGGAGGAGATCCAGAGCGGCGGAAGCTTCATCGACGATTGAGTTCCCACCGCCGGGCAATTCCGTCATGGCAGACCCCTTATCGACCGATCCGGCGTCCGGCGACGCGGCCGACCGTGACTTCATGGCGGTCGCGCTGCGTCTCGGCCGCCGCGGTGTCGGCCGTACAGCCGAGAACCCGGCGGTTGGCTGCGTCCTGGTCCGGGACGGCGAGATCGTCGCCCGGGCCCGCACCGCCGATGGCGGCCGTCCCCATGCCGAGGCGCGGGCGCTGGAACTCGCCGGCGACCGGGCGCGGGGCGCAACCGCGTATGTGACCCTGGAGCCCTGCGCCCACTGGGGCCGGACACCGCCCTGTGCCGATGCGCTGATACAGGCGGGGGTGGCCCGGGTGGTGGTCGCGGTGGAGGACCCGGATCCGAGGGTCGACGGCGGCGGACTTGCCAGGTTGCGGGCCGCCGGCATCGATGTGGCGACCGGCGTCTGTGCGGCGGAGGCGGAACGCGATCTGGCCGGCTTCCTCGCCCGCCAGCGCGTCGGGCGGCCGCAGGTTACCCTGAAGCTGGCCACGTCCCTGGACGGCCGGATCGCCACTGCGACCGGGGCCAGCCGCTGGATCACCGGGGAGGAGGCCCGCAAGCGCGGCCATCTCATGCGGGCACGCCATGATGCGATTCTGGTGGGGTCGGGGACGGTCCGCGCCGACGATCCGGACCTGACCTGCAGGCTCCCCGGCCTGGAGCGTCAGTCGCCGGTCCGCGTGGTGATGGACAGCGGCCTCGCACTCGACGCCGAACAGCGCCTGTTCGCGACAGCCGATCGGACACCGACCTGGGTGCTGTGCCGCGACGACGCGCCCGAGATCCACCGGGGGCGTCTGGAACGCTCCGGCGTCGTGGTGCTGCCGGTCGCCGGTGACGCGGGCGAGCGGGTCGCGGTGGAGGCGGCCCTGTCAGCCTTGGCGGAGCGGGGCGTCAACCGCCTGCTGGTCGAGGGCGGGGCGGGGATCGCCGCCGCGTTTCTGCGGGCCGACCGGGTCGATACCCTCGCCCTGTTCCGCGCGGCCGTTGCCATCGGGGGCGACGGCAAGCCGGCGATAGAGGGGATTTCGGTCGCCGATCTGGCCCTGGCACCCCGCTTCGTTTCCGCCGGGATCGAACAGATCGGTGCGGATACGCTGGAAACACTGCACCGTCGGACCTAGGTTGCGGCCATGTTCACAGGAATCATCACGGATATCGGCCGCGTGCGATCGGTCGAACAGCGCGGCGATACGCGCTTCATCATCGAAACGGCCTTCGACATGGCCGGTGTCGATATCGGCGCGTCGATCGCCTGCGGCGGCGCCTGCCTGACCGTTGTGGAGAAGACCGCCGACAGCTTTACCGTCGATGTCTCGGCGGAAACCCTGTCGAAGACGACGCTGGGCGCCTGGGTCGAGGGGACGGCGGTCAATCTGGAACGGTCGCTCACCCTGGGCTCCGAGCTCGGCGGGCACCTGGTGACCGGCCATGTCGACGGTCTCGCCACCCTCGTCGCAGTGGCGCGGGACGGCGACAGCCACCGGCTGGCGGTGGAGGCGCCCGCAGGGCTGGAGGGGTTCGTCGCCACCAAGGGCTCGGTCTGTCTCGACGGCGTATCGCTCACCGTGAACGCGGTCGACGGCCGGCGGTTCGAGCTCAACCTGATCCCCCATACCTGGGACCACACCACGTTCCGCGACCGCCGGACGGGCGATAAATTGAACATGGAAGTGGATCTGCTTGCGAGGTACGTTGCGCGCCTCGCCGAGACCGGAACCGTGCCCGTCTCGTCGTTGATCAGCCGAACGATTGGATCGTGATGTCCGAGCAGCAACCGCAGGCCCCGTCGGAAGTCTACACCGGCGCGCTGTCCTCCATCGAAGAGGTTGTCGAGGAGGCCCGGTCCGGGCGGATGTTCATCCTGGTCGACGACGAGAACCGGGAGAACGAGGGCGATATCTGCGTGGTCGCGCAGATGGCGACGCCGGAAGTCATCAACTTCATGGCCAAGCACGCGCGCGGGCTGATCTGTCTGTCGATGACCCGCGACCGGATCGAGAAGCTCGGCCTGCCGCTGATGTCGTCGCGCAACGAGACCCGGCACGAGACCGCGTTCACGGTGTCCATCGAGGCGCGGGAAGGGGTGACGACCGGGATCTCTGCGCATGACCGCGCGCACACGATCCAGGTCGCCATCGACCCTCAGCGCGGCCGCGAGGACATCGTCACCCCGGGCCACGTCTTTCCGCTCATGGCGCGGGAGGGCGGCACGCTCGTCCGAGCCGGTCACACCGAGGCGGTGGTCGATATCGCGCGGATGGCCGGGCTCAACCCGTCCGGCGTGATCTGCGAGATCATGAACGACGATGGCACCATGGCGCGCCTGCCGGACCTTCTGGGTTTCGCCAGGGAGCATGGCCTGAAGGTCGCGACGATCGCGGACCTGATCGCCTATCGGCGGCGCACCGAGAAGCTGATCAGCAACATCGCGGAATGCGACTTCCATTCGCGCTGGGGCGGCGATTTCCGGATGCTCGTCTATGCCAACAAGGTGGAGTATGCCGAGCATATCGCCCTGGTGAAGGGCGAGATCCGGCCCGACCGGCCGGTCCTGGTGCGCATGCATGCCACCAACATCCTGGGCGATATCCTGGGGGCCGACGGTCATCGCACCGGGGTCCTGTCCGGCGCGATGCGGATGATCGGCGAAGCCGGTGCCGGGGTCATAGTGATCATCCGGGAGCCGCGGGCCAC
>JAVKFT010000020.1:0-26573 GCA_040223655.1 Thalassobaculaceae bacterium | reverse complement strand
GGTAGTAGTCCTCGCGGTAGATGAACATGACGATGTCGGCGTCCTGTTCGATCGAGCCCGATTCACGCAGGTCGGCGAGCACCGGCCGCTTGTCCTCGCGCTGCTCGACCGCGCGCGAGAGCTGGGACAGGGCGAGCACCGACACGTCCAACTCCTTGGCGATCGCCTTCAGACCCTGGGAGATGGCAGAGATCTCCTGCACACGGTTGTCGATGCGGGCGCCGGGCGCATGAGCTGCAGGTAGTCGACGACGATCAGGGCGAGACCGTGCTGGCGCTTCAGCCGCCGGGTCCGGGTGCGAAGGGTGGAGATCGGGATCGCCAGCGTGTCGTCGATGAACATCGGCGCCCGTTCCAGATCCTGGCTCGCCTCGACCAGCTTGCCGAAATCCTCGTTGTTGAGCTGACCGCGGCAACGCTTCTCGGACGCGATGACGGTGACGACGGAGGCGGGGAGCTTGACCAGGTACTGGGCGCCGCCGACCTCGGTCAGGGCCTCATCCTGATCGAACAGACCCTTCAGAGTCACCGGCGTGGCGACCTGACCCCGGTCGATCAGAGTGCCGCAGGAGGCGAAGATGCGGCCGTGGACCGGATCGGAAAAATGCTCCGGACGCAGGTACTCACTGACCCGCTCGTAGGCGCGGTTGTTGACCAGGATGGTGGCCAGCGCCGCCTGCTCGGCTTCCAGATTGTGCGGCGGCTCGCGGTAGGTGGGCGCGGACGGCTCGCTCAGCGCTCATGCAGAGTAGGGCAAACCGGACGAATACGGCTGATGCGTCCCCACCTACTCAGCGCCTCTTCCCGATATCGAACCCGGGTTCGCCTCAAGGCCAGCGTTTCCTGGCACCTCAATGGCATCGACACATCGACACGAGAAATCAGCGCCCCACTCTGATTGAGGTTAATATGCGCGTCTCTGCCACCGAGCGCTGCCAACAGGAGTGCGCCATGACTCAGATCACCATATCTCACGCCGATGCTAATACCCTGCCCTTCCTCCAGGCCATCGGCCCGATCCACCGCGAGCACGACACTTCCCGTGACGTCATGCAAGACGCCATTGTCGCGCTCCACCAGGACCTCGATACCCATGGCTACACCCTCGAGGTGGTGCAGGACCTGAACACATTCACAGAAATCGTCCGCAGTGTCGGCAAGTTCGTGCCCAATGCGTTCGATCCGAAGGTCAAGCCCGCCCGGCCGGGAGATACCTTCGGTCTGGTTCTTCGGGACGCAGAAGGCGCTGTGGCCGCGACCAATGGCTGCCGACTATACCGCCTCGGCGTGACGACGCTCGCGGACCATATGGCGACCCTGTCCCTGTTCTACGCGAATCCGGTGGAGCAGATGGCCCGCGGCGAGCGCCTGATCATTGACGGTCCTGCCAACGACTACGCCATGACGATCGACGACAAGGCAATCTGGGTCGGGTGCTTCTGGGTTCGGCCGGATCTCCGCAAGGATTGCTCGAACGCGAGCTACATCATGCCGTTCGCCGCGCGGCTGCTGAGTGCCGCCTGGTGGGGCCGGCTCATTACGTTCTCCATCTTGGAGAACTGGGTCCGCAAACCCATCGCTCAGTCCCGCCTGGGTGAGCCGGACATCTATGAGCACATCCGCTGGTTCCGGCCGCACATCCCGGACCGGACGGACATGCTGCTCATGGTCACCGAACCGGACGTGCCGATCGTGCGATGCGAAAAGTATGTTGCCGGCGAAAACCGGTTTTTCGCGAGGCCGATGGTTTCCGGAGAGCCCCGCCCGGTGCTGTCCGCTGGCGATTGACGCCGACTGCCGGAGCGACCTACTCCCCGACGTTGCCGCCGTTTGACACAGTTCGGAGAAAGCTACCGTCGCCATGTGACAACATGGAGACGGTGGCCGCTGGAAAACTCAGCTACGCCCAAACACGTCGACGTTAATTGCGGATTTCAGCGCCTACGTCTCGCGCAATGTGAACATGGTGATCCCGATGAGGTTACCATAAGCATCAAATAGTCCAACGCCCGATGACCCCGGCAATATCGGCGCGCTGTTCTGCAAATGCCTCATAGTCCGAGCCCCGTTCGGTCCTTCATTCGAATGGAGAGTCCGTCAACCGAGAGGAAACGGACGATGAGAAAGAGCAGGTGCACCGAGGAACAGGTCGTATCGGTCCTGGCTGAGCAGGATCGAATGAGCCTACCGTCTAACCATCGTGATCCCGCTCGCGACCCATCCAGGCAGCAGGAGTATCCGTGAATGACCATAAACAAGAAAGCCTCGGATCTTCTGGTGCAATGCCTCGAGAAAGAGGGCGTCGAGCGCATCTTCGGGGTTCCTGGCGAAGAGAACGCCGATCTCATGATGTCGCTACAGGAGTCGACGATCAATTTCGTCCTGACCCGCCATGAGCAGGGAGCAGCCTTCATGGCGGGGGTTCACGGGCGGCTGACCGGTAACCCGGGTGTTTGTCTTGGCACGCTCGGTCCCGGGGCAACAAATCTGATCACGGGCGTCGCCGATGCGAATATGGACCGCGCACCCGTCATTGTTATAACCGGTCAGGCTGAGACGACGCGCGTTCACAAGGAGAGCCACCAGGTGATGGACGTCGTCGGCATGTATGACCCCGTCACCAAATGGTCGCACTCGATCCGCGATGCGGAGACGATACCGGAAGTCGTCCGCAAGGCCGTCCGCCTCGCACGCAGCGAAAAGCCCGGAGCGGTCCACCTGGAACTGCCGGAGGATGTGGCTGCAAGGGAGGTAGAGGGCGAGCCGATCGAACCGCGAAGGTTCCGCCGTCCGGGACCGGATGACAAGACGCTGGACGGCGCTTTTGAACTGATCGCCTCGGCGAAACGCCCTCTCGTCATCGCCGGCAACGGCACCATTCGCAAGCGGGCCAGCAAGCAGTTGCGCAGGCTCTGTGAACGCACAGGCATTGGGGTTGTCAGCACGTTCATGGGCAAGGGATGCGTCGATCGCGCGGCACCCTACTGTCTGTTTACGATTGGCCTGCAGCAACGCGACTACACCGCCGTGGCGGCCGAAGAGGCCGACCTGATCATCGCCATCGGCTACGACCTGGTCGAATATCCACCGCGGCTTTGGAACGGCGGGGGCGACAAGTCGATCGTCCATATCGACTTCCAACCTGCCGAGATCGACGCCCATTATCACCCCAGGAGCGAATGCGTCGGCGATATCGCGCACTCGCTCTGGGGGCTGAACGAGAGGTTCGAGCGTGCCGGCGTTCTATCGTCCTACGACTTGGCGGGCCAGGCCGAGATCCGGCATAGGATGCTGGAAGATTTCGCAAAGCACCGCGACGACGACACGACCGGCAAGATTCGTCCGCAAAAGGCTCTCTGGGAGGTTCGCAACGCGCTCGGACCGTCCGATATCCTGTTGTCAGGTGTCGGTGCCCACAAAATGTGGATCGGCCGCTACTACCAGTGCAACGAGCCCAACACCTGCATTATCCCCAACGGTTTCTGCTCGATGGGGCTACCTTTGCCGGGAGCAATCGCGGCGTATCTCGCACACCCTGACCGCCGGATCTTCGCGGTTACGGGGGATGGCGACTTCATGATGAACGTTCAGGAGATGGAGACGGCCCGTCGACTGGACGCGGACATCACGGTCATGGTCTGGGCGGACGGGGGATACGGCCTGATCTCCTGGAAACAGGACGACGAGTTTGGTCGTCACAGCGACCTGTCGTTCGGCAATCCCGATTGGGTGGCCCTCGCCGGCTCTTTTGGCTGGTACGGCCAAGTGGTCGGCCGATCGAAAGATCTATCGTCCTCCATCCGTGCAGCGATCGAGCACCGAGGCCCGTCGCTGATCGTCGTACCGATCGACTACCGCGAAAATGCCCTGCTCAGCGAACGTCTCGGGGCTATTCAGTGCCCGATCTGAATTCCTGGCTGGCGCCACCTCACCGTTCGGACAAGACTGAGAAATACTGAAACGCTGGGCATGTTACTCTTTTGGCAAGCGTCCGACCGTACTCGTCTGACTAGACCGCGCGATCGCCGATACTGCTACAAGGTAGGGCAGATCGGATGCTTAAACATTAGGAATCTGACCTGAGCCCCGAGCGCCCTCCGGCTATTTAGAGATTCCAAATAGCCGTTAGAATGCTACTTGTTGAGATTAGGAAAAATTACTGTTACTTGAGTACCAGCGTTCTCTTCACTCACTATCTCCAAACGCCCACCCTGAAGTTCGGTATAGCGGTGTACTAGTGATAGACCTAGACCTACACCTTCGTAGACTCGCGTATGACCAGTGTTTAGTTGAGAAAAGGGCTCAAGTGCTTGAGCAATTTGATTTTGATTCATTCCAATGCCATTGTCTATGACAGTGAGTCCCGATAGACGATCAGCAGTTTGAGTATATTTGACTTTCACGACACCGCCCGCGTCTGAGAACTTGATCGAGTTGCCAATTAGGTTAATCAATATCTGCCGCAGCAGTCTCTCGTCAGCAAAAATACTTGGAGCGTCGCTGGGAAGCTCGTTTAAAAGAGTAACATTTGACAGCGCGGCTCGCTCTCTAAGAATACGGAAGCAGGCTTCGGTGACTGCATGAGGTGAGACGGCCACGGGTAAAACGTTTACTTGACCTGTATCGATTTTTGCTAGATCAAGTATATCGCTGATGACTGCGAGTAAATGCTGGCCGCTTTCATTAATGTAATTGGCATAGTCCGCGTATCGGGCATCTAATGGGCCAAAGCGTTTCTGCACCAGAAGGTCAGAAAATCCGATAATTGCATTGAGCGGTGTCCTGAGCTCGTGGCTCATGTTAGCGAGAAACATAGACTTGGCGTGGTTGGCCGCCATTGCCCGAGCCGTTGCGGTTCTAAGGTCTTCGAGAGCCCGTTTGCGGTCGGTTACGTCTGTATAGGTCGTAACGAACCCTCCCGTAGGCAGGGGGCGCCCACAGACCTCGATTACAGTACCATCTGGCCGAACCCTCTCGAAATCATGCGGCTCGAACTTTGCTGCTTGAGCGACCCGGTCGGCAACCAGAGCATCGAGATCACCTGCACCATACTCACCGCGTTCGGCGTTGAAACGCACGAAGGCTTCAAATGGGTCGCCTTGAGCAAAGCGTTCTGGAGGAAAATCTAGAAGATCCAGAAACCGACGATTGAATGCAACGGCGATCAAGTTTGCATCTACGACGCTAATTCCCTGCGCCATATGCTGGAAAGTGGCTTCGAGAAGTCCCTGCTTAACGCGCGCTTCTTCTCGGGCTTCGACCGCTTCGCTGATATCGGACCCGGTGCCCCGGTACCCAATAAAATCTCCGCTTTCATTAAAAAGTGGCTTACCGTTAATTCGAAAATGTCTCTCCGCCCCATTAGGGAGCCGGAAGACATACTCAAAATCGCGGAAAGCTCGCCGTTCGGCAAGGTCGATCTCGTGAGCACGCCAACCCTCTGTATCGATTGTCGCAGCATTCTCGCGACGGCGTTGTCCCAGAAAAACGCCTGTTGAGACACCAGCAACCTGCTCAAGCCGGCTTGAGATGAAAGTGAACCGGTGATTCTCATCGGTTTCCCATACCCAGTCGGCAGCAACCTCGACGATATCTTCCAATCGCTTCTCGTGATCTCGGATTGCCCTTTCTGCGCTTGCAAGTCGGAGACGAGCGGCAATGCCGAGCCTCCAGATCAAGAGTGCGAGCAATAGACCAAGGAGGGCCAACCCGGAGAGTGCATATCGCTTCAGTACGCGAGCATGTGTGCCGAGTTGGTACATGAATTTGTCCTCAAGATGGAGGACTTCTGCGCTGATTGCTTGGATCTGACCGATCAACGACGATCGAGTGTCGATATCGGTTGGGTCTTCGCTTATCGATCTGCTCAGTAGCTGTGCTAGAGCGTCGATCTTGGCAATACGTTCGTCGGCTTCGCGCCATGTCTCTCGAGCTTCTGCGAATATCGGCGTATTATTGAACGTCCGATACAACCAAGCGATGCCTGCCACATCGTCCGGGTGGTTTTTGCCTTGGATTAGAAATGGATAACTGTTGCCAATAGGAAGTTCAGAATCTTCAAGAATATCCCTCGCTACACCTACGCTTCGAGGCTTGTGAATTTCCCGTTGATACTCAGCAAAGTGTTGCCACTCCCCTGTCCGCGCGAGGCGATCTAGCGCCTTTACAGCCTTCAGATGCCCTTTTGAGTAATGCGCTGTCCCATTTCCGTAACTCCTGATGATATCAACGATATGAATACCAGCAGCGCCCGCGCCAAACATAACAGATATTATAATAATTGATATTAGCAATACAAATGAAAGCGGATCTGTACGCTGAAGAACCATAGCGATTTCCACTATTACATAGACACTTTAGAAAATACCATGCGAATATGTAGTCCACAATGTGTCAATTTTGTAACATCAGTTCCACTGCATGGGCATGTTCTTTCGAACCGAATATGAGCATATTTCTCAATTATTTATTAGATGATTAATAAAAGTTTTGTTTTTCGGTGATCGGGTTTCATCAAATAAATACAATAACATAGCAGAACTTGATTAAGTAGGTGGCCCAGTTCCAGGTTTAGCGACCGGCCATGTTGGCCGAACGATTGCGTGTTGTTGGTACAAGGTATCCGAGAGCCGGTCTTGCAGCCAAGGCGGCATCGGCTGTCGGTAGCCGACCGAGATGATCGTACGGGGTCAGAACATCCTCACCCCCTCATCCCTCAGCTATCTTGCGCTGCGTTGAGCCGTGTTGGCCAAAAATCAGGTAGCCCAGCGCTTGGCCACGAAGATCGCAGCGACAACGTGCTCGACACTGCAGCGACTGTGGGAAGGGCTTAGTACTTTTCCGTGAGAGCCTCGTTGAGCCATACGCTCTCCCGCTCAAACTCCTTCAGGCGACGTGCCTGGCTGACCTCGATGCCGCCATACTCACGGCGCCACCTGTAGAAGCTCTGCCCCGACACTCCCAGACCGCGACAGGCTTCACTGACCGACGCTCCTTTGCTCACGCTGACCGCAGCCTTCCACAGCATCCTGATATCTGTTTTGGTGTGTATCTCTTGTGGTCCCTACCGACCACCTCAGAACCTCGATTTAGCCGAATCCTAATCGCCACCCTGGGATCCTTTCACAGACCCAGATCAATTTGGAGCTTTTTGGCTAGTTTTATAGAGTAAACGTTCTCAAGAGAAAACCTGTTGCTCTTGGCGCGCTATGCTGGCACGGCTTGAATGGAAGATGCGATCAAGATAGCAGGCTGGACAGTTCATCGTCGAGGCACGATCCAAGTCTAGGATTGCCAAAATGGTTTATTCACTCAAAGTATGCGGCGAAGAGCCTATTCGAGATAGCCTCGAGGGTGTTCGCTCAGTGCGGCTTCGCCGTTTCTTGGACGTCTGGAATCAAACGCGGCTGGCGGAAGACCTCCTGCCCTCAAAGGACGGTTTGGATCCGCTTGTCATGGCGCGCGCCGGGCTACTGCCGCATATTTGGCTGGTAGAGGTTCCGGAAAACAAACCACCGCGATACCGATTGGCCGGCGAAAACATCGTACAGATTTTTGGTCGCGGCTTGCGAGGGGTTAGCGTCACTGAGTTGTTTGATTTGAAAGGAGCCGAAATTGTGACAACTCGCTGGCGGCGCGCTTGTAAAGAGAAATTAGGGGCCTATTCGATTGGCCGTGTTTATCCTGAAAACGCGCTTCCTTACATCGGAGAGAGGCTTGTACTGCCATTAATCGATAAAAAATCGAACTCACATTTTATTGTTGGCGTAACTGACTACAAAATGGACACAGAAACATCCACAGATTCCCATTTACTCGAATTTGACACGCCAGTTACCTTTTTTGTTTCGATAGTGAATCTGTGGGCCGGCGTGATGGACCAAAACAACTCAGAAATAATCTAACATATTTGATCATTTTTTTACATGCCAATCATTACTTGGTTTTTTATTTGAAGCGTATAAATTTGTCGTGAGAGAAAGAACGCAATCGAAATGTCGTTTTCATAACACTGATACAAAGCGTCGCTGGGAGCATGGTCCGCAATTGGAGCGATCGGCTATTTCCTGACATCGCCTGCTTTGGCGGAAAGGGATCGCCAGAATGTACTGGTGATCACCTCCTGGGATCAGCACCAGCCCTGGAGCGCTGCATTCGTCGACAGATTGGCTGCGGTCAATCGCGAAGCGGGCGCGCCACTGACACTGTTCTTCGAACATCTCGACATCAGTCGCGCTGGTGCGCTCCATTCGGCCACCTTCGCGGCCTATCTTTCAGCAAAGTACAAGGATCAGGGCATTTCCACGATTTTGGCGGAGAGCATCCCCGCGACCCTGTTCCTCAACGCCGCACGCGACCTCTTGCCATCAGCGCGGCGCGTGCTGGCTGTCTCCGGAGCCGGGCGAGGGATCCTCTCCCAGGAGGGCGATCGGACGATCCAGGTACCAATAGATAATCGCTATGCCGACTCGCTACATACTGCGCTGGCCGTGACCGGAGCCCGCGCCGTCTATGTGGTCGCCGATACCCAGTCACCCGGCGGATCGAAGCGATTCGCTGAGTTCATGACCGCGAGCGCAGAGAGATTTCCTGATCTACCCGTCGAGGCGGTCGATGCATCGGGCTTTGAGGACGTTCTGAAACAGGTGTCCAACCTGCCGGCCGACGCGCTTGTTTATTATCTCCTCGTGTTTAGGGACGGCGCTGGCAACGCCCTGTCGCCTTTCGTCGCGGCTCGCATGCTGTCGGACGCCTCTCCGGTCCCGGTCTTCACGAACTGGGAGGTAATGCTCGGTTCGGGAATCACTGGCGGCTTCATGATCTCGTCGGCTCGTGTGGCCGACCGCGTGTTCTGGGCGCTGACTGAACGAGAGAGCGAGGGTGCCGCGCGGGACGCCCCCAACGCCTACGGGACCTACTTCGACTGGCACGAAGTGGAGCGCCGCGGCATCCCACTCAGAGCTTTGCCTCCGGGAGCCGAGATCCGCAATCGCGAACCCGGTCTGCTGGAGACCCATCTTCTGGAAGTCAGCGCGGCGGTAGCGGCTGTCGTTCTGCTTACAGCCATGTCGATCGCCCTCGCCATCCTACTATCCCGCGTGCGCGCAGCCCGAAACCGGGTGGAAACGGCACGGGCGTCCTTGGAGCTTCGGGTCGCCGAACGGACGGCCGACCTCAATCGTGCTACCGAGGAGGCAGTTACCGCCAATGCTCAGAAAACCGAGTTCCTTGCGAACATGAGCCACGAGATCCGCACGCCACTGGCCGGCATTCTCGGTCTCGCCGATCTCATCCTCGAGGCTCCGGATGGCACCGCTACGGTACAACACGCCGAGCGGGTGAAGAATGCCGGCAATCACCTGCTCTCCGTGGTCAACGACATCCTCGACTATACCAAGTTGACAGCCGGCAAAGTGTCGCTGGCCCCGGAGCCGTTCGCGCTCAAGAAGTTGTCGGAAGCCATTTGCGCCACTTTCGGTCCGCTCGCGGACCAGAATGCCGTCGATCTAACCGTCACACGTCCGGAAGCCTGGGGAATCGTTGGCGACGAGTTCCGCCTGCGGCAGGTGCTCTTCAATCTGGTCGGTAACGCCATCAAGGCCACCAAAGAGGGTTATGTATCCGTCAAAATCAGTCTGTTAGAGGAGCCGGGCGGCACTTCTGGGCGCGCGACTCTCGCCGTTGAGGTGATCGATACTGGATCGGGGATGGCCGAGAACGACCTCAAACGGGTCTTTGAGCCCTATGTGCAGGCCGGAAAGGCTGGGACAATGGGTGGCACCGGTCTCGGCCTTGCAATCTGCAGCAGTTTGGTAAGGGCCATGGGCGGAGAGATTTCTGTCAAATCCGAACTGGGTGTTGGGTCATCATTTGCTTTCTCGATACCGACTGAAATCGTCGAGCTAGACCAATCAAGCGCACCGCCCCCTGTCGCGCCATCACGCTGCGAGCCGGCACAAGCCGACAGGCGGATACTCGTGGCTGACGACGACGAGTTGAACCGCATCCTCGTGGAGGCGGCTCTCACGAAGTTTGGCTACTCCGTCACGCTTGTAGCGAACGGTCAGGAGGCTCTATGCGCTGCGCGGTGTCAACACTTCGACGGCATCGTGCTGGACATACAGATGCCCACGATGAACGGGCTACAAGCTCTGGCAGCCATCAAAGCCGAGGGCTTGGCCGATGGCGGGCCCGTCATCGCGCTGACGGCTGATGTTATTCCGGAGAACGTTGCACGCTATCGTTCTGCCGGTTTCGATGTCTGTCTGAGTAAGCCATTCGACTGGGACGCCTTGGACCTGGCTCTTCGCAGTTGAGTTGGACGACCGTCAGGCTCGCCGATCATGTATTGGCGGAAGGCTTGGCGTCATGCAACGTCAATTGATTTTGGCGTCCCAAAGAGCGAATCCGTTTGATTGCCTCAAAATTGCCGCTCCGAATCCACGGTCGGGTAGGCCGGATGCATACTCTATGTTCATGAGAACTAATAATTTATCCGGCGAATAATCCATTTCGTTGTTCTGCCGGATAATTGGATCATCGTGCAGCGTGGGCAGCCGGAAAAGCGCGCAACGGATAGCCACGGCAAATTGGCTCTTTCCGGAGATCGTATGCGGCGGTTTCCTGCAGGCGACCGTCAGCTCTGACGATACCGACCTGAAGGACCTGGCCGTGACGCACGTCGCGCTAGAGGTCGCGGTATCGCTCGAGACAAACATCGCCTTTTCTGGCTCAATGAATAAATGTAAATAAATTAGAGAAGCAGCGTAAGCTGTCGATTTTTCGCTCAAGACTCAGGCTGCGGAACTGAATAGTGACGGCGGGCGAATGGAACGGGTTGTTCGAGGATAATCGCCTGATAGGAGCATAAAAGCTATGGTTCATCGTGGACTCGGAACGCCAACGGCCGATTAGTTTTCCAACCGCCAGACCACGCTGTCTCCGGCGAGGCTCAGCTCCCGGATCATGTCGATGCGATTGCCGTCCGAGTGATGGCGCAGATGCCGACCCGAGATTGGGATCGACATTTCGTCCGGACGAAAGACGGCGAAGCGGTCTCAGCCAAGTTGGCGCACACTCGGAAAGACGATGCCGTCGGGGCCGGCGTCGCGCCACGTCCGGCGACGCCGTGTAGTCGCCCGGTCGAGCAGCGTCGAGACCGTGAGCGCATCGCCGCGCGGGTCACGCAGCTCGGCATCGATAGCCCCGACGAGTTCGCGCTTCTCGGCGATCCATCCGGACGCCTTCTCGCTCGACGACAGGAACCGGGCCGTGTGATGCAACTACCTCGGCGATGGCGGTTTTGGAGCTGGAGGCCCCGTAGACAGCGCCGAAACCGCCGTCGTGGAAGCGACCGGGCTACTCGGTTGTTCAGTGGGCAAACGGCGCCATGACGTAGAAGGCCTCCGGTCCTCCGTAGCGGCGGGCGGGCGGGATCAGAACGATCAGGCCGATAGTTGCGGTGAAACGTGCATTGGTCAGGGTCTTGGCCTCATCAAGCGGCGCCAAATCCACCGGTTCGGCGATGTCCCCGAACCGGGCGATGGACAGATAAGCCCTGGCGCTCCGGCGCCACGGCTACAATCACCTGCGGCCGCATTCGTCGTTGGGCGGGCTGACGCCCGCTCCGCGCTGGCCAGACCCGCAAGGGCAGGATATCAATCCAAAGGGTTCCCCTTATGACCGAGGGCGCCATGGGGCTCACAGCAATAGGTTTTCCGGTCATGCGTTGGGTGATCATTGCCGGCTGGATGTTCTCAGTGGCTATGCCCGATTTCTCCGGGGCGGCCGTCGCTAATGACCCGGGATCCGTAAGTTTCTCTCAGCGCATTTCCAGTGCCCTCGATGCCCGGGTGACGGCGCATGGGGCCGTCGTGTCTATCTCGACGCGTCCCGCAAGCGATGACAGCTCGGCGTGTATAAACACACTTGGTGGGCCGCTGCCGATTCAGTAAATGTTCCAGTTCCGCGAGCTCGGACGGCTCATGGTTCCGGTCAATGCTGTCGTCAGCGCGGAGCTGAAGGATGCGCAAGTCTGGGATCGCGTCGTCATGGTCGCGATACTCCACGATCCCTCCATCCCCTGACCTATCCCTCCTTCGAGGCGCTCGAAGGTGCTTTGACGGATGTGTTTTTTGATAACCAGGTCAATCCCGGCCGTAGCCTGATTAGTGATCCAGCGCTTGCCTCGGTGTTGCGCTCCGCGGGGTTATGATGGCCTGAGCGACCTCGACATTTTTCGCTCAAATGCAAAAACTGAGACAGTTCTCAGTGAGGCGTCATGGTCCGTCTGAACTCCATAGAGTAAAGTCTACCACCGCAAGGGATCGCCTTCAGCGAAGAGGAAACCCGCGCTATGCAGCGCGGGGTCGTTGGGCTGTTTGAGCGTTGGCAGCTGACCGACACTGAAGCCTCGATTCTGCTCGGCGAGATCTCGCCCCGGACCCTCCAGCGCTGGAAACAGGGCCAGTACGGCAGGGTGGGTATCGATCTAGCGGCCCGCATGTCGAATCTGCTCGGTATCCACAGGGCGCTCCGCATGTTGCTCGCGTACCGCGAACGCGGCTACGACTGGATCCGACAGCCGAACAGCGCCTTCGAAGACAGGCGCGCGTTTGACGTCATGCTCGGCGGCCAGATCACCGATTTGATGCGCGTGCGCCGCTATCTGGACGCCCAACGAGCATTCTGGTGACCGTGTCCGCTCCACTCTCGCGTGTCGCGTGGACACGCTATCACCAACTGATCGCCACGGCTTATCCGCCTTTCGACCTGGTCGGGGACATCTCCGATCCGGCGGACTGGCCACTGCCTAACAAGGCCGAGGCCCGGATCAATGCAAGTCCCGCTGAAACGATCGGCCGGACCGACTTGATACCGCCCACATGCCGTGTCGGAGGGCCGGGAATCTCCTACGCCATGGCGCCGTTTACCCACTGCACACCTGACATGTCTGGCCTCTTCCACGACGACAGTTCTGGCGCTTTCTACGGGGCCGCCGATTTCGAAACCGCCGTCACCGAGACCGTGCATCACACGGCCCGGTTCCTGGCGGCGACCGACAAGGTGCCTGGTTGGGTCGCCGAGAAGCGCAAGCTCGTCGGCGCGATCAACGCTGAGCTGTTGTTTAGTCCCAGCTTCCAGGGCGGCCATGCAAGGTCGGGCAGGCCGAACGCATACGGCAGACCGGACGCATACCAACTGTCCACACGGGCCGGTCGGATCCGCAAGGGGGCAGAGTGATTTTTGACGTCGAGGAACTGCAAACGCGCCGGCTCTCAAGTTGAAACCGTTCTTGCTCTATCTCCTGCTCGCAGTCATCAGGCCGCTTGGACCCGGGTCCGTCTTCGGGTGGCTCGTCTGAGAACCGACGCCGTCTCAAGCGGACTTGTGGCGTCCGCCGACGACTATCGGTCAGGCGAGGTCAAGCGCTCGAGATGTGCGGCCGCAAATGGAGACTGCTCGAGACTGCGGGACAACCGCTCCCGCCATCGGGGGCCGCGATCCATCGCGTCCTCGTAGGCTTCCAGCAGGTCCGTCGGGCGATCCTCGGCGAGAACGGAGATCATGATGTCCGCCTGCAGTCGATCCGTCCGTGCCTTTAAGCTTTGCAGGCCGTCCCGGCGACGGTCGGCCACGATCAGCTTGTGAATGGCGAACCGCTCAGGGCGGGGAAGCTGAGCGAGGATGCCGTCCCGATAGACGGCCGCGGCTTGGATCGGCTCGGCGATCAGAAAATTCAGGTAGTGCAGCGATTGCGCGCTAACGCCGAGGGCGGCGAGCTCTCGGAGCCCCTCCTCCGCATCGAAGCTCGGCGCCAGAAACTCCACGAGCGTCTGGCTGCGGGTTTGACGCCACCGCCAAACCCGACCGGCGTCCAGATCCGGCACCGACTCGAACTTGAAGTCGCGAAGAACGTCCCCGATCGACGGCAGGACGCTCTCGCCCAGGGCGAGGGACAGCTTCTTAATATTGGCGATATCGATGTCGTTGGTGATCGCAGCCTGGTCCAGGGTCAGCTTCAGGCCGAGCTCGCCTTCATAGACGCGGAAGCCCGTCGTCCCCACCAGAACGCCGCCCAGGCGGAACACCCCTGCCCGCTCAAACGCGGCCAGCAGGCTGCCCGTTGCGCTGTCGAGCCCCAGAAATCGCTCGCTTCGAAGCAACCTCACGAGCCGCGCGCGCTCCCGGCGGCGGTGCTCGCGCTCCGCTTTCAGGGTCTCGTGCTGATCGATCCGCCGGAGCAACTCCTCCGACTCTTCGCCAAGATACCGCTCCTTCGTCTCAAGGCCGATCCGGTAGCGGTCGTACCAGTACGTTCGGGTGTCGCGGGTTCTTGGAGTCGGTGTCCCTTTGATGCGGGACACCGACTCGTCGAGCAGCAACGAGACGAGATCGTGATAGGCCGCAAGTGCGGTCGCCGAGTGCCGGCGGATGGGTGGAGCAGCCTGTGCCATTGAGGTGCCACGCATTGGTTTTTCTGCGTGGCAAGATACCGTGCCCCGTGTACCACGCAAAAATTATTTTGCGTGGTACACGGGGCAGCGACGGTAACGAGCTTGGGGTACTCTGCAGATAAAAGCCCTAAATCAGTCCACGCTGAGGACGCCGTCGAATCCTCAGCGGCTAACGGCCCTCCTCGATCCCGGCATCGACCAGGGCCACAGCGAGCGCGACCGCGTCGTCGGCCAGGGCCCGGTCCGGTTCGGGGTTGCCAAGCTCTTTCGCCTTGCGCTTCAGCCGGTCGAAGAAAGCCAGCCGACCGGTGAAACCGCGCGATCGCAGTTCCTTGACCAAGCCTGGAAAACGCACGTCCCTGGCTGGAAGGTCGATCACCTCCCCGCCTTCGGATCGTGGGCTCGGCTCCTTGCGGGTGAACACCACGAGCACCCGCGCGAGGTCGTTCTGAGATCGCCGCTTCGCACCCGGGCGAAGCTGCTCGACAATCCGAAAGCGGTACTCCGGCAGCGGATCCTCGGCCTCCAGCTTGATCAAAGCCGACAGGAAGTGCGTCAGCCGGCCCCGATCTCCAATCCGGGCTTGAAGCTTGGGGAGCCGGATCTGCCAGCGGTCCTGGTTTCCCACATGCACTCGAGCCAGGTCGTACAACCGCCTCGGGATCGGCTCCAGGTCGAAATACGCCTTCGCATAGGTGAGGATCTTTCGATCCTTCACGATCGCATTGAACAGCCATTTGCCCACGGTCACGCGGACGTGGCTGATCCGCTTCTTGCCCCCAGAGGTTCTGTAGCGGATGCCGGTTCCGCTGCGCTCGAACCATTCGAACCATCCATCGGCACCGATCGTCTCATCGTCGATCGTCACCTCGATGTTTGTCGAGATCGTGGAGCTGGTCAGCCGGTCCAGCATCGCCTTGAACCGCTCGTAACTCCGGGCGTCGGTCGAGCGGCCGGCGACGCGGAGAAAATCGTGGACGCTGAAATTGACGACGCGGTCCTCGTCGCTCCCGTTCAGGCGCCCGTCGTCCATGCGCTGCGCGATGACCGTTGCGACATAGAGCACCAGGTCCTTGTCGTAGATCGTGGGCACGCCGCTGCCGTCGGCGGCGCGCACGGCAATCTTCACGCCGAGTTCGGGATCCTCGAACTCAATTCGTGACTTGAGGGCCCTCTTGTCGAGATCGAAGAAGGGATAGGCCATGATGTTGCGCTCGCCCTTGATCGCGCCGACGAGCGGACCGTCGAGCTGCAGCGGCAGTTGGCTTGCGGACTTGGACATGGCACATCCTGTGGTCGTCACGAACAGTTTGACCACATATCGGTGGCTTTCAACATCGGATGTTCATGTCTTGAACGCCTTGATGCGGAAGAATCGGCCCCTAGGGACCTCAAAGCACGAATGCAGAAGATCGACGCAGCGCGTTATCGCCGGCATGGGCGCTCCGCTGAGGCAACAGGCCGACATCCCCAGGATTTTTGGACACCCGAAGGGCGGACAGGAACCAAGGAAGAACGAATTCGTGCCTTGAGCGCCTTATAGAAGCGGGCTGCTCCAGATCCGGGCCGCACAAGGGCGTCAGGAAGGCGTTCAAGGCACGAATCGGAGCCGGGACGGGAGCTTGGCTGGCGCAACAAGGCCGTGCGTTAGGCCTTCAAAGCACGAGTTACCGAGGTATAGAGGCGGATCTTCGTGCTTTGAGAGCCTACAAGCTCGGAAGCTTCGTGCTGTGAACACCTAGTCGGTCGGGTTTTGACCGCCTAGGGTTCGTGCGCTGGCGGCTCATCATTCGTGTTCTGCGAACCCAGAACGTCTGTATACGATTGAAATATAATAGATATCTTGAGCGGTAACGACTCTTAACCCTCTAACAGACTGCTAACTGCAGGAGCATCGATTCGTGCTTTGAAGGTCTAGCGGGTATCCATGCCCGGGCGAGCCCATCCCACAATGGCATATCGATTGCCGGTCTATTGGTCGGTCATAGCCCCCTGCCCTCCCGTCTCTGCGAGCTATGCGTTGCGGTCTCGATCCATGTGAACGAGGTGTTCCAGATAATCGGCGACCGACTCGAAACCCTGCGCCCTTTCAATCATCTCCGCGTGCAGCTCCGGTGTGACTTTAATGTTCAACTGCTTGGTGCGCCCTTTCGCGCGCAACTTCCTTCCATCGATCTTCGCTTCCGGAGTCCGGGGCGTGAAGCCGGCGCGCACTGCGACCGTGGCTGCAACATCCGGATCCGGCCTGGGGGCAGCAATAGGAGGTATGGGAGTCGGTCGCTCGGCCTGAATCGGCTTGGGGCTGGGCGGAACAGTCGAGTTGGTCATGCCAGTGAAATCGAGACCGGCTCGACGTGGCGGATGATCACGCGACATGCTTTGTCTTCCTGCCCGTCTGAGGTGAGCCACTGAGTCGATTGATCAGCTCCTGTGCCACCGCGAGGGCGTTCTCGACGGCCGTTTCCGGCTTGCTCACGAGATTGGGCGTCAGTTCGTGGAGCGCCATGCCGACTTGAAAGATGGTTCGGAATGCGGCGCGTTCGTAGAGCCGGGTATCGAAGACCGGGATCTGATTGTCGACCAGGGTTTGCTCGATGTGGGCGAGGTCGCGCGGACGGATCGCGGGATTGACGCGCGTGAACACGACGGAATAGGGGATCTGGCGGCGGTAGGCCTTGGCGTTCTGGTGGATCAGGCCGATCACCCGTGCCGCCTGGTCGGCGTCCAGTTGGCTGCCCTGAAGAGGGATAAGGACGAAGTCGCTCTGCCCTACCGCATAGCTGACCGCCACGCTCGCCGTGCCTTCCAGGTCGATGAGGACGAAGTCGTGGGTCCGCTGGGCGGCATCGATCTTGTCGACGATGTTCGTTTCGCTGACATCGCCGTCTACGGAGAGATTGTCGAGAGCCCCGGCCCCCTCCCCTCCTCGTTCGGCTGCACGGGTAGCCCATGTCTGGATCGGACGATTCGGATCCGCGTCGAGGATCAGGACCGACTTACCTGCGTTGGCGATCGCTTGCGCCAGAACGAGGCAGAGTGTCGTCTTGCCAGCTCCACCTTTGGAGTTCGCGATGCTGATGATGGGCACGGGTAGCCTCCAGCTAGATAGACGGTAGCCGATATCCATGCGGTATCGGGTTTATGGTGCATACCAGATAGCTGTACGATATGCGATATCTAAAAGGTATCTGGTAGAACAACGGCATCAAATATCATATTTATATCCTATACATGCAAGGTATCGGGTATCTATTCGGTATCGGATACCTAGCCAATATCCTAAGCTAGCCGAAACGGTTATCGGCATCGACGCGCCCAGACACCATTCAGGCGTCGATCAGCCCAGAGATGATCGCCACTCTTCCGCTCTCCCGCGCACCTCTCCAATGGCACAGACCGGCCGCTGCTAGACGCGTCAGGTAGTCGTGAGCGGCCTTCCGGGAAATCCCGGCGCCGGCCGCCAATTCTGCGGCCGTGGTGAGGGGGCGGCAGCAGAGCGCGTCGACGACCCGGGTCCGCGCCCGATCCCGTGGCCCGGAAAGGGCGGCGGAGAGCCGCGCAATCCCCTGATCGACACCGACGAGCCGATTTCGGGACCGATCGGCGGCACCGCTCAGAACAGCGGCAAGCCAGACTAGGCTTTCGCCATCGCCGCCGGCGGCGGGGGAGGGGATCTCCCGCAACGCCGCGGCCACGCAGAGATCCGGGCTTTCGGTCCACCCAACCTCGCGCACGGCCCAAGCCATCGCCACGGCGGACAAAAGCCGACGCGGATCGCTGTCGTTGAGAGACTCGACCTGGCGTAACCAGACTTCGTCGTCGCCGGACGTTCTGTGATCCGGATCGGCCTCGACCCCGACCAGGACGGGTGACGGAAGATCCGCCTCCAGCACAAGGCGTCGAGCTTCCAGAAGCCGGGCGAGGGCAGGGGCATCGAGCGCGAGGATGCCAATGATGTCATCGATCAGGGATCGGATGGCCAGAACCCGAGGATCCCGATCGCGTTCGGCCGGCCATTCCGACGGGTCGTGGTCGAGGTGCATGAGAGCGGTTTCGAGACTGGGGGTGTGCGGATCGTCAAGGGCACGGAGGGCTCTCAACGCACGAAGTCCGGTGCCGACCGGACCGACGACGCGGGAATGGGTTCGCTCCAGGTCGGCCAGCAGCAGCGTGTCGGCGTGGACGAGTTCCCCGTGCAGGCGGACCAGGTCCACCGCCTCCCGGATCCGCAGCAACGGCGTCCTTCGGTGGTCGGGAATGGCGCGCGCCGAGCGCTCCAGGTGTCGTTTTCCGCTGAAATTCAACGCTGGAAAAATTGCCAAAAGCGCATAGAAATCATAATATTTCGCCTGCTGATTAGCAGTTGAACGCATTCATTCAGCCGAATCCTTTCACGAGGACGAGCGAATGCGACGGCAGTATTCGCCTGATGATGATACCAAGTGGCAAGCTGCGGAACGCCTCGCAACGTTCCTTGATGCGGTGCTGAAGACCAGTGCCAATACACCGGAGCGGTCGAGAGCCGTCGAAGAATTGGCGCACCGGATTGGCCGCACGCCGCAGACGGTCCGCACTTATCTGAGAAAGTACCAGACTGACCGCAGAGTCAGTCGCTTGCTGCGAGACGACTCCGGCCGGGGTCCCCGTATCAAACCAGACCAGGATGCGATTATTCGAGAGGTCCTCGACACCAAGTATCTTGTCCGAGAGAACCGTTCGCTGAATGAGTGCTGGATTGTCGCCAACGGCCGGCTTGAAGACGCGGGACATCGGACGGTCGCTTATCAAACGGTAAAGCTTTGCCTCTTTCGGCATTGGACAGAAGCAGAGATTGCCAAACGCCGGGGCGGGACGGCATTGGCACGCCCCTATCGGCGCAAGGGTGGGCGCATGCAGCCCGGCTATCCACTAGAGGTCTGCCAGATCGACGAGACCCCGATTGATGTCCTCGCGGTCGACAACGATGGCAATCTCCTGAAGCGCCTCTACGTCGTCGTTCTTGTCGATGTCCTCACACACGTGATTCTTGGTTTTTGGATCTGGCCACGATCGCCAAACCGGGAAGCGATCGGGCTCTGCATCCAGCATGCGATGCGGCCAAAACTCGACTATTTTCGAAAGTTCGATATCGATGGAGTGAATGTCTACGGTCGCCCGAAGACGATCATCACAGATCGGGCTTCCTGGTATCAGTCGATTGCCGACGACAGAGCGGTGAAGGACCTGCGGATTGACGTTCAACCCAGGCGAAGTGAGCCTCACGTTCGGGGCGTTGTGGAACGCCTACAGGGCACGATCAACCAGCAACTCCGCAAGCTTAAGGGTCAAACCGGTCGCTCGCCCAGCGACCGTGGCGACTATCCCAGCGACAAGGAGGCACGCCTCACGGTCTTTGATCTTGAAGAGGCGGCTGCGATCGCCGCATTCAGGATATGCAATGGCGAGATGGATCAAGGGACACTTTTGCGTCCCGATCTGGAGTGGCAGAAGCGCGTCCATCTGATCCCGGACCACTTGATGACTGCGGACTGGCAGGACGTGCAGTTGGCTTTCCTCCCGGAGGTTGAGAAGAGCTTGAGCGTTCGCGGCATTCAGCACTTTTCGCTAGCCTATTGGAACGACAGCGACCCGAAGCTGGCGGGTCTCTACCAGAACCGGTTCCGAACCCGGCTGCGGGTCAAGTTCAATCGCAACGATATCAGCCATATCTACCTTCTCCATCCCACCAGCGGCGAGTGGCTGCTTGTTCCGCGGGCTGACGGAGACCTCGCTCCGCTGACCGAGTGGGATCTCAAACAGCAGCGCAAGGCGAGGCGGGAAGAAGCTGGAACCTCCTGGAGCAAGCGGGCACAAGACCGGGAGCGGATCGACGCAATTAATGCCCGCGCTGAGAACAGATTTCAGAGTAGCCGAAAGTCCGGCATTGGCCGTCGAGCGGCCAGCAACGGCGTCGCAAGCGCCATCGCGGCATCAGCACCAAAGCCCTTAGAAGGCGAAATAGAGCTCAACCGGATTAAGACCGAGGGCAATGGCCTTGGATCGCTGCCGCAAACAGATGACGTCTACGAAGAGGTGGTCTGGAGAGAGCCGTGACCGCTCACCTGAATGAGCGCGCCCGAAAGCAGCTCGAGACTCTGGATGACGCTCAGCGCAGGGCGATCATGGGGGAGCCTCGTTGGCTTCCCTATCCAGCGGCGACGGCGGCTGTCGCCAAGATGGAGCGCTTGCGGACACGGCAACGGTCCAGTCGCACCGAAGGTGTGGCGATCCTCGGCCCATATCGCAATGGCAAGACGATGGTGGCCGATTTCTTCATGGCCAGCGAAACCAGTCAGGTCAGACCGAGCTACTACTATCAGGTTCCGACCGAGGCGACCCGGCTTGAGTTTCTGTCGGGCATGATCGCGGCCATGGGACGCTTCCCGGACCCGTCGCGCCGGACCATTGAGGGGCGTCGGCGGCAATTGGAAGAGCTTCTCGATGAAGCGGAGCCGCGTGTTTTCATCTTCGACGATGCGCACCACGCCTTTCGCGGAACGGCGGCCAAGGAAGTCCACACCCTCATTCGAACAATGGGGCATCGGTGGGACATGTCTCCGGTTCTGATCGGCGATCGGACACTGGCGGATGTGATTCACCTCGACGGAGAACTGCGATCCCGGTTGGACAATGCCCTTCTGCGGCGATGGGAGTACGATCGCGAGTTTGCGGTGCTTCTCAACAGCCTGGTGCGTGTCCTTCCACTCCAGCGAACATCGGAGCTCACCCAAACGCCCTTGGCGCAGCGGATCTTCACGCTCTCGGAAGGTCTTGTTGGAGAGATCGTGAAGATCGTCACGGAGGCGGCGGCACTTGCCGTCGGTGGCGAAGAGAGGATCACCCTGGATCTCATTGACACACTTGGGTACGTGCCCCTGGCCAAGCGCTTCTCGGCCGCCGATCTCCGCGGACTTGCCTGATGTCCAGCCGAGAGCCTGATCACTTCCCTATCCTGCCGCAGAGGCCATGGCGGGACAGCCGTAAGCCATGGTCCCCACGCCCGGCCCCAGTGCCCGGTGAACTGATGTCGAGTTGGGTGAAGCGCATCGCGAACGCCCACCGCGTCACCCTTGAGCCGTTTCTGCGCATGCTCTCTCGCACGCTTGGCCCTCTCGGAGATCTCGATCGCGGTGACAATCCTGGTCTGGCGAGATTTCTCTCAGATCAGACGGGCCATCCGCTAAATCAGATCGAGGCGCTGTGCGTCTTCGGTCGCAACAGCGGACACAAGCTCACGGACTCCTTGGCGGCACCGCGGTTCTGTCCGTTGTGCTGGAAGGTCGATGACGACCCTTATATCCGTTGGGAGTGGCGCTGTAGCTTTGTTCCCGTCTGCGAGATCCACGGAACGGACATGGTTGGGCGCTGTCCATTCTGCTCAGCGCATTTCGATCCATTGGCATCGCAAACGGTTATCCCAATGTCACATTGCTCGGTTTGCGCCAGCGATCTTCGCACCGTTTCCCCCCGTTCTGTCTCGAGAAAGACCACCCTCGGGCAGATCATCCTGCTCGACATGCTGGCTGTCGCCGTCGAGGTCCAAGATGGGACCGCGATCGTCGAAATGCTTGAAAGGCTCCAAGGGGAGCGTCACCAATCGGCCAACCGGTTCGTAAAGAGCCGGCTCTCACGGTTGTACGATCTGGCCAAGGCCGGGGAGCGGGAGGTCATGAAGGTGCTTCCCGGCAATGGCTTGGAGCGGGTGCTGCGGGCAACGGGGATGCAGGCAGCTGGCTGGCCCTGGATCGATCGCTCCCCAGTACCGGTCCGATGTTGGCCAGACCTGGACCGGACGACACCCGTCTACAGAGATGCTCTGGATCCAATCGAACCTGTGTACGATGTGACCTTGTTCGACCTCTTGCAGGCATACGCGACCAGCAAGATCCGCTGGCCAAGCATCATCTGACATTGGGGATCAGGTCGCGAGAGGTTCCGTCTCTTCATCTGGTTGCTCGGAATCCATCGGCTCGAACTCTCGCGCGAGCGCGCGTCGTTCCGCAAGGAGCCGGGCCTTGTCCAGAAGACCAGCTTCCTCGAGTTTCTCGCGCTCGGGCAACGCATCGAGGGACTCGAGATCGAACCGCTGCAGGAACTCCGGCGTCGTCACATAAAGAATCGGGGCTCCCGGCTCCGGGCTGCGCGGTCCATTGGCGATCAGCCTGAGGCGCCGAAGGCGTCCGATCAGATCGCGGTCGATCTGTCGGCCCTCCACCCGCTGCCCGAGGATCCAGCCGAGCTGGTCGCGGGTTACCGGCTGATAGTAGGCAATGGCCATCAGGACGGTCGCCTCGAGCTTGGTGAGGGCCGGCGCCTCATGCTTTGGGAAAGCAGTGCGGATGGCGGAGCCGTGTTCGGCTCGCGTGCGCATCGTGTACCCGCCGGCGACGCGGGCCAACTGGTATGGCCGGGCCGCCAGCTCGACCTCGATCTCCGTGAGCAGGAGGTCGAGATTGCAGGCCGAACCGACCAGCCTTCCGAGGATGTCGCGCGGGACGGGTTGGTCGGACGCGAAAATCACCGCTTCGACCCGGGCCATCCATGTGCGCCAACGCGCCTCAGGAGCGAGGTCGGTGAGTTCGGTGTCGAGCGGAGCTGAGGGAGGTGCCATCGTCAGAGCCCGTAGAGCCGGAAGGTGGCGCGGCCAGTCAACTCGCGGATCGCGCCGAGACCGAGCAGGCGCTCGTAGAGCCGGCGCAGACCCCGGTCGCTCAGCCCTCGCACCCGCAAGCCCGGCCCGACGGCATCCTGCTCGAGCAGCGCCGTCACCACGGCGGGCGCACCCTTTGCGCGCAGTTTGCCGGCGATACCCTGCAGAATAGCGGCCTGGTCGGCGATCGCCCGAGCGCTGTCGAGAGCGTTGCGGGCGGCCCGGGCGTAGGCGACCAGGCTCTGCCGGCGGTTCTCATTCGTTGCATCGGCGCCGGCCAGGGGGCCGGCGGTACCGGCAAGCAGGGGTACGCCAACGGGCCAGCCGGCGCGCCGGGCAACCAGAGTGTCGGCGAGCCAGAGCAATACCGGCAGCGTGTCGAGGCGCTCGACCTGGTGGGAGGCGATCAGCTCGAGACCGGCGGCGAGCGGTGTGGCGCCATCGGCCGGAGAAAGGGCGAAGAGACGGATCGCCTCGAGGTCGTCGCTCCACGCGATCCCGCTGCGGCCGGCGGCGTGTGCGACATCGTCCTGGTCGAGGGAGGGGCGCCGCGTCGCCAGTCGCCGCCACAGCGCGTAGATCCGTCCGGCAGGACCCGGGTCATCGCCGGGCCGGCAGAGATGATGGGCGTCGCGGATCCCACCAACGTCTTCCGGCCGGCGCAGGAGCCGCAGCGAGGCGGCGGCGGCGTCGACGGCGAGGCGGTCGAGCCAGGCGCCGCGCCACGGTGTATCCTGACGGACCAGCTGGTCGACCAGGGCGAGGGCCGCACCGGCGCGGAGCGTGGCGTCGGTGACCGCATCGTCGGGGCTGCCGCGCACCCAGCCCGGTGTTCGGAGATAAGAGGCTGACGAAGAAGGAAGATTGGTGAAATCCATGACCAGAGACTAGCACAGGACGGCGCTTAATGCCATTGCAGATGCGTATAAGCGCCGCAGGTGTTGGTTCTAGATTACTCCCGATAAGCTTCCATTATCGTTAGTAATGTGATTCTATAGAGAAGCCCAACGATCTCGCCCAAATCGGCCGAGCGGTTCTGCGAGAGGGTTGCCAAAGCCAGCCAGGGTAAGGGGGCCGGGATGCTACGAAGAACTGGCGGTTTCCCGCCGTTCCTGAAACTGCACCAGGCGGCGAGAGGATGCGGTTGTGACTGCGAATGAAGTTACCGACGAGATTGAGCCCGCCGACGAGCTGCTGCCGGAGCGCGCGCCAGCTTACGAAACCCCAGCGCCGGCCAACGAATTCTCCGGCCTGGTCGAAAAGGCGCGCGACTACGCCCGCGGCGCGACTGCGGAGAAGACCCGCATCGCCTATCTATCGGACTGGAAGGACTTCGTGGCGTGGTGCTCCCGCCAGGGCATATCGCCTGTTCCGCCCAACCCGCAGGCGATTGGGCTCTACATCACTGATCTGGCGACCGGTGGGGAAGGGCGGTCGAACCCGCTCAATGTGAGCAGCATCGAGCGGCGTCTGAGTGGGCTCGCCTGGGGCTTCCGGCAGCGCGATTACGTGCTGGACCGGCAGGACCGCCACATCAAGGAGGTGATGGCCGGGATCCGCAACAAGCATCACCGCCCCCCGAAGCAAAAGGTTGCTGTCCTGGCCTCCGACATCGTCGCCATGATCGGTACCCTCGACACCGGGCTCGCGGGCTTGCGCGATCGCGCCATCCTCCTGGTCGGGTTCGCCGGTGGCCTGCGGCGCAGTGAGATTGTCGGCCTCGATCACGGGGAAAACGAGACCGAGGAAGGGCTCGGCTGGCCGGAATTCCTACCCGACGGCATGGTTCTGAGGATCAAGGGCAAGGGTCATCGCTGGCGCGAGGTCGAGATCGGCCGCGGGTCGAGTTCGCGTACCTGTCCCGTCGCCGCCCTGCAGGAATGGATGGAGATCGCCCGCATCGCTCATGGGCCGGTGTTCAGGCGACTCAACACAAATGGCAAACGGGCTCTGCCCGACAGGCTGGCCGATCAGCACGTAGCACGTCTGGTTAAGCGCACGGCGATCGCCGCCGGTGTCCGTGGCGACCTGGCTGAAGGTGTGCGGCGAGAGGCTTTCGCGGGACATTCATTGCGCGCTGGGCTGGCGACCGCGGCCGAGGTCGATGAGCGCTGGGTACAGCGGCAACTCGGGCATGCCTCGGTCGGTATGACCCGGCGCTATCAGCGCGAGCGGGATCGGTTCCGAGTCAACCTGACGACGGCGGCTGGGCTGTAGCTAGATCAAACTCCAAACCCGCCCGGTTGTGTTTGGGCCGGAGGCGCTGCACCCTCCTGGAGCTCCCGCAGGAAGCCGCCTGGGCGGCGGTGGTCACGCAAAATCCAGTTTGAAAATGGATAATTAATATACCATAATTCCCTATGGATTTTGAGTATGACCCCGCCAAAAGTGACTCGAATCTGTCGAAGCATGGCATCGACTTCGATCAGGCACAGGCCCTTTGGGATGACCCGTGGATGCTCGAAGCACCCGCCAAAATCGAGGATGAGCCGCGCTTCATCTCGATTGGGAAGATCGAGGGCACGCACTGGGCGGCCGTCTGGACGCCGCGAGGGGATGTGGTGCGGATCATCTCGGTGCGCCGCGCGCGAAAAGAGGAGATCAGCTACTATGAAGGCAACTGAGTTCGACAAGAAATTCGACGCTGGTGAGGGCGTGAGCGATGCAATCGACTGGTCCAAGGCGCGCCGTCGGAACGATCAGCCCAGGCGCGTGAACGTGGATTTTCCGGCGTGGGTCGTGGACGGCCTGGACAAGCAGGCACGGCACCTGGGCGTGACGCGGCAATCGCTGATCAAGCTATGGATTGCTGAGCGGCTCAAGTAAGTTCATAGCCCCTGGCGGAAGGTACCCGACCCGAAGCCTTTGCCAGGCATTCGTTGCGCGTCGGGCTCACGACGGCGGCCGAGTCGATGAGGTAGCGGCGGTCACTTTGTGTAGCCGTATCACGCAGCCTACAGCAGATCAGTCCGAAACTGTCCGAGCGTCACGCTCGCGCTTCGGAGCAATCAGGCATTCGGCCGGAACGTGCCATTCTGTGTGCAGAAGCCACATAGCGGCCTTTGAGGGCTCACGTGATCCACTCAAAATCTCGCTCGCGCGAGAGCGGGAGTTGAGGAGGGCGCCTAGATCGGACTGAGTGAAGCCCTTCGCTTCCATGGCGTGCTGGATAGCGGTCACAGGGTCGGTCGGGCCGATCGGGAAATACTTCTCTTCGTAGGCCTCCACCAGAGTGGCGAGAACGTCGAGCTCGTCCGCTTCAGGGGTATTGGCTTCGGCATCCATAAGGGGGTCACCTCAAGGTTTGTTCGCCAGACCACGGTTTTCCGGACAAACCATGAACATCCTGCATTGCCGTTTTGATCAACGGGCCACCAGTCGCTCTGGTGACCGATTTATGATTCTGCGCGAGGCTTTCCAACCACAATC
>JAVKFT010000019.1:0-191207 GCA_040223655.1 Thalassobaculaceae bacterium | reverse complement strand
GCAGCGGCGGGATCGGCGCGGCTCTGACACAGGCGCTCGAGGCGAGCGGCCGGTTCGGGCGGGTGATCGGCCTGTCCCGCTCCGGGAGCCCGGCGCTCGACCTGCTGAACGAATCCTCGATCGCCGACGCGGCCGCCAGTCTGCGCGACCTCGACCCGCCGCCCCGGCTGGTGATCGACGCCAGCGGCTTTCTGCACGACGACCGCTTCCAGCCCGAGAAGTCCTGGCGCCATCTGGATCCGGAGCATCTCGCCCACGCCTTCGCGGTGAACGCCACCGGACCGGCCCTGCTGATGAAGCATCTGCTGCCGCTGCTGCCGCGCGAGGGCAAGGCGGTGTTCGCCACCCTGTCGGCCCGGGTCGGATCGATCTCCGACAACCGGATCGGCGGCTGGTACGCCTACCGCGCCTCCAAGGCGGCGCAGAACCAGCTCGTCCGCTGCGCCGCCATCGAGCTGGCGCGCACCCGCAAGGAGGCTGTCTGCGTGGCCCTGCACCCGGGCACGGTGCACACCGACCTCTCCGCGCCGTTCTCCAAGTCGGGCCTGGACGTCCGGCCGCCGGAGACCGCCGCCACCGATCTACTGGCGGTGATCGACGGCCTCACGGCGGAGCGCAGCGGAACCCTGATCGACCAGAACGGCGAGACGGTGCCGTTCTAGCCGACGGTCACCGGCTCGACGGTCAGATGGATCCAGCGGGCGAGCGCCGTCATTCGGGCGTCGTCGCCCTCCTGCCCCATGACCTGCACGCCCACCGGCAGGCCGTTGACCGCCAGCATCGGGATCGTGACCGCCGGAGCGCCCGCCAGCGAGCTCGGCGTGTTGAACACCGCGTCGCCGGTCGGACGCGGGGCGAGCGCCTGACCCGGCACGTCGCCGGGCCAGAGCGGCGCCGGTCCCGGACAGGAGAAGGTGAAGAAGCCGTCGGCAAGCGATGCGAGCATCCGCCACGCGGCGCGCAGGGTCTCCCGGCGCCACAGGAGCTGCTGGTAGTCCTGGGGGCCGAGCGCCTCGACGGAGCCGATACGCGCCTTGATGCGCTCGCTGACCCCCTCGCCCCGGGTGTCGATCAGGTTGCGCAGCGTCCAGCGGTTCTCCCAGGCCGTGATCGTATTGGCGAGGTCGCCGGCGCCGACCAGGGCCTGCTCCAGGCTCTCGATCAACGGATTGTCCCGACGGGTCAGGATCTCGACGCCGGCCGCCCGCAATCCGTCGAGCAGGCCGTTCATCGCCGCGTGGCTGTCCGCGTCCGTCCGTTCCCAGCCGTCGGTCTCCAGCAGGATCAGCCGGTCGGGCTTCGCCGCCGTCGGCGTGGTCATCGGGCCCTGGATGCCGGCCCGGCCAGGATCGCCGCCGCAGCGGCTCGCGACCTCGATGGCGACCTGCCACATATCCTCGATCGAGCCGGCATGGGGCCCGTGGGTGCTCATGGAGGTCGCCTGCCGCTCACCGCGGTGGATGCCGCCCTGGCTCGGCTTCAGCGCGAAGTTCCCGCAGAACGCCGCCGGCCGGATGATCGAGCCGCCGACCTGGGAGCCGATGGCCGCCGGCATGAAGCCGGCCGCCACCGCCGCCGCCGATCCGGAAGACGAGCCACCGGGCGTGCGCGCGGGATCGAACGGGTTGGTGGTCGGCCCCGGATGGTTGCCGCCGAGCTCCGCCGTGACGGTCTTGCCGAAGATCACCGCGCCCGCCTGACGCAGGGCCCAGACGGCGGCGTTGTCGTTCTTGGGAAAGTTGCCCGTCATCGCCTCGCAGCCGAGCTGCGTGGGCATGTCCTTGGTTTCCAGCAGATCCTTGATGCCGACCGGCATGCCGTCGATCGGCGACAGGGGGTTGCCGTCCTTCCAGCGCGCCGTGCTCGCGTCGGCGGCGGCCCGTGCCGTCTCCCGGTTCAGGGCGGCGAAGGCCTGGACCACCGGTTCGCGCGCGTCGATGGCTTCCAGGCGGCGCTCCAGATAGTCGCGCGGGGTATCGCGACCTTTTGCGAAAGCCGGTGTGGCATCGAACCAGGTCGGCGCCCTGAAAAGCTTCGGGTCATAGCGCGTGGCGCTCGTCATGGCGGTCTCCGATGTCGAGGAGCGGTCCGGCGGGTGTGTCCCGCAAGCTTGGCCCCCGGTCATCGGAAGATCAATCCACGCTCTCGCACCATCCGGGGGCCAGCCGGCGCCACCCCGGTCCCCTCAGAGGACCTTGAACACCCGATAGACCGGGCCTTCCGGCTTGCGGTCGCCGGTGGAGACGAAGATCGACCTGTTCATCCAGGCATAGGGCCCGTCGGCGGCCGTCTCGAACAGCGGCGCGGTGCGGAAATACAGCTCCGACGGATCGACCGGCTGGCCCGCGGCGAGACGGTCCATGACCTCCTTGGGGCCGTGCCGCAGACCCTTGTAGGTCATGTAGATCAGGTGGCCGTCCTCGGTCTCCATGGTCAGCCGTACGTCGAGCTGGGTCACCCCGTCAGTGCGGTTGAGGATCCAGTCGCCGCCGCCGTCATGCACGGTGCCCTTGAGGCCCGGCCCCTCGAAGGTGCCGCCGGTGACGCGCGCGATGCGGCGGTCGCCGTACTGGGTGTTGCCAACCGCCGCCAGCGGCTGAGCGACGGAGAGCTTCAGCTCCATGACGAATTCGGTCTTGATCTCGGACATTCGGGTCTCCCTCGGACGGTCTGCCCGTCACTCCTTCCACTGAAGGAAGTCGAAATCGACGCCCTCATCGGCCTGGGTGACGGTGTTCATATACAGGTTACGGTAGCCGCGCTTGTGGGTCGGCTGGACCTCGGTCGGCTTGATCTCCTCCAGGCGGCGGGCGATCTCCGCGTCGTCCACCAGCAGGTCGATCGAGCGGTTCTCCACCGAGATCCGGATGCGGTCGCCGGTGCGCACGACGCCGAGCGGGCCGCCATCGGCCGCCTCCGGGGTGACGTGCAGGACGATGGTGCCGAAGGCGGTGCCACTCATCCGCGCGTCGGAGATGCGGACCATGTCCTTCACCCCGGCCCGGGCCAGCTTCTTCGGGATCGGCAGGTAGCCCGCCTCCGGCATCGCCGCCGGGCTCTTCGGGCCGGCGTTCTGCAGCACCAGGAAGTCATCGGCGGCGACGTCCAGATCGGGATCGTCGATCCGCGCCGCCAGGTCGGCGAGATCGGAGAAGACGACCGCCCTGCCCTCCGTCTCGAACAGGCTCGGATCGGCGGCGGAGCGCTTGAGGATCGCGCCGCGCGGGGCGAGCGAGCCGAACAGGGCGACCAGGCCGCCCTTGTCCTGAAATGGCTGGTCGAACGGGCGGACGATGTCGCGGTTGATCCAGGTCGTGTCCCGGTCCAGCCGCTCTTCCAGGGTCTCGCCGGTCACGCTGACGGTGTCCAGATGCAGCAGCGGTCGCAGGGCGTGCAGCACGCCGACCAGACCGCCGGCGGCGAACATGTCCTCCATGTAGTGCGCGCCGGTCGGCTTCAGATCGACCAGCACCGGCGTCTCGTCCGACATCACGTTCAGGCGGTCGAGCGGCACCGGAATGCCGAGCCGCCCGGCGATCGCCGTCAGGTGGACGATGGCATTGGTCGAGCCGCCAATGGCCAGCAGGACGCGGAGCGCGTTCTCCACCGATTTCGGCGTGATCACGTCGCGCGGCAGCAGTTTCGCGTCGCCTTGGGCGAGCGCCAGTTCCATGGCGCGGGCGCCTGAAGCCTCGGCGGCGCGCAGACGGTCGGCATGCACCGCCGGGATCGCCGCGGTTCCCGGCAGGGTCATGCCCAGAGCCTCGGCGATGCAGGCCATGGTGCTCGCCGTGCCCATCACCGCACAGGTCCCGGCGGTGGTCGCGAGGCTGCCTTCGATCCGCTTGATTCCCTCGTCCGACACCTCGCCGGCGCGGTACTTGCCCCAGAACCGGCGGCAGTCGGTGCAGGCGCCGAGGCGCTCGCCGTCATAGGGGGAGGTCAGCATCGGGCCGACGGCGCAGTAGACCACCGGCACCTCGGCATTGGCCGCCCCCATGAGCTGGGCCGGCAGGGTCTTGTCGCAACCGCCGATCACGACGACCGCATCCATTGGCTGGGCGCGGATCATCTCCTCCACGTCCATGCTCATCAGGTTGCGGTACATGAGAGAGGTCGGGTTCAGGAAGGTCTCGCCGAGCGAGATCGTCGGAAACTCGATCGGCAGGCCGCCGGCGGCGAGGACGCCGCGCTTGGTCGCCTCGACCAGCTCCGGCATCAGCCGGTGACAGTTGTTGTACCCGCTGCCGGAGGAGCAGATACCGACCACCGGCTTCTGCAGCATCTCGCGGCTGTATCCCATGGACGACGCCATGGAGCGGCGCAGGTACAGGCTGAATTCGTTGTCGCCGTAGTTCGTCAGCCCCCGGCCGAGGCCCTTCGGCGTCTCTTGATCGGTCATTATCGGTTCCTCCCGCGCGCACCTTAGTCGCGGGCCGGAAGCTTGGGAACCCGATGAAACTAGGCGGTGCGGCGCAGCACGAAGCGCAGGACGTCCCCCTCGCCGGCGCCCTCCTCCGCCGCGACCAGTTCGTGGCCGGACTGCCGGGCGTAATGGCGGAAATCGAGCATCGCCGCCGGGTCGGTGGCCAGCACCTCGAGCAGCGCGCCGACCTCGATCTGAGTAATCGCCTTGCGCGCCTTCAGCACCGGCAGCGGGCATTTTAGCCCGCGCACGTCCAGCGATCTGGAGATCGGCTCCGCCTGGTTTTCAGCCTGGTCTTCAGCGGTCATCGGCGGTTCCCTGGGCAAGACTTGGCGGCGATCCGGTCGGCCGGCTGTCGGCGATCTCGCGCACCATCTTCGCCAGGATGGTCTGCGTAAAGCCCCTCTCTTCCGTCGCCACCACCACGAAAGCCCCGAAGCCACCGATCACGTCCATCCGATAGTGCTCGTCGAGCGGCTCGCCGCTCGGGCCGGTGCGCACATTGCGGTTGGCGACGACGAGACCGTTGATCGTGATGCCGTCCGCCACCGTCATCGACCGGATCAGGTCGAGGGAGCGGCCGCCGATCTGCGGGCCGTCGCCGGACACGTCGATCACCTTGCGCGCGCCCTCGTAGTCGTTGGTGCGGATCAGATCCGCCGAATAGGCGATCGCCTCGCTGATCGAGTTGTAGCCGTAGGCCGCGCGTGGCGCCGCGACCAGCCGGTCGCCCCAGGCCCGCGCATCCTCGGGACCCGCGATGACCGTCCAGTCGACGATCGTGTGCTGGCTGCTCGGCGCCCCCCATTCGACGAAGGCGACGGCGATCCGGCCGAGCGGTCCGGCGGCGATGGCATCCTGCACGCGCGGGTCGACCAGGGCCGCCGCGTAGCCCTGGCGCTGGAACTTCAGCTCCTCGTCGTCGATCGATCCGGATCCGTCCGAGGCGAAGACCAGCTCGAGATCGACCTCGGTCCGGGCCGCCGCCGGGGCGGTCGCGGACGCCGCAACCAGCGCGAAAATCCCCCAAACCGCTGTGGATACCGTCAAAAACCGCCGCAGCCCGCCGCGAAGCGAAATCGCCACCCGACGACACAACCGGGGAGCGATACGATCCGGAACCTTGGAAATGACGGCCAATTCGAGAATCGGCTTAGAATTCGAAAACCCTTGATTTGTCCACATCCTGTCCACAGGCCTCCTGTCGGCTTGGATATGCAAGGCGTTGGCTCGATTCAAGCGGCGGCGGGTGTCGTGATCAAGACCCATTGCCGTGAGGTGCGGCGGCCCGCTCCTTTCAGGACGCCCGGCCCGCGATCCTGTCGGCCTCCGCCTGGGCCCGTTCGTGCAGGAAATCGAGCACCGCCCGGATCCGCGCGAGCTTGGACAGGTCCCGGTGAACCAGCAGCCAGAGATCGACTCCGGGGATCTCAACGCCCGGCAGGACCCGTCGGATGCCGTCCACCTCCTCCGCCACCATGCACGGCACCAGGGCGATACCGATGCCGGCGCGGGCGGCCGCGAGCCGCGCGCTGGCCGGGTTGGTCGCGAAGGCCGCCGGGCGATCGCCCATGTGCTGCCGCAGCCAGCTCACCGGCGCGTTCTCGGGGAACCCGTCGAGCCAGTCGATCACCGCATGGCCGGCGAGCTCCGCCGGCATCGCCGGGGTTCCGTGCGCTTCGAGATAGGCGGGAGACGCGAACAGGCCGAAGCCGAGGGTGCCGATCCGCCGGATGACCAGATCGCCCTGTTCGGGCCGGGCCATGCGGATCGCCACATCCGCCTCCCGACGCGACAGGTTCAGGAAGCGGTACTCGTTGACCACCTGCAGCCGGATGCCCGGATGGCGCTCCTGAAGCAGCGGCAGGTTCCGGATCAGAAACGGGGTGATCAGGGATTCCGTCGAGGTCACCGCGACCGTCCCGGTCAGCCCCCTGTCCTCGGCGTCGAAGGCACGGGCGAGGCCGAACATCTCGGATTCGATCCCGCGCGCCCGCGCCGCGAGCTTCTCGCCCGCCTCGGTCAGCCCGTAGCCGTCCTGGCGCCGGTCGAAGAGCCGGACCTCGAACCGGGCCTCGAGCGCGTCGATATGCCGGCTCACCGTCGCCGGATTGACCCGAAGCGTGCGGGCCGCCGCCGACAGGCTGCCGCCCGACGCGACCGCCAGGAAATAGCGCAGGTCATCCCAGTTCATGCTACCGGAAGACCCGCCGGCCATCGCCGTCCCTCACTCGATATCCGCAAAGCCAGCCCGTATGATCCCCTCCCGGTTTTGCGGAAGCAAGCGTATGGAGGTCCCATGGCACGGGTAGAGGTGGTTGGCACGAACCACACGAGCTTTCCCCGGTGGTCGCTGGCGTTGCCGAAGACCGACAGCATCTCGGCCTGGGAGGCGTTGCGCAGATCGATGACGTTGCCGTCGCGATATCCCAGCAGGTCGACGACGAAGCGGCGCACCGCCTCGGCATCGTTCTCGGCGTAGCGCACCTCCGGCAGGCCATGGGCGTAGCGACGGTTGCCGATGATCACGGCGATGGCGTCCCGATTCTCTCGAACCATCCCAGTCTCTCGAAGCGTTCCGGCGCGCGGCGTCGACGGTGGCGTCGAAGGCGGGGTCAGACGGGCGGCACCCGGCAGCCCGAGCTTGCCCGCATCCAGCGCAACTGCAGGGGTCGCGAGCGCGACGGCGCCCAGGATGGCGACGGCCATAATGATGGCGCACAGGACGGAGGTGGAGGCTGGGAAACGGGCCATTCTATACCGCGACACCCACAATCATTCGGTTAACAACAACTCTAGCGGAGCACACCCACAATGGCACGCGCGGAGAGCATTTTCCCCATCGCCCTCAACCATGCGGGCGTTCGACCGCTTGAACTGTCGGCAGACCTCGGGCAGGTAGCACCCGGTTTTCTAACTAAGCGTGGGACAGAGAATGAAACGCATAACGATCGCCGCTCTAACGACAACCCTGGTGCTTGGCGCCTGCGCGGGACGTGATCCCGTACCGGTCTCGGCCTACAAACCGAGCGACTCCAAGCTGAGTTGCACGGATCTCGGTGCCGAGATCCAAGGCAACAACCAGAAAATGGTGGCACTGGCGGAGGAGTCGGCAGAGACCAGCGACCGCAATGTGGCGATCGGCGCGGCGGGTGTCCTGCTTTTTGCCCCGGCGCTCCTTGCGATCGACGCCAAGGATGCGGCGAAAACCGAGAACAGGGCCTTCGAGGCGCGCAACCGGTATCTGGCCGAGTTGGCACAGGACACGGGATGCGAAGTCCCGCCGCCCTATACGGCGGCGATGGCCGAGGAGGAGGTCGCCCGCACTCGCGAGGACGAGTCCACATCCGGGCCGAAAGCCGGGAAGGAAGCGAATCTAGACCAGTAGCGCCGTCGCGCGCTCAGCTCCCGCCGCGCGCTCAGCCCCCGCGGCGGGACACCGCCTCCGCCAGTAGGCAGAGTTCCTCGAACAAGATCGTCGCCCCGAGAAGAGCGGTATTGCCGCTCGGATCGAAGGGCGGCGACACCTCCACAATGTCGGCGCCGATGAAGTCCACACCGGACAGGCCGCGAAGAAGCTGGAGGGACTCCGCCGCGGTGAAGCCGCCGAACTCCGGCGTGCCGGTTCCGGGGGCATAGGCCGGGTCGCAGGCGTCGATATCGAAGCTGAGATAGGTCGGCCCGTCGCCCGCCACCCGGAGCGCCTCGTCGATCACCGCGTCCAGCCCCATGGCGGGGATCTCGTGCATGTAGATCACCCGCATGCCGCTCTCGTGGCTGAACGACCACTGGTCGCGGTCGTTGATGCCGCCGCGGATGCCGATCTGGATCGTCCGCTTCGGGTCGAGCACGCCCTCTTCCGCCGCCCGGCGGAACGGAGCGCCGTGGTGGAAACGCGACCCGAGATAGTCGTCGCCGGTATCCGCATGGGCGTCGATATGGATCATGCCGACAGGACGGCCGCGGCCGAGCTGGCGCAGGATCGGCAAGGAGATCGAGTGGTCGCCGCCCACCGACAGCGGGATCAGCCCCGCCTCCACCACTTTGGCGTAGAACCGGTCGATTTCTCCGTGCGCGCCCTCGAGCTGAAACGGACGCTCGACGATGCAGTCGCCGATATCGGCGATCCGCGCCAGGTCGTAGGGGCACACCCCGGTCGCCTGGTTGATCCGGCGCATCATGCTGGAGGAGTTGCGGACCTCGCGCGGGCCGTGGCGCGATCCGGGCCGGTTCGTCACCCCGCCGTCATAGGGCACGCCGATCATGGCGATGTCGATCCCGCTCCAGTCGTCCGCGAACGGCGCCCGCATGAAGGTCGGAATACCGGTGTAGCGCGGACGCACCATCGGATCGGTCGTATCGGCCATGTCTGTCTCCCTCGGCGTCTGCCTCCTCGGCAATCCGCAGGAGTGTGACCAGGGTCCGACGTCCAGGCAATGGGGCGCGGACATGCCGGGCAGGCCGGGCGCCCGGTTCCGCTCTTGCGGCGATCGGTGGCCCGGCCTACCTGTAGAGACCGACCGGAGGATCCAATGGCGAACGCGTATTTTCATGTTTTCGACGACCGCGGCGTGATCCGCGTCAGCGGCGAGGACAGGGCCACCTTCCTTCAGGGACTGGTCTCGAACGACGTCCTGAAGGTGACGCCGGAGATGTCGGGCTACGGCGCCTTCCTGACCGCCCAGGGCAAGTTCCTCTACGACTTCTTCCTGATCGAGACGGGCAACGCCCTGCTGATCGAGACCGCCGCCGATCGCCTGGAGGAGTTCTTCCGCAAGCTGCGCATGTACAAGCTGCGCTCGAAGATCGAGCTCTCGATCGACTCCGATGCCTGGATCGTCGCCGCCGTGTTCGGCTCCGGGGCGGCGGAGGCGCTCACCCTGCCGATCGACCGGGGTGCGACGCGTCCCTTCGCCGAGGGCTTCGCCTTCGTCGATCCCCGCCATGCCGATGCGGGCGCCCGCGTGCTTCTGCCGGAGGTCACGGGCGGCGCCGCGCTCGAGGCGGCCGGACTGACCCCGACCGACCGGGAGGCCTACGACCGGCGCCGGGTATCCCTCGGCCTGCCGGACGGCGCGCGCGACATGGCGATCGAGAAGACCGTGCTGCTGGAGGCGGGATTCGAGGAGCTGGGCGGCGTCGACTTCGCCAAGGGCTGCTATATGGGTCAGGAACTGACCGCCCGGACCAAGTACCGGGGCCTGGTCAAGCGCCGGCTCATGCCGGTGATCATCAACGGCCCCCTGCCCGCCTCGGGCACGGAGATCACCCTGGACGGCCGCGAGGCCGGCGAGGTGCGCAGCGTGGTGGCGAATGCCGGCGCCGGGGGCGAGGGCGGCGGCATGGGCCTGGCGATGATCCGCCTGAACCGCCTGGACGAGGCCCTGCGCTCGGGCGACCCGCTCACCGCCGGCGAGGCCACGGTGATCCCGCACAAGCCGGACTGGGCAACGTTCTAGCCAGCGCCGCATCGCAGCTCAGGGCCGGCCACGGGTGCGACACGACGCCCTGTGTCATCCGCGATCCCTTGTGTCCCGATCCTGTCGCATCTACCCGAAACCGACGTGTCCCGTCGCACCGGGGAAAACCGGGGCGGGGCGCTGGGCTACTGTACGCTGTCGCCGGCTGGAACGGCGTGGGCGAGTGCCTTTTCTGTGCAGGGGATGACGCATGGCCGCGAGCGACGGTCGGTCCGGACCGACCACCAAGCAACGGTACTCCCTCTTCGCGCTGGCGCGGAACGCGCTGCGCTACCACGAGGGCTGGCAGCAGGCCTGGCGGTCGCCGGAGCCGAAGAAGGCCTATGACGTGGTCATCGTCGGCGGCGGCGGGCACGGCCTGACCACCGCCTACTACCTCGCCAAGCTCCACGGCGTCCGCAACATCGCGGTGCTGGAGAAGGGCTGGATCGGCGGCGGCAACACCGGCCGCAACACCACGATCATCCGCTCGGGGTATCTCTGGGACGAGTCGATCAAGCTCTACGACCATGCGCTCAAGCTCTGGGAGGGCATGAGCCAGGAGATCAACTTCAACGTCATGTTCAGCCAGCGCGGCGTCATCAACCTCGCCCACAGCGAACACGAGTGGCGGGAGATGCGGCGGCGGTACGAGGCGATCCGGCTGAACGGCGTCGATATCGAGCTGGTGCTCCCGGACCAGATCAAGAAGCTGGTGCCGATCATCAACATCGACCCCGACATCCGCTATCCGGTGAAGGGCGGCATCCTGCAGAAACGCGGCGGGACGGCGCGCCACGACGCGGTCGCCTGGGGCTACGCCCGCGCCGCCGACGAACTCGGCGTCGACATCATCCAGAACTGCGAGGTCACCGGCTTCGAGCGCGCGCCCGAAGGCCACATCATCGGCGTTCAGACGACCCGGGGCTTCATCGCGGCCAACAAGGTCGGCTGCGTGCCCGCCGGCCATTCCGGGATGCTGGCGGAGATGGCGGGCTTCATGCTGCCGGTTCAGGCCCGCCCGCTCCAGGCGCTGGTCTCCGAGCCGATCAAGCCGTGCATCGACAAGGTGGTGATGTCGAACGCGGTCCACATGTACATCAGCCAGTCCGACAAGGGCGAACTGGTCCTCGGTGCCGGGACGGACGCCTACAACTCCTACGCCCAGCGCGGGTCGCCGAACCACCCCGAACACCTCATGGCGGCGACGGTGGAGCTCTATCCGATCACCTCGCGGCTGCGGATGCTGCGCCAGTGGGGCGGCACCGTCGATACCTGCCCGGACGCCTCGCCGATCATCTCGAAGACGCCGGTCCCGGGCCTGTACTTCAACTGCGGCTGGGGAACCGGCGGGTTCAAGGCGACCCCGGGCTCCGGCCATGTCTTCGCCGACCTGATCGCCCACGACCGCCCGAACGCGTTGGCCGCCCCGTTCTCTCTCGACCGGTTCCGCACCGGCTATCTGGTCGACGAGCACGGCGCCGCCGGCGTGGCCCACTGAGCGGGAGGACACGACAATGCAGCTCATCCCCTGCCCCTGGTGCGGCCCGCGCGACGACGCCGAGTTCCACTACGGCACCGAGGCCCATGTGGCCCGCCCGGCCGACCCGACCGCCTGCAGCGACACGGAGTGGGAGGCGTATCTCTACCTGCGCCGCAACACCAAGGGACCGTTCGCCGAACGCTGGGTGCACACCAACGGCTGCCGGCGCTGGTTCAACGTGATCCGCGACACCTACACCCACGAGGTCCTGGCCAGCTACAAGCCGGGCGAGCCCCGACCGGACCTCAAGGGCCGGGACGCCCCGCAACCCGCCGCCGAAAAGGACGCCTGACGTGAGCCGCCAGCCCAACCGTCTCGCTTCCGGCGGGCGCATCGACCGGTCGACGCCGCTCGGCTTCCGCTTCGACGGCAGGACCTACACCGGCTATGCGGGCGACACGCTCGCCTCCGCCCTGCTCGCCAACGACGTCCATCTGCTCGGCCGGAGCTTCAAGTACCACCGACCGCGCGGCATCCTCGGCCTCGGCGCGGAGGAGCCGAACGCCCTGGTCCAGCTCGCCCGCGGAAACCGGAGCGAGCCCAACCTGCGCGCCACCCAGATCGAGCTGTTCGACGGGCTCGACGCCGCCAGCCAGAACCGCTGGCCGTCGCTGAAATACGATGTCGGCGCCGTCAACTCGGCGCTGCACCGGCTGTTCCCCGCCGGCTTCTACTACAAGACCTTCATGTGGCCGGCCTCCATGTGGCTGACCTACGAGGAGGTGATCCGCAACGCCGCCGGTCTCGGCAAGGCGCCGGAGGGTCCGGACCCCGATCGCTACGAGCATATGCACGCCCATCCCGACGTGCTGATCGTCGGCGGCGGGCCGGCCGGACTTGCCGCCGCGCTGGCCGCCGGGCGGACCGGCGCGCGGGTCGTGCTGGCGGACGAGCAGGCGGAGTTCGGCGGCTCCCTCCTGTCCGAGGACGATATCGCGATCGACGGGAAGCCGGCGGTCGACTGGGTGGCCGAGGTGGTCGCCGAGCTCGCCTCCATGCCAGAGGTCACCCTGCTGCCGCGAACCAGCGTGCAGGGCTATTTCGACCATAACTACCTGCTCGCCGCCGAGCGGGTGACCGACCATATCGGCGCCGTCGTGCCCGGCACCCCCCGCCAGCGCCTCTGGAAGATCCGGGCCCGGCAGGCAGTCCTGGCGACCGGAATGATCGAGCGGCCCCTGGTGTTCCGCGACAACGACCGGCCCGGGATCATGCTGTCCTCCGCCGCCCGCGGCTACGCGGTGCGCTACGGCGTGACGGCCGGCCGCAAGCCGCTGATCGTCACCGGACACGACGACGGGTACCGCACCGCCCTCGCCTTTGCCGCCCGCGGGGCGCAGGTCACTGCCATCGTTGACCTGCGCCCCGAGCCGAAAGGCGCGCTGGTCGACGCCGCCCGTGCGCGCGGGATCGAGATCCTCGCCGGCCACTCGATCGCCGGGGCCTATGGCGGGCACCGGGTCGAGGGGGTCGACGTGGCCGAGATGACGCCCGACGGATCGGCCCTCGCCAGGGTGACGCGCCGGATCGGCTGCGACCTCGTCGCCATGTGCGGCGGGTTCAACCCGACGGTCCACCTGTTCAGCCAGAGCCGCGGCAAGCTGCGGTGGGACGAGGGCCTCGACGCCTTTGTGCCCGACAAGGTCCATGACCCGATCGGCGCGCCCCAGGCCTCGGTCGGCGGGGCCGCCGGAACCCAGACGGTTGCCGCGGCGGTGAAGGACGGGATCAAGGCCGGCCTTGAGGCCGCGCGCGCCACCGGCAGCACGGCTCGCCAGCCGGCCGCCCCGAAGGTCGAGGAGCCGGCCACCGGCGCTCACCGCACGGTCTGGGTGCTGCCATCGGAGAAACCAGTCGGCCACCAGGGCAAGCATTTCGTCGACTTCCAGAACGACGTCACCGCCGCCGACCTGAACCTGGCGGCGCGCGAGGGCTACCGGTCGATCGAGCATGTAAAGCGCTACACCACCACCGGCATGGGCACGGACCAGGGCAAGACGTCCAACGTCAACGCGCTGGCCATTGTCGCCGCCACCCTCGGCACCGACATCCCGGCGGTCGGCACCACGACCTTCCGGCCGCCCTATACGCCCACCGCCATCGGTGCCTATGGCGGCCGCAACATCGGCAAGTTGTTCGATCCGGTCCGCACCACCGCGGTCGATTCCTGGCACCGGACCAACGGGGCGAAATTCGAGCATGTCGGCCAGTGGATGCGGCCCTGGTACTACCCGAAGCCGGGCGAGACCATGCGCCAGGCCGTCGACCGGGAGTGCCTGGCCGCCCGCAACGACGTCGGCATCCTCGACGCCTCGACGCTCGGCAAGATCGACGTGCGGGGCAAGGACGCCGCCGAGTTCCTGAACCGGGTCTACTCCAACGCCTGGCTGAAGCTCGGCATCGGCAGGTGCCGCTACGGCCTGATGCTGAAGGACAGCGGCTTCGTGATGGACGACGGCGTCACGACCCGCCTCGCCGAGGACCACTTCCACATGACCACCACCACCGGCGGGGCCGCCGCCGTGCTCGGCCATCTGGAGGAGCACCTGCAGACGGAATGGCCGGACCTGGAGGTCTATCTCACCTCGGTGACGGAGCAGTGGTCGGTGGCGTCGATCTGCGGGCCGAAATGCCGGGACCTGCTGGCGGCGCTCTGCGACGACATCGACCTGTCGAACGACGCCTTCCCGTTCATGAGCATGAAGGAGGGCACGGTCGCCGGCATCCCGGCGCGGGTGTTCCGGATCTCCTTCACCGGCGAGCTGTCCTTCGAGATCAACGTGCCCCGGCGCTACGGCCTGGCGCTCTGGGAAGCCCTCATGGCGGCGGGCGAGAAGCACGGCATCACGCCCTACGGCACCGAGTCGATGCACGTCCTGCGGGCCGAACGCGGCTTCATCATCGTCGGTCAGGAGACCGACGGGTCGGTCACGCCGACCGATCTCGGGATGGACTGGATCGTCTCGAAGAAAAAGGACGACTTCATCGGCAAGCGCGGCCTGTTCCGCCCGGACCTGATGCTGTCCGACCGCAAGCAGCTGGTCGGCCTGCTCACCGAAGATCCGCAGGAGGTCCTGCCGGAAGGCGCGCAGGTCGTGAAGGACGTGAAACCGCAGCCGCCGATGGTCATGCTCGGCCACGTCACCTCGTCCTACTACTCGGCGAATTGCGGGCGCTCGATCGCCATGGCCCTGATCAAGGGCGGGCATGGCCGCAAGGGCGAGACCCTGTCGGTGCCGCTGGCCGGCAAGACGGTCAGGGTGACCGTCACCGACCCCATCTTCTTCGATCCGGAAGGGAGCCGCCGCGATGGCTGACGCCGCCTCCACCGCGCCCGCCGCGCGCAGCCCGCTTGCCGGCCATACCGGCCCGGCCGGCGGGTCGCATCACGCCGGACTCGTCCTGCGCGAGGTCGCCGGCCTCAGTCTGATCAACCTGCGCGGGGACGCCGACAAGGCGTTCGCCGGCCATGTCGAGACCGTCTTGGGTGTCGCGCTCCCGACCGAGCCGAACACCACCGCCCGGACCGAGGGTGTGTCGCTGATCTGGCTCGGCCCGGACGAGTGGCTGACGGTGTCCGAGGACGGCGACAGCGGGGCCCTCTGCGCCCGGCTGGAAGAGGCGATGGCGCGGGTGCACCACGCCGTAGTCGATCTGTCCGACAACTACGCGGTGATCGAAGCCTCGGGCCACGCGGCGCGCTGGGTATTGGCGAAGGGTTGGCCGCAGGACCTGCATCCCTCGGCGTTCAAGCCGGGCAGCTGCTCTCAAGGCATGCTCGCGCATGCCCAGATCGTCCTGGAGCAGACCGACGAGGACGCCTACCGCCTGTTCGTGCGGCCGTCCTTCTCCGCCTATCTCTGGGACTGGCTGGTCGACGCGGCGGCGGATGTGGGCGTCCGGGTCGCGGCCGACTGAGGCGTCGACCTGATCTACCCGGCGGCCAGCAGACGCGTCGCGCGCTGCTTTGCCCGCTCCCAGGCGTCCGGGTTGCGGATATTGGCCGGCTGCTCGGCGTTGAAGACCGTAAGCATGGTACGCGCCACGGTCATCGCGCTCTCCTTCATGAAGCCGCGGGTCAGGCCGCCCACATGCGGGGAGAGGATGATGTTGTCGAGCTGGCACAGCGGGTTGTCCGCGCCCACCGGCTCCACCTCGAACACGTCCAGCGCCGCCGCCCGGATCTTTCGCGCGCTGAGCGCCTTGTGCAGGGCGTCCTGGCTGACGATCTTGCCGCGTGCGGTGTTGATCAGGCAGGCATGGGGCTGCATCGCCTCGAACGCCGCGTCGTCGAACATGTGATGGGTCTCGTCGTTCAGCTCGGCATGAACCGAGACGTAATCCGAGCGCGCCAGCAGGTCGGTCAGGTCCGTCACCATCTCGATGCCGAGATCGTTGGCGGCGCCCGGGTCGACATAGGGGTCGTAGGCGATCACGTCCATGTCGAACGCGCCCATGCACTTGCGCGCCATCTCGGTGCCGATCTGGCCGAGGCCGACGATGCCGAGCGTCGAGCGATCGAGGTCCTTGATGGTGTTGGTCTCGCTGAGCCGGTCGGACCAGCCCTTGCCGGAACGCACCATGGCGTCGTGCTCGAAGCCGTGGCGCGACAGGCTCATCATCATGAACAGCGCGTGCTCGGAAACCGGGACCTTCCCGAAGCCCGGGTTGTTCACGACGATGACGCCGGCCTCGGTCGCCGCCTCGATATCGATGGCGTCGGTGCCCCGACCCGAAGAGCAGATCACCAGCAGATCCTCCGCCGCGGCGATCACCTCGGCATCGACCTTGTTCGGATAGCGGCCGCAAATGCCGTGGGCGCCTTTGGCGGCTTCCAGCACCGCCGACCGCTCGGGGCGGATCAGCAGGTCGACATCGACATGGTCGCGAAGATGCTCCTCCCCGCCCGGGTGATAGAGCGGGTCGATCAGTAAGGCCTTGTGGCGCACGGAAATTCCCTTCAGTCGAGTGTTCCCTCCAGGGCGTTCCGCAGGACCGTCTCCATGTCCGAAGCGGTCATCGGCTTCGGGTTGCTGCCCGTGGACGGGTCTTTTTCGGCGGCGGCTGCGATTTCATCGACCCGGTCCGGATCGACGCCCAATTCCTTTGCAGTATGGGGGATATCGAACGCCTTGCGCAGGTCCAGAATCCACTCCATGACCCCGTCGACACCGGCTTTCTTCAAGCCGAGATAGGCCGACAGCCGCTCGCACTTGCCGGCGATGGCATCGCGGTTGTGGGCGATGACGTAGGGGAAGAAGACGGCGTTGGTCAGCCCGTGATGGGTGTCGAACCGGGCGCCGACCGGATGGCTGAGCGAATGGATCGCCCCCAGGCCCTTCTGGAACGCGGTGGAGCCCATGGACGCGGCGGCCAGCATCATGCCCCGCGCCTCCAGGTCCCGGCCATCCTCGACCGCCCGCGGCAGGTACTCCTTGATCAGCCGCATCCCTTCGACCGCCACGCCGTCGGAGAACGGGTGCAGCTCGGGCGAGCAGAAGCCCTCGAAGCAATGGGCCAGGGCGTCGATCCCGGTCCAGGCGGTCAGGTTTGCCGGCAGGCCGACTGTCAGCCGCGGGTCCTCGATGACGATGGTCGGCATCATCTTGGCATGCAGGAAGATACGCTTCTCGTGCACCGCCTCTTCGGTAACGATCGAGGCGCGGCCGGTCTCCGACCCGGTGCCAGCCGTCGTCGGCACCGCGATGATCGGCGCCACCTTGCTGCCGTCGATCGCCGCCGGACCGGCGGCCTTCACGTGAAGATCGAAGAGCGGCCGGTCCTGATGGGCCGCCATGGCGACGGCCTTGGCCACGTCGAGGGCGGAGCCGCCGCCGAAGCCGATGACGCCGTCGAAATCGCCGTCCCGGAACATCTCGCAGCCCTCGGTGACGTTGGCGCCGATCGGGTTGCCGCGGACCCGGGAGAACACTTCCGCGGCCATGCCGGCGTCCTGAAGATCGTCCCGCGCGCCGGTGATCATCGAGTTCCGGACCAGCCCGGCATCGGTGACGATCAGCGGCCGGCGGATACCGGCATCGGCACACGCGTCGCCCAACCGATCGATCTCGCCCACTCCGAACCGGATTTCGGTCGGATATCGCCACACGCCGCTCGGGAAATCAGCCATTGCGGCCCTCCGTCCTTCGATTGCCTAACAGGTCCGTATCCCCGGACGGTACCGCCGGCCCGCGGCCGCCACAAGCGACGAGCGGGACCGCCAACGCTGCCGTTTCGGCACCACCGGGAGACGCTGTTGGACGAGCTATGCAAAGGGTGCTTGCCTGCCCTGCGCCGATGCCGCGCGATTAACCGAAAATCCTGCTTGATGTTCTGATTGCGTACTTTAAATGGCGGTTAGTGACGAACTCGGCGTGACACACTCTGACACTGTCACAAATAGGGACCCCGACGGGGGGTTCCGCTACCCCAAAGGAGGCGACCATGACGAAGGATGAAATGATCCGGGCCTATAATCGAAATGCCGCCTCCTGGCCGGCGCTCGTGTTCGTGTACGGCATCATCGTCGGCACGATGGTCCTGTCGGCCTCGGCGATCTCCTGAGGCGCCGGGCGGCCGCACCGCCGTCCCTCTTCCCGATCCCGCCCCTCTTCCCGATCCTGAACCAAGAGCCCGCGGCCGAAACCCGGCCGGGGGCTTACTGCATTTGGATGTCCGGGGTCGCGGGAGAGCCCGCCTGGGGTACGCCCACCCGTCCGATGCCGGGGAGCCGGAGGGCCGGCTGGGCGATATCCAGGCCGAGACCGAGGCCCAGGAGATTGAGCTCCACCCCCTCCGCCGGGGCGACGATCAGGCCCGCCAGTCCGAGCAGGCTGACCTGCACGCCGCCACCGCTCGGCGCCCGCCCGATCGGGTCGGCGATGGGCCGGTAGTCCTTACCGATGGCGGTCGGCGGAAGGTCGAGGCCGAGTTCCGGGACCTGCCGGGCGACGAAGGCGACGAAGGTGTTGCTGTTCGGTCCGGGAAAGCTGCGGTAGGTCCGGGGCCAGGGATAGGCCGCCACCGCCTCGCGAATGCGGGGGATGAGGTCCGCCGCCCGGTCGCCGCGGATATCCAGAAGCAGCCGGGGCTCCTGACCGAACCAGCGGTGGTCGGCGCCGTCGTAATTGTGCCGGACCACATGGCCGCGGCCCCAGCCCATGACGTCCCAGCGGTCGTAGCGCGGGGCGCCGGCGTCCTTCACCGCGATCCAGGCGTGAACCGCGAAGATGCCGCGCCAGCCGTAGGTCGGTGCGGCGTAGACCTGGATCACCGCCTCGGGGGTCGTGCGCGGATCCGGCGCCAGGCCGGTGGCGCTGCGGTCGGTCCGGTGCCACGGCGTTCCGGCCCAGGAATGGCTAACGCCCTTGAACAGGAGCGGGCCGATCAGGGCGAGCGCGGCCAGAGAGAGAACCAGCTTCGCCACGCCGCTCATCCGGTCTCCGCGACCAGCCCGGCGGCGGCGATACCGGCGACGGCGCAGGCCTCGTCCCGGTCCGAGGCGTCGCCCGAGATGCCGACCGCCGCGATCACATGACCGCCCGCATCCTTGACCAGCACTCCGCCGGGGGCCGGGATCAGCCTGCCGCCGATCATGGCGTTGACCGCATCCAGAAACACAGCACCACGCTCCTTCACCCGGTTCGCGAGCTCACGGCTGCCCAGCCCCATGGCCAGCGCGCCGTAAGCCTTGCCGATAGCGATCTCGGGCCGGTGCATGCTGGCCCCGTCCTGCCGTTCGACCGCACGGATATGGCCCCCGGCATCGAGCACGGCAACCGCGAGCGGATTCAGCTCCAGCGCCGCCGCCTCGGCGAAGGCCCCGGCGATGATGGCGCGCGCCTCGTCGAGGGACAGCTCTGAGGTGGGGATGGGCATGGACGCCCCCTCAGTTCATCCGGAACAGCTTGCCCGGATTCATGATGTTGTCCGGGTCCAGGGCCTGCTTGACGGCGCGCATCACCGGGATCGCCTCGGGCAGTTCGGCGGCCAGGAAGTCCATCTTGCCGTAGCCGATGCCGTGCTCGCCGGTGCAGGTGCCGTCCATCGACAGCGCGCGCAGGACCATGCGGTCGCTGTGTTCCTGGGCGAGGCGCAGCTCGTCCTCGCTGTTCGGGTCGACGATGTAGCAGAGGTGGAAATTGCCGTCGCCCACATGGCCGACCAGCGGCGCCAGGAGGCCCGTCTCGGCCAGGTCCTTCTTGGTCTCGGAGATGCACTCGGCCAGCCGCGAAATCGGGACGCAGACGTCGGTCGGCCACCCCTTCGCTCCCGGCCGCAGCGCCAGGGCCGCGTAGTAGGCGTTGTGCCGCGCCTCCCACAGCTTGTTACGGTCCTCGGCCTTGGTCGCCCATTTGAAGTCGGTCCCGCCGAAATCGGCGGCGATCGCCTGAACCGTCTCGGCCTGCTCGACCACGCCGGTCTCGGAGCCGTGGAACTCGAAGAAAAGCGTCGGGCGGGCATCATAGCCCTCGAGCTTCGAATGCCGGATGCAGGCGCCCATCTGGGTGTCGTCCAGCAGCTCCATGCGGGCCACCGGCACGCCGGACTGGATGGTCAGCACACAGGTGTTCACCGCGCTGTCCAGGTCGTCGAACTGCACCACGGCCGAGGAGACCGCCTCGGGAATGCCGTAGACCCGGAGCTGGATCTCGGTGATCACGCCGAGCGTGCCTTCCGATCCGACGAACAGCCGGGTGAGATCGTAGCCGGCGGCGGACTTCTTGGCCCGGCGGGCCGTCTTGACGATCCGGCCGTCGGCCGTGACCACGGTCAGGCTCAGGACGTTGTCCCGCATGGTGCCGTAGCGCACCGCGTTGGTGCCCGAGGCGCGGGTCGCGCACATGCCGCCGATCGAGGCGTCGGCCCCCGGATCGATGGGGAACATCAGGCCGGTGTCGCGCAGGTACTCGTTCAGCTGTTTGCGGGTGACCCCGGCCTGCACCCGCACGTCCAGGTCCTCGGCGTTGACCGCCAGGATGCTGTTCATCTCCGACATGTCGATCGACAGGCCGCCGCGCAGGGCCGCCACGCCGCCCTCCAGGGAGGTGCCGACTCCGAACGGGATGACCGGCCATTTGTGTTTGGCGCAGATCGTGACCGCCCGCGCGACCTCCTCGGTGCTCTGGGCGAAGAAGACCGCGTCGGGAGCGACCGTCGGGTGATAGCTCTCGTCCGTGCCGTGGCGGTTGCGGATGTCAGTGCCGGTGACGATCCGGGCCTGGCCGAACTCGGCGACCAGATCGGCCATGGCGGCGTCGCGGACGGTGGCATTGGACGGCTGGGCGTCGACCTTCATGGTCCTGTTCTCCTCCTCGGGGCACTCTGCCTGGCGCACGGAACGCCGACGCTAATCCCGGAGCCCGGCCGGAACAAGGCGCGGTCGCGTCACAATCCCGCGCCACCGGCCGGACGCGGCGGGAAGGCCAGTTCGAAGGGCCGCGTCCCCGGCTCGATGGCGAGATTGACGTTATAATAGGGGTCGCGATCAACGATGTCCCGCCAGCGCGCGACGAAGGCGCTCCGCTCCGCCTCGAACCGGGCGCGCTTGTCGGCCGACAGGTGGGCGCCGCGCGAGGCGGACTCGTGGTGGACGAGCCGGGCGTAGGGCGTCCACACCGTGCGAAATCCCCGCGCCGCCGCCCGCAGGCAGAGGTCGGTATCGGCGAAGTCGATGGCGAAGGCCTCGGCGTCGAACCCGCCCAGCGCGTCGAAGACCGCCCGCCGCATCGCGAGGCAGGCGCCCGTCACCGCCGAGACGGTCTGAACCACCCGGGCGCGCGACAGGTAGCTGGGGCTGCGGTCGGACAGGCCGACATCGAGATGACGGCTGCCGTAGGGGCCGGCCAGGACGACACCGCCGTGCTGGACCTTCATGTCGGGATAGAGAAGCCGGGCGCCGACCGCGCCCACATCGGGCCGTACCGCGTGGGAAACTAGCTCCCGCAGCCAGTCGCCATGGGTCACCTCGATATCGTCGTTGAGGAACAACAGCACCTCGCCCGCGACGGCGGCAGCACCGGCGTTCATCATCGCCGAGAAATTGAACGGGCCGGCGGCGTCGACGACTGTGACCCGGGGATGAGCCGTCAGATCCGCCAGCAGAGCGCGCGCCGCCGGCGTGACGCTGCCGTTGTCCAGAACCGCGACGGAAAGCTCTGGATAGTCGGTGCGCTCCAGCAACCCCGCCATGCAGCGCTTGAGCAGGTCCGGCTGATCCTTGGTGGCGATCACCACGCCGACCCGCGGCGCCGGATCGGGCAGATCCCAGACCACCCGGTGGCCGTAGACATGGGGCTGGAGCGTGGCGCAATGACCGCAGCGGGCCAGGTGGTCGGCGATCACCCGGTGGGTGGCCGCCACCGCGTAGGGCTTCGCGGCGATCGAGACGCTGGTCGAGCCGGCGATGGTGCGCCAGCGGTAGAGTGCGCGCGGGAGGTGGCGGATGCGGCCGGGGCCGCAGACCTCCGCCGCCCTGAGGACCAGGTCGTGATCCTGGCTGCCCTCGACCCCGACCCGGAGCCGGCCGATCCGCTCGATCAGGTCCCGGCGATAGACCGCGAGATGGGTGACGACGTTCTGGTACATCATCCGATCCGGATCCCAATCCGGCTTGAAGAACGCGTCGAACCGCTGGCCGGCGGCGTCGATCTTGTCCTCGTCGGTATAGAGGATGTCGGCATCGTCGGTCGCGAGTGCCCGGACCACATGGGCAAGCGCATCCGGCGCGAGTTCGTCGTCGTGGTCGAGGAAGGTCACGAACGCGCCCGTGGCAAGATCCAGCGCATCGTTGCTCGCCCGCGAGATATGGCCGCTGACCGGCCGGGTGATCACGCGGATCCGCCGGTCGCCGGCGGCGGCCTCGGCCAGCGCGGTCACCACGGCCGTATCGGTGGACGCGTCATCGCAGATACAGAGCTGCCAATGGGGATAGCTCTGCGCCACGACCGAGGCGATGGCGGCCCGCAGCACGTCGACGGGCGGGTTGTGGACCGGCATCACGACGCTGACGGTCGGGCCGGACTCCGGGATCTCGGTTGGCGCGAGCGGCGTATCGTAAGCCTCGACCCAGGTCTCGTAGCGCGTGCGTCGCGCCGCCAGGGCCCGCATGTCGACCTGACGGGCCAGACGCACCGCGCGGTCCGGCACGGCTTCCCCGTCGGCAAGCGGCGCCAGCAGCCGGCGCCCGGCCTCCGGATCGCCGCCGGCGGCCCGCGCTTCGGCGAGATCGATCCGCACCGTCGCGTCATCGGGATCGATCGCGTGCAGCCGGGCAAGCGCGCGTTCCGTCGTCCCGGCCAGGGCGAGATCGGCGAGCACGTCCTTGGAGTCCGGCGCCAGGGTTGCGGCCCGGCGCAGGGCCGAGGCCGCGAGGTCCGGCGCGCCATGCGCGGCCGCGATCCGCGACAGTCGGTCCCAGGCGCCGGCCGCGCGCGGGTCCAGCCGCGTGGTGCGACGCATCCAGCGCAGACCGTCGGCACGAGGACCGACCAGCGGAAGAACCAGCGAAAGGTTGTAGGCGGGGTCGGACAGGCCGGGGTCGAGAAGAATCTGACGGCGCATGGCCAGCGCCGCGCGGCGCATGTCTCCGGCGTCATAGGCGGCCGACGCCAGGGCGGCGTGGCGGCTGATATCGGCGGGGGACAGCCGCGCGGCCCGCTCGAAGGAGAGCATGGCATCGGTGGGAACACCGGCCCGGTTCTGCAGCACGCCGAGATTGGCCCAGGCCAACGCCACCCGGGGCCAGCGCTCGACGAATGCGCCGAAGGCATTGAGAGCGGCCCCGACGTCGTCGCCGGCGGCCAGGGAAACGGCATGGTTGAATGCGGCGACGGCTTCGGTGTGCCGGCTCGTGGCTGAAGGGGCTGACATCGCACCGCGCGCTGAGATGAGACCGCGGGCTGCATACCACGCAATGCGAGAATTCGGCCAGGACCGGAAGGCGGCGATTAACCAAATCTTCAGCGTTGGCGTTTTACCCTCAGAAAGTGTCGGGCCTTAGTTCGACGTTTTTACGTATTGGGAAAGTTGCCATGTGGTCGGCCATCAAGTCCGCATTTTCCAGCCAAGACGACCGGCGCGTGGCCCCGCGTGTCCAGGCGGTCGGCAAGGTGACGATCGACAGCCGTGTCTACGCGCTGGAGAACTGGAGCACGTCCGGAATCCTGATCTCCGGGCATGACGGCCGGCTGATCAAGGGCCAGAAGTTCAAGATGACCGTCGACGTCCAGGACGACGGCCATCCGGTCATCTTCCAGGCGGAAGCGGTCGTCGTGCGCACGGCGGGCGACAAGCTGGCCGCGCAGTTCTACCGGATCGACAAGCACAAGCGGCAGCGGATCATGGCGTATTTCGCGCACAAGGCCGGCGCCCGCAGCTAGGCCGAATCCGCTCCGCCCCGTCTCAACAGAACACGCCGCCGCCTGCGACGCGCGCTCTCATTGACCGATCCCGTCGCCGACGCCAAACTCCGGCCGCTCTTTCGCATGCGACAGCGGAATTCGGGGACGGCGTGAGCATCTGGGGAAAAATCATCGGCGGCGCGGCTGGCTTTGCCCTCGGCGGCCCGATCGGCGCGCTGCTCGGCGTGGTCGGCGGCCATGCGCTGGATCGCTACGCCGAGGACCAGCCGATCGACGAGGAGGCGGCCACCAAGAAGGTCGCCTTCACCATCGGTGTCATCGCCCTCGGCGCCAAGATGGCCAAGGCCGACGGCGTGGTGACGCGCGACGAGATCGCGGCCTTTCGCGACGTGTTCCGGGTCCCGCCGGAAGAGACCAAGAATGTGGGCCGGGTCTGGGACATGGCCCGGCAGACGAGCGACGGCTACGAGGCCTACGCCCAGCAGATCGCCCGGCTGTTCAACCCCGGCTCGCCGGTCCTGGAAGAGCTTCTCGGCAGCCTGTTCTACATCGCCAGCGCCGACGGCGTGGTGCACGAGAACGAGCTCGCCTACCTGCGCCGCGTCGCGGAGATCTTCGGGTTCGACGATCTTGCGTTCGACCGGCTGCGCGCCACCTATCTGGGCGACAAGGGAGACGACCCGTATTCGGTGCTCGGCGTCGACCATACGGCCTCGAACGAGGAAGTCCGCAAGGCCTATCTCCGGATGATCCGCGAACACCACCCGGACCGGCTGACCGCCCAGGGCCTGCCGGACGAGTTGATCTCGGCCGCGACCGAGCGTATGGCCGCGGTGAACGCGGCCTGGGACCGGATCAAGAAGGCCCGGGACATCTCGTAACCGGCGCTCCCGACCGCAAACACGCCCGGCCGCAAACACGCCTGACCAGAAGAAAGCCTCGCCCATGGCAACAGCAACGGATCGAGCGGCGCCCCCGGCGGTGGCCCTGCGCGGCGCCGGCCTCGGCTTCGGCGGCAGACCGCTGTTCGAGGGGATCGATCTTCCCGTGGCGAAGGGCGACCGGATCTGCCTCGTCGGCCGCAACGGCTCCGGCAAGTCCACCCTGATGAAGGCCCTGGCCGCCGAAATCGACCTCGACAGCGGCGACCGTTTCGTGAAGCCGGGCGCGCGGGTCGTCTACCTGCCCCAGGACCCGCGCCCGCCGAAGGATCTGACCGTCTTCGACTACGTCGCCGGAGGCCTGCCGCCGAGCACCGACAACGCGCCGCGCGACCACCTGGTGGACGCGGCCGTCGCCGGGCTGTCGCTGGACGGCGGGCGGACCATGGGCGGACTGTCCGGCGGCGAGGCCCGCCGCGCCGCCCTCGCCCGCGCGCTGGTGTCCGAACCCGACGTCCTGCTGCTGGACGAGCCGACGAACCACCTGGACCTGCCGACCATCGAATGGCTGGAGGACATGCTCGAGGGCCTCGACGCCGGCCTTCTGATCATCAGCCACGACCGCGCCTTCCTGCGACGGCTCGCCACCCGCACGCTCTGGCTCGAGCGGGGACAGCTCCATCGCCTGAACGACGGCATCGACGCCTTTCCCGACTGGGCCGAGAAGCTGATCACCGACGAGGAGACGCAGGCCCACAAGCTGAACCGCCAGATCGCCGAAGAGACCCGCTGGCTGCGGGAGGGGCTGACGGCGCGGCGCAAACGGAACATGGGCCGGGTGCGCGGCCTGATGGACCTCCGCCGTGAGCGGGCGGAGCGGATCAAGCGCCCGGAAGGCATGAAGATCGACGCCGGCGAGGCCAGCCGCAGCGGCAGCCTCGTGATGGAGGCGATCAACCTGTCCAAGCGCTTCACCGACGAGCGGGGCATCGAGAAGACGGTCGCCGACGACATCTCGTTCACGGTCCGCCGCAAGGACCGCATCGGCATCATCGGCCCGAACGGCGCCGGCAAGACCACCCTGCTGCGCATGCTCCTCGGCCAGGAAGAGCCGGATGCGGGGCGCGTGAAGACCGGGTTCGGCGTCGACGCGATCTATTTCGACCAGAAGCGCGAACAGCTCAACCCGGCCGACACGCTCTGGTCGACGCTCTGCCCCGGCGGCGGCGACAGCGTCGAGGTTCACGGCAAGAAGAAGCACGTGGTCTCCTACCTGCGCGACTTCCTGTTCGCCGACCGCCAGGCGACCGCCAAGGTCTCCACCCTGTCCGGCGGTGAGCGCAACCGGCTGCTGCTCGCCAAGCTGTTCGCCGAGCCGCACAACCTGATGATCCTGGACGAGCCGACCAACGATCTGGACGTGGAGACGCTCGATCTGCTGCAGGAGGAGGTGTCCGACTACGACGGCACCGTGCTCCTGGTCAGCCACGACCGGGACTTCCTGGACCGCACCGTCACCTCGATCATCGCCGTCGAAGGGGAAGGCCGCATCCGCGAGTATGTCGGCGGCTATCAGGACTATCTGGCGGAACGCAAACGCACCGGGAAAGCCGCCGGAGCGTCCGCGGGGCAGGCCGCCGCCAAGGGGGACAAGCCCAAGGTGGCCAACCCCAAGGCGTCCGCCGAGAAGCCGCGCAACCGCAGCGCCAAGATGTCCTACAAGGACGGCCGGGAGCTGGAGCTGCTGCCGGGTCGGATCGCCAAACTGGAAGCCGAGATCGCGACGCTCGGCGAGGATCTCGCCGACGCGGACCTGTTCAGCCGCGATCCGAAGACCTTCGAGACCAAGAGTGCGCGTCTGGTCGCCGCCCAGGACGAACTCGCCGCCGCCGAGGACCGCTGGCTCGAGCTCGAGGCGCTGAAGGAGGAACTGGCCGGGTGAGGGAGCCGGGTAAGGTAGTCGGGTCGGGTAGTCGGGTCGGGTAGTCGGCGGGGCCTGCGGCTTGATCCTGAAACGAGTTCAGGATGACGGGTATCGTGGAAGATAGAATGACCCGACTTCCGCCAGAACACCGCCGTCATCCTGAACTCGCTTCAGGATCAAGCCGCTACAGCCTCCACCGGGCGACACCCCGCCTCAGTCCGCCTTGAAGTCCTGGTGACAGGCCTTGCAGCTCTCGGCGACCGCGGCGAATGCCGCCCGGGCCTGTTCCGGCCCGTCTCCGGCAACCGCCGCCAGCGCCGCGGCCCTGTCGCCAAGATCCTCAGCCGCGGTCTCGAACTCGGCCCAGTCACGCCAGATGGCGTCTCTCGCCTCGCTCGGGTGCGCGGTCGAGCCGGCCGGGAACAGCCGCAGCATGTGGTCGCCTGAGCCCTCCTCGATCCGCCGGGCGGCCGCCGCCACCCGCGCCGCGTCATAGACCTCCTCGCCCTTGAACACGCGCGCCAGCCCTTTCAGCGCGTCGCCGAGCCCCTTCATCAGGTCCATGCGCTCCTTGACGATACCGGTCGCCCCGACATGGGCCTCGACCGGGGTCGGACGACCGATTCCGGCGAGAAGCGACGCGCCGAACACGACGCAGGTGGCGATCGTCAGAACTCGAAGCATCGGATGGTCCCCCGCTCTGGTTCGTGAAGCAGCACCGGATCGGCCGGCGTGGGCCGATCATCCGCCGGCGGCCCGGAGGTTGATCGCGTCGTGGCGCGCCCGGATCTGCCGCGGCCACGTGCTCTTGATATAGGACAGAACGGCGACGATTTCGCCATCGCTCAGCACCCCCTCATAGGCCGGCATGTCCGACAGGTAGCCGCTGTCGTTCATCAACGCCGCCGGGCCGTACTTGGTCAGCAGGAACAGGACCGTGTCCGGATGGTGCCAGGTATGCCCGCTCGGATCGTGCGGCGGCGCCGGCAGACGCCCCGCCGCATTCCGCTGCTGCCAGTTCGGCTGGCCTTCGAGCGCGGCCCCATGGCAACTCGCGCAGGCGTCGGCGTAGACCTGCCTCCCCTGCGCCACCAGGACCGCATTGTCCGGATCGAGCCGGATGTCGGCCAGATCGGGCTGGTCGGTCGCCCGATCCGCCCAGAAGGCCCCGCCCGCAATCAGGGTCAGCAGCAGGCACCCGACAGCCAGAACGACGGGCCGTCGCGCCAGGAAGGTCTTGGGCACGCGCGTCTCCCCTTTCGATGACCATGGCAACGTTCGCGAATAACGATCAGGGTTCCAGCCACGGGAAGGTCAAGCGCCGGGACCCGGGGGAGCGCCGGAGCGGCACGGATCCGCTTCCATCACGGCGCTGGACGCGGCCGATGGTAGGCCCTATCAAACCGGACATGATCCCGTTCATTGCTGCGCCGCAAACTCCGTGAGGCCGGTCGATATCCTGCTGGCCATCGCGGTCAATCTCGCCTGGGGCCTGAACTTCGCGGTCACGAAGCTCGGGCTCGGCGAGATGCCGCCGATGATGCTCGTCGCACTGCGATATGCCCTGACGGCGCTGCTGCTCAGCCCCTGGCTGCGGTGGCCGCGCGGCCAGTTCCTGCAGGTGGCGGCGATTTCCTTCACCCTGGGCTTCCTGCATTTCGCCCTGATGTTCACCGGGCTGAGCGGAATCGACGCCTCGGTGGCGGCGATCGCGGTGCAGATTCAGGTCCCGTTCTCTGCCCTGCTGGCCTTCGTGTTCTTCCGCGACCGGCTGGGCTGGCGCAAGGCGCTGGGTGGCGCGCTCGCCATCGGCGGGATCGTGCTGATCGCGGGCGCCCCGAACGAGGCGCCGGATCCGTTCTACCTGTCCCTGACCATCCTCGCCGCCCTGTGCTGGGCGGTGTCCGCCATCCAGGTAAAGCGGCTCGGAACCATAGATACCCTGACGCTTAACGCCTGGATCGCGCTGCTCGCCGTCCCGCAGCTCCTGCTCGGCTCCGCCGTTCTTGAGAGCGAGCGCTGGGGCGAGGTGGCAGACGCCGGCTGGTTGGGCTGGGGCTCCGTCGTCTACATGGCGGTCGCGGTAACCGTGTTCGGCTACGGGCTATGGTACCGTCTGCTGCAGCGCTATCCCGTGACGACGATCATGCCCCTCTCGCTTCTCGCCCCGACCTTCGGCGTGGCCGCCGGCATCTTCATCCTCGACGAGCCGGCCACGGTGGAGAAGTTCATCGGTGGCACCCTCACCCTCATCGGCGTGGCCATCGTCATTCTGACCCCGCCGGCGAAGGCGAGCCCCGAAACGGAAGCCTCCGAGACGGAAGCGGCCGGGCAGCCGAAGCCATGACCGCACCGTCCTGCATCGAGAGCCCGTCGCCAAACCACGGCGAGCGCCGCGCGCCGCTGGACATGCTTCTGCTGCACTACACCGACATGGTGCGGGCGGAGGACGCGGTCGCCCTGCTCCGCGACCCCGACGCCGGGGTCAGTGCCCACTATGTCGTCGGCGAGGACGGCCGGGTCTGGCGCCTGGTCGACGAGGAGCGGCGGGCCTGGCACGCCGGCGTCTCCTTCTGGGCCGGGGAGAGCGACATCAACTCGCGATCGATCGGCATCGAGATCGCCAATCCGGGCCACAGCCACGGCTACCGGCGGTTTCCGGAGGCACAGATGCTCGCGGTCATGGCCCTGTGCCGGGACATTCAGGCGCGCCACCCGATCCCGCCGCATCGGGTGCTCGGCCACAGCGACGTGGCGCCGGGCCGCAAGATCGACCCCGGACACCTGTTCGACTGGCGCACCCTGGCCCGGGCCGGCATCGGACTGTTCCCGGAGTCTCTCGCGCCGGCCGTCCTGGACGAGGCGCAGGCCGTCGCTGCCCTTGCCCGCATCGGCTACCGGACCGGCGCGCCGCGCTTCGACGATCCGGTCTCGCGGATGGCCCTCGACGGCTTCCGCCGGCACTGGGAGCCCCTGGCCCTCGGCCGGCCATACGATCCGCGCGGAGCGGCCATACTGCAACAGGTGGCGGAAATGTGCCCGCCGCCCCAAAAACCGTTTGCATAAAACCCCGTTCATTCATACGTTCCGCCCACCGACGCAAACGCACGTGCCCCTGGCCCCACAGCGGTTAAGCAACGACGAGAGGCGTCTCTTTTCACAACCCCGTCCCTTAGGTGGGCGGTTGCGAAGGGGGAACCCCACGATGCTGCAACCCGAAGCGGGCGTGCGCGCCCGTCTCCGCACCTCTACCGACACCCCGTCCCGTCGCCCGATTCCGGCGTCGAAGCCGCTGCTGAGCCTCGTGCCGGCCGCGACCCCGCCGCGCGGCGAGGTGACGGACGCGATCCGCGGCTATTTCGCGGCCAACAGCCACGACCATCCGGTACTCGCCGTCGATCTGTCCGTCGTCGAGTGGAACTACCGGGCCCTGGCGCGGGCGCTGCCGGAGACCGCCATCTACTACGCGGTCAAGGCCAACCCCGCGAACGGCGTGGTCGACCGGCTGGCCGCCCTCGGCTGCCGCTTCGACGTGGCCAGCCGCGGCGAGATCGAGCTGTGCCTGTCCCGCGGCGTCGACGCCGCGCGCCTGTCCTTCGGCAACACCATCAAGAAAGAGCGCGACATCGCCTTCGCCCATTCGGTCGGCGTGCCGCTCTTCGCTTTCGACGCCGAGGAGGAGCTCGAGAAGCTCGCCCGCAGCGCCCCCGGTGCGGAGGTGTTCTGCCGCATCCTGACCTCCGGCGAAGGGGCCGACTGGCCGCTGTCGCGCAAGTTCGGCTGCACGCCCGCCATGGCCGCGTCGCTGCTGCGCCGGGCCGCCGAGCTCGGCCTGACCCCGCGGGGCGTGTCCTTCCATGTGGGCTCGCAGCAGAGCGACCTGGCCCAGTGGGACGGCGCGCTGGCGGAGACCGCGGCGCTGTTCGCCGAGCTGGCCGAGGACGGGATCGAGCTCGACCTGGTCAACATGGGCGGCGGCTTCCCGGCCCGCTACCGCGACGACGTGGCCGAGACCGACGCCTACGGCGCCGCCATCATGGCTGCCCTCGAAAAACACTTCGCCGGGCTCGACATCACCACCATCGCCGAGCCGGGCCGCGGTCTGGTCGGCGACGCCGGCGTGATTCGCTCCGAGGTCGTTCTGGTCTCGAAGAAGGACGCGGACGAGGACGAGCGTTGGGTCTATCTCGACATCGGCAAGTTCTCCGGCCTGGCCGAGACCATGGACGAGGCGATCAAGTACCGGCTGACGGCGACCCGCGACGGCGCCGACCTCGGCGGCGCCACCGGTCCGGTAATCCTCGCCGGTCCGAGCTGCGACAGCGCCGACATCCTGTACGAGAAGGCCGGCTACACCATGCCGGTCTCCCTGCGCGCAGGCGACGAGGTGCTGATCCTGGCGACCGGCGCCTACACCTCGACCTACTCGTCGGTCGGCTTCAACGGCTTCCCGCCGCTGGAGACCGTCTGCGTCTGATCCCGGACCTGTCCGCTTCTGAAGTCGCGAGACGCCCGCCGCACCGGCGGGCGTTCTCGTTTCGGCGGCCCGCGCTTGACGGGATGGCGGCGGCGGCTTACCTCTCGCGCCGTTCAGACGGTCGGGCGGCCGCCGGTGTCCGCAAGGACACGGGAGGAAAGTCCGGGCTCCACGGGAACACGGTGCCGGGTAACGCCCGGCGGGGGCGACCCCAGGGACAGTGCCACAGAAAGCAAACCGCCCATGCCCCCGGATCTCGGTCCGGGGCTCTGGGTAAGGGTGAAAGGGTGCGGTAAGAGCGCACCGCGAGACCGGCAACGGGATCGGCAGGGTAAACCCCACCGGGAGCAAGACCGAATAGGGATGACCGGCTGACTCGCAAGAGGGCAGCGGACGCGTTCCCGCGTCGTCGTCCGGGTAGGTCGCGCGAGGCGGTCGGCAACGACCGTCCCAGATGAATGGCCGTCACCCCGGGCGCGTCCCGGGGGACAGAACCCGGCTTACAGACCGTCTGAACCTCACTCTCTCCCCCGCCATCGTGAACATATCAGGAACAATATTCGTCGGCCGTCCTTTTGACGCGCCGAGCGGCTCTGCTTTCTCGCCAAACGGTTTGTCTTCGGTGATAGGGGACAGTAGAACCTGGAGAACCGGGAAATACCGGGAACGAACGGGAAATATTGGGAAGGCACTGAGATCGTTGGGAGATCGGACCGCGTCAGACGACCGACCGCCAAAATCGGCCGTCACTTGGTTCCGCGGCATCCACGCCGAGTCGCTCATTTTCGTCACTTGGTTCCAGCGAACTGGGAACCGCGTGCCGCCCTTCAAACGAACGAGCGTTCCTGCCCTAACCCCTTGAAAACCCGTTTTGAAGGGATCTTCAAACGATAACGGGTCGGGGCTCTCGGCGGGCTTGCGCGACCGATGGGAACTGGGAAGTGGTTCCCAGTTCAGGGTTTATGCGCGCCGGCGGACCGAAAGTCCAGGGTTCCTGCGGCGTCCAGGGCGAAATCGCCGGATTATGAGCGGCGCCGAACTGGGAAGAGAATTGCTACCTGAATGGGCCTGTTCTGCGCCGGACCACGTTCGAAACTCGACGAGCGCCGCCGCACATCTAGTGCTGTACAATACCGGGCACCCCAAATCATGGAGTGCGCCATGGCAACGCAAGCCCTTCCCTACAGTTCAAGCCCGCTTCCTCCCCGCATCTCGATAGACCCTGTGCTGCACGACTACCGCAGCGCCATGGTACTGGTCGCCCAGGCTGAAGGATTTACCGTTCATCTGGACGAGGACATGGAAGAATTCGTCCGTTATCTCAGGAACGCGCCAAACAACGACGGAGCCAATCCGGCTTTTGATCCCTCGGCCACAGACATGGAAGACGCGTTCTGGGTCCGGGTCGAACGCAATGGAAAAATCGTTGGCGTCATGGGCGAGCGCTTCCTCGACTGCAGCAAAATTGGCTACTACGATTTCATCCGATCGGGGCAGTTATTTGGACGCCTAAGTGATGGGCCTCTCGAGCTGACGATTGACAAGCCTGGCCCCCAAGGTCGGATTTGTTTCGGCGGTGGTGTCTACGTCCACCCCGAAGTCCGCAAGACCGGCCTTTCCTGGTTCCTGGCAAATCTCGGGCGTGCGATCGCGATCCAGATCTGGAACCTCCATGCGCCTTTTGGCATGGTATTTGACCCTCTCTATCGAAACGGCGTCGCCGAAGGCAACTATGGCAGCCACCGGATCGTGAAGCTCACTGAGGGCTACTTCGCGCCGAAGGGAGAAGATGCCGTTGTATGGTCTCTGGAATACGATATTCCCGTACTAATCGAGGGAATGAGGCACACGATCCTGCAGGTCGCGAACGCTGGATACGAGCAGATGCGTGACCTCGCCCCTGATGCCAGATCGCAGCGGAAGAACTAGTCGGCGATACACGGTGCGAAGCTTCATCATAGGACATTCGAGGTCGATTTGCCGGAGGTCGACCTCGCCACTCTTTTTGATTCTCTGATAGTCCTGTTCTGCATACATTCTCAACGCTGACCAATTCACAGCGCCGATCCGTTCTCCGGAAAACGAGTGCGTACCACCGACCCTGCAAGCGTCACTGTAAATCGAAAAACAGAAGAGTTCTGGTTCGTCTGCCGATACATCCACCAAGTGCGTATTCGTTAACGTTCCTGTGTTGATCAACACATCAATCCCAAAGTCATTGAGGAATAATTTGCCCCACCGCGAACGATCGAGCGCTGCTCTCCTCAGCTTCAGTAAGTTATTATCGATGCCCACCACATAATCAGTCTTTCGCGACAAAACCGCGCCTTCTTCGTCCCTGAATATTTGCGACTCAGCGACCATCGACACTCACGATAGAAACCAACTCGCCCTTAGGTGTTTGTATCGGGTAAACGAGAATTCTGACTTCAATCGACATAAGGTTCCGCGACCGGTAAGCGTATGCGAGCGGGACCTTGATTGCTCGATTGTTTGTGGTCAACCAAGTGGTGAGCGCCGCCAAGTCCGAACACGATACTCCACCCGGCGGCCTATAAATCACCAAGGATGTTTCAAGATCAATTAGAATACTATCTGGCCGAAAATACGGTTTGTCAGCAAAATCGCCGATCTTGTGTAGTCCATTGTGATGTAACCACACAGCACAGGACCTAAAAGCGTCTTGTGAAACCTCAGAAAGATTTATCTGGCGGACAATGATCGGTAGCCCCGTAGGGTCCGGCCTCACGATGTTGTAAATAGCAGCGGTAGCGTGATCGCTGAGCATATGCCGTGTGCCCATGCATTTGTTGTCGAACCGATATGACTACGCGCTATCTCCATGAGTCAAGCGAGTGTTGATTTTTGGCTTGCCGTACTCGCCATTTTGGAGAATGTACAAAGTTCGTTTGGCGATAGCGTCGGCCAGCTCCGCCGGGTCGGGATCGTCGAAGAATGCCGCAGCGCCGAGAATGTATTTCGCCGCTTCGCGCGAAGCGCTGAGGATCGCCGCATCCCCGTGCACGGTCTGGTGAGGGCCTCCGAGCCCCGAAAGCCAGTCGAGAGAACGACCTGACGCCTCGCAAAGCGCGATGGCGCCTGCCAGAGACATCTTGGCCTCCCCGTTGCGGTGCTTCGCCAACTGCTCTGAAGAGTAGCCCGCCACTTTTGCCGCAGCTTTCTGGCTTCCAATGACCGCAATCATCTCGGCCAGGCGTTCCCCGAATTCCGGCGTCCATCCCGGAACTTTGCGATCTGACACCGCCATCCCCCAACGACGATATGGAAAGATCGCTTTTTGTCGATCTTTCTCGTTGACGCTCGATTTTTGTCGATCTACGCTCATCGTGATCTTGATACACCGTCGCTATCGCGATGGTGGCCTGTCAACGAAAGGGTTAACGGATGACGGACGCCCCTTCGAAACCTCTGGGAATCAACGCAGATCCCTATGAAATCATGGGGCTTGTGAGATCGCGGGGGTTGTCTCTCGCCCAACTGGCCAAGCGAAATCGGCTTCAGCCTTCGACCGTTCAAGCGGCTATTCATAGACCACAGCCTTCTGGCAATCGAGTAATAGCCCGTTTTCTGGGTAGAACCGTCCATGACCTCTGGCCTCAGTGGTTCGACGAAGCAGGCAACTCAATACCGCTCGCCGAAGAAACACCTAGCACCCGACGCGAGACCGCTACCCGCCAAAAGAGTGTCGCCGCATGACCAAAGCGACCGTTCAAATTGACAGGCAATTCGCCGAGGTCCCGATCGCGCACATCCTGGTGGGCGAGCGAGCGCGGGCTGTAGATCCCGACTGGGTACGGCTCTTCGCGTCGAGCATGAGGGTGATCGGGCAATGCCAGCCGATTGTCCTGCGGCCCGGTGCCCGGCCCGACCTCTATTGGCTGGTTGCCGGCGAGCACCGCCTGGAGGCGGCGAAGCTGAACGGCGGGGAGACGGTCTTCGCTGAGATCCGCGAGTGCACCGATGAAGAAGCCAAGCAGATCGAGGTCGATGAGAACCTCATTCGCAACCAGATGTCGGTGCTCGAGATTTCCGTTGCGCTCCATGCCGACAAGGAGCGCTACCTGGCCCTTTTCCCTGATACAAAGAACGGTGCCAAGGGCGGCCGTGGGGCTCAGCAGTTTGAGAACGACAAGTTGTCGTTCTCAAAAACCAAGGCCGACAAGACGGGCCTGAGCCGCCGGACAATCGAGCGTTTCTCGAAGATCGGAGAGAGCCTCACGCCGGAACTTCGGAACGCCCTCTCCGCCCACCCCATCGCCGACAACCAGGCGCAGCTGCTGAAGCTCGCGAAGCTCCCGCCGGAGACCCGTACCCAGGCGGTTGGCCTGCTCACCCGCGCCGAGGAGCCGGTCGCGACCGTGCAGGACGCGGTCTCGATCATCGAGAAACGCCCGGCACCCAAGCAGCGGCCCGCCTATCAGAAGCAATACGACACGCTCTACCGCGCCTTCCACGGCGCCAACGCCAAGGCCAAGCGGATGTTCCTCGAGCAGCTGCTGGCCGAGGGCGAGCTGGACGCCGTCATCGCCACCGCCACCCGCACAGAGGAGGCCGCGTGATGGCTGACACCCCGAACAGCGAGGCGCTTGCCAAGTCTGACTTGATCCTCGGCAAGATCGAGCCGGGTCAGTCGGAGGGTTCGCCGGCCGCGAACGCGAGCAGCCGGGACGCCTTCCTTGCCTGGGCGGACGAGCAGGGATGGACCGACGACGGCTGGATGGTGGCACTCATGTTTCTGGATCGGCACTTCCGTCCGTTCCTATCGCGGAACGGATCTTCGCAATGATGACCCGGGCCCGGAGCACACCGAAATTCTCATCCGGGTTGTCGCCGGTGTATCCGTCGATATCGGCCTGGAAGCTCTGCAAGAGAGCGGCCAGACTTATGTCGCCGTCTCGCTCCAGCAGTCTTAAGACCCGATACCCGGTCTCGGCGTTAGCTCCCACCTCCGCCGCTCTCTTGTTGACAACAGCTTTCGCGGCGGTGAGCCGCGCATGCTCATCATTTTCATCCATTGCAGTATCCGTCTGGTGTGTCGCTACACCGATGGTAGAGACCGGCCGGACGCCCGTCATGTCACAGACGTGGGACCCGGCCGGCACCCTCCTCACGGGAGGCCGCATCTGATGCCTAAGGGCCACCCCAACCCCTGCCCGGACACCTTCGACCTGCTCGGCTGGACACCGCCGGACCCGGCGATCCGGTTCGACGCTGACGACATCCGGGCCAAGGACATCCAGACCAAGATCGCCCGGGCGGTCTCCAGCTCGCTGAAGCAGTCCCGTATGGACCGCGAGGAAGTGGCCCGCCGGATGAGCGAGTATCTCGGCAAGGAGGTCCCGCTCCACACCCTCAACGCCTACGCCTCCCAGGAGAAGCCGCACGAGATCACCCACACGCGGCTGATCGCGTTGGCCCACGCGCTGCAGGACTGGCGGCTGCTGTCGATCGGCGCCGAGGAGATGGACTGCATCGTGGTGCCTAAGGAGTACGGCGACCTGATCCGCCTTGCCCTGATCTCCGAGCGCGTCAAGGAGATGCAGAAGGAGCTGGAGGCCGGCAGCACGATCATCAAGAAGCTGGGGCTGGGCGAACGATGAGCTGGTACAGCGCCGCCGCCCTCGCCGATCTGGCCCTGCCCGGCCTGCCCTCCACCAAACGTGGGGTGCAGGAGCTGGCGAAGGCCGAGGCCTGGCTCGAGCGGTTCGACAGTTCCGGTGCCCCGCTGGCCCGCAAGCGTCGCGGCCGGGGTGGTGGGTACGAGTTTCACCTGTCGCTGCTGCCGACGACGGCCCGCGCGAAGCTGCTCACGATCGAGGAGCAGGAAGCGGCCGACACTCCCAAGGCGGCCAACAAAGGTGCGGCGACCGAGGCCTGGCAACGCTACGACCGGCTGACGGAGAAGCAGAAGAACACCGCCCAGCAGCGCGCCGCTATCATGGACGAAGTCAGCGCCCTGGAGCGCGGCGGTTCGTCCATGACCGTGGCGATCGCCCATGTCGCCCGGCGCCATGACATCGGCGCGTCCACCCTGCGGGAATGGTTCCGCCTGGTTGACGGCGTGCCGCGCACCGACTGGCCGGCTTTCGTGGCGCCGCGCTATGTCGGCCGCACGGCCACGGCGGAGTGCTCGACCGAGGCCTGGGACATGCTGGTGACGCTGTACCTGCGCAGTTCCAAGGCCCCGTTCTCGACCTGCTACCACCGGGTGGCCGAAGCCGCCGAGGAGCACGGCTGGATCGTGCCGCCGGAGCGCACCTTGAAGCGCCGGCTCGACAAGGAGATCCCGCGCACCCAGCAGATCCTGGCCCGCAAGGGGCGGGAGGCCTTCGAGCGGACCAAGCCGGCGCAGCGCCGCGACCGCTCCGTCTTCAAGGCCCTGGAGGCGGTCAACGCCGACGGCCACAAGGTGGACGTGTTCGTGAAGATCCCCGGACAGAAGAAGCCGGGCCGCGCCGTCGTCGTCGTCTTCCAGGATCTCTATAGCGGCAAGATCCTCTCCTGGCGCCTGGCGCTGACCGAGAACGTCGACGCGGTGCGCCTCGCCTACGGCGACCTGGTGACCCGCTGGGGCATCCCGTCACACATCTACATCGACAACGGCAAGGCCTTCGCCGCGAAGGACATGACCGGCCAGACCGGCAAGCGGTACCGCTTCAAGGTCATGGAGGACGAGGCCCAGGGGATCTTCGGGCAGTTCGGCACCGAAGTGCATTTCACGACGCCGTATCGCGGCCAGTCCAAGCCGATCGAGCGCGCCTTCCGCGACTTCTGCGACACCATCGCCAAGCATCCCCGGTTCGTCGGCGCCTACACCGGCAACTCGCCGACCAACAAGCCCTTCGATTACGGCGCCCGCGCCGTCGAGCTGGACGAGCTGCAGGCGGTGATCGAACAGGAAGTGATCCGCCATAACGCCCGCCCCGGTCGTCGCGCCGCGACCTGCAAGGGCCGGTCCTTCGACGAGACCTTCGCCGAGAGCTACGAGATCCAGTCGATCCGCAAGGCCGGCCCGGAGATGCGCCGCCAGTTCCTGCTGCGCTCCAAGCTGCGCCCGACCCACCGCGTGAGCGGCGAGATCACCTTCATGGGCAACGCCTATTGGGCGGAGCCGCTCACCCAATGGGCCGGCAAGAAGGTCCTCGTCCGATACGACCCGGCCGACCTGCACGGCGGGATCTCGGTCTACACGCGCCGCAACGAGTTCATCTGCGAAGCACCCTGCGCCCAGGCGGCCGGCTTCAACAACTCGGACGACGCCCGCGATCACACCCGGGCCAACAAGGCCCGCCTGAAGGCCGAACGCCAGCAGCTCGAAGCGAACCGGCGGATGGGCCTGGACGACGCGGTGTCGCGTCTCGCGACGATCGAGCTGCCCGAGGACCCGAAGGCCAGCGTGATCCAACCCGACTTCACCCGCCGCCCCGTCGCGCGGGCCGTCGGCGACGGGCTGGAGGACGACACACCCGGGTTCCTCGACAGGATCGCCGGCAACGTCACCAGCATCGCCGACAAGCGGCGGCGACGCCTCTGACCGCACCCCTCACGAAGGAGACGGACTTGCCCCCTACCGCCCCCACCCTGCACCCGGTCGACACCGCCCCGGATCTGGATGCCATCCGCGGCACGATCCGCAAGGCTCTCGACGCCGACAAGCACCTCACGCAAACCCGGATAGGCCAGCAGACCGGCTACTCGGCGAGCGCCATCTCCGCCTTCCTGTCGGGCCGGTATGCCGGCGACAACGCGCAACTCGCCGCGGCTCTCTCGGGATGGGTCGACAAGTATCGCTCCAGCCGCAGCATCGCCGATCTCCTGGGCGATCGGTCCGCCTGGATCGAGACCCCGACGGCGCGGCGGGTGTGGAATGCGCTGTCCGGATGCCAGACGATGGCCGACTTCTCGCTGATCTACGGCCACCCGGGCACGAGCAAGACGGTCACGGCCGAGCGCTACGCGGCGACCTATCGCCCCGTCTGGATCGTCACCGCCCGGCCGTCGATCGCCGCCCGCCACCCGTTCCTGTGCCAGATCACCACGACCCTCAAAGGCGAGGCCCAGGCCAGCGGGACCGACCGGACCCTGTCGAACGGCATCATCCGGCACATCGCCGGGACCGAAGGCCTGCTGGTGATCGACGAGGCCCAGTACCTCCGCAAGGAGACCATCGACGAGCTGCGCGCCATCCACGACGCCAGCGGGACCGCCATGTGCCTGATGGGTAACGACCTGGTCTACGCCCGCACTCACGGCGACGGGCAGGGCCACGAGTTCGCCCAGTTGATCCGGCGCTGCAAGTACAAGGTAGCGATCAAACGCCCGACCAAGGGCGACGTCCGGGCGGTCGCCCAACACTTCGGGATCGACGACGACGAGGAGATCGCCGTCCTCGAGGACATCGCCAAGACGCCCGGCGCCATCGATCACTGCATCGCGGCGATCCGCATGGTGCTGATCTCCGACGAGTTCGGTGGCCGCATCACGGCCGACGGCCTGCGCCGCATCGCCGACGAGTGGGCGGTCCACGTGCAATGAGCCGGATCGGTCCCTCCTCCCGCGCCAGCTGCAAGGCCTGCGGCGCCGAGATGCATCCAAACGCGGTGATGTGTCCGGCCTGCTGGGACCTGCTGCCGCGCGAGGACCGGGGCCTGATCACTACCAAACGCCGGGTCTGGCTCGCATCGCCCGACCCGACCGTCCGGGCCATCAACCTGCACGTCTTCATGGGCGTGAGGCACGCCGCGATCGCCAAGGCGATGCACCTGCGGCGCGAGATGGACCGGGCCGCCGCGGCATCCGCTCGCGGCGGGGTTTCAACCGCCTTTCAAGCCCCCTGAAAGGAGCCTTCAATGGAGACCAAGAGCCTACCGCTATCGAGCCTGAAGCTCGGCGGTCATGTTGCCGCGGACGGACACTGGAACGAGCATGATCTTGCCAGTTTCGCCACCCTCATCGCCAAGAAATACGCTCTCACCTATCCCGGCAAGCGCATCTGCTTCGACGTGGATGTCAGCCGCATTCCCTCGCGCCACGGCGGCGACGGGTATCACCCCGTTATCGTCACCGAGAGCGTGCCCGGCTACCACCCAACCACCTTCGATATCGGAAGCTCGCTCGCTGTTTGCCGAGCGAATGTGGCTCTTGCCAACGCCGTATTGGGCCTCTCCAGCGACGATGTCGACCAGATCATCGGGTCATCAATCGATGCTCAAGAAAAGGAGGCCGGCGATGAACGCTGAGTTCGATCGTGACACGACCTCGCCCAGCCCCATGTCACACCGCTTCTCGACCGCTGACATGGACCGCCTCCGCCTGGCCGTCCGCCGGATCTCGGAGCGGCACGGCATGACGCTGACGATGATCGCCGAGGCGTGCGGGCTCGCCCGCGGGACCTTCACCAACTGGCTCGGCGGCACCTATGGCGGCAACAACCACCGGGTCGCTGCCCGGGTCGACGCCTGGATCGGCGAGGCCTACCCGGATGACGCCGAAGGCATCGAGGAGGAGCGGGCCGGCCCCGCACCCGACCTTGGCACCATCGAGTGGTACGACGATCAGGACGCCCCGCTGCGCCGCGGACGGGTGGTGTTTCGCTCCCTCATGTGTGCCCGCCACTGGGCGATCGTCGCCGAAGACGAGCAGGGCCGCGTCGGCCTGATCCTTCGCCGCGACCCGGAGCCGGGCTCGACGATGGTCACCGTCTACCCAACCCAGCCCGATCTCGGCCGGTACTTCGCCATGGCGAAGCTCACGGGGCGGGATCCGCATGTCGGCGTCGATCGCGTCATGAGCGTCCTCGCCGAGACCACCCTGTTCTACGCCACCGGCGCCGGGGCCTACCTATGACCGTCCCACGGCAGGCAATCGCGCCGGGTTCGGCCGCGATGGGCGCCGACCTCGCCGGCTACAAGGTCTGGCCGAGGATCGGGTCGGTGGTGACCTTCTCGCGGGCACGGAACGACGAGGTGGTGAAGGTCAAAGCGACCATCGTCACCTACTACGGCCGAGGGGACCTGCGGGTCTTCAACCTGTCGCTCGACGGCCAGGTCTTCCAGGCACGGTTCGTCACGATCGACGGCAAGCTCCGCGTCGCCCCGATCGAGGCGGGCGGCGGGACGCCCGTCTCCTATCCCTGCCAAATCAAGGAGCCGCGCCCATGACCACCCGGCGCCTTGCCCGGCTGCTCGCTCCCCGCGGCGGCCTGTTCTGGTTCATCCGCCAGCATCTCCGCTGGTGGCTGGGCCGCCCGTCCAACCATCTCCCGAGGAGGATCAAGTGACAGACACGATGCTCGCCGAGCCGGCGGTTCCCGCCGGCTACCTGAAAGACGCCAAGGGCCGCCTCGTGCCCGCGACCATGGTGAAGGATCACGAGAAGCTCGAGGACGACGTGGTCCACAAGGTGCTCGCCTATGCCGACGATCTCTCGGCACAGATCGCGCGGTTCAAGGGGCACACCTTCGAAGACGTGGCCACGTTCCTCGATCTGCTGGCCGAGAAGTACAACGCTCGCAAGCGCGGCCTTGATGGCAAGGGCAACGTGACCCTGTCGACCTATGACGGTCGGCAGCGCATCAAGATCCAGGTGCACGACACCCTGACCTTCGGCCCTGGCCTGCAGATCGCCAAGTCGAAGATCGACGACTGTCTGCGGGCCTGGTCGGCTGATGCCGGCCCGGAGCTGCGCGCGATCGTCACCGAGGCCTTCCGCACCGACAAGGAGGGCCAGGTCAGCCGCGAGGCGCTGTTCTCCCTGCTGCGCATGGAGATCGAGGACGCGGGCTGGAACGAGGCGATGCAGGCGCTGCGCGACAGCATCCGCGTGGAGGGGTCGAAGACATACATCCGCCTGCAGCGCCGCGGTGACGACGGCGCCTGGAAGACGCTGTCGATCGACCTGGCATCCGCCGTCGTGCCCGAGGGCATGACGGCAAGCCACGTCCCGGCAACCGACTGAAGCCCGCGCCGTGGTCGCCCCCTTGGACGACGCCATGCTCGGGCTGTTTCGCGCGAAGGAGCGCGTCGTCAAGGCGGCGACCGGCTGCGGCCGCGTGCGGCAGATCGACCGGGATCTGACCGCCGCCGTTACCGCCGTCGCGGCCGAGCTGCGCGGCCGTGTCCCGGTCGACCCCACTGAACCCTTCGGCCTTGTCGAGCGCTTCGTGGACGCCGGCGGCGATCTCGACGCTCTGCACCGCGCCATCGAGCAGCGCCGCTTCATAGAGCGCCAGGAGAAGCAAGCGCCATGAGCCAGGCCACCGTCAAAGCCCTCGCCCGCGACCCCAAGAAGGCCCGCTATGCGCTGATCAACATCGCGCGCGGCCAGCTCTGTCTGGACGAGGAGACCTATAGGGCGCTGCTGTACTCGATCACCGGCAAATCCAGCCTGCGCAAGATGTCGCCTCGCGAGCTGGACCAAGTCATCGACCGCATGAAGGCCGACGGCTTCCAGCACAAACCCAAATCCAAGACCCCGCCCCGGCGCGCCGGCACGCGCGCGCTGGCGGACGATCCGCACTCCCGCAAGGCACGCGCGCTCTGGCTTGCCGGCTACCATCTCGGCGTGATCCGCGATCCGCGCGAGGAGGCCCTCGTCGCTTTCGCCCGGCGGCAGACCAGCAAGGATGCGCTGCAATGGGCCGTGTCCGAAGACGCCAACGACGTGATCGAGGCGCTGAAGGACATGATGCGCCGGGAAGCCGACGTCGTGTGGGAGATCCACGAGCGCCGGATGATCGTCGGTCGACGCTGGGGGGAGCTTGCCTACGACGATCGCTATTGGATCCTCCGCGCGCAGTGGAGGATCCTGCGCGATCGTGACGCCCTCGCGGGCCTTCCCAACCCGGACACCTGTCCGCCGGCCGTGATGCTGCGCTGGACCGATGCGGACTGGTACGGGGTGATGGAGTGCCTGGGCCAGGCCGTCCGGATAGCCGTCGCGAGGTCCGGTTGATGTCGCGCCGGCCGCAAACATCGACAGCTGAACTCGGATCGCCCCGACACCTGGCGTCGATCGTCGGGCAGCACAAGCTGCGCCGCGGCCGGGTCGATAGGGGCGAAGTAATCGGTGAGCTGCTGTCCCTGGCCGCCGATCGCCAGCGGGCAGCCGCAGGGGCCCATGAGGACGCCATGCGGTTGCTTTCCCTGGCGGCCGAGATCCGCAGCGGCGCGATCGAGCTTCCCGAGCCGCAGCCGCTCGAGGAGCTGACGCGGGCTCGCCGGCGCCACTTCATGGAGCGGGCCTGAACCATGACCGACCTGCGCACCTGGCCCACAGGTCTGCGGCGCCTGGCCGAGGTGATCGGACCGGCCGCCGCGGTGCGGCTGTCTGAGGTCTATGGGGGGACGGTCCTCTATGTGCACCGGACCATGTCGATCGACCATCCGGTGGTCCAGGTGATCGGGCTCGACAAGGCGGAGCAGCTCGCGGCCGAGTTCGCGACGCAGACCCTGGAGATCCCCCGGGGCACGTTCAAGGACCTGAAGAAGGCGCGGATCATCGGAGCCGAGGGCTCCTCGCGAAATATTGCACTGGATACCGGCTGCACTCAGCGCTACGTGAACAAAGTGCGCGCGGAAGCCCGCCCCGACCCGTACGAACCATCTCTGTTCGATCCACCGCGAGACGACTAGCCCGACATCCGGGGCTTGCCGCCGTCATCTCAGATGTGCCACTCCGTCAAAAAAAATGTACAGTGACGCCGATGGCACCGCCATTGATCGTGCCGCGGCCGACCTCCAGATCCGAGGAGGTTCCTTTGGCGCGACGCGGAGGATCAGGAGTGGCAGGAGACGTGGCAATGGAGAGAAGCGACCCACTGATCGCGGGCTTTTTCAGCGTCGCGGATGCCGCGCGGCTCATCGGCGTGTCCCGACAGACGGTGCGTGGGTGGCTGAACGGATATGCCAATAGCCAGTCCGGGCCGGTTGTGGACCGCGATTTCGCCGGCACGAGAACCATCAGCTTTCTCGATCTGATGGAGCTTCGCTTCATCTCGATTTTCCGGTCTCAGGGCGTGTCCATGCCGACCCTCCGTCAGGCGGCGGAGAATGCACGCCACGATTGGCGAGTGAAGCATCCGCTGGCGCTGTCCAGCGAACACTATGTGACGGATCGGCGGAAGGTGTTCGCGCGGACAGCGAAGGAAACCGGCGACCAGCAGACCTGGGACATGGCGACCGGTCAGCACGAAATGTGGAACACGATCGAACAGACCATCGAGCGCGGCATCCTGTTCGATCCCAAGACCTATCTCGCAAGGACCTGGCGTCCGCACCCTTCGGAATTCCCGAACGTGATCATTGACCCCCGGATCGCATTCGGCAAACCTGTGGTTGAAGGCACAGTGGTTCCGACCGAGGTTCTGTTTAGGCAGTGGAAGGCGGACGGTGCCAAGGAACGTGTCGCGCGATGGTTCGAAGTGTCACCGAGCGACGTCACCACCGCCATTGAGTACGAGTTGTTGGCCGCTTGAAGATCCGAGCAGATGAGCATGTCGCCGCCGCAATCGTGAAGGCGGTCCGCGAGATCTCCCTTAGCCCGGGCGTTAAGTTGTCGTCCGTCAAGGAAGCGGGGCACGCCGGGGCATCCGATGTCCATTGGATCACGAAGTTTGCCGAAGAAGGCGGAGACGCAATCCTCTCGGCGGACAAGGACTTTCTAAAGCTCGAGCCTCAGGTCAACGCCGTCTTCGATACCGGCATGAAGGTCATTCACCTGCCGCCAAAATGGCAGAACGCTCCAGGACATCTGCAGGCGGCGCACATCCTTCAATGGTGGAAGCGTATCGAGCAAACAGTGACCTCCATGCGCCAGCGGGAATGCTACCGCCCGGAGTGGAACATCACCGACCGCGGCGAGATGAAGAAGGTCAAGATCGACTTCGCCAAGGCGCAGAAAACCCGTCGCCACTCTAAGAACAAAGGCGGCTGAGTCGCCCAGCCTCCTGGAACAGTTCCAGCCATGTGAACCCCTGACCACGGGCATACAACTCCCTCGTGTCGCGCGAGCGGAGGAAGCCCGTGTCCGAGTTCAACGAGAAGATCGACAGCTTCAACGCCGGGATCGTCTACCCGACGCTTGATGCATTGGCCTTGCACCGGACGGACGCCCAGCTCCGCAGCGCGGCACAGCTCCTGCTCGGCACCGCCATCCACGAAAGCGGTGGCCTGGCGCACCGCTACCAGATCGGCGGTCCCGCACTTGGGCTGTTCCAGATGGAACCGGCGACGTTCTGGAGCCTTTTCGAGAACTACCTGATCTACCGGCGCCACCTGTTCGCAAAGGTGTGGCGCCTGTTCGACAAAGAGCATCCGGCCAATCCGGCTCACCAGATCGCCGACAACGACCGCCTCGCCTGCGCAATGGCGCGCGTCCGCTACTTCCGGACATCGCACAAGCTGCCTGCCCAGGACGATCTCGCCGGCCACGCCGCCATGTGGAAGGCCGTCTACAACACCCGGCTCGGCAAGGGCACCGAGGAGAAGTACATCGCCGACGTCTGGCACCACGCCCCCTGGCTCTACCCGGGCCATGTCTGGGAGGCCTTCGGCGCGTGACGGACAGATGGAACCTTGAGGAGTGGCGCTTCCTGCTCGACGTGATCCAGATCGCGGCGATCGTCGCACTCTGGGCCTACACCGTGGTGACCCGGCGCAGCCAGGCCAACACCAAGATCCTGGAGGAGCATGACGGCCGGCTCGACACCATCGAGAAGGACCTGGTGCAGATCCGCCAGCGTCTCGACGACGCGCCGTCGCACGATGACCTGCAGCGCATCCACGACCGCATTTCCGATGTCCGCAAGGAGGTCGCGGATGTCGGCAAGAGCGTGTCCGGCCTCACGGCCTCCAGCGAGGCGATCAACCGCAACCTCGGCCTGTTGAACCAGCTGCTGAAGCCGGAGGGCAAATGACCAACATCCGGGACGCCAACCGCCGCTTCTACATCCTCGAGCTGCTGTCGGAGGATGCCGGGTCCTGGACGTCGGCCCGGATCATCCAGCGCGCGCTGCCAAGCCTGACGATCGTCCACGACGTTCCACTCGGCGTCGTCAACCAGGATCTGCGGTGGCTCGATCAGCGAGGCCTTGTCCAGGTGACAGTCGACCGCGTCGGCGTGGCGGCCAAGCTGACCCAGCTCGGCGAGGACACCCGGGCGGGACGCATGACCGTGGACGGGGTTGATCGCCCGCCCTTGGACTGAGGCGATCCGATGCCCCGTCCGTCGACCATCAGCACACTGCCAGACGACGTTCTCGACCAGGTCAACAAGCTCCTGCGCGACCAGGTCCCGCTAGAGGCGATCGTCGAGCGATTGAAGGATCTCGGCTACGAGCGTTCGAAGTCAGCACTCGATCGTTTCAACCAGCGCAAAAAGGCGATCGGCAAGCGGCTGCGCCAGAGCCGCGAGATGGCGAACGCGCTGGCCGAAAACCTGGGCGACGCCGCGGTCCAGGGTAAGCAGGGTCGGATGCTGGTCGAGATGGCCCGCACCCTGACCTTCGACCTCATGGTTAAGATCGATCAGATGCAGGATCGCGCCGACCGGCAGGCCGACGAGGAAGACGCCGGCGTGGGCACTCCCCTGATCGACACCAAGGACGTCCAGCAACTTGGCAAGGGTCTCGCCGAGTTGGCCCGCGCGCTGCGATACGACCAGGACTTCGAGACCAAGCTTCGCGACACCATACGCGAGGAAGAGCGCCAGAAGGCGGCGGCCGAGGTGGCGGGTGTCGCCCGCAAGGGCGGGATCAGCGACGCGGCTCTGGCGGAGATCCGCCAGAAGCTCGGCATCGAGCCCGGCAATGGCTGACGGGATCGACCTGTTCCTGCCCTACCAGGTCGCCTGGCTGAACGACCGCAGCCGGTTCAAGATCTGGGAGAAAAGCCGCCGCATCGGCGCCACCTTCGTGCAGGCCTACGAGGATGTGGAGGACGCCGCCCGCCGCGACGGCGCCATGGACGTCTGGTTCTCCTCAGCCGACGAGAGTGCCGCCAAGGAATACATCCGCTACTGCGCCATGTGGGCGGAGGTGCTGAACATCGCGGCCGAGGATCTCGGCGAGGTGGTGATCGAGCGCGAGGGAGACATCAAGGCGCTGGTGATCGAGTTCGCCAACGGCAAGCGGATCCACGGCCTCAGCTCCAACCCCAAGGCGTTCCGCTCCAAGGGCGGCAAGCTCGTGCTCGACGAGTTCGCCTTCCACCCGGACGCCGACACGCTCTGGAAGGCCGCCGCCCCGGTGGCCTCCCATGGCTACCCGGTGCGGGTGCTCTCGACCTACAACGGCAAGGGCAACCGCTACTACCGTATGGTCTCCGACGCCAAGAAGGAGACCAGCAGCTGGTCGCTCCACACCACGACGATCGAGAAGGCCGTGGCGGAAGGTCTCGCCGCCCGGGTCGCCGGCCACCCCGCCACGCCCGAGGGCAACGCCGCCTTCATCGCCGAGTGCCGGGATCTCGCCGGCGACGACGAGACCTACGAGCAGGAGTACATGTGCAACCCGGTCGACTCCGCCACCGCGTGGCTGACCTGGGAAGAGATCATCGCCTGCGAGCACCCGGATGCCGGCAGGCCCGAACTGTACCAGGGCGGCCCGTGCTTCTTCGGCTGGGACATCGCGCGCCGTCGGGACCTGACCGTCTTCTGGGTGATCGAGCAGGTCGGCGACATCTTCTGGACGCGCGAGGTGGTGTCGATGAAGAACGCCAGCTTCGCCGCCCAGGACGCCGAGCTGGACCGCCTGGTCGACGCCTATGCCTTCCGCCGCGGCTGCGCCGACCAGACAGGGATCGGCGAGAAGCCGGTGGAGGACGCCCAGACCCGCCACGGCCGCTACAGGGTCGAAGGTGTGCAGTTCACCGGGCCGGTCAAGCAGCACCTGGCCACCACGGGCAAGCGGATCTTCGAGGACAAGCGGGTCCGCATTCCCCAGGACCGTGCCATCCGGGCCTCGCACCACGCGGTGCGCAAGGTGACCACGGCGGCGGGTAACCCGCGCTTCGACGCCGATCGCAACGAGACCGGCCACGCCGACGAGTTCTGGGCGCACATGCTGGCCCTGCACGCGGCCGAGGACGTCGGCCAGCCGCCGGCCGGCGACACGGTCGACGAGGGCGAGGACGGCATGGACCCCTACGCGCCGCAGGGCCGGCGCATCATGACGGGAATGCGGCGCCCGGCGGGCCAGATCGGAAGGACGCGCTGATGTGGGGCTTCGAGTGGATCAGGTCTCGCCTGACCGGTACCACCACCGTGCCGATGCGGGAGGCCGCCGGCAGCACCGTCGACCTCGAGGAGGAGGGCTTCCGCCGGTTGACTGGAGACAGCAAGCGGGATCTCTCGCCGCTCACACAGAAGCGGATGCAGGACCTGGCGGTCTATCTCTGGCAGACCAACCTGATCGCACGGCGCCTAATCGAGCTGCCGATCGCCTACCTGCTCGCCGAGGGGGTGGCGGTGACGGTCGACGACGAGGACGCGCAGTCCTGGATCGACGCCTTCTGGCGCGACCCGATCAACCGCATGGACATCAAGCTCGAGAAGAAGGTCCGCGAGCTGGCGCTCTACGGCGAGCAGTTCTATCCGGCCTTCGTCAACGAGGTAAACGGCCATGTGCGCCTCGGCTATCTGGACCCGGGCATGGTCGAAACCATCGTGCTCGATCCCGACAACGTCGAGCAGCCGATCGGCGTGGTGACGCGCAAGGACAGCAAGGGCATCGCACGGCGTTTCAAGGTCATCATAAACGGCCCTGAAGACGTCTTCACGGAGCGCACCCAGGAGATCCGCAAGAGCTTCACCGACGGCGACTGCTTCTACTTCCAGATCAACGCGCTCTCCAACCAGGCGCGCGGCACCTCCGACATGCTCGGCCAGATGGACTGGCTGGACGCCTACGACAGCGCGCTGTTCGGCGAGCTGGACCGCTGGCAGTTCATGCGCGCCTTCGTCTACGACGTGACCCTGAAGAACGCCACGCCGGAGGAAGTCAAACAGCGGGCCAAGGAGATCAAGGTGCCGTCCCCGGGCTCGGTGCGGGTCCACAACGAAGCCGAGGACTGGAAAACAGTGGCGCCGGATCTCGGCTCCTACGAGAGCGCCAACAGTGCCCGCCTGTTCCGCAACCACATCATCGGCGGGGCGACGATCCCCGAGCACTGGTTCGGCGGCGGCGGCGACGTGAACCGGGCGACTGCGTCGGAGATGGGCGAGCCGACCTTCAAGGTCTTCTCCATGCGTCAGGCGACGATCGGCTACATCCTGGAAGAGATCTGCACCTATGTGATCCGCCAACGTCTGCGCATCCTGTTCGGCGCCACGCCGGAGCAGTCGAACCATGCCGAGGACTACCGGCCCCGCGCCGAGTGGCCGGAGATGACGATCCGCGACACCACCGCCTACGCCTCCGCCCTGCAGCAGGTGATCATCGGCTGCGGCGTGGCGATCGACCGGGGGCTGCTGAGCGAGGAGACCGCCGTCTCCATCATCGCCCAGGTGGCCGAGCGGCTCGGCCTGGAGATCGATCCCAAGGATGAGCTGGAGCGCGCCCAGAAGGACGCCGCCAGGCGCCGCGAGTACGAGGACGTTCCGGACTTCCCCGACGATCCGGCCGACAGCGGGTCCAGCGAAGGTGGGGAGACCGGCCAGGGTGGGGAGAGCGGGACGGCATGACACCGCGCGAGCGCAACGCGGCCTTCAAACTCGTCCGCAAGGCCAAGCTCGCCGAGCTGGTCAAACTCCATCGCGCGGCGGCGAGTGACACCCAGATGCTGATGGCCCGCGCCCTGGACGAGATCAAGGCGGAGCTGGGGCGGACCACATCGGAATTCCAGTCGTGGCAACTGGCTCGGATCCGCAAATCGATCGAGGGACACCTGGCGGAGATATCCGAGGCGCTGGCCAGGACGGCGACCACCGGCGCCGGCGAGGCCTGGAAGCTCGGCGTGGGGATCGTCGACGATCCGCTGGAGGCGGGCGGCATCCGCATCGCCGGCCTGCTCCCGGAGGTCGACACCCGCCAGCTGCTGGCCATGCGCACATTCCTCACCGACAAGATCAAGGGCGTGACGGCGAACGCCGCCGGGGCCGCGGCCGACCAGATCGGCCTGACCATGATCGGGGCGCAGACGCCGAGCCAGGCGATCGACGCGATCGCGACCACGATCGACAGCGGGCGCGGCCGGGCGATCACGGTGCTGCGCACGGAGATGGGCCGGGCCTTTTCCGTCGCCGCCCAGGAACGCAAGGTCGACGCCGCCACGGTCCTGCCCGGCATGCGCAAGCAGTGGCGGCGCTCCGGCAAGGTCCAGAGCCGCCAGGCCCATGACTTGGCCGACGGTCAGATCGTGGAGGTCGACAAGCCGTTCCTGGTGAACGGGGTGGAGCTGATGTTCCCGCGCGACCCGTCGGCGCCGGCCTCCGAGACCGTCAACTGCGGGTGCGTGTCGCTCCCCTACATGGAGACCTGGGAGGTCCAGCAGCGTGGCCGCCAGGCGTTCACCGACGACGAGCTGGCGCGCAGCCGATCGAAGCGGGATCTCGAGGGTGCGCTGACCAGCTGATCGCGGGTGGCCTCCCCGCCAATCCGTTTTCCCCTCAGAAGCCCACAGACGGCCGTCACGCGGCGCGGGGCTACGGCGCTGCCCTGGCGGCGAAGATGGCCGTCTGAGCCCCGTCTCAGGGCGCTCATTTTCGTCTCAGTCGACATGTCCGGGTGTGAGAAGGGACCGGCGGGTCGGATCTGCCCCCCAAGAGGGCCTTAGCAAGCCCCTCAGGGACCTTGGGGGCACATCCGTCACCCGCCGGTCGGTGGAACTGTTCCAGCTAGTTTGTGGGGTCTCAGCCGGAGCAGAACCAGAGGCATCGGAACACGAGGAACCGCTCGTTGCAACCGCCTTCCGGAGACGAACCGATGGCCGACAAGACCGACACCGCCGCTCCCGAAAAGACCGACGCCGCGACGGCCGCCGCCGACAGCAAAGCCGGCACCAAAGCCGACACGAAGGCCGGCGCCAAGGCCGGCGCCAAGGCCCCTGTCGGGAAAGACGGCCTGCCGACGGCCGCCCAGGTCGCCCGGGCGCTGAAGGCGAAGATCCGCGACGTCCGCAAGGAGGGCAAGACCCTCGTCCCCGTCGAGCGCGCCGCCAAGGCCGAGGACATCCTTGCCATCGCCGAGCGCGACGGGGTGATCCGCTGCACCACGATCGACGGCCGCAAGCACGAGGTCACGCTGTGATCGGTCGGCGCGCCCTTCTCCCACTCGGCCCTTCCGGCGCCGGCCCTGCGGGACTGACGGTCGCCCGCTTCGTGGAAGCCGCCGGCGCCGTCCCGCCGCTCGGCATCATCGGCCCGGAGGCGGTTCGCGAGGCGTTCGACGGCGACCTCAACCAGCTGCGCGACCTGCTGCAGAGCGCCATCAAGAAGGTGCTGGAGCTGTCGGGCGACGACGATTGGTGGCCCTACGTCCACGCGCTGTTCGACGACTTCATCGTCGTCGAGATGAAGGACGGCAAGCTGCGCCGCTACCCCTACTCCGTGGACGGGACCGACGTGACCCTCGGCTCGCCGATCGAGGTGCGGAAAACCTTCACCCCGGTCGACGACATGCGCGAGGCCGTCGCGATCGGGCCGTTCCTGGAGGCGTCCACCACCGAGGGCGGGCGCTACCGCATCCGCGTGATCCAGGCCGGCCCCAGCCACAACGGCAACTTCTATCCCGACGACGTGCTCCGCGAGGCGGTGTCGCTGTTCGAGGGCGTGCGGGTCTTCGCCAAGTCCGACGCCGAGCACCTGGCGGGCGGCGGCAAGGATGTCCGCAACCTGATCGGCGCCCTGAAGAACGCCGCGTTCGTCGAAGCGGCCGGCGGCGGCGGCGAGATCCAGGCGGACCTGGTCCTGATCGAGCCGGAGGGTGCGATCGCGGTGAAGATCCGCGAAGCCTGGGATCGCCAGCTCACCGACCTGTTCGGCTTCTCGATCGATGCCCGCGCCCGGGCGACCCAAGCCACCCATGGCGGCCGCCGCTTCCGCGAGGCCCGCAAGTTCCTGTCCGTCGCGTCCGTCGACCTGATCGTCGAGCCGGGCGCGGGGGGCGCGATCATCAAACTCCTCGAAGCGAAGGGGACCAAGATCATGAACCGCGAAGAGATCATCCAGCTGCTCGAGGCGAAGGGCCTGCTGACCGGCCAGGATCCCGACAAGCTCACCGACGACCAGCTCGCCACGATGCTCCGCGAGGCGGTGCAGGAGGGCACGCCGGCGGCCGGAGGCGATCCGGCTCCAGTCAACCCGCTCTCCTCAAACCAGGGCGGCAATCAGGGTGACCAGGTCACCCGCGAGGACCTGCGGATGATCGAGGCCCGTGCCGACGCGCGGGCGACGATCGCCGCCAGCAGCCTGCCCCAGGCGGCCAAGGATCGGCTGCAGCGCCGCTTCCGCAAGGCCGACCGTTTCACCGAGGCCGATGTGTCTTCCGCGATCCAGGACGAGGCCGACTATCTGGCGTCGTTCTCGGGCGGCGGCCAGGTCGCCGGGCTCGGCGACGGCGTGCGGGTGCAGCTGCTCGAGGGGCGCTTCGACAAGGTCGACGCCATGCTCGACGCCTTCTTCGATCCCGATCACCGCGACCACCGCCACGCCCGGAGCTTCCGCGAGTGCTACGTCGCCATGACCGGCGACACCCGGGTCTCCGGCGACCTGCGCAACTGCGACGATGCGCTGATGCGCGAAGCCCTGTCGAGCGGCAGTTTCGGCAACGTGCTCGGCGACAGCATGACCCGGCGCATGATCGCCGACTATCGCGCCGGCAGCTCCTACGACGTGTGGCGGCGGATCGCGAGCGTCGTGCCGATCAACGACTTCCGCACACAGGAGCGCACCCGTTACGGCGGCTACGGCGACATCCCCGAGGTCGCGGAGAACGGCACCTATACCGCGCTCACCTCGCCGACCGACGAGAAGGCGACCTACGCGATCACCAAGCGCGGCGGGACCGAGCGGGTCACGATGGAGATGATCAAGAACGACGATGTCGGAGTCATCCGCCGCATCCCGACCAACCTGAGCCGGGCCGCCAAGCGCACGCTCGCCAAGTTCGTGCTCGATTTCTTCGTCGACAACCCGGTGATCTACGACGGCACGGCGCTTTTCCACGCGAGCCACGGCAACCTGGGGGCCACCGCCCTCGGCAAGGCCTCGCTCGCTGCCGGGCGCCTGGCGATGCTCAAACAGACCGAGCGCGACAGCAACGACCGCCTCGGCATCGGTCCGCGCGATCTGTGGGTATCCCCGGATCTCGAGGAGACGGCGGTCGACCTGTTCCGCCGGAACACCGAACAGGACCGGAACTTCATCCAGACCCTCAGCCTCACCGTGATCCCGGTCTGGTACTGGACCGACGTCAACGACTGGATGATCTCGGCCGATCCGATGGACATCCCGACGATCGAGGTCGGCTTCCTGGACGGCAACGAGGAGCCGGAGATGTTCGTCCAGGACAACCCGACCAACGGGTCCGTCTTCACCAACGACCAGATCACCTACAAGCTCCGCCACATCTACGGCGGATCGGTGACCGACTTCCGCGGCGTCTTCAAGGGCGTCGTCGTCTAATCCCGAGCGCGCCCTTGCGGCGCCGACCGAGGCCCGGCCGGTTCTCCCTACCCGGCCGGGCCACCCCTCCCCGCTCCCTGGATGCGTCATGCCCCTCGCCGATTTCCAGACGCTCGTCGACCGTTTCACCCGGGATCCGTCCGGCCTGGTGACCGACGACGATCGCGACCAGGCCATAGAGCTGGCGACGATCCGCTACTCGACCGACCGGCCCCGCAAGATCCTCGCCATGGTCACCGCCGACGCGGCGATGGTGGCGCTGCCGGCGGGCTGGGAGGACGGGTTCAGCACGCTCCTGGAAGTCAGCCGGCCGAGCGGCACCGACGGCCCGGTCGCCGCCGAGGTGGTCGATACGATCGACGGCCCGCGGCTCTACTTCTGCGAGGCCGTCACCGGCGACGTTGTGGTCCAGTTCACCGTGCGCCACGCGGTCGACGCGCTCGCTGACACCGTTACGATCCGCGACCGCGAGGCGGTCTGCCGCTGGGCGGCCGGGATCCTGCTCGACCAGCTCTCCTCCGCCCGCGCCGGCGACCAGGAAACCACGCTGGACGCCGACAGCGTCGACCACAACAGCGTCTCGGCCGAGTACGCCGCACGCGCCCGGGCCATGCGCCAGGCCTACTACGACCATCTGTCGATCGACCCCAAGCGCACCACCCCGGCCGCCACGATCGTGGACCTCGATCTGCGCGACAGCCGCGGGCGCGACCGGCTGATCCACCGGGGAGGCTACCGATGACGGATGCCGGCCTCCTCAACGTCACTCTTGCCGACCAGGCCGCCTGGGCTCGGGCGTTCCGCGATGCCCCTGAGGCCGCGCTCGAGGAGATGGTGACGGCCACCGTCGAAGCATCGCTGCTGGTCGAGCGCGAAGCGGCCGAGAACACGCCGGTCGGTATCGGCGGCGGCGGCGGGCTCAAAGGGGCGTGGTCCTATCGCGAGCCCGACATCCTGGGCGATCGGGTGATCGGCGAAGTGGGCAATCCGCTCAACTACGCCGTCCCGGTCGAGCTGGGATCGAAGCCGCACTTCCCGCCGATCGAGCCGCTGAAGGACTGGGTGCGCCAGAAGCTCGACGTGGAGCTGGACGAGGTCGACGACGTCGCCCGGATGATCCAGCGCAAGATCGGCGCGCATGGGACCGACGGCAAGTTCATGCTGACGGCCGCGATCGTGAAGACCGAGGCGCAGATCCGCGAGATCTACGGTGCAGCGCTGGCGAGGGTCGGAGAGCGGGTGGGTCCGGGGACGGGAGGGCGCGCATGACCGTCGCCGCCATCCGCACCGCCATCGCCAATCTGATCCGCGGCGTCCCCGCCGCCGGCGTCGTGAACGACTACGAACGCTACACCCGCCGCGAGGGCGACTTCCGCGACCTCTACCAGGTCGGAACGCAGATCCGCGGCTGGAACATCCGCCGCCTCTCCACCCGCGAAGAGGTGGTCGACAGCCAGACCACCCGCCTGGTGATCCGTTGGCAGGTCAACGGCTTCCTGAGCCTGGTCGACGAACAGGCAAGCGAGCTTGCCTTCGACGATCTGATCGAGGCCGTGCGCGCGCCGTTCCGCGCCGACGAGACCCTCGGCGGTCTGGTCGAGACCACCTTCGGCGCCGCCGGCGACGAGGCCGGCCTGCAGCTGGACGAGCTGGGACCGGTCATGTTCGCCGGCGTGCTTTGCCACAAGGCGCGCCTGTCCCTGACCACCCGGGTCCTGCTCGACCTCGAGCAAACCGGCATCGACGACTTCCTGACCGGCGGCATCACCTGGGACTTCCCGGCGCCGGACGGTGTGACGGAAGCCGAGGACATCATCCATCCGGAGCAAGGCGAATGAGCACCATGCGCGTGAAGCCCGCGGACGGCCTGAAGGTCCGCACCGAAGACGGCCGCCGCCACATCAAGGTGGGCGGCGAGACGGTCCAGGCGTCCCCCTACATCCGCCGACGCATCGCCGCCGGCGACCTCGTGCGGCTCCCCGACGCGCCGGCCCGGGGGCGCAAGCCGCGCGCCGGCACGTCAACCACGAACGCGGAGGATTGATCGATGGCGATCAGCTTCAACGAGGTCCCGACCAACATCCGGGTGCCGTTCGTCTACGCCGAGTTCGATGCGTCCCGCGCTGTCACGGGCCCGGCGCTCAAACCGGCGCGCAACCTGGTGGTCGGCCAGCGCTTGGCCGCCGGCACGGTGGCAGCGCTGACCCCGGTGCGCGTGACCAACGCGGCCCAGGCCAAGGCCTGGTTCGGTGCCGGCTCGCAGCTCGCCGCCATGCTCGCGGCCCAGCTCGAGAACAACGACCTGACCGAGACCTGGGCGATCGCGCTCGACGACAACGTGGCCGGCAACGCCGCCACCGGCTCGATCACCGTCGGCGGCGTGACGGCCCCGGGCACGGTCAACCTCTACCTCGGCGGCCGGCGCGTACAGGTCGGCGTATCGGCGGCCGACACGCCGGCCGACGTCGCAAGCAACCTGGTCGACGCGATCACCGCGCTCGCCGATTGCCGGGTCGCCGCGGAGATCGACGGGGTGGCGGCCGAGCAGATCAACCTGACGGCCAAGAACAAGGGCGAGGCCGGGAACGCGCTGGACATCCGCCACTCCTACTATCTCGGCGAGGAGCTGCCGGCCGGGCTGACCTTGGCGATCGTCGCCATGACCGGCGGCACCGCCAATCCGGACCTCGCCACCGTCTGGCCGGCGATCGGCGACGAGCCCTACACCACCTTCACCATCGGCTACACCGACGCCGCCAACCTGACCGAGATCGAGGGCGAGCTGCTCGGCCGCAGTGGCCCGCTCCGCCAGATCGAGGCCCAGGCCTACACCGGCATGACCGGCACGCATGGCGCGCTCGGCACCTTCGGCGACACCCGGAACTCCCAGCACCTCACAGTGGTCCACGGGTCCAGCTCGCCGACGCCGCCGGACGAGATCGCGGCGATGACCGCGGGCGTGGAGAGCTACCACACCAACATCGACCCGGCCCGCCCTCTCCAGACCCTGGAGCTGAAGGGCATGATGCCGCCGGCGGCCACCGACCGGTTCACGCTGCAGGAGAATAACCTGCTGCTCTACGACGGCATCTCGACCTGGTACGTGGATGCCGGCGGCAAGGTCCGCATCCAGCGCCTGATCACCACCTACAAGGTCAACGCCCAGGGTGCCGAGGACATCGCCTACCTGGACGTCAACACGCTGCGGACGCTGGCGTATCTCCGCTACGACTTCCGCAACTACATCCTGCGGAAATACCCGCGCCACAAGGTGGCCGACGACGGCACGCGGTTCGGGCCCGGCCAGGCGATCATCACGCCGAAGGTCGGCAAGGCCGAGGCCGTCGCGCGCTTCACCGAATGGGAGCGGCTCGGCCTCGTCGAAGGCTTCTCGCAGTTCAAGGACGATCTGATCTGCGAGCGCAACGCCCAGGACCCCAACCGTCTCGACTGGCGTCTCGCGCCGGACCTGGTGAACCAGTTCCGCGTCGCCGGCGTCCAGATCCAGTTCCTGCTGTAGGAGGACCCGCATGGCGAACCCCAACCGGGTGGCCGGGACCTTGTTCTTCAAGGTCGACGGCACCCAGTACAAGGCCAAGGGCAACTTCGAGTACGACCTCGGAGCGCCCAAGCGCGAGGCCATCACCGGCCCGGACGGCGTGCACGGCTACAAGGAGATGCCGAAGGCACCCTACGTCACCGGCGCCATCACCAACGACGGCGCCGTCGATCTCGACACCCTGTTCAACCTGGACGGCGCGACCGTGACCCTCGAGCAGGCCAACGGCAAGACCGTGGTCCTCGAGAACGCCTGGTACGCCGGCGACGGCAAGGTCACTACCGAGGAAGGCGAGGTCGAGATCCGCTTCGAGGGTCTGAGTGCGAAGGAGATCAGCTGATGGCCAAGACAGTCACGCTCTCCAAGGCGATCGAGGCCCACGGCAAGCAGGTCACCGAACTGACCTTCAACGAGCCGACCCTCGCCGTGCTCGAGGACCTCGAGCTGCACTTCACCGATGGCGGCGTGAAGCTGAAGCTCGGGGCGGTCATCGGCGCGATCGCGGCCATGGCCGATATCCCGCCGTCCAGCGCCAAACAGATCCCGCTCTCCGACCTGATGGCCATCGCCGCGGAGCTGAAGGATTTTTTGCCGCCGTCCCTTCTAACTGGCGGCACATGAGCGAGGAGGTGGCGTTCGTCTTCCACTTCCCGCCCTCGGAGCTGGACCGAATGACGGTCCGCCAGCTCCGCCGCTGGCACGAAGCCGCTCGCCGCATCCACAAGCAGGTCCACTCGCACCCCTAGGAGCGCCCCCCTCCGATGGCTTCCAAGGAATTCAGTCTCCGGCTCATCTTCCAGGTCCTGGATCGCGCGACCGGACCGATGCGCAAGATCGGCGGCGCCATCGACCGCGTCGGCAAGGCCACTGGCCTGACCCGGGTGGCCCAGGCCAGCGGTGCCCTGCTCACCGGGCTCGGCCGGGTCGGGCGCGAGGCGATTGCCTTCGGCTCCCGCGTCACCGCCGGCGTCGCCGCGGCCGGTGCCGGACTGTTCGCCCTGGTCAAGCGCTCCGCCACCGCCGCTGACAAGCTCGGCGTCGGCATCCAGACCCTCCAGCAGCTCCGCTATGCGGCCGGCCTTGCCGGCGTCGAGCAGGGCAAGCTCGACATCGCCACCCAGCGCTTCACCAGGCGGGTCGCCGAGGCGGCCGCGGGGACCGGGGTGGCGAAGGACGCGCTCGCCGCGCTGGGCATCGAGCTGAAGGACGGCAACGGCAACATCCGCGCGACCGAGGATCTCCTGTTCGACGTCGCCGACAAGATGGCGGCGATCGAGGATCCCGCCAAGCGCGTGCGGCTCGCCTTCACCCTGTTCGACAGCGAGGGCGTCGACATGGTGAACATGCTCTCCAAGGGCAGTGCCGCCATGCGCGAGAGCTTCGCCGAGGCCACTCGGCTCGGCCTGATCACCGAGGAGCAGGCGCGCAAGAGCGAGCGGTTCAACGACGAGCTGTCGAAGCTCTGGGTGGTGATCCGCAATGTCGGCGACGTCATCGCCGCCGGCCTGCTGCCGGCCATGCAGGACGGCGTGGTGTGGCTGCGCGCCTTCATGGTCGAGAACCGCCCGGCCGTCGTCGAGAAACTGTCGGCCGCGATCCGCGAGGGCGGCGCCATTGTCGCCTGGGCGGCTTCCACCTGGACCAACCTGACCGGGGCGCTGGACGCCTGGATCAAGGCGGCCATCCTGGTCTCGCCGATCGCCGCAAACATCATTACACGCCTGACCGGTCTTATCCGGTCGGTCGGCGCAGCCCGGATCGTCATCGGCCTCCTGGCCGCGGCACTCGGACTAAAGCTGGTCGCCAGCATCCTGATGCTGTTCGTACCCCTCACGCAGCTCGGCATCGCCCTCGTCGCCATGACAGCCAAGATGACCGTGCTCGCGGCGAAGGGTGTGGCGACGCTTACCGCCGGCCTGTTTGCGATGTTGCCCGCGATCGGCTCGATGATCGCCGCGACCTGGGCCTGGACCGCGGCTCTGCTGGCGAACCCGCTCACCTGGATCTTCATCGCCATCATGGCGGCGATCGGCGCCGTGGTTGGCGGCATGTACCTGCTGATCCGTCATTGGGACGATGTCGTCGCCGCCTTCAACATCGGTTGGGAGACGATTAAAGGGGCCTTCAACCGGGCTTGGCAGGCCATCCGCCAGTCGGCCGCCGCCGCTCTTGCCAGGATCGCGGACCGAATCGCCGGCGCCGTCTCAGCGATCGCTACACTCTGGTCGCCGATCACCGATGCTTTCGAGCGGGGCGTGATCTCCGGCATCCTCGCCCTGCTCGCGACGTTCAACCCGGCGAGCCTCTTCGCTCGAGCGATCGACGCCATGGTCGCCTACCTGACCGGCGTATCGTTGATCGAGAACGGGCGCGCCATGATCGGCGGTCTGGTTGCGGGGCTCGCGTCCGGCGCCGACCGCCTGACCGCCTGGCTCGCCTCGATCAAAGACCCGATCGTTCAGGCCTTCAGCAATATCACAGCCTTGGTCTCGGGCACGGCCGGCCGGATCTTCCGCGCTTTGGACGGCATCGACCTTGTCGCCGCCGGCGGCGCGATCGTCGGCGGTCTGCTCGCCGGCTTGGCCGGCGCCTGGGGCGGTGTTGGCACTTGGTTCGACGACGCCATCGCCTCACTCTCAGATGCCGTCCCGTCCGACGTCCTCGTTGTCGCCGGCGGCGCGCTGGTGGCCGGCATGCTCGCCGGGCTTCGGAGTGCCTGGGGCTCGGTGCTGGCTTGGATCGGGACAGCGATCGACGGACTGGAAGCGTGGCTCGGCGCCCGGCTGGAGAAGGTCGTCGGGTGGGTCGGTCGACGGGTCGACGAGGTCATCGGCTTCCTGCCGGACTTCATCAAGGAAAAGACCGGCCTAGCGGATCGAGCCGCGGACGGCAACGACGCGTCGGGCGTTTCATCTCCGGTGCCCTCGGCTCTAGCACCGGGATCTCAGGAGATCGGCGGTGAGATCCGCGTGCGCTTCGAGAACGCGCCGCGGGACATGCGGGTGGCCGACAAGCGGTCCGACACGCCGGGCGTCAGCCTCGGCGTTGATACCGGCTATGCGATGGGTCACTAGCCATGTGGAGCAGGATGAGGATCAACGCGAAGTCGAACGCCGCGAAGGTACCCCAGAAGCCCGTATCGAAGGCCCAAGCGAAGAGAGCCGCCCACATTGCCGCCGCACCGTTGGCGAGTGCGATTTCCGACCATGTGAATTTGCGGCTCATGTCCTGTTCTTTGCCCATGTCAAATACGTGGGGCGGCCATGTGGCTTGATCAATATCGCAAGGCCCGCTTCCGCGACGCCGAGTTCCATGTGGAGGCCCACAGCTCCGACGTCGCCGGACGCCGCGCCCACCTGCACGAGTATCCCGGCCGAGACCTGCCGCTGGCCGAGGATCTCGGCGCGAAGGCGCACAGCTACACCATCGACGCCTATGTCGTCGGCGACGACTACATGGCCGCCCGCGACGCGCTGATCGCCGCCTGCACCAAGGCGGGCGCCGGCCAGCTCGTTCACCCCTATCTCGGCACCCGCGACGTCCTGTGCACTGGCTGCCGGCTCCAGGAGAGCACGTCGGAGGGCCGCATGGCCCGCCTCTCGCTCACCTTCGTGCAGGCGGGCGAAGTCTCCTATCCGTCGAGCCGGCCCAACACGGCCGCCCTGGTCGAGACCAAGGCCGAAGCCGCGCGCACCGCCTCGATCGAGACCTTCGAGCAAGGCTTCAGCGTCGACGGCGCGCTCCAGTTCGTGGCCGATGCCGCCGCCGACGTGACCGGGACACTGGCCACCGAGCTGGGCGCGATGCCGGGCATCGGGGCCGCCGCGCTTTCCGTCGTGTCGGATCTCGCCGCCGCGGCACCGCGCCTGGTGCGCGATCCGGCAGGCCTCGCCGGCGCCATCCAGTCGGCCACGCTTGGCGTTCTGCAATCGGCCGTCGCCGGTGCGGCCGCCGGTGCGATCCCCGGCGGCATCGCCGGCAGCATTCCTGGCAGCATTCCTGGAAGCATTCCTGGCCGGATCGACCTGGAGACCGGCCTGTCGCTCACGTCCTTCGGCGCATCGCTTCCTGCAGTTCCGCTCACCACGGCGTCGCGCCTGCGCCAGGCGGCGAACCAGACCGCCCTGATCGACCTGGTGCGGCGCACCGGCGTCATCGAGACCATGGCGGCGGTCCCCGCGGCGATCCTGGAGACCCGGGAAGACGCTCTCGACCTCGGTGGAGCGATCGCCGCGGCCGTCGACACGATCGCCGACGCCGCCAGCGCCGCCGGCGACGACGCGGTGTTCGACACCGTGCTCGATCTGCACACCGCCGTCGTCCGCGATCTCGCCGCCCGCGCGCCGGATCTCTCCGGCGTGGCGGAGGTCGCGGTCGCCGCCACCGAGCCCGCCCTGGTCACCGCCTACCGGATCTACGGCGATGCCGGACGGGCCGACGAGCTGGCGGCGCGCAACGGCCTGCGCCACCCGGGTTTCGTGCCGGGCGGCCGAAGCGTGAGGGCCTTGGCCAATGGCTGACGTGCAGCTCACCCTTGATGGCGGCGTCTACGGCGGCTGGACCACCGTCTCCGTGACCCGCTCGGTCCAGGCGCTCAGCGGGACGTTCGACATCACGCTCTCCGAACGCGAGCCGGGGTCGGTCCAGCCCCGGACATTCCGGCCGGGACAACGGTGCTCGCTCTCCCTTGACGGCCACCAGGTGATCGGCGGCTGGATCGACGACTGCGCCCCTTCCTACACCAGCGACGCCCACACCATCCGGGTCTCCGGCCGGGACCGCACCGGCGACCTGATCGACTGCAGCGCCCTCAACACGCCCGGCGAATGGCACGGCATCGCGCTTCCCGACCTCGTGGAGGCGATCGCCGAGCCCTTCCGGATCGGCGTCATCACCCGCACGGACACCGGCAAGCCGTTCACCCGCTTCTCGATCGAACAGGGCGAGACCGCCTTCGAGGCGATCGACCGGGCCTGCCGGATGCGGGCCGTGCTGGCGACCAGCACCGCGAGCGGCGAGCTGCTGCTCACGCGATCCGGCTCCGTGCGGATGCCACGCGCCATCGTGCGCGGAGAGAACGTGCTGGAAGGCGGGGGCAGCTTCAGCCACCGCGACCGCTACAGCCGCTACATCGTCAAGGGCCAGCAGCCGGGCACGGAGTTCCTGCCGCCGGAACAGATCGCGCACCCGATGGCGACGGCCAGCGACAGCGGCATCGCGCGGTACCGCCCGCTTCTCGTCGTCGCCGAGGACATCAGCTCGGATGCCACGATCCAGGACCGTGCGACCTGGGAGGCGAACGTGCGGGCCAGCCGGTCGCGCAAACCCCGCTACACGGTCCAGGGATGGCGATCGGGGACGAATGGGCCGCTCTGGTGGCCCAACTCCCTCGTCCACGTGAGCGACGACTGGGTCGGTCTCGACCGGGACATGCTGATCGCCGACGTGCGCTTCGACAAATCCGGCGACGTCGGAACCACCACGACGATGGAGCTGATGCTTCCGGGCGCGTTCGCCAAGCTGCCCGAGCCCGACACCTCCGGTACGGGAGGCGGGGGATGGATGTGAACCGCGCCATCTCGCGGCTGACCGGGCCGCTGCGCCGCCGCATCGCCAACACCGTCGGCCGCGCGATCATCCGGCTGGTCGACGACGCCACGCGGACCCAGCTCGTTCAACTGACGGCACTTGCCGACGAGACCCACGATCGCGTCGAGCGCTTCCAGGAATACGGCTTCACGTCGCGGCCGCACCCGGGCGCCCATGCGATCCTCGTGGCACTCGGCGGCAACCGGACCCACGCCGTCGTCGTCGGTGTGGAGGATCCCCGCTACCGCCTGTTCGACCTGGAGACCGGCGAGGTCGCCCTCTACACCGACGAGGATCAGCTCCCGGGCGGACACGCCCTGATCTTCCGGCGCGGGCAGAAGGTGGAGCTGCGGGCCGGCAGCGAGGTCCGGATCACCGTCGGCGACGGCGCCACCCAGCTGATCATGACCCCCGACGGCACCCGGCTGATCACGCCGGACGTCGCCGTCGGCCGCGACGAGGGGGAGGCCACCTGATGTCCGGCGTCGCGGTCAACGCGCTGGACGCCGCCGGCGGCGTCCAGCAGACCCAGGCCAACACCTGGTTCCGCATCGAGGGCGAGCCCGTCGTTGTGATCGGCGACCTGGTCGCCGCCCATGGCGACGCGCCGCACTCCCCGCCGCCGCCGATGGTGACCGGAGCGGCGTGGTTCCGGGTCGGCGCCATTCCCGTCTGCCGGGCCGGCGACACCGCCGCATGCGGGCACGCCACGTCCGGCCGGCCCTGGTTCCGGGTGGCCTGACATGGACCTGATGCTCGCCTTCGACGGCACACTCCTGCAGGGCGACCTCGATGTCGCCGGCGCCGACATCGCCACCGACGAGGGGCTGCGCACCGCGATCGTCGTCAGCCTGTTCACCGATCGCCGGGCGCGCGACGACGATGCGCTGCCGGCCGCCGCCGACGATCGCCGCGGGTGGTGGGGGGACTACCTGGCCGCCGTCGAAGGCGACCGGATCGGATCCCGTCTCTGGCTGCTCTCCCGCGAGAAACAGGTCCCGGAGGTTCTGGCCCGGGCTGAGGAATACACCCGCGAGGCCCTGGCCTGGCTGCTCGAGGATCGGATCGCCACCAAGGTCGATGTGACCGTCACCGCCCCGGTGCGGGGCCGGCTGGACATCGCGATCGCCGTGACCCGCCCGCTGGGCGACGTCGCCGCCTACCGCTTCGACTACGTGTGGGAGCACAGCTGATGCCGTTCCAGCGCCCCGACCTGAAGACCATCAACGACCGGATCGGCACGGACATCGCCGCCCGGATGCCCGGCGTCGACGCCTCGCTCAGGCGATCCGTCGCCGGCGTGCTGGCGCGCAGCGAGGCCGGTGCCGTCCACAGCCTCTACGGTCACCAGATCTACATCGCCGACCAGGTCATGCCGGACACGGCCGAGACAGAGTACCTCGAGCGGTGGTCGCGGATCTGGGGCGTGGCCCGCAAGGCCCCGCAGAGGGCCCGCGGCACCGCGATCGCCACCGGCACCGACGCCGCGGTGATCGTCGCCGGCACCGTTGTCCAGCGCGGCGACGGCGCACGGTACGTCGTCACCGAGGAAGCGGCGATCGCCGGTGGTGCCGCCTCCCTCGTCCTCGAGGCCGAGACCGCCGGCGAGGCGGGCAACACCGCCGCCGGCACCCTGACCTTCCTCGAGCCGGTCGCCGGCGTCGACGCCACGGTCGCGATCTCCGCCGGCGGCCTCTCTCAGGGCAGCGACGCGGAGGGCGACGCCTCGCTCCGCTCCCGGGTCCTGCGCCGCATCCAGCAGCCGCCCCATGGCGGCGCGCATCATGACTATGTGGCCTGGGCGCTCGACCGTGATGCCCACGGCATTGATGTCACCCGCGCCTGGGTCGCTCCCGAGCAATACGGCCCGGGCACCGTCGCCGTGCGCTTCGTCATGGACGACACCTATCCGGACGGCATTCCGAGCCAGGCCGACGTCGACGCCGTGGCGGCCTCGATCGAGGCGGTGAAGCCGGTCACCGCCAGGCTCTACGTCGTCGCACCGGTCGCGGCCCCGCTGACCGTGCGCATCGCCAACCTCACGCCGTCGACCCAGGCCGTGCGCGACGCGATCGAGGCCGAGATCCGCGACCTGATCCTGCGCGAGGCCGAGCCCGGCGGCACGCTGCTGATATCGCGCATCCGCGAAGCGATCTCGGTGGCCGCCTCCGAATACGACCACCGCCTGGTCGCTCCGCTCGAGGACGTCCGCGTGCCGAAAGGCGTCATCACCACGTTCGGCCAGATGGAGTGGAGCTGACCATGCGCGCCACCGACGACACCTACCGCGATCAGCTACTGGCCCTCGCTCCCGTCGGGCAGGCCTGGCCGCGCGACCCCGACGCCCGGTTCCCCCGTCTGTTGCACGGCCTGGCCGGCGAGTTGGCGCGGACCCATAACCGCGCCCTGGACCTGATCGAGGAGGCCGATCCCCGCACCGCCGACGAGATGCTCGAGGACTGGGAGCGCGTCGCCGGTTTCCCCGATCCCTGCATCCCTCTCGCCAGCGAGGCCGAGGCTCGGCGCCTCGCCGTCGTCGGCCGGCTGGCCGCGCGCGGCGGTCAGTCTGCCGCCTACTACACCCTGCTCTGTGCAGGCCTCGGCTACGCGGTGACGATCGCCGATTACCACGAGTTCATCGCCGGCGAAGGCGAGGCCGGCGACATGGTGCTCGACGGCGAAGGCGAGAGCTTCACCGCCGGCGAAAACGTCGCCGGCGACCACCTCGAGCTGTTCGACTGGAAGCACGCCTGGCGGCTCACCGGCGAGCCCACCATCGACCGTGATTTCATCGCCGGCGAGAGCGAAGCCGGCCAGGCGTTGGGCTACCGCGACAACCCTGTCGTGCGCTGCATCGTCAACCGGCTGAAGCCGGAACACACCCGGGTCGCTTATTCATGGTTCGGCCCCTCGCCGGACGAGAAGTTCCCGCCTGTGACCGTCGAGTTGGACGGTGACTTCGTCGCCGGCGACGCCGAGGCCGGCCAACCGCTCGGCTACCGCCTGACACTGACATTCCGCGCCACCGGCGCACCCGTGGCGACCTACGTCTGAGGAGGCGTTCATGCACTATCCCGATCACCCCACCGCCGACATCCAGACCGATCCGACAAAGCCGCGGTTCCGGCGCCGCGACGACGAGAACGGCGTCGTCGGCACCCGGGTGGAACCGGACTGGCTCAACGACATCATGTTCAATCTCATGGGGCCGATCGAGGCGACCCAGGGCGTGCCGGTCAAAGGTCGAGGGGCCGACCTCGTCGACGCGATCGGGCGGATGATGGGCGGCGCCTCGCCCGCCCACACCATGCTCTCAAAGGACGTCGCCGGGGCCGCGCCCGAAGTGGTCCTGACCCAGCAGGAGACCAGCCGGATCGTGATCGCGCTGACCGGTGCGCGCACGGCCGGCCTGATCCTCACCCTGCACAGCGACATGCCGGGGTGCCGGGTTGTACGCGACGGCACCGGCGGCGACCAGGCGGTCAAAGTGAAGATCGCGGGACAGGACAACGACGCCGCCGTTGCCGTGCCATCGGGCGAGTGGGCCTTTCTGATCACCGACGGTGCCACGGTCTCCGTTCTGGCCACGACTGAGACGGTCGCCCAGGTCGAGACCCCGACCTACGACCAGATCCGCAAGCCGTCGATCACCAGCCCGGCCGCCGGCGACTTGAATGTCGGCGAAACCCCCACGATTGCCGGCGACACCTACTACAGCCTCTACGGCATCGCGCACGCGTCGACCTCGGTGGAGATCGCGACCGACGCCGACTTCGACACCGTGATCACCACCCAGAACGCGTTCGGCGCCACGAGCGTGGCGGTGGCGGGCGGTGTGCTGTCGACGAACACCACCTACTTCGCGCGGCTACGCTATGCGGACGCGCTCGGTCAGCTGAGCCCGTGGTCCGACACGGTGAGCTTCTCCACCGGCGCCACCTTCATCGCTGTCGCCCAGCCGACGAACACCGCTCCCGCCAACGCGGCGACGGGCGTTTCCGTCACCCCGACCCTGACGGCCAGCGCCTTCGCGGTGACCGGCGGTGGCGCCGACACCCACATCTCGACCCGCTGGCGGCTGTACCGGATCACCGGTCCGGCGACCAGGGAGCTGACCTGGGACAGCGGCGAGGTTGCTGCGGCAACCAGCGTCGCCGCTCCGACCCTGCTCACCCTGACCGACTACGAGTGGGAGGTCGCCTATCGGGGCGATCTCTTCGGCTGGAGCCCCTGGTCGGCGACCACGGAGTTCACGACGGGCCAGCCCGCTGGCTCCCATGTGGATAGCACCCCGGGCGCGCGGTCCTTCACGGTTCCCGCCGGCGTCTACTCGATCCGCGAGACGGCGTTCGGCGGCGGTGGCGGCGGTGGCGACGGCCCGACTGGCCGAGGCACCGGTGGTGGTGGCGCCGGCGGCGTTCGGCGCACGCGGGCGGTCGTTCCCGGCCAGGTCATCAACTACACGGTCGCCGAAGGCGGGGCGATCAACACCAGCGGCGGAACGTCGAGCATCGACGGCGAGATCTCCGCGACGGGCGGCCAGCGAGGCTGGGACAACGGTCCCAATCCCGGCGATGGCGGTGTCGGCGTCGGCGGCGATCTGAACGGCACCGGTGGCCGCGGCGGAACCTCCGGCGGCGAGAACGGCCTGGACGCCACCGACATCGGCGCTGGAGGCGGTGCGATGCAGGGCGCGGGCGGCGTCGGCGGCGACGGCGTGGAGGGCGGCGGCAAGGGCGCCGACGCCAGCGGCCTCGCCGAGATCCCCGGCGGCGGCGGCCGAGGCCGCGGCAACAGCCCCGGCGACGCGTCTGCAGGCGCCAACGGCCAGGTCAAGTTCGAGTGGGGTGCCGGCATCTAGACGGCGTCATCGGGGCCGGCCCGATCGAGCCAGCCCCAGCGATCACGATGAAGATCTGAGGAGAGTGCCATGTGGGCCATGATCAACAACGGCACCGTGAGTGGTGTGACCAAAGCCGACCCGACCGGGCGGCATCATCCCTCCCTGCAATGGGTCGCCGTACCCGTCGCGTGGCAAGGGCTGATCGAGGACGGCTGCAGGTACAGCGAGGGCGCGTTCTTGCCGCCGGCATTGCTGACGGAAGCCGGCGCCGTCGACACCGACCCCGTCAGCGGCGATCCGCTTCCCGACATCGACTGGCTCGCCGCGCGGTCCATCGCCGGCATCGCGACGTTCGCGGCCGAGGCCCGGCGCAAGGCCACCCTCGGCGCCGACGCGATCGAGATCGCCACCTGGCCCGCCAAGGAGGCGATGGCGCAGCGCCATCAGGCCGCAACCGCGACGGCCGGCGACGCCGCCGCCCTTCAGGCGGAAGCCGATCTGCGCACCATGACCGTCGCCGACCTGGTCACGCTGATCCTAGCCCGGGCCGACGTCTTCAAGCTCGCGGGCGGCAAGATCAAGGGCTGGCAGGCGAAGTGCGAGGCCCATGTCGCCACGGAGGCCGCCGCCGGCGACGTCGCCGCCCTGGTCGACGGTCTCGCCACCCTGAAAGCCCAGGCCGCGGCCGAGCTGGAGACCCTGCTCCAGCAGCTGCAGGCGTAGGGCGTCGCCATGACCCGCCGCCTCGCCATCCTGGTCGCACTGGCCGCCGCGTTGGCCGGCTGCTCGCCGGGCGCCCTGTTCACGGTCGGTTTCACCGTCGCCGGCGGGGCGGTCGACCTCTACTGCGATCGGGTGGCCGAGGAGGCCAAACAACGCGTCCGCGACCGCCACACCAGCGGCCGACAGATCCTGCGGTGCGACGGCCCGTCGTCCGCCGCGCACACCTCCGGCGACCCCGCCGGAGCCGATGCCCATACGGGCGTTACAAAGCCCCTGACCGGGGCAGTCAAAGGAGGTTGAAGGTGATTTCCAACGCACTCCGCACGCTGGCCCTGGCCGGCTGCATAGGCCTCGCAGGCCTGGTGTCGGCCTGCAATCCGGACGATGCCGCCAAGCTGGTCAAGGAGGCGAGTTTCGCCACCGCCAAATCGGTCGCCGGCGAGGTGGTCGCCGACGCGCTCGCCGGCGACACCAAGGGGCGGACGTTCATCGTCCTGGCGCTCTCCGAATATTGCGATCGGGTCGCCGCCGATCGGCGGGCCTCGTTCCGCCTGGCACTAGCGGCTGATGGCAGACCCGCGGTCACTGTCGACTGTGACGTGGTCCGGGCGATCGCACCGGATCCGAGCGACATATCCCACGTGACAATCGAGCCGCCGAGCGATCGGCGGGCCCTGGCCTTGCTGCGCGGCGCGGGGGCACCGCGCGCAGGCCAGGGCTGATCGTCGGCGGCCAACAACTGCGCCCCGGGAGTGTCTGAGCGCTCCCGGGCGAGGCCCATTCAGCCCATTCAATTAGAGCCGTACATGAGACCGGACACAGCGCAAAAACTCTTCTCGCAGTTGACCATTTTACTAGAGCGCGTAAGCCTAGTCCGGCCATTCGCAAAGGCCAGGGAGAGGTTGGAAGGTGCGGTCGCTTCCAACCCAACTCCAACACACAATGAGTGTCTCCATGACGTCATCGGACAGTCCGAGCGGCGGATTGTTCTCGATATACCAAGCATTTTCAAAACTTGTCGGACGCCGCGGAAATTTTCGACCGAAATCTCGATGTTTATAGTAGTAATCGCCGGCGGCTCCTATTGCAGCGGTGTTTATCACGGCGTCTGTTGCGGGCAACTCAACCCAAATGGGTCCAAACACTCCGCCACTGATATTGGCACCTTGAAAGATGCCTCCGCGGTACTCTCCCCACGGAAACACAGCGCCCGAAAGGTTTGCTCCCTCAAAGGTAGCTCCATCAACCGCAGTGCCCTTGAACGTTGCGCCCCGAAGGTCTGCTCCCGCAAACGTCGAGTTTCTAAAGTCGATACCGTCAAGAATCACGAACGACAACTCCACTCTGTCGAGATTGATTCCGCTCGCATCTATTCCATCCAAGGCGACACCCGCATCGGCCATTTCAGAGAGCATTCGTGCTTGACCACGATCGACAACAGTTTCAGCTGCCCTCGCTGCATCAAGACGCTCTTGCGCCATCACGAAAAGAGTGGCCTCTCGCACAGCCCGGTCCTGTTGCCGGTCCTCAATATCGATCAGGACCTGATACACCGTGAAAGCCAGCCCTGCGACCGCGAGAGCGATACCGTATGGCTCCCAAAGAACCAGGTACTGTCGGACTTCCAGGAACACCTTAACGCTCAGTTCCCAAAGCTCGATGATCGCTTCTTTCATCGCACACTATCCTTCAACACGCCCACCGACAGGCGTACCGCGAGGCTCACCTCGCCCACCAACGCCTTTCCAGAACCAGGCGGTGTGTTGCGACGCCGCCCAGGAGACGATGCGCGGGACCGCTTCGCCGGCGCCGGCCTCGTCGCCGGTCATCCGCACGTAGACCTCTCGTGCTGCCAGGAAGGCAGGGTGATCGAGCTGGCCGGTTTGGCGGACCTTCCGGTACGCCACGGCGACCGCTCGGCGCGTCTCGATGTCGATGCCTCTCGCAATGTCGTTCATGTCACACCTCCGCTAGGGCGGGGGCCGGGGTGCGCCAACACCCCGAGCCGCGGGAGTATACCCCGCACCGACAACCACGGCCGCCTAGGACAACCAGGCAGCCGGCCCCGCCACCCCAGCCGGGGCGGGGGCAAGGTAGGACGGAAACCAACGTGGAGTCGATCCGGTGCGGAACATGCCGCCGTCGGCTATTCGACGGCGCGTTTTCGGGCACAGTCTCGATCAAGTGCCCTAAATGCGGTACGATCAATGCAATCGAGAGGGCCGATCGGAGCCCCTCACCAGAACGCCCCGGAGCGTCCAGCGAACGGGGTGACAATTGTCCCAGAAGAAGCTCTTAGGCCCGAACGGGTTTAACTATCGGCCGCGGTTCGCGGTCATCGTCGAGTGCGACAGCGAGGCGGACCAGCGGGCCGTCTTCGACAAGCTGAAGGCGGCCGGCTACGGCAAGCTTCGGGCGGTGTCGGTATGAAGATCGATATCGCGCACCCGGCCCGGAAGACGGACACCTTCCGAACAAACGCTATCGCCTCGATGTTCAACACAGACACCCCGGAAAGCCGGGCCTTCACCCTGTCGGCCGACCTGCCCATTGAGGGCGACGATTGGTCGGTGGGCGTTATTGTTGGCCCCTCTGGCTCCGGCAAGTCTTCGATCGGTCGACGGATCTTTGGCCCGCGAGCGGTCTACCAGCCGAGAGGCTGGCCGAAGGACGCGGCGATCGTCGACGCCATCGCCCCTGACCGTCCCATGGTCGAAGTGACCGGCGCGCTGGCGGCGGTCGGCCTCGGCTCAGTGCCGGCGTGGCTTCGCCCGTATTCGGTTCTCTCCAATGGGGAACGCTTCCGAGCCGACCTGGCCAGGGTGGTCATCGACCGGCCGTGGCGCATCGTGATCGACGAGTTCTCGTCCGTGGTCGACCGTCAGATCGCGCGCATCGGCGCAATGGCGTTTGCGAAGGCTTGGCGGCGCGGGGCCGGCCAAGCGGTGCTGCTGACCTGCCATTACGACGTGCTCGACTGGCTCCAGCCTGATTGGGTTTTCGACACCGCTACCGGGCGATTTGCCGGGAGGTGGCTTCGACGACGTCCCCGTTTCGACCTCGACATTTTCGAGACCGACTGGAGTTGGTGGCCGACCTTTGAGCCGCATCACTATCTGAAGCTTCCGAACATGATCGCGTCGCGGTGCTACGTCGGTTTCATCGACGGCGCACCGATAGCCCATGCCGCCGTCAGTCCGAGGGCCGGGTTGGTCGAAGTCCGGGTTGGCCGGCTGGTCGTCATGCCGGAGTGGCAAGGGGTAGGCGTCGGCACGCGCTTTCTTACAGAGGTCGCCCATCTTTGGCTCGATGGTCGAAACCGTTTTGAAAGGCCGCTCACAACCCTGATCAACACGGGTCACCCCGGCTTGGCCGCCGCGCTGCGCGCTAGGCCGGGATGGACCCAGGTAAGCGCTTCTCTCTTCGGTTCAAACAAAGCGAAGAGCCGAAGAACGATAGGGGAATGGCGAGCGACATTGAAGGGCCCCGTCAACCACGGTGTGGGTGCCATTGGATACGGCGGCCATTTCCGAGCAATCCAGGGCTTCAGGTACGTCGGTCACGAGGTTCGCTGAGCTGCCGTTCAAACGGTCTTGCATAGGGCTTCAAGACGATCGCAACGGCAGTGAAATTGAAGACTTTGGCGAACCGTTCTCTACAACCGCTACGAGCCTTCATTTTCCATTTTCCCAGTTTGCCAGAACCAAGTGACCAAATGCGCGGATCCAAGTGACGCGCTTCATTCGGCGCTCAGGACAAGGGCCCGTCGCAGCCCGGAATTCGCCTGGAAAGCCCAAGATCAGCGGGCCCATTCCCATTGACCCCCATATAGTCCCATGCTATCCCATCATATCCCATGAACGACGGTGGGCGGCCCGCGCCTGCCCGAGTTCACCGGCCCGATCCGTATCGGGGGACACGCTCGGAACCGGACACGGGTGCAAGGAGGTCGAGGCCGAGAGGTCGAACGGGGTCAACGCCGGCATGTCCGGCACGCGAGGGCACGGGTGGCGGTTTTTCTGTCCACATTCGCGAACAGGATCGACAAGAAGGGGCGGGTATCCGTGCCTGCGACGTTCCGCGCCGCCCTCGATCAGGAGCGGTCCGGCGGCGTGATCCTCTATCCCTCGTTCAAGCACCCCTGCCTCGAAGGCTGCGGCGACGACCGGATCGAGCAGATCGCGGAGTCCATCGACGCCCTCGACGCCTTCTCGGAGGAAGCGGAAAACCTGCAGACGATCCTGGCGGACAGCGTGCGCCTCACCGTCGACGGCGACGGCCGGATCATGCTGCCCAAAGAGATGGCCGACTTCGCCGGGATCGGCGAGACCGCCATGTTTGTCGGCCTCGGCAAGAGCTTCCAGGTCTGGGAGCCCACCGCGTTCGACGCCCACCGCAACGCCGCCCGCCAGCGGGCCCGGGACAAGGGCGCCACCCTGCGCATCGTCAAGCCGACCGACGGCCAGGACGGGGGCGGGCGATGACCGGTCCCCTCCACATCCCCGTGCTTCTCGCCGAGGTTGTCGCCGCCCTCGCCCCGAAGGACGGCGAACGGCATCTCGACGGGACCTTCGGCGTCGGCGGCTACACCCGCGCCATCCTGGAGAGCGCGACCTGCACCGTGCTCGCCGTGGACCGCGATCCGGACGCCATCGCACGCGCCCGCGCCCTGGCGCAGGACTACCCCGGCGGAGCCGGCGACCGGCTCGTCCCGCTGCACGGCCGTTTCGGCGAGATGGACCGCCTGGCCCGCGAGGCGGGGTACGAGACCGTCGACGGCGTCACCCTCGATCTCGGCGTCTCCTCGCCGCAGCTCGACGAGGCCGAGCGCGGCTTCTCCTTCCGCTTCGACGGCCCGCTCGACATGCGCATGGACCGCAGCGGCCCGACCGCCGCCGACGTGGTCAACGAGGCGAGCGAGCAGGAGCTCGCCGACATCATCTTCCATCTCGGCGAAGAGCGGTACGCCCGCCGCGTCGCCAAAGCGATCGTCTCGGCACGGACGACGACGGCCATCCGGCGGACCGGCGAACTCGCCGACATCGTCCGCCGGGTGGTGCCGTCCGCCCCCGACCGCTCGATCGACCCCGCCACGCGCACCTTCCAGGCGCTGCGGATTCACGTGAACCGGGAGTTGGAGGAGCTCGACAACGGCCTCGACGCCGCCGAGCGACTGCTGGCCCCGGGCGGTCGGCTGGCCGTCGTTTCCTTCCACTCGCTGGAGGACCGGCGGGTGAAAACCTTCCTGCGCCGGCGCTCCGGCCGCACCTCGAACCCGTCCCGCCACGCGCCCGACGCCATCGCCGGCAAGCGTGCCGCGCCCCTGCCGACCTTCACCCTTCCGAGCGCCCGGCCGATCGCCCCGTCGGACGAGGAGATCGCCCGCAATCCCCGCGCCCGCTCCGCCCGTCTGCGCGTCGGCCATCGCACCGACGCGCCGGCCTGGACCGAACAGGAGGCCGCGTGATGCGCCGTGTAACGATCCTCTGGTTTCTGATCGCCGCCTGTCTCGGCGTCGCCCTCTTCATGGTCAAGTACGAGGTACAGGACCGCGAGGAGAGGCTGGCCGCCCTGCACCGCGAGATCCTGGCCAACCAGGAGGCGGTGCACGTTCTCGAGGCCGAGTGGTCCTATCTGAACCGGCCGAGCAACCTGGAGGCGATGGTCCGCCGCCACCTGCATCTGGTGCCGCTGGACACCACCCGCCTCGGCCAGATCGAGCAGCTTCCGATGCGCCTGCCCCTGATGCCGGACGCCGCCGGTAACACGGCCGGGGCGATCGTCCCCGCCGGCGCCGGCGAAGCGGCCGTGCCCGCGGTCGCGCCGCCGACCCCGCTGCCTCGTCCCCTCACGATCTCCCTGAAGGTGCGCCGATGACCGACATGCAGCAGATCGGTGGCGCCCGCATCCGCACCGGCAAGTCCGTGCGGCTTGACGGCGTGACCAAGCAGACGCTCGAGGTCGGCCGCAACCGGCTGATCCTGGCCGGCTGCCTGCTGACCCTCGCCTTCGCCGCGGTGGCCGGCCGGGTGGTCGAACTCTCCGCCCTGCGGGATCACAACGAACCGACCGTCCCGACGGCGGCCGCCGACGCCGCGCTGCAGACCGGCCGCGCCGATATCGTCGACCGCAACGGCCTGCTGGTCGCCACGTCCCTGCGCACGCCGTCGCTCTACGCCGACCCGAGCGAGGTGCTCGACGCCGCCCGCGCCGCCCGCCGCCTGACCACGGTGCTCACCGATCTCGCCGTGCCGGAGGTCGAGGCGAAGCTGCGGGCTAACCGCCGATTCGTCTGGCTGAAGCGGAACCTCACGCCGCACGAACAGTACCGCGTGAACGCCCTCGGCATTCCCGGCCTGCACTTTATGGACGAGTGGAAGCGGATCTATCCGCAGAGCTCCCTAGTCGCCCATGTGGTCGGCTACACCGACACCGACGACCGTGGGATCGCCGGCATCGAGAAGGCGTTCGACGACGTGCTGCGCGGCGGCCGCGAGCCGCTCACCCTTTCGGTCGACCTGCGGATCCAGCACATCGTGCGCCAGGAACTGGCCCGCCAGATCGGCCTGTTCGAGGCGATCGGCGGCACCGCGGTCGTCCTCGACGTCAATACCGGCGAGACCGTGGCCATGGTCTCCCTGCCGGATTTCGATCCGAATCTCGCCGGCGACATGAGCGACGACCAGCGCTTCAACCGCGCGACCCTCGGCGTCTACGAGATGGGCTCGACCTTCAAGATCTTTAACACTGCCATGGCGCTCGACGCCGGCACGGTCACCCTGAACGACGGCTACGACGCGACCAAGCCGATCCGCATCTCCCGCTTCACGATCAACGACTTCCACGGCGAACACCGGTGGCTGTCGGTGGCCGAGATCTTCAAGTACTCGTCCAATATCGGCTCCGTGAAGATGGCCATGGACGTCGGCACAGACGGCCAGAAGGCGTTCATGTCCCGGCTCGGCATGCTGCAGCCAATGGCGCTCGAGCTGCCGGAGCGCGGCTACCCCCTCGTCCCTTCGCCGTGGCGCCCGATCAACACCATGACCATCTCCTTCGGCCACGGCATGTCTGTCAGCCCGATGCACCTGGCGTCCGGCGTGGCGACGGTGGTCAATGGCGGCATCAAGCGGCCGACGACGCTGCTGAAGACGACGGGACGGGTGCTCGGCGAGGAGGTGCTGCAGCCCGCCACCTCGCTCGCCATGCGCAAGCTGATGCGCCTGGTCGTGCTAGACGGCACCGGCCGGAACGCCGACGCGCCGGGCTACATGGTCGGCGGCAAGACCGGAACGGCCGAGAAGGCCGGCGGCCGCGGCTACGCCCGCAAATCCCTGCTGTCCTCCTTCGTCGCCGCCTTCCCGGTGCACGATCCGAAATACGTCGTTCTGGTGATGGTCGACGAGCCGAAAGGGCAGAAGTTCTCCCACGGCTACGCCACCGGCGGCTGGGTCGCCGCCCCCGCCGTCAAACGCATCGTCGAACGGTCAGCCCCGCTCCTTGGTGTGGCACCCGTCAACATGAACGCGCCCGAGATTCGCCGCGATCTGCTGGTCGATTTACCCGACACCGGAGGTAGACGACTTGCATCTTTCTGATCTCATCGACCCGCACAGCGCGGCCCCTGCGATCCTGGCCCAGGGCGACCCGGAAATCCTCGGCCTGACCGCCGACAGCCGCGAGGTGCGCCCCGGCTTCCTGTTCGCCGCCCTGCCCGGCGCGACGCTGGACGGTCGCGCCTATATCGACGACGCCGTCGCCAAGGGTGCTGCCGCCGTGCTGACCACGCCCGACGTGACGGAGTGCCCGGTCGGGCTGGTGCGCGACGCCGAGCCGCGCCGGCGGCTCGCCCGCATGGCCGCGCGCTTCTACGGCCCGCAGCCGGAGACCGTGGTCGCGGTGACCGGCACCAACGGCAAGACCTCCGTCGCCGAGTTCACCCGCCAGATCTGGAACCGCGCCGGCTATTCCGCCGCCTCGATCGGGACCCTCGGCCTCACCGTCGACGGCGAGACCACCGGGCCCAGCCTCACCACGCCCGACCCGGTCCATCTGCACGCGCTGCTGCACGACTTGGTCGACGTGAGCGTCGATCACGCGGCCCTCGAGGCGTCGAGCCACGGGCTCGATCAGGCGCGTCTGGACGGCGTCGAGATCAAGGCCGCCGCCTTCACCAACCTGACCCGCGACCACCTCGACTATCACGGCGACATGGACGCCTACCGCACGGCGAAACTCGGCCTTTTCGACCGGGTCATGGCGCCGGGCGGGACGGCAGTGCTGAACATGGATTCGCCGGAGTACGACAGGTTCCGCGAGGCCGCCGAGCGCCGGCACCATCGGGTGCTATCCTACGGTATGCGGCCCGGCGCGGAGCTGCGCATCGTGGCGCGCCGCAGCCGGCCGACGGGGCAGTCCCTGGAGATCGCCGCCGACGGCCGCTCCCACGCGGTCGACCTCGGATTGATCGGCGATTTCCAGGCCTGGAACGCCCTGGCCGCCCTCGGGCTGGCGGTCGGCAGCGGCACGCCCATGCCCCTCGCCCTCGCCGCTCTGCCGCACCTGACCGGCGTGCGCGGCCGCATGGAACGGGTCGCGGTGCTCGACAACGGGGCGGCGATCTACGTCGACTACGCCCACACCTCCGACGCGCTGGAGACCGTCCTGAAGGCCGTGCGTCCGCACACCGACGGCGCGCTCTGGTGCGTCTTCGGCTGCGGCGGCGACCGCGATCCCGGCAAGCGGCCGATGATGGGCAGCGCCGTCGCGAAACACGCCGACCGCCCGGTGGTTACCGACGACAACCCGCGATCGGAAGATCCGGCGCTGATCCGGGCCGCCACCCTGGCCGGCTGCAAGGGCGGCGTCGAGATCGGCGACCGGCGCACGGCGATCCACGACACCGTCGCCCGCCTCGGTCCCGGCGACGTGCTGGTGATCGCCGGCAAGGGCCACGAGCAGGGCCAGGAGATCAAGGGCGTCAAGCATCCCTTCGACGACGCGACGGTCGCCCGCGAGGCGGCCCAGGTGCGGGACGGCCGGGCATGAGCGCGCTCTGGACCCGCGACGCCGCCGTCGAGGCGACCCACGGCAAGGCCCTCGGCCCGGACTGGACCGCGCAGGGCGTGACCATCGACAGCCGCAGGATCGAGGCCGGCGATCTCTTCGTCGCGCTGCCCGGCGAGCGGGTGGACGGCCACGATTACGTCGCCGCCGCCCTCGATGCCGGCGCCGCCGCGGCCCTCGTGTCCAGCGTGCCCGCCGGGCTCGACGACGCGCCGCTGCTCCTCGTCGACGACGTGATGGAAGGGCTCGAGGACCTGGCCCGGGCCGCCCGCGCCCGATCGAGCGCGCGGATCGTCGCCGTGACCGGAAGCGTCGGCAAGACGGGCACCAAGGAGATGCTGGCGGCCTGCCTCTCGGCCCACGGCAAGACCGTGGCGACGGCCGGCAACCTGAACAACCATATCGGCGCCCCGCTGTCCCTGGCGCGCCTGCCCGAGGACTGCGCCTTCGCGGTGTTCGAACTGGGCATGAATCATGCGAACGAGATCCGCCCGCTGACCCGGCTGGTGGCGCCGCACGCGACGATCATCACCAATGTCGAGCCGGTCCATATCGAGTTCTTCGACGGCATCGAGGGGATCGCCGACGCCAAGGCGGAGATCCTCGAAGGCCTGGAGCCCGGCGGCGTCGCCGTCCTCAACGGCGACAACGACCAGTACGACCGGATCCGGGCGCGCGCCCGCGACCTCGGCATCGACCGGGTGATCACCTTCGGCCATGCCGCAACCTGCGACGTGCGCGCCATCGCCATCGCGCCCGCCTCCGACGGCACCGAGGTCCGCGCGACCGTGGCCGGCGAGGAGCTCGCCTGGACCGTCGGCGGCATCGGCGAGCACTGGGGCTTCAACAGCGTCGGCGTGGTCGCCGTGCTCCATGCGCTGAAACTGGACATCGCCCCGTGCCTCGACCGGCTCGCCGGCGTCTCGGCCATGCGCGGGCGGGGCGGGCAGACGACGCTCGCCACGGCCGACGGCGGTTCCGCCCTGCTGATCGACGAGAGCTACAACGCCAGCCCGCCGGCGGTGCGCGCGGCCCTCGCCGTCTTCGCCGCCGCACCGGCCGATCGGCGGATCCTGGTGCTCGGCGACATGCGGGAGCTCGGCGACGTCGCGCCGTCCGCCCATGCCGGGCTCAGGGACGCGGTCGAGGCGGCAGGACCCGACGAGATCTATCTCTGCGGCCAGACGATGGCGCATCTGCGCGACGCGCTCGGCGCCGGCCGCGTGACCCGATGGACGGAGACCGCCGGCGAGCTCGCCGACGCGGTCGCGCACAGTGTGAAGGACGGCGACGTGGTGCTCATCAAAGGATCGCTCGCCATGGGCATGAAGGCCATCGTCTCCGCCCTGGAAGCCGCCGGCACGACCGGCCGGCGCGCCGCCGCCGGAGGGCGCTGAGCCATGCTGTTCAACCTCCTCGCCCCCTACGCCGACGAATTCCAGGCCTTCAACCTGTTCCGGTATCTGACCTTCCGCACCGGCGGGGCCACGATGACGGCCCTGCTGATCGCCTTCGTGCTCGGCCCCGGCGTGATCCGCTGGCTGAAGAGCCGCCAGGCGGAAGGTCAGCCGATCCGCGAAGACGGGCCGGAGAGCCACCTGCTGACCAAGAAGGGCACGCCGACCATGGGCGGCCTGCTAATCCTGATCGCCCTGGTGGTCTCGACCCTGCTCTGGGCCAACCTGTCGAGCCCCTACGTCTGGGCAACGCTCCTCGTCACGCTGGGCTTCGGGGCGATCGGGTTCTCGGACGACTGGCTGAAGCTGACCAAACGGAACACCAAGGGCCTGTCGGGCCGGCTGAAGCTCGCCTTCCAGATCGCCATCGCGACCGCGGCGGCGCTGGCCATCACCTCGACCTTCGAGGAGCCGCTGACCTTCAGCCTGGCGGTGCCGTTCTTCAAGGACCTGCTGGTCAACCTCGGCTGGTTCTTCATCCCGTTCGCCGTCTTCGTGATGATCGGCGCGTCGAACGCGGTGAACCTGACCGACGGTCTGGACGGGCTGGCCATCGTCCCGGTGATGATCGCCGGCGGCGTCTTCGCCCTGATCGCCTACCTCGTCGGCAACGCGGTCTTCGCCAACTACCTGCAGATCCACCATGTCCCGGGCACCGGCGAACTGGCGGTAATCTGCGGCGCGCTGATCGGCGCCGGCCTCGGCTTTCTCTGGTTCAACGCCCCGCCGGCCATGGTGTTCATGGGCGATACCGGATCCCTGTCCCTGGGCGGCGCGCTCGGCACGATCAGTGTCATCACCAAGCACGAGCTGGTGCTCGCCATCGTCGGCGGCCTGTTCGTGCTGGAGACGGTCTCGGTGATCGTCCAGGTCGCTTCCTACAAGCTCACCGGCAAGCGCGTGTTCCGCATGGCGCCGCTGCACCATCACTTCGAGAAGAAGGGGTGGCACGAGCCGACCATCGTCATCCGGTTCTGGATCATCGCCATCATCCTGGCGCTGATCGGCCTCTCGACCCTGAAGCTGAGGTGACGCGATGCTGACCCTCGACTTCGCGAAAGGCAGAACCTACGCCGTGATGGGCCTCGGAAAATCCGGGGCCGTCGCTGCGCGCGCGCTCGCCGACGCCGGCGCGACGGTTCTCGCCTGGGACGATACCGAGGCGGGGCGCAACCGCGTCGCCGGCATGGCGGGGGTCGAACTCACCGACCTCGCCGCCCGCGGGCTCGGCGGGGTCGACGCCCTTGTCCTGTCGCCGGGCATCCCGCACACCCATCCGGAGCCGCACCCGGTGGCGGCCGATGCGACGGCCCGCGACCTGTCGATCATCGGCGATGTCGAGCTGCTGCTGCGCGCCCTGCCGGACCGCCGGGTCGTCGCCATCACCGGCACCAACGGCAAGTCGACCACCACCGCGCTGATCGGCCACATTCTGCAGCAAGCTCATCTGCCGGTGCAGGTCGGCGGCAATCTCGGCCGGCCGGCCCTGGAGTTCGAGGACCCGGGTCGCGACGGCGTCCTGGTGCTGGAACTCAGCTCCTACCAGCTCGAGATCACCCCGTCCCTGGCCCCGACCGTGGCGGTCTTCCTGAACATCACGCCCGACCACATCGAGCGGCACGGCGACCTGGCCGGATACATCGCGGCCAAACGCCGGATCTTCGCCCACCAGTCGCCCGGTTCCGTCGCGGTCGTCGGCGTGGACGACGAGCCCTCCCATGAGATCGCCGAGAAGCTCCGGCGCGACGGCCACCGGCTGATCGAGATCTCCGGCCACGAACAGGTCGTCGGCGGCGTGTACGCCGACCACGGCGTGCTGATCGATGCCCGCACCGGCCAGCCGAAACGGATCGTCGAGCTGGATGGCGCGCCGGCCCTGCCCGGCCTGCACAACGCCCAGAACGCCGCGGCGGCCACCGCCGCCTGCCTGGCGCTCGGGATCGGGCGCGAGACCATCGCCGCCGCAATCGCCAGCTTCCCCGGGCTCGCGCATCGCCAGGAGCGCGTCGCCGCGGCCGGGTCCGTCACCTATGTGAACGACAGCAAGGCGACCAATGCCGACGCGACCGCCCGGGCGCTGGCCTGCTACGATCCGATCTACTGGATCGCCGGCGGTCGGGCGAAGGAAGGCGGCGTCGAGGCGCTGGCCCCGCTGTTCGGCCGGGTCAAGCGGGCCTACCTGATCGGCGAGAGCGCCGGCAATTTCGTGCGCCAGATCGGCGACGGCTGCCCGACCGTGCTCTGCCGCACCCTGGACAGCGCCGTGCGTCAGGCCCATGCGGACGCCCAGGCCGACGGCCTGCGCGGCGCCACGGTCCTGCTGTCGCCGGCGGCGGCGAGTTTCGACCAGTTTTCGAATTTCGAGGTGCGCGGCGATCGCTTCCGCGACTTGGTCCGCGAGCTCACCGACGGCAATGGCAACGGCGCCTCCGAGCGGCGGAGGGCGTCATGAGCGCCATCGCCCGCACCGACCGCTCCATTCTCGGCCGCTGGTGGTGGACCGTGGACCGCTGGACCCTCGGGGCCGTGCTGCTGGTCGTGCTGATCGGTTCGCTGCTGATCCTGGCGGCGAGCCCGGCCGTGGCCGAGCGGATCGGCGTCGACAGCTTCTATTTCGTGCGCCGCCAGTTCCTGATCCTGCCGGTCGCCGTGGCCGTGATGGTCGCGGTCTCTATGCTCTCGCCGCTGCACATCCGCCGGATGGCGACCCTGGGGCTGGCCGGGTCGATCCTGCTGCTGGCGCTGGTGCCGCTGGTCGGGACGGAGATCAAGGGCGCCGTGCGCTGGATCAGCGTCGCCGGCTTCTCGCTGCAGCCGAGCGAGTTCGCCAAACCCTTCATAGCCGTGGTCACGGCCTGGATGTTCGCCGAGTGGCGCCGCAATCCGGCCTTTCCGGGCCACTGGATCGCCGCCGGCCTCTACGGTCTGCTGGTCGCCTTGCTCCTGTCCCAGCCGGATTTCGGCATGACCGTGATGGTCAGCGTGATCTGGTTCGGCCAGTTCTTCCTGGCCGGCCTGCCGATGGTTCTCGTCGGCGCCCTCGCCGGCCTGGGTGCGGTCGGCGCGGTCGGCGCCTATCTCGTCTTCCCGCACGTGGCCAGCCGCGTGCACCGGTTCCTCGACCCCGCGTCGGGCGACACCTATCAGGTCGACCGGTCGCTGGAGGCCTTCGTCAACGGCGGCCTGCTCGGCACCGGCCCCGGCGAGGGCACGGTGAAGGCCTATCTGCCGGACGCCCACGCGGACTTCATCTTTTCCGTCGCCGGCGAGGAGTTCGGCGGCCTGGCCTGCCTGCTGATCATCGCGCTCTACGCCTTCGTCGTGCTGCGCGGCTACGCCAAGCTGCTGTCGGAGACCAGCCTGTTCGTGCTGATCGCCGCGGCCGGCCTGTTCACCCAGGTCGCCCTGCAGGCGCTCATCCACATGGCGTCGGCGGTCAGCCTGATGCCGGCCAAGGGCATGACCCTGCCCTTCATCAGCTACGGCGGATCCTCCCTCCTGGCCCTGGCCTTCGCCATGGGCATGGCCCTCGCGCTCACTCGGCGCCGGGGCACCGACCGGGAGGTGCTGGCATGAGCGCGCTCTCCCGCCCGATCGTTCTCGCCGCCGGCGGCACCGGCGGTCACGTCTTCCCGGCCAAGGCCCTGGCCGAGCTGCTCGCCGCGCGCGGCCATCGCGTCGCCCTGGTGACCGACACCCGCGGCAGCGCGTTCGACGACGCCGCGAAGTCGGCTGGCGGCGGCATCGAGGTCCACAAGATCCGGGCCGGCGGCATCGCCGGACGCGGACTCACGGCCAAGCTCAAGGGCGCGGTGAAGCTGCTGCTCGGCTGGCGCGACGCCCGGCGCCTGCTGTCCCGGCTCAACCCGGCCGCCGTGGTCGGGTTCGGCGGCTATGCCAGCGTGCCGACGGTCCTCGGCGCCGGCGGGCGCGGGGTCCCGGTGATCCTGCACGAGCAGAACGCGGTGATCGGCCGGGCAAACCGGATGCTGGCCCGCCAGGCCACCGCCATCGCCACCTGCTTCGAGACCGTCGAGAAGATCCCCGCCGCCGACCGCCGCAAGGTTGCCCTGGTCGGCAACCCGGTCCGGGCGGCGCTGACGGCCGTCCGCGAGGCCGGGCCGGCACCACTGTCCGAGGACGGCGCCCGGGAGATCCTCGTGACCGGCGGTAGCCAGGGCGCCAGCGCCTTCGCCGACCTGGTCCCGGGCGCGGTCGCGCTGCTGCCGGAGAGCCTGCGCGCCCGGCTGCGGATCGCCCAGCAGGCCCGTCCCGACGAGGTCGACGGTGTCGCCGCCGCCTATAAGGACATGACCGTCGACGCGGACGTGCGCCGGTTCTTCGACGACATGCCGGAGCGGCTGCGCGCCGCCCATCTGCTGATCTGCCGGTCCGGCGCCTCCACCGTCGCCGAGAACACGGTCGCCGGCCGCCCCGCCCTGCTGATCCCCTATCCGAGCGCGATCGACGACCACCAGACCGCCAACGCCCGCGCGATCGAGGATGCGGGCGGTGCCGTCGTCCTGCCCCAGCACAGCCTGACGCCGCAGAGCCTGGCGGAGCTGCTGGCCGATCTGCTCGACGACACCGACCGGCTGACCGCGATGACCGAGGCCGCCCGCGCCTACGGCCGCCCGAACGCGGTCGAGGACCTCGCCGCCCTCGTCCTGTCCACCGCCGGCATCGAGCCCGTCGGCATTTCCGAGGACAGCACCAACCAGGGCAGCACCAACCAGAGCGGGGCCAGCCAGGGCGCCGCCACCCAAGCACCCGCGACCCGGAGCGCCGCCGCATGAGAACGATCCCCCTCACGATCGGGACCCTGCATTTCGTCGGCATCGGCGGGATCGGCATGAGCGGCATCGCCGAGATCCTGCACAACCTCGGCTATCAGGTGCAGGGCAGCGACATCGCCGAGAACCCGAACGTCAAACGCCTCAAGCAGCTCGGCATTCCGGTCTTCGTCGGCCAGACGGCCGAGAACGTCGCCGAGGCGGCGATCGTGGTGATCTCCACCGCCATCCGCCCGGACAACCCGGAGCTGGTGGCGGCGCGCGAGCGGATGATCCCGGTCGTGCACCGCGCGGAGATGCTGGGCGAGCTGATGCGCCTGAAATGGTCGATCGCGGTCGCCGGAACCCACGGCAAGACCACCACGACCTCGCTGGTCTCGGCCGTCCTGGACGGCGGCGGCCTCGATCCGACAGTGATCAACGGCGGCATCATCAACGCCTACGGCACCAACGCCCGGCTTGGCGACAGCGACTGGATGGTGGTGGAGAGCGACGAGAGCGACGGCAGCTTCGTGAAGCTCCCGGCGACCATCGCCGTGGTCACCAACATCGACCCGGAGCACCTGGATTTCCACGGCTCGTTCGAGAACCTCCAGCGGGCGTTCGAGAGCTTCGTGCAGAACATCCCGTTCTACGGCTTCGCCGCCATGTGCCTGGACCACCCGACGGTGCAGGCGCTGATCCCCCGGGTCTCCGACCGCCGCATCGTGACCTACGGGTTCGGCCCGCAGGCCGACGTGCGCGGCGTCGACGTGGATATCACCGGCGCCGGCTCCCGCTTCACCGCGATCATCACCGACCGCGTCCACGGCGAGGAGCGGCGGATCGAGAACCTGCTGCTGCCGATGTACGGCCGGCACAACGTCCAGAACGCGCTTGCCGCCGTCGCGATCGCCGCCGAGATGGGCATCCCCGACGAGCAGGTCCGCGCCGCCCTCGAAGGCTTCGCCGGGGTCAAGCGCCGCTTCACCAAGACCGGGGAGGCCGGCGGCATCACCGTGATCGACGACTACGGCCACCACCCGGTCGAGATCTCGGCCGTGCTGTCCGCCGCCCGCGCCGCCGCCGGCACGGCGCGGGTCGTCGCCGTGGTCCAGCCGCACCGCTACACGCGGCTGCGCGACCTGTTCGAGGACTTCTGCAGCTGCTTCAACGACGCCGACGCGGTGATCGTCGCCGATGTCTACGCCGCCGGGGAGACGCCGATCGAGGGCGTGGATCGGGATGCCCTGGTCGCCGGTCTGCGGTCGCGCGGCCACCGGCGCGTCCTGCCGCTCGCCGATCCGGTCGAACTGGCCGCCATGGCCGTCGACCTCTGCGACAACGGCGACATGGTCGTCTGCCTCGGCGCCGGCAACATCACCAACTGGGCCCAGGCGCTGCCGGGCCAGATCGCCCACATCCTCGGCACGGAGACCGGCTCGCCGGAGGCCGAGCCGTCCGGCGACGGCACGGTGCCCTTCCCGCTGCGCCGGCCCTCCGGCGAGGGAGGTGCGGCTTGATCACCCTGGAGAAACCAGCGCGGCGGCAGGCCATGACCAAACTGATCGACAGACTGCCCCAGGTGCGCGGCGAGTACCGCGAGAACGCGCCGCTTGCGCCGCTCACCTGGTTCAAGGTCGGCGGCCCGGTCGAGGTGCTGTACCGCCCCGCCGACGAAGCGGACCTGATGGATTTCCTGGCCGGCCGTCCGGGCGACGTGCCGGTGACCGTGATCGGCGTCGGCTCGAACCTGCTGGTGCGGTCCGGCGGGCTGGACGGGGTCGTGATCCGTCTCGGCAAGCCGTTCGCCGGCATCGAGGTCGAGGGCGAGCGCGTGATCGCCGGGGCCGCCGCCCTGGACGTCACCGTCGCCGCCACCGCGCAGAAGGCCGGCCTGACCGGGCTCGAGTTCCTGTCGGGCATTCCCGGTTCGATCGGCGGCGCCCTGCGGATGAACGCCGGCGCCTATGGCAGCGAGGTCCGGGACGTCCTGGTCTCGGCGCGGGCGGTCGACCCTCTCGGCCACGTGCATGCTCTGTCCGCCGACGATCTCGGTCTGTCCTATCGCCACAGCGACCTGCCCGGCGACTGGATCGTCACCAGCGCGGTGTTCCAGGCGCGGCCCGGTCACCCGCAGGCGATCGCCCGGGCCATGAAGGACATCCGCGACGCCCGCGAGGAGACCCAGCCGCGGCGGGTCCGCACCGGCGGCTCCACCTTCGCCAACCCGGACGGCGGCAAGGCCTGGAAGCTGATCGACGCCGCCGGCTGCCGCGGTCTGCGGGTCGGCGACGCGCAGGTGTCCGAGCTGCACTGCAATTTCCTCCTGAACCTGGGCGAGGCGACGGCCGAGGACATCGAGACCCTGGGCGAGGAGGTTCGGCGTCGCGTCAAGGAGACGAGCGGCGTCGAGCTGCGCTGGGAGATCCGCCGGGTCGGGAAACCTGCCAGCGGGAACGACGCGGGAGGCGGGACATGAGCCGGACCGAGACCCATGTCGCCGTCCTCAAGGGCGGCTGGTCGCCGGAGCGCGAGGTGTCCCTCTCCACCGGGCATGAATGCGCCAAGGCGCTGCGCGAGGCCGGCTACCGGGTCAGCGAGATCGACATCGACCGCTCGATCGCCGGCACGCTCGAGGCGCTGCATCCGGACGTGTGCTTCAACGCGCTGCACGGCCCGGTCGGCGAGGACGGCACGATCCAGGGCATGCTTAACGTCCTCGGCATCCCCTACACCCATTCCGGCGTCCGGGCCTCGTCGGTCGCCATGGACAAACCGACGGCGAAGGACGTCTTCACCCGCCACGGTCTGCGCTGCCCCGGCGGCAAGGTGATCCGCGTCGAGGATTTCGACCGCGGGCACCCGATGACGCCTCCCTACGTGGTGAAGCCGATCGACCAGGGCTCCAGCGTCGGGGTCCATATCGTGCGCGAGGGCGACAACTACCGGCCCGGCGGCGAGGACTGGACCTTCGGCGACCGGGTGCTGGTGGAGCCGTTCATCGCCGGCCGCGAACTCACTGTCGCCGTGCTGGACGGCGAGCCTCTCGAGGTGACCGAGATCACCTCGGATCGCGGCTTCTACGACTACGAGGCCAAATACGCGGAGGGCGGGTCGATCCATCTGATCCCCGCCCCGATCCCCGACGCGATCCGCCGGGAGGCGATGGAGACCGCCCGCCGCGCCCACGAGGCGCTGGGCTGCCGCGGCGTCACCCGCTGCGACTTCCGCTACGACGACACGGCGGCGGATCCGGGCACCCTGTACCTGCTGGAGATCAACACCCAGCCGGGCATGACGCCGACCTCGCTGGTGCCGGAGCAGGCCGCCTATCGCGGCATCTCCTTCCCCGACCTCGTTGCCCGCATGGTGGAGGGCGCGCAATGCGACTACTGACCCCCTTCTCGTCGTCGAAGAAGAAGAAACCGGCGCGGGGCCGGTCGGCGCCGGTTCGCCGTCAGCGTCCGGCCTCGCCCTGGCGCGGCGCCGCGCTGCGCCTCGGCGCGGCGGCGGTCGTCCTCGCGGCGGCCGGCGGCGCCATCGGCTGGACGGTCCAGTCCGGGCACCTCGCCCGCGCCTGGGCGACCGCGACCGACGGCGCGCTCCATCTGACCGCCGATGCGGGCCTGCGTATCGACGACGTTCTCGTGGTCGGCCGCGCCCAGACCGACGCCGACGCGCTTCTGCGGACGGTCGGCGTCCGCCGCGGCATGCCGATCCTGGGAATCGACCTGGCCGACATGCGCGACCGGGTGATCTCCCTGCCCTGGGTCAAGGACGCGCGGATCGAGCGCCGCCTGCCCGACACCCTCCATGTCACCCTCATCGAGCGGCGGCCCCTGGCGCTCTGGCAGCGCGGCCGCGACTTCACCCTGGTCGATCAGGACGGGGTCACCATCGACAATCAGGACATCCGCCGGTTCCACAAGCTGCCGATCGTCATCGGCGAGGAGGCGCCGGAACGGGCGGCTGGCGCCCTCGCGATGCTGGCGGGCGAGCCCGATCTCAGCCGGCGCATCCGCGCGCTGACCTGGGTGAGCGGCCGGCGCTGGACCATACGCCTGGACAACGGCATGGACGTCCAGCTTCCCGAGGTCGACCCCGCGGGCGCCTGGACCCACCTGGCCAATCTGGCGCGCGAGCACGGCGTGCTGGAGCGGGACGTGGTGACGATCGATCTGCGCATCCCCGACCAACTGATCATGCGGGTGACCCCGTTGGCGCGCGAGCGCGCCAACGCCCCCGGCGAGAACACGTAAGCGGCAGAAGAAGGACGGAACGGTGAGAAAGCCTCTCGGCAAAGCACGAAGCGGATTGGTAGCCGCCCTCGACATCGGGTCGAGCAAGGTCTGCTGTTTCGTGGCCAAGATCGGCGACCCGCCGTCCAACCCGCTGCTGGCGGGCGCCGGACTGCCGGCGGGCTCGATCCGGGTCGCCGGCATCGGCCACCAGGTCAGCCGGGGCGTCAAGGCCGGCCGCATCACCGACGTCGACCAGCTCGAAGCGTCGATCCTCAACGCCGTACACGCGGCCGAGAAGATGGCGGGCGCCGAGCTGCGCAGCGTCATGGTCAACATCTCCGGCGGCTGGCCCGCCTCGCAGACCGTCGGCGTCGAGGTCTCGGTCGCGGGACACGAGGTCGGCGACAGCGACCTGCGCCGGGTGCTCGACCAGTGGCGTCACCTGGAAGGACTGGAAGGCCAGGACCTGATCCACTCGATTCCGGTCGGCTTCACCATCGACGGCACCAACGGCATCCGCGATCCGCGCGGCATGTTCGGCGAGACCCTGGGCGCCCACATGCACGTGGTCACCGCCAACAGCGGTGCGGTGCGCACCCTCTCGACGGTCCTGGAACGCTGCCATCTGGACATGGACGCCCTCGTGGTGTCGCCCTACGCCTCCGGCCTCGCCAGCCTGGTGGACGACGAGATGGACCTCGGCGTCACTGTGATCGACATGGGCGGCGGCACCACGAGCTTCGCCGTGTTCTTCGACGGCAACGTCATCTACACCGACTGCATTCCCGTCGGCGGCCATCACGTCACCAACGACATTGCCCGCGGGTTCTCGACCCCGATCCTCGCCGCCGAGCGGATCAAGACCCTGTACGGCAGCGCCCTGCCCTCGCCGCTCGACGACCAGGAGACGATCGACGTCCCGCCGATCGGCGAGGAGGACCATGTCCAGCCCAATCACGTCTCCAAGTCGCTGCTGGTCGGCATCATCCGGCCGCGCCTGGAGGAGACGTTCGAGCTTGTCCGATCCCGCCTGGAGGCCAGCGGGTTCGACAAGATCGCCGGTCGGCGCGTCGTGCTGACCGGCGGTGCCAGCCAGCTGCCGGGTGCGCGCGAGCTCGCCCAGCTCGTTCTCGACAAGCAGGTCCGCATGGGCCGGCCGATCCGCGTCCAGGGCCTCGCCGAGGCCGCGGGCGGACCGGCCTTCTCGACCTGTGCCGGGCTGCTGGTCTACGCCGCCAATCCGCATCTCGACGCCCCCCGATTGGCACCGGCCCCGCAAACCGAGTCCGCCGGCCTGTTCGGCCGCATGGGCTCGTGGCTGAAGGAGCACTTCTGATGCGCGCACGACCCTCGTCCAGCTCCGCACACGACCGCCTCGTCATCCAGCCCTCGGTCGCGGCTGACGGCTCCTGCTGGCGCCGGCAGGCAAGGAGCGTCGTCGCGGGCACGCCGATCCCTTCGACCGCCGCCGCCGACCGCGACGGCACCATTTCAGGCACTGGCTCCCCCACAGCGCCCGGCACGGAACCCGGCACAGAACACAGTACCGAACCCTGCGGCGACGGCCGCTCCCCCCACCAAAACAAGACCTGACGTCACCCCCGGAGGCATCATGACCATCAACATCACCGTTCCCAACGAAGACAACGATCTGGCGCCGAACATCACCGTGGTCGGCGTCGGCGGCGCCGGCTGCAACGCCGTCAACAACATGATCAGCGCCAACCTGGGCGGCGTGAACTTCGTCGCCACCAACACCGACGCCCAGGCGCTCAAGCAGTCGATGGCCGAGCGCCGGATCCAGCTCGGCGCCGAGGTGACCCAGGGGCTCGGCGCCGGCTCCCGTCCGGATGTCGGCCGCGCCGCCGCCGAGGAATCGATCGAGGAGATCCTCGCCGCACTGGGTGACGCCAACATGTGCTTCATCACCGCCGGCATGGGCGGCGGCACCGGCACCGGCGCCGCCCCGGTCATCGCCCGGGCGGCCCGCGAGCGCGGCGTCCTGACCGTCGGTGTGGTGACCAAGCCGTTCCACTTCGAGGGCCATCACCGCATGCGGCTGGCCGAGGGCGGCATCGAAGAGCTGACCGGCTATGTCGACACGCTGATCATTATCCCGAACCAGAACCTGTTCCGCATCGCCAACGAGAAGACGACCTTCGCGGACGCCTTCAACATGGCCGACGACGTGCTGCATTCGGGCGTGCGCGGCGTCACCGACCTGATGGTCATGCCGGGCCTGATCAACCTGGACTTCGCCGACATCCGCACCGTCATGAGCGAGATGGGCAAGGCGATGATGGGCACCGGCGAGGCCAGCGGCGAGAAGCGGGCGATCGACGCCGCGGAGGCCGCGATCAACAACCCGCTGCTGGAAGACGCCTCGATGAAGGGCGCCAAGGGCGTTCTGATCAACATCACCGGCGGCTTCGACATGACCCTGTTCGAGGTCGACGAGGCGGCCAACCGGATCCGCGAGGAGGTCGACAGCGACGCCAACATCATCTTCGGCTCGACCTTCGACGAGAAGATGGACGGCATCATGCGGGTCTCCGTGGTCGCCACCGGCATCGCCGCCGAGGGCCAGGCCGCCAAGCCGCGTCCGCAGCTCTCGGTCGTCACTCCCCGGCCGGTGAAGGCGCCTGAACCGGAGGCCGTTCCCGAGACCGCGATCCGCGCCGAAGCTGCCCCGGCCGCCAAGCCGGCCGCGTCGATGTCCACGATGGACATCACCCGTGAGGCGGAAAGCGGCATCGGCGAGCTGTCCTTCCCGATGCAGGACGAGGACGAGGTGACGCCGCTCGAAGCGGCGATCGAGGACGCGGTCGAGACGGAACAGCCGGAAGAGGCCGAGGTCGCGGCGGAAGCCGTCGGCGCTGCCGCACCGGCGGTCGCCAAGGTCGCGCCGGACGCCTTCCGCCCCGGTGCCGCGACCGTTCCGCCGCGCCGTCCGGAAGCCACCCAGAAGGCGGCCGATCCGTTCCGGGGCAGCGACATGGTCAACGCGTCCCGCGCGGAGCCGGCCGAGGCGCCGAAATCCAAGAGCGCCGGTCTGTTCCGGCAGATCACCGGCCTCGGCCTGAAGGGCGACCGCCCGGCGGAAACCCCGGCCAAGCCGGCTCCGAGCGAAGCGGCGGCCCCGGCGGCGCAGCCGCGGCTCGGCGCCCTCAACCCCGGCGATCGGGTGCGGGCCAGCCAGACCGAGGACGAGATGCTCGACATCCCGGCTTTCCTCCGTCGGCAGGCCAACTGAACATCGATCCATAACACTTTGATACAGCACGGATTTTCCGGTAACAGTCTGTAACAAAGAGTGAATTCCGCGACCCCGGCAGGATTGGTAAACCTACCGGGGTCGCTTTGTATCCGGACCGGGTATTAAGTAGACGCCGAACATGGATTGATTGAGGCTCGACGGTGACCATGACGACACGATTTGCCGGACATGCCGGGGCGTCCCGCCAGAAGACGCTCAAGCGGCCCATTCCGTGTCGCGGGGTCGGCCTCCATTCCGGCCAGCCCATCTCCATGCGCCTCTGCCCCGCGCCGGCCGATCACGGGATCGCCTTTCTGCGGACCGACGTCACCGACGCCGAGCCACGGATCGCCGCGCGGTACGACAACGTCGTCGACACCCGGCTGTGCACCGTGATCGCCAACGAGGACGGTGTCCGCGTCGGCACGATCGAGCACCTGATGGCCGCCTTCGCCGGCTGCGAGATCGACAACGCGCTGGTCGAGATCGACGGCCCGGAAGTGGCGATCATGGACGGGTCGTCCGAGCCGTTCGTTTTTCTCATCGACTGCGCCGGGATCGTCGAGCAGGACGCGCCGCGCCGCGCCATCGAGATCCGCAAGCCGGTCACGGTCGATCTTGACGGCAAGCGCGTCTCCCTGACCCCCGCCGACGGCTATCTCATCGATTTCGAGATCGAGTTCGACAGCGCGGCGATCGGCCATGCCAGCCTCGGCGTCGAACTGGTCAACGGCACGTTCCGCCACGAGATCGCCCAGGCCCGGACCTTCGGCTTCCTGCACGAGGTCGAGACGCTTCAGGCCGCCGGTCTCGCCCGGGGCGGCAGCCTGGAGAACGCGGTGGTGGTCGATGGCGACCGCATTCTGAACGAGGAAGGGCTGCGCTGCCCCGACGAGTTCGTGCGCCACAAGGTGCTGGACTGCGTCGGCGACCTCTACCTGGCCGGCGCCCCGCTGATCGGCCATGTGGATGCCGTGAAGGCGGGCCACCACATCAACAACGCCGTGCTGCGCGCGCTGTTCGCCGACCCGAGCGCCTACGCCGTCGTCGATTACAACACGGTCCAGGCCGAGGAAATGCTGCCGGCGACGGCCTGAGCCGTCCGCCGCTTTCCGCGCGGTCTCAGCCTCCCACTTCCCAGTCAGAGTGAAAGTCCGCGAGCGGCTCGCCGCGCGGCGCGTCCAAGTACCGCGCGCTGACGAAAACGGCCGCCCGAAGGCGGCCGCGTCGGTGCCGGATTCCCTGGTCAGATCCCGGGGACCGGCGTCGTTCTTCTCCGCAGCGGATCGGCGTCCGCCCCGCCGCAGGCCTACTCCGCGGCGGCCGCGGACGAGGAGGGCTGGCGCACCAGCGCGTCGTAGTCCTCGACCATGTTGCGGGTCAGCTCGCCCGGGGTGAACGTGTACTCGCCCACCACGCCGACCGGGGTGACCTCGGCGGCCGTCCCGGTCAGGAAGCACTCCTCCGCGTCGGCCATCTCTTCCGGCTTGATGTGGCGCTCGACCACCTCGACGCCGCGGGCCTTGAGCAGGCCGATCACCGTGCGGCGGGTGATGCCGTCCAAGAAGCAGTCCGGCGTCGGCGTGTGGACCCGGCCGTCCTTCATGACGAAGAACACGTTCGCGCCGGTCGCCTCGGCGACGTAGCCCCGGTAGTCCAGCATCATGGCGTCGTGGAAGCCTTCCTTCTCCGCCTTATGCTTGGACAGGGTGCAGATCATGTAGAGACCGGCCGCCTTGGCGTGCACCGGTGCTGTGTCCGGCGCCGGCCGGCGCCAGGACGACAGGTCCAGACGGATGCCCTTCATCTTGGCTTCCGGGTCGAAATAGGACGGCCATTCCCAGGCCGCGACCGCCAGATGAATGGTGTTCTGCTGTGCCGACACACCCATCATCTCGCTGCCGCGCCAGGCGACCGGCCGGATATAGCCGTCGACGATGCCCATGGAGTCGAGCACCTCGCGCTTCGCCGCCTCGATGTCGGCCGCGGAGAACGGGATCTCGAAATCCAGGGTCGCCGCCGACTTCAGCAGCCGTGCGGTATGCTCCTCGGACTTGAAGATGTTACCGGCATAAACGCGTTCGCCCTCGAACACGGAACTGGCATAATGCAGGCCGTGAGTGAGAACGTGCACGGAGGCCTCGCGCCACGGGACAAGCTGGCCGTCAACCCAGATCGACCCGTCGCGATCGTCAAATGGAATCAAGGACATGGTGTCGTTTCCTACCTGAAGCCGAAGGGCTCACGCCGTCACAAACCATCGCGCAACCCAACAGTCGTGTACTTTTGTTACCCTTATCGACCCGGACGACTAACATTCGGAAGAAAGTAAGTCAACATGGTTGACGTAAAAGGCGTCGCGAACCCGCTTTTCCTGCGTGAGGAGGAGCTTCGCCAGGCGATCGAAATGCTGTTCTTCGCCTACCGGGACTTCACCGGCGGGCCGGACGAGATGCTGGCGGAGCTCGGGCTCGGCCGGGCGCACCACCGCGTGATCTATTTCGTCGGCCGCAACCCGGGGATCACCGTCTCGGAGCTGCTGAAGATCCTGCGGATCACCAAGCAGAGCCTGAGCCGGGTGCTGAGCCACCTGGTGGAGGAGGAATACATCACCCAGACGCCAGGTGAACGCGACCGCCGCCAGCGCCTGCTGACGCTGACCGCCAAGGGTGTCGACCTCGAACGCCGCCTCACCGCAAATCAGCGCGAGCGCATCGCCGACGCCTTCCGCAAGGCGGGAGCCGAGGCGGTGCAGGGCTTCAAGCTGGTGCTCCACGGCGTCATCGACGCCCCCGACCGGGAGCGCTTCGACGTCTCCGGCGGACCGACCCACCTGCCGGTCGCGCGCGGTGGCGCGAAGACCGCGGCAGCCCCGCCGACCGACGGCAAGGTCGCCGGCGGCAAACGGTAGGCCGGTGAGCGAGGACGCCCCGCATATCCTCGTCGTCGACGACGACGCACGGCTCCGCAACCTGCTGCGCCGGTTTCTCATGGAGAACGGCTTCCGCGTCTCCGTCGCCGCCGACGCGGCGGCCGCCCGCAGCCATCTGGACAGCCTGGTCTTCGACCTGATCGTGCTCGACGTGATGATGCCGGGCGAGAACGGGGTCGAGCTGACCCGCGCCCTGCGGGCCGACTCTCCCGTGCCGATCCTTCTGCTCACCGCCATGGGCGAGACGTCGGACCGGATCGCGGGGCTGGAGAGCGGCGCCGACGACTATCTGACCAAACCGTTCGAGCCGCGCGAGCTGGTGCTGCGCATCCGCACCATTCTGCGCCGGGTCCTGGCGCCGGCCGGCACCGCGACCGAGCCCGCCGGCGGGGCCGAGATCAGCTTCGGCGAGTTCCGGTTCGATCCGGCCCGCAACATGCTCTGGCGCGGCGAGGAGCCGGTGCGGCTGACCGAGTCCGAGGGCGCCCTGCTGGCGGTGTTCGCCGCCGCGCCCGGCACGGTGTTCAGCCGCGAGGATCTGGCCGATGGGGAGAACGCCCCCCAGGCCGGCGGCGGCAACGCCCGCACCATCGACGTGCAGATCACCCGCCTGCGCCGCAAGATCGAGCCGGACCCGAAATACCCCCGCTTCCTGCAGACCGTGCGCGGCAGGGGCTACGTCCTGCGCCCGGACAGCTGACCGCGCCTGCCGCCACGATTCCTTCTCCCCTTCTCCTCCTCTATCCGACTTCCTGGCCGTTCCCGGCCTCTAGGCCGGGTGCGATCCAGGACCGTGCCGCTGGTGGGTCGGATTTACGGTCCCGGATCGACCCTTCGGGCCGTCCAGGAAGTCGGATAGAGGAGGAAAGGGGGAAGGGAAGAGAATCCGGCCCTCCCACGCCCTGAGCCGCGACCGAAGGTCCCGCCGGGCGGCGCGGCCATTGCGGTGACGGGGGCGGGTTGCGAGACTGGTGCCTCCCCACCCCATCTGGATCGGCCGATCCGATGACCGCAGACACCGACGAACCGCGCCGCCCCGCCGCGCCCAGCACCCTGGAGCTGTTCACCCCGAAGCTCGTCACCGTGTTCCGGGAGGGCTATGGCGCCGCCCATCTGCGCCGCGACGCGGTCGCCGGCCTGACCGTCGCCATCGTCGCCCTGCCGCTCTCCATGGCGATCGCCATCGCCTCGGGTGCCAGTCCGGCCCAGGGCCTCTACACCGCCATCGTCGGCGGCTTCCTCGTCTCCGTCCTCGGCGGCAGCCGGTTCCAGATCGGCGGACCGGCCGGCGCATTCATCGTCCTGGTCTCGGCCACCGTCCAGGCCCACGGCATCGACGGTATGATCCTGGCCACCCTGATGTCCGGCATCATCCTAGCCGCCATCGGCGCGTTGCGGCTCGGCACCTTCATCAAGTTCATCCCCTACCCGGTGGCGGTCGGCTTCACCGCCGGCATCGCCGTCATCATCTTCGCCAGTCAGATCCGGCCCCTGCTCGGCCTCACCCTGGGCGGCGCGGAGCCGGGACCGCTGGCCGACAAGCTGCCGGCCCTCGCCGGCGCCCTTGGGACGGCCGACGGCACCGCCATCGCCCTCTCGGGCGGCACCGTCGCCGTGATCGTCGCCCTCAAGCGGTTGCGCCCGGACTGGCCCGGCATGCTGATCGCCGTCGCCGGTGCCGCGGCGGCGACCGGTCTGCTCGGCCTGCCGGTGGAGACCATCGGCAGCGCCTTCGGCGGCATTCCGCAGAGCTTCCCCGCGCCGCACCTGCCCGAGGTCAGCCTGGACAAGGCGCTGGCGGTGCTGCCCGCGGCGATCTCCTTCGCCCTTCTCGGCTCCATCGAGTCCCTGCTCTCCGCCGTGGTGGCCGACGGCATGACCGGCCGGCGTCACCGCTCGAACTGCGAGCTCGTGGCCCAGGGAGCCGCCAATGTCGGCTCGGCCCTGGTCGGCGGGATCTGCGTGACCGGCACCATCGCGCGGACGGCGACCAACGTGCGGGCCGGCGCCCACGGACCCGTCGCCGGGATCCTGCACGCGGCGTTTCTCCTCTCCTTCATCCTGATCGCAGCCCCCCTCGCCTCTTTCATCCCGCTGGCGGCGCTCGCCGGCGTGCTCGCCTTCGTCGCCTGGAACATGGTCGAGAAGCACGCCTTCGCGCGCCTGCTGCGGGCCTCGCGCGGCGACGCGGCGGTTCTGCTGACGACCTTCGGGCTGACCGTCTTCCGGGATCTGACCGAGGCCATCGTCGTCGGTTTCGCGCTCGGCTCGGTTCTGTTCATCTACCGCATGTCCAAGGTCACAGCGGTGGAGAGCGCGCGCCCTCTGGTGTCCGAGGACGAGCCCGACGGCCGGCCCGACTACGAGGAGTCGGCGGCCGCCGACCCGGACACGGTGGTGTATCGCATCACCGGCTCCTTCTTCTTCGGCGCGGCCGCGTCGATCGGCTCGGTGCTCGACCGGATCGCGGACACCCACCGGCGGCTGATCCTCGACCTCGCCGCCGTCCCCTTCATCGACAGCACCGCCGCCAATACCATCGAGGGCCTGCTGGACAGGGCGCGGCGCAACGGCGTGGAGGTCGTCCTGACCGGCCTGTCGGAGGAGATCGGGCAGGCCCTGTCGGCCCATGGTATCGTGGCCCCCGCGGTCACCATCGCGCCGACGATCGAGGCCGCCCTCGCCCGCCCGATCGTCAGGAAAGCAGCCCCATGACCGACACCGACGACAGCCTGCCGATCATCGACGCGCACCATCACTTCTGGAAACTCGGCGCCGGTCATCACCCCTGGCTGGAGGGCGCCCACGACATCCCGTTCCGCTACGGCGACTACGCAGCGATCAAACGCGACTATCTCGTCGAGGATTTCCGCCGCGATCACGGGCGCCACGCCGTGGTGAAGTCGGTGCATATGGAGGCGGAGTGGGACCCGGCCGATCCGGTCGGCGAGACGCGCTGGCTGCACGACCTGCACGACCGGACCGGCTGGCCCCATGCCGTGGTCGGCCAGGCCTGGTTCGCCCGCGACGACATCGCCGACGTGCTGGCGGGGCACGCGGCCTTCCCGCTGATCCGCTCGGTGCGGCAGAAACCGGCGGCGGCGGCGTCGCCCCAGACGTTCACCGCCGGCGCACCGGGTTCCATGGCCGATCCGAGGTTCCGCGACGGCTACCGCCTTCTGGCGCGGCATGGCCTGCACTACGATCTGCAGACGCCCTGGTGGCATCTGGGCGAGGCGGCAGATCTCGCCCGCGACTTCCCCGACACGCTGATCGTGCTGAATCACACCGGCCTGCCCTCCGACCGCTCGGCCGGCGGGATCGCCGGATGGCGCTCGGCGATGGAGCGCTTCGCCGATCAGCCGAACACCGCGGTCAAGATCTCCGGGATCGGCGTCCCCGGCGAACGCTGGACCCCGGACCTGCAGCGCGAGGTGGTGCTCGAAACCCTGCGGATCTTCGGCGCCGACCGCTGCATGGCGGCGAGCAACTTTCCCGTGGATTCGCTCTGCGCCAGCTATGACGAGATCTTCACCGGGCTGAAGGCGATCACCGCCGGGATGGCTCAGGCGGACCGCCGGGCGTTCTTCCACGACACGGCCCAGCGCCTCTACCGCCCGGTGTAGGAGGCGCACCGTCCCCGCCTCCCCCTTCCGACACTCCCCGGCCTTGTGCCGGGGTGATCGGCGCCGCGTGACGGGTCGTCGCGGAATGGGAAAGGTCCGTGTGCCTGACGGGCGAACCCCGGCACAGGGCCGGGGAGTGTGGGGAGGGGGAAAGGTTTGGAGCCAGTCTGGCAGGAAGCGGCGCGCCCTACGCCTCTTCCCCGGTGAACAGCTTCAGCACGGCGATGCCGTCCTCCTCCTCATGGCCGCGCGCGGCCATCAGGCGGAAGAGCTCCGCTGCCTGGGTCGACATCGGGATCGCCGCCTTCAGGTCGTGGGCGAGGTCGTGGACCATGTCGAGATCCTTCAGCACCTGGCGCAGGTAGCCCGCCGGCGCGTAGTCGCGGGCCATCATGCGCGGCCACATCGCCGCCATCAGGTTGGAGCCCGCATAGCCGCTTTCGAGCGCGGCCTGCAGCTTGGCGGTATCGACCCCGCCGCGCTCCGCCAGATTGAGGGCTTCGGCCAGCACCACGAAGTTCGTCAGCACGCAGACCTGATTGACCATCTTGGTGACCTGGCCGGCCCCGACCGGGCCGAGATGCACTAGGCTGACCGACAGCCCCTCCAGGATCGGGCGGGCACGGGCGACATCCGCCTCCGCGCCGCCCATCATGATCGCGAGGCTCCCATCGCGGGCCGCCGGGGGTCCGCCGGAGACCGGCGCGTCCACCCAGCCGGCGCCGGTCCGCTCCTTGAGCCGCGCGGCCATGGATGTCGTGCGGGCGACCACGGTGGTGGAGAAGTCGACCAGGACCGCCCCTTCCCCCATGGCCTCGGCGGCGCCGTCCTCGCCGAACACGGCCTGCTCCAGGTCGTCGGTGGTCGTCACGCAGGTCATGACCAGTTCGGCGCCCTCGGCGGCGGCGGCCGGCGTCTCGGCCGCCGTCACGCCCCAGTCCGACGCGGCCCGGCGCCGGACCCCGTCGGGATCGAACCCGGCGACCGAGTGGCCGAGGTCAAGGAGACGCCGGGTGAACCCCTCACCCATGAGGCCAAGGCCCAGAAACGCGATCCGCATCCGCCGTCCTCCGTTCCAGAGTCGATCAGTGAAGCCGGGGACCCTTCAGGAGTTCTCCCCGGGAGATGGATGCGATGGTCAGGTCGAGCCGCTCGCCGTCCCGGATCACCGTCAGCGGGATCTCGGCGCCGGCGGGACCGACGGCCCAGATGGTGCGAAACATCTCGGCCAGGGTCGACACGTGCACGCCCGCGGCCTTCTCGACGATGTCGCCGACCTGGACGTCGGCCAGCTCCGCCGGCCCGTCATCCGCCAGACCGGCAACGACGAGACGATCCTCCACCTCGGTGCAGTACATGCCGAGCCAGGGACGCGGCAGCCGGCCCGAGGTGCCGCTGGTCACCATGGATTCGTAGATCGGCTTGATGAGGTCGATCGGCACGATCATGTTGCCGTCGATCGGCGTCTCGTCGCCCTGGCTCTGCTGGATGAACAGGGAGCCGATACCGACCAGCCGGCCGTCCTGATCGAACAGGCCGGTGCCGCCCCAGTTCTGATGGGCCGGCGAGGTGAAGATCGCCTCGTCCAGAAGATACTCCCAGTACCCGGCGAACTCGCGGACCGCGATGACTTGGGTATTGATCGCCGACCGGCGCCCGCCATGGCCGACCAGAACCACGGAGTCACCCTCCGCGATGTCGGACGAGACGCCCATCTCGACCGCCGGCAGACTGGTCCGCGTCAGCGCCTGCACCAGGCCGAAGCCAGTCTCCTGATCGTAGGCCAGAACCGTTCCCGGGAAGGCCCGGCCCTGATGGTCGGTGATCCAGATGCTCTCCGCCTCGGTGATCAGGTAGCCGATGGTCAGGACCAGCCCGTCGCTACGGATCACCACGCCGTTGCCCGACCGTTCGGTGCCGAGCACGGATGCGGTGAAGGCATCCTCGGGGATATGGGACTTCACGCCGACCACGGCCGACAGCACGCGAGTCAGGTCGAAACCCACATGCTCCTGGCGGGGATGTTCCGGCTGGGTTGCGTCCTCGGCCATGCTGCGTCCGTTCTGGGTGATCAGGCTTTCCGTCAATCTAGCATGCCTACCGCACATTTCAGCCGCCGTAACGGTTGGCGTTTTCGATCTCCGGACAATCCGGATTAGTCTGGGCGCTCAGGACCAACCGTGAGGGCAGGCGACGTGACGAGCGATAGCGTACTGATCACCGGCGGCAGCGGACGCCTCGGCCGTTTCGTCGTCGACGCGATGATGCCCGACCACCGGGTGGAGGTGCTCGACGTCAGCGCCCCCGCCCAGGACGTGCTGTACCGGCAGGTGGATATCCGCGACATGGACGCCGTCCGCAGCGCCGTTCGGGGCCACGACCGCATCCTGCATCTGGCGGGCATCGACGACGGCACCGACGTGCCGGACCACACCTATTTCGAGGTCAACGTTCAGGGGACGTGGAACCTTCTGCGCGCGGCGGAGGAGGAAGGGGTGAAGAAGGTGGTCGTCGCCTCCTCGGCGGCGTCCTACGGGTTCGCGGCGGACGCGGCGCCGGATTATCTCCCGGTCGACGAGGCGCACCCGCAGCGCCCGCGCCGGACCTACGACCTCACCAAGCTCCTCATGGAACGCACGGCCGAGAGCTTCGCCCGGCGCGGAGGCATCGCCTCGATCGTCTGCCTGCGCCCGACCCTCGTCGCGCGGCCGGTGAAGACGCCGCAGATGCTGGCGGAACTCGCCACCCTGCCGGCGGAGGACGGCAATCCGGGCATGCCCTTCGACGGACCGCTCTACGGCGGGCTGCCGCTGATGCGCAACTACGTCACGTCGCGCGACGCCGCCGCGGCCTTTCGCGCGGCGCTGCTGGCGGACACGCCGCCGTTCGCGGTCTATCTCGTCGCCGCGCGGGACACGATGGGGAGCGTCGACACCCTCGACTTCCTGGCCCGGCGCAAGGATATGCACCCGCCGGTGCAGGACGAAGGCTGGTTCGAACGCTCGGACGCGAGCCCGTTCGACACCCGGGCAGCCGAACGCGACCTCGGATGGGTGGCGCAGGACGACTGGGCCTCGGTGATCCGCTCGGCGACGCAGGCCAATCCATGAGCGCGCCCGTCGATCCGCAGCAGTTCGAAGCCTCGATGCGCCAGGAGTTCCTGAAGAAGGAGAACCTCGCCAAGCTCTTCGGCCTCATCGCACCGTATCTCGACCCGGCCGCCCCCCCGCTGGTCTACATCCTGACCCAGTCGGACAGGATCGGCCATTTCATGATCGAGCCGCAGATCCTGAAATCGGTCTATGGCGGCCGTTACTCCCGCATCGTCGTCCTGACCCAGCCGATGACCCGACCGGGCACGAACACGGCCGTGCGCGACTGCTTCGACGACACGATCACCTGGGTCGAGACGGACGACCCGGTGCTCTCCGCCATGGGCTTCATCGATGGCGGGCTCGCCGATCTCGGCGCGCTGCACCTGCTCCTGACATCGCCGCGCAAGCTGATCGTGGATTTCTGGCGGTTGGTGGTCGGCGGCCTGCGCCCGGCCCGGCTGACCCTGCCGGAACGTGTGCGGGAGCGCGGCCACGCGCAGCTCCGCGCCATCGGCATCGACCCGCTGGCCCCCTTCGTCTTCTTCCACGTCCGGACCGAGAAGTACAAACCCGGAGCGCAGTCGCACCGGCACCGCACCACCAGCATCGAACCCTACCGCCCCTCGATCCGCCGGCTTCTCGACGCCGGATATCAGGTGGTGCGGATCGGCGAGACGGAGCTGGAGCCGCCGGACTGGATCGGCGACGGTTATGTGAGCCTGCCGGACGCGCTGCCGGGACTGGCGCCCGACGACCGGGCGGTGGATATCGCGGTCCTGGCCGACGCCGCCTTCGGAACCGCGCAGAATTCGGGCCCGATCTGGGTCGCCGCCGCCTTCGGCACCTCGAGCTTGCGCACGAACACCCCGTTCGAGCACCTGAACCTGCCCTACAACCGCGACCTGACGCTGTTCAAGCGCTACCGCGACCGCAACACCGGCCGGTTCCTGCGCTATGCCGAGATCCTAGAGCGCCGGCTTCCCGCCGTGTTGCGGGACAGCGATTTCGAGAGCCGCGAGGTCGATCTCGTCGAGAATGCCGAGGCCGATATCGACGCCGCGACGGAGGAGTTCCTGCGGCACCTGAAGGGCCAGCCGGCCGGGCTGTCGCCCGAGGCCGCCGCGCGCTTCCTTGAGCTCGGGCAGGCGTATGAGCGCGCCATTTCCGCCGAGCCCTGGTTTCAGCAGGAGACCCTCGACTTCTACGGCTACGCCCATCCTTTCGGAACCATCGCCGCCGCACAGCTCGCCGCGGACCCGGACTTCCTGGATTAGAGACCCGGGCCGGCGGTCACGCGGACCGCCGGGCGACGGTCAGGAACTCCTGCACCTCCCCGCGCAGCATCGCCGCCTGCTCGGCGAGCCCGCTGGACGCGTCGCTGAGCTCGCCCGCCGCCCCGTCGGTCTCGCGCGCCGACTGGGCGACGGACTCCGTGCTCTTGGCCACTTCGCGGGTCCCGGCCGACGCTTCCTGGACGTTGCGGGAGATCTCGTTGGTCGCGGCCGACTGCTGCTCGACCGCGACGGCGATGGATCCGGTGACCGAGGAGACCTCGGCGATCGACGACACGATGGTCTGGATGGCGCCGACGACGTCGGTGGTCGCCGTGCGGATCGCGCCGACCTGCTCCTGAATGCGCTGGGTCGCGCTCGTCGTCTCGTTCGCCAGGGACTTCACCTCGCTGGCGACGACCGCGAAGCCCTTGCCCGCCTCCCCGGCACGCGCCGCCTCGATCGTGGCGTTCAGGGCGAGCAGGTTGGTCTGCTCGGCGATGTCGGTGATCAGGGTGCCGACCGTGCCGATCTCCTCGGCCGCCTGCGACAGGGCGCTCACCAGCCGGTCGGCGCTCTCGGCCTCGCGGCTGGCGGCGCTGGTGACCCGGCTGCCTTCCTGAACCTGACGGGTGATCTCCTGGATAGAGGCCGACAGTTCCTCGGCCGCCGACGCGACCGTCTCCACGTTGGAGGAGGCCTCTTCGGTGGCCGCCGCGACGCCCGCGACCTGGCGGGTAGTCTCGCCGGCCTGGCTCTTCAGCGCCCCGGACGTCGTCTGCAGCCGGGAAGCGGCCGCGGATACGCCGTCGACAACGGTCAGGACCTTGGACTCGAACCGGTCGGTCAGCTCGGAGAAGGCTTCAAGACGCGCGCCCATGCTGCCGGTCGCCTCGTTGATCCGCTCGGCGCTGTGCAGGAACATGCCGTTCAGGCCCTCCGGTCGGATCAGCCGATAGAACCGGCCCTGCTCGACCGCCTCCATGGCGGCACCCGCCTCCCGCACGAACGCGTCGGACATGTCGACCATGCGGTTGATCGTCCAGAGCATCCGTCCGATGGGACCGTTGTCGTCGATCAGCGTGAGACGCCGTTCGAAATCGCCCTTGGCGATGGCGCCCACCACGTCGGTGGCCCGCTCGACCCAATAGCGGATATGGCCGACGAAGATCAGGCCGGCGACGGCCGCCAGAACCGAGACGGCAGCGCAGACGGCGCCGGCGACGGCCGCGTCGGGCACCGGGAGGAACGGCATTGCCACGCCGGCGGCCGAGGCGATGCCGGCGACCGCGAAGGCGGCGCGCGTCCTAAAGAGAGAGCACGAAACGGTCATAGCTGACCTCCTTCTTGGCGAGGATGGCGTTCAGTTCCGTGTAGGCGGCCTGCATGCCGTCCTTGCGGTTCGACGGCGCATCCTCGATCGCCTTGAGATCCCGGTAGAGGCCGCTGATCGCGGCGACGGCGTCGGCGCGGGGTTTCCGGCGGTTGGAGTGGTAGCTGACGATCCTGCCGCTCGCATCGCGGCTCGGCGTGACATGGGCGAGAACCCAGTAGTGGTCGCCGTTGCTGGACATGTTGAGGACATAGGCGAAGATCTCCCCGCCCGACCCGATCGTGTCCCAGAGCAGCCTGAAGACCGACCGCGGCATATCCGGATGGCGGATGATGCTGTGCGGCGCGCCGATCAGCGCGCGCTCGTCGAACCCGGCGACCCGCAGGAACACGTCGTTGCAGTACGTGATGCGTCCCTTCAGGTCCGTCTTCGACACGATCAGCTCGCCCTCGTGGAAGGGCGCCTCCCGTCCCGTGGGTGCAACCGTCGTCTTGGCCATGACCGCTCCCTCTCCCGTTCCGCCTCCGCATTGCGAGCCCGCATTGCGACTCTGGAGGACCTTCTCCTAGCGATACAGGAACCGATCGCGACGCAGGTTGACCTGCATCAAAACATTGTATTTCAATTATTTACCGACTATTAACCAGTCCGCGCCGGAGGGTCGCCGGGGGAGGACCGCGGGGAGGACCGCGGGGAGGACCGTCGATGATCGATCATGTCTCGATACCGGTGAGCGATCTGAAGCTCGCGGCGGCGTTCTGGGAGCGGGTTCTGGCGCCGCTCGGTCTCACGCGCATTGCCGACCGCGCGCGGACGGTCGGGTTCGGGAAGACCTATCCGGAGTTCTGGCTCAACCAGCGCGACGGGCTTGCGCCGGCGCGGGACGACAGCGGATCACACGTCTGCCTGCGCGCGCCCGACCGGGCGGCGGTGGACGCCTTCCACGCCGCCGCCCTCGATCAGGGCGGGCGCAGCGACGGCGCCCCCGGCGAGCGCCGGGGCGAAGTCACCGTGTACTACGGCGCCTTCATCCGCGACCCGGACGGCAACAAGGTCGAAGCGGTCACGTTTCCCCGACCGTAGGGCCGGCGACCATCGCACTGCCGGCCGCCGTCCGGTCGGTTCTCTCGATCCGCCAGGCGACGCAGGCGAGGCGGATCGTCAGGGCCGACATTGCGAGGCCGGTCAGGGCGACCGCGATCCAGACGACCGGCCCGGGCAGATCGATCAGCGACAGGGCGGCCCAGACGATCACCATGCCGTCGACGCCGAGGGTGCCGGCGAGGAGCAGCCCGATGAAGACCGCCGTCGCCGCCGCCACCGGCACGGAGGACACGATCAGGCACCCAGCGGGCTGACGCCCGCCTTCGGTGCGGCGGTCGCGGCATCCGGGCCGAGGATCTTCCAGGCCAGACGGCTGCCGGCCACCATCGCGACGCAGTAGGCGGGGATCAGGATCCAGGTCGCGGTGCTGCCCAGTTCGGAAATCGTAATGATCATGCTGATCGCGCCGACGCCGAAGGCCGCCGTGATCAGGAGTGCCATGATCGTGGTCGACATGTACCCGGAGTCCGGATCGGGCCGGCGATGGGTGACGCGGGCCGCAAGCGGCGTCGCGACCAGAGCGATCAGCGAGAGACCGACGCCGAGAAGCAGCGGGAGAATGGGGTGGACCATGGGGCGATACGCCGGGGCTCTGAGCGGGGGCCGGCCGCCGAGCACGAGCTGACCGACAGCCAATGATATGGCGCAGAACCGGTCCGGGGTTCAGCGCAAAGATCGCATGGTCCGACCCGCGAAAACCGCATGGCTGACGCCGCGACGGCGCGCCCAAGCACCCGTCATCACCTGAGGCCGACCAGCGTCATCGGCGCCTGGGCCACGTAGCGGTTGACCTCGGTCAGGTCCGGCATCGCCTCCGTCCACGCGATCAGCGCGCGGCCCGCCGCCCGGTCCTCCTCGGTCACCGTATAGGCATAGCGCTTGCCCGGCCGTTCCCAGGCGCAGCGGGTACCGGCGGCGAGATCGGGGTCGGTCAGCATCGCCACGGTCGGCACCGGCGGGGAGCCGGTCGCATACAGGGTGAGCGCGTCGTAGTCGTCGTCGAGCAGGGCGAGGGCCGCGCCGCGCTCCCGGGCCTGCTCCAGGCGCAGGCGGTGCGAGATGTGATCGTCGAAGACGCAGAGCGTGCCCTCGGGCAGGGTGTCGAGGTCGCGCGCATCGCTCCAGTCACCCAGGCGGTACTCGACCCGGGGATCGCGCAGCCGCCCCTCTTCCCGCATGACGTCGAAGGTGACGATCCGGGAGTCGGGCGACGCTTCCGCCATCAGCCAGGAGGAGTGGCCCTTGAAGGTGCCGCATTCCACGATCACGGCCGGCCGCAGCAACGCCGCGACGGCGAACAGCCAGGTCGACGAGTTGCGCATGGTTCCGCCGGCGTTGTCCCGCAGAGGCCGGCGGTCGTAGCTCGCCTCGAAGGCGGCCATAACCGACGGCGCGGAGGGTGCGTCCTCGGGCAGGACGCCGCGCGCCGCGAGCCGGTCGCGCAGGGCGCCGATCCGCCCCGCCACCGCCGCCCTGGACCGCTCGACCAGATGCTCGGTCAGGACCCGCCGCCCGACCTCGCGCTCCGCCTTGCCGGCGGCGCCGGCTTCGGACTCGATGCTCTCGACGCTGTAGATCTGTCGGGCCTTGGGCATGGCGTTCACGCATCTCCGCTGGGTTCGAGGCCGCACAGGCGGTCCGACTCGGCGCTGATCGTCTCCACCAGCGCTTCCATCTCGCCCCGCCCGAACTTCTCGACCTCGTGGATCGCGGGCAGGAAGCGGATGGTGATCTCCCCCGGATGGCACAGCCAGGACTTGCGGGGCCAGTAGACGCCGGAGTTCAGGGTTACCGGCACCACCGGCAGCTTCAGGTTGCGCACCAGGGCGATCAGCCCCGCATGGGCGGTCCCGCGGTCTCCGACCGCGACCCGGGTGCCTTCCGGGAAGATCAGCAGGTTGCGCCCCTTGGCCGCCTCCTCGTTGGCCCGTTCCAGCATGCCGCGCAGCGCCTTGGCGCCGCCGCCGCGGAACACGGAGATCATCCGCGATTTCCGCAGGAACCATCCGAACAGCGGGATCGCATCGAGCTCCCGTTTGTAGACGATGCAGATATCCGGCACGACGATGTTCATGACGAACGTCTCGAAGGCGGACTGGTGCTTGCAGGCCAGGATCACCGGCCGGTCCGGCAGGTGTTCGCGGCCCTCCACCCGGTAGCGCAACCCGCAGATCCCCGCCAGCAGCAGCATCGTGCCGCGCGACCAGACCCGGCTGGCGGCCCGCACGAAGCGGCCGTCGTCGCCGCGCCGGAACAGGGCGTCGACCGGAATGGCGACGACCATCAGCGCGGACCAGACCATCCAGACACCGTGGAAGAGGATTGAGCGCAGATAGATCACGCAGGCACCGTCCGAAACTCTCCCGTTCTCTTAAGCAGTTCGCGTCGGAATGGAAACACCCGACCCGCCCCTCGTTTGGTTCCCCCTACCTGGTTTGCCCTACTTGGGTTCCCCGTCGCCGCCGCGCTATAGGGTCCTGGCCCATCGACCGGAAGGAGACCGCCGCATGAACCGCCCGCTCGCCGCCCTCGCCGCCTTCTCCCTCAGCCTCGCGGTCGCCCTCGGCGCGGTCGGCGCCCATGCGATCGGCGACGATCCCCTGGCCCGCGATCTCTGGCGGACCGCCTCGTTCTGGCACGCGGCGAACAGCCTCGGCCTGCTCGCCCTGGCAGCGCTCTGGCCGGCTCTCGCGCGGCGTCTCGGTACTCTCGGCGCCCTGGGCGTCGCCCTCGGAACGCTGGCGTTCTGCGCGTCGGTCTATCTCCAGGCGGTGCAGGGCAGCGCCCCGGTTCCCATGCTGGCCCCCACCGGCGGCACGCTGCAGATCCTCGGCTGGCTGCTGGTGGCCCTGGCCCTGCTGCGCCGTCCCGCTCCGAACGCCGACTGACGAGGTCACCCGGCGGTTTCCGCCGGCCGGCACGGAGATAGCGCCTCGCCGAACCCGCCGCCGATTGGGTATGACTGACGGCTCACGACAACAAACAGCGCTGAGGAAACGGTCATGGTCGATCGGATGAAGGACAAGGTGGTGGTGGTCGCGGGCGCGGGATCCGTCGCGCCGGGCTGGGGCAACGGCAAGGCCTGCGCCGTGCTCTACGCCCGCGAGGGAGCCACCCTCTACCTGATCGACCGGGATCAGGAGGCGGTGGACGAGACCGCCCGCCTGGTCGCCGAAGAAGGCGCCAAGGTGCATGCGGCAGCCGGCGACCTGACCAACGACGACACGGTTGAGCGGCTGCTCGCCGACTGCGTCGAGCGGTTCGGGCGGCTCGACGTCATGCACAACAACGTGGGCGGGTCCCATCCCGGCACGGTGGAGGAGATGGACCTCGCCACCTGGGACCGGCAGATGGACCACAACCTGAAGACCGTCTATCTCGGCTGCCACCACGCGATCCCGCATATGCGCAAGGGCGGCGGCGGGGCGATCATCAACGTCGCCTCGGTCGCCGGATACCGCCATATCGGCGCTCCGATCCATGCCTATGCGGCGGCCAAGGCGGGCGTCGTCCAGCTCTCCCGGGCGATCGGCGTCAGCTACGCCAAGGAGAAGATCCGCTGCAACACCGTGGTTCCGGGTCTGATGCACACCCCGCTGGTCGAGGCGCGCCTCGCCACCCAGCGCGGCAACAACGACGCCGAGGCCCTGATCGCGAGGCGCCACGCGCAGGTGCCGATGGGGCATATGGGCGACGCCTGGGACATCGCCTACGCGGCCCTCTACCTCGCCAGCGACGAGGCGAAATACGTGACCGCCACGGAGATCGTGGTCGATGGCGGCCTGGTGATGAGCGCGCCGGTCTGACGGTTCCGGTTCTCACCCTCCCCCACAACATTCCCCGGCCTTGTGCCGGGGCCTACGCCGAGGCCGCAGGAACGCGGGCCGCAGGAACGCGGGTCACGGAGATGCAGGCCGATCCGTGGGCCCCGGCACAAGGCCGGGGAGTGCGGGTGTGGCAGAACATTGGAAGGATAACAGCCGCCGCGAATCTCACCGCCGATCACGTTCGCCTGAGAGCGGCGCGAGGTCGTTTCGGCGCCGTCGCCCGCACCCTACCTTCTCAGGGCAAACGTCGTGAGGAGGCTGTCATGGGTGAGGTCATCGCGTTCGGGAAGCGTCCGTCTCCGCGCTCCTGGTCGCCCGCCGATCTCCGCGCTCTGGACCGCCTGGTGACCCGCCTGCCGGGCGCGACCGGCTGGGAACTGGATGCCGCGAGCGCCCGCGCCTTCGTCACCGGGGCCGAGGACGAGACCCTGCTGATCGTCAGCCGCGAGCGGAGCGGTCTGGCCGTGACCAGCGGCTGGGCGCGCGTGCCGCACTGGCGCGGACCGTCGCTCGAGCGGTACGGCGAACCGACGGCCGTCCGCGCGCACGCTTGACGGCGCGCGGACGGTGCGTACCGTGACAGTGGGGTCCGCGCGTGGCGGACCGCCCTACGGGAGCATGCCATGGCCTTCGACATCTTCGGCGAGAACCGGGACGACGACGCCCAGGCGCCGCAGTATCAGGCGGTCACGCGGCTGGACAAGCTGTCGATCCTCGTCGGCCTGCTGGACGCGACCATCGATCACGAGCGCAACAAGGACACGCCCTTCGAGGCGCCGGAGTGGCTCGTGAAACACTACCCCCACGTCCACCCGAACGACCTGGACCACGTGCTCGACGCCGGGCGCCACGCCCTGACCCGGCTGGTCGACTAGAGCAAATCACGATCAGATGGAAACATCTGGTCGTGTGAATTTGCTCTATCGTTAATGAGTTAGAGGGCGATTCACGGTTCAGATCGATTCGATCTGTGCCGATCGCGCTCTAGAGCCAGAACCGACCGCTCACGCGGGCTTTAGCTGAGCCAGGAACTTGCCGAAGGTCATCAGGCCCTCGGGCCACGGCCCGTGGCCGCTCTCCGGGTCGACATTGCCGCTTTCCCTGAGATCGACGAGGCGTGCGCCCCAGGCGCCGGCCAGATCCGCCGCCACCTCGAAGGCGCAGTAGGGATCGTTCCGGCTGGCCAGGACCAGCGACGGAAAGGGCAGCGGGTCCCGGGGCAGCGGCCGGTAGGTTTCCGCGACCGGATGCTGGGCGTCGGCATCGAGGTCGGGCACGGCGGCGAGGAACGCGCCGCGCACCTTGTCTCCGGGCAGCGACGCCGCCGCATGAACCGCCGCGAGCGCCCCGTAGCCGTGGCCGACCAGGACCACGGGCCGCTCCGCCGCCGCGACCGCCGCCGCGATCGCCGCGCCGTAGGGCTCGCGGGCCGGATGCGACCAGTCGTCCAGCGCGACCCATTCCGCCGTGCGCAGGCCCGCCTGCCAGCGGGCGTACCAATGCCCCTCGGTTCCGCCACCGAGACCGGGGAGGACGAGGATCGTCGTTTCAGAGGATTTCATGCCGTACTTTCGAGTTCTATGCCGCGTCGCCCAGGGCCGATTTCGGCAGGACCACGTGGATGCCCTTCTCCTGGTTCACCAATTGGGTGACCCGGACGTCGGCGGCAAGGCTCATCAGCATGAAGGCCTGGCTGCGCGACAGGTTCGTGGTATCGACGATCCAGTCGATCATCTGCCTGAGCGCATGGCTCGCCGCATCGTCCAGGTCGGCGCTCATGCCCATGGTGATCCGCGCGTCGGGGGTCTCGGCGCGCGGGTAGTCCCAGGCGAGGTCCTTGCGCAGATGCACTTCGATCTCCCCCTGCAGGGCGGTCTCGATCGCGGTGACGCAGACCTCGCCGTCCCCCTGGACGCCGTGGCCGTCGCCGAGCGAGAGCTTGCCGCCCTCGGTCCAGACCGGGAGATAGACGGTGGTGCCGGCGATCAGTTCCTTGTTGTCCAGGTTGCCGCCGTTCTTGCGCGGCTGGATGGTCGAGATCGCTCCCCATCCGGCCGGCGGCGCGACGCCGATTACGCCGAAGAACGGCCGCAGCGGGAGCTCCGTCCCCCAGGGCAGACGACCCACATTCCGCTCCGCGTCGAGTGCCACGGTCATCGCATCCGGCTCGTCGAAATCCTCCGGCAGGGCGCCGGCCAGCGGCCGCACCTTGGTGTAGCCCCAGTCCTGGCGCAGGCTGATGTCGTGCAGGCGGATCTCCAGCACGTCGCCCGGCTCCGCCCCCTCCACCGCGATCGGCCCGGTGAGCAGGTGCCCCGGCATGCGCCGCTCGGAGCGGGCGTGGATCTCCAGCAGTTCCGGCGGCACGTGGTAGCCGTCGCCCGGCAGATCCTCCGGCGCTCCGGACACGGTCTCGACCGTCACCCGGTCGCCGCTCGCGATGGTCAGGACCGGCGCCATCCCCGCCTCGAACCAGCCCCAGTGGCAGGTCTCGGGCGATGCCTTCAGATGATGGTGGGTCATGGGTGTCCCCGTTGGTCTGCTTGCGGAAGTTCGCGCGATGATGCGACGGAGCAGGGCCGCACTTCAATCGCTCCCGCATCCGCGGTGGATCTTCCGTAAGGCGATCTTCCGTCAGGCAGATGAGTGCTGTGCGACTGGACGCCGCCGTTTCGGACCCGGCGCCTTAGATGCCGGTGCCTCAGATCCCGGCGCCTCAGATCCCGGCGCCGCGCAGGCTCCACGACAGGGATGCCGGGGGGGAGGCCGGGGGAGACGCCGCCGATCGGGCCAGCGAGGCCACGACCGAGGCCCCGGCGTCGATACCGATCGTCCGGCAGATCTCCCGCCAGACCGTCTCCGGCACGCGGCGGAGCCGCTCCTCGTCGACCGTCATGATCCGGTCCTCGGGAAGGCCGAACCCGGCCACGCGGCGCTCGAACGCGTCGAGCGCGTCCCGCGCCGCCTCCACGACCCGCGCCATCCCGCCGCCGCCAACGGTCAGGGCTGCTGACTCCGCGTCCCGCCGGAGGACCAACAGGTCGAGATCCGGCGGATTAAGAAACGGAAACATCGGCCCGCTCGGGTCGTAGAGGACGATCACCGGCCGCCCGGTCGCCGCGCGAAGTCGGGCGAAATAGCCCGCCAGCGCGGCCCCACCCTCTTCCCGGGCCCGGGTCAGCAGGGCATCGCCGGTCCGTCCGCCGTCTGTGGCCGCATCGACCGTCTTGCGGGCCACCGCGTGCAGCGCGTTGCCGAGCGTCACCGGCGGCAGGGCCGCGATCTCCGGATGCCCTCCAAGCTCCGCTAGGAACCGGTGAGGGTCCGTAACGGGGCCGGGAAACAGAAGAATGTTACGCATCGATGCTTCCCGTGGGGCGGCGAGGAGCCGCTTCTCCGAAATTCACAGCAAGTTTCAACTTTTTTCCAATCGCCTGCAAGTCTTGGTGGAAAGACAGCCGCGAATCGCTGGAATCCCTGGAGACTTTCAACAACGCTCTTGACCGAAAGCGTATACAAGCAGAGATATTGAGACGATGTTCTCGGGACTCGAACGATGTTGATCAACAGGCGCGCTCTCGGGCTGGTGGGAATCACAACCCATTGGATCGACGAGAATGGCGAGGTCGCGGACCTCGGAGCGAAGGTCGGCCGGCTCGGCGAGGAGGTCGGCGAGTTCGCGATTCACACGATGGGGTGGATCCGCTGCACGACCATCGGCGGCTTCGAGGAGTTCTGCTTCGACAGCCGCTCCGTGCAGGTCGGTGCCCTGGACGCGTTGATGGTGCGGCTGACCGCGCCCCCGATGACAGCGCCTTCAACGGCCGGGCCCTCGACCGCGGCGCCCGGCACAGCCCCCCTGCGGTGCATCGAGGTCACCTCCGCCTTCGGTACGACCAGGATCTCCGACGACCGGCCCGACCGTCTCATCAGCCTCGTGCGGAAATGCCGGGAGATCGCGGATCCGGGCACGCCCCAAGACGCGATCCGACGCGGCCGGATGGAGGCGTCGGCCCTGGACGGCCTGGGGGACGATCTGGCGACGCGGCTGATCGCCGCCTGGCGCGAGTCCGGCGGTACGCTGGGCGAACCGGTATCGACGCTGCTGTCGGACGAGGGACTGCGCCGCAGCCTCAAGGTCATGGTGCCGCACGGGGAGACGTTCCGGCTGCACAGCTACAAAGGCTCGCCGAACACGCCCTGGGACCGCTCGACCTGGCGGCGGTTCGAGGGCGCCACGCTCGACCAGGTCGTACCGGACCGCGGGATGGTCGAGTCCGTCAAGGCGTCGACCCGCAGCGCGCTCGACGCCGGCGAACCGGTGATCGAACGCTGCGAAGGCATGATCATCGCCAGCGACGGCCTCAAGGAGCTCGAGTGGTACCGCATCTCGGTGCCGGTCGACCTTCCGGGCGATTTTCCGGGCGACCATCGGGGGGACCATCGGAGCGAGGGCGGGACGGCCGGCGGAAAGGGCGTGATAGCCCTGCTCGCGCCGGTGCCCAAGCGCCACCGCGCCGCCTGAGTTTCCGACACCGAACACGCACGCACGCACGCCCTCCGACGGCTCCACTTCGACGGCCCAGCTCCGGCGCCGCCCGCTTCGACGCCCCTACGCGATCCGGCGCCGCTCCTCCTCCCGGTAGACCAACGGAATCTCGCCGGAGCTGTGGATCAGCGTCTGACGCGCGATGTAGTCCGCATCCTTGGCGATGAGGACCCATTCCTGCTTTTCGGGCCGGGCCGGATGGGTCCACACGATGCTGTCGAGGATGTGCTGCATGTCGTAGCTCTTCGACACCAGTCCGCGCTCGACCATCACCTTCTCGGTGACGCTGACCATGCCGACCCGGCCCCAGCGGGCATGGGCCATCGACCCGGCGGCGATCCCGAGGAGCTTCGGGAAATTGGTCTGACGCCCCCGCAGGTCCGGCCGGACCCAGAGCCCGCCGGTCCAGTACACCTTGTCGTCGATGCGCGAGGCGTAGGCGTCGGCATCGCCGCGGATGCTCAACCGCTCGCCCGGCACCATCTGCTCGGCCGGGTTGCTGTAGAACAGGCTGAGCGTCTCGAGCTGATCCGCCAGCGAGGTCACCGTGAAGCGGTAGAGCCGGACGCCGATGGTCGCCGCGATCCCGTCGGCGTCGCGCACCGTGAGGCCGATGCAGTCGCCGACCCGGGCCGGCTTGAAGCGGCTGTCGAAGGCGCTGGGCACATACTTGCCCACCGCGCGCAATCTCTCCTTGAATGTATCGATATCGCTACAGGCCTTGATGTCCAGGTCCCGCCGGTGGAAATCCCGGTCGATCCGGATCAGGGATTCCTGGATCTCGCTGCGTCTCGACTCGCATTCCGCATGAATTGGGCCGATCCCGGCCAGAAACGGTTTCTCGGTCATGATCCTGTCCCCACAGCAGCGCTGGCGCGCGATGATCAACTTTAGCGAGACATTCCTTCCGCGGCGACGGGTGGGGCGCGACTCGCGGCGATCGCTCGCACCGGCGCCCCGGGCCCGCCGCCGCGGGTACCCCGACTCGGATCAGGGATTTTCGGGTGCGAGCAGGTACCGTGGCGAGCAGGTACCGGGGCGTGCAGGTACCGGGGCGTGCAGGTACCGGGAGCGGGGGCGCCGCCGACCCGCTATGCTCGACGTCCGAGCAAAGGGTTGCCTGAACCGAAGGAGAATACAGATGACCGACCCGTCGCGCGCCGCCGACACGACCATCGAGAGCTGGCACGCCCATGTCTATTTCGACGCCGACACCGCACCGACCGCGCGGGCCCTTTGCGACCGGGCGGCGACCGCCTTTCCCGCCGCCGAGATCGGCCGGTTCCACGAGAAGCCGGTCGGCCCGCATCCGATGTGGAGCTGCCAGATCGCCTTCGCGCCGGAGCTTCTTGCGACGATCCTGCCCTGGCTGACCCTGAACCGGGACGGCCTCGACGTCTTCATCCACCCGAACACCGGCAACGACCTGGCCGACCACCGCGACCGCGCGGTGTTCATCGGCAAGTCCTACACACTCGACCTGTCGATCTTCGACTGACCCGGCGCGCCGGAGTGGTCAGGCGGTCTGCCCGCCCCGACCGGCCTGCGGCGCGGGTCGGCTGCGGTGCGTCACCATCCGGCCGTGCAGGTCGGTGATCACTCGGCTGCCGGTCTTGGTGAACAGGAACGGCAGGAGGCCGTGGACCAGACAGGCGAGGCCGCCGAGGATCATGCGGAAGCCGAAGCCGCTGTGGACCGTCAATTGCTTTGACAGTAGGGCCGGATATCGCCGGATCAGGCCGGACATCGCCGGATAACTAGGCATTCCGCGGCATTCCGTGTCGGGGAGGTCGGCCCGGCTCGCCGCCGATTGCAATGTCAGTACGGCCCCAAACCGGCCGCATCGACAAAATGAATGTCAGTACAGCCCGCCCTCGTCTTCGGCGTTTACGGATCTTTAAAAACGGCGGAAATCCGCGCTAAACAAGCGAAGTACCATCGGCGATACGGCCGTACCGGCTTCCGAGTCCCCACACCGCAACCCGGAAATCAAAGGTCGTCCTCGTGATACTCTTCAGAGTTCCACTGTAAGCCGCTGGCTCCCTACGATCTGCAATGCAGACGGCCCCTACTGGCAATCGCAGAACTCGGAACTGATTCCGCAATCGAGTGCCATCGAGCGGACCCACATCTGGTGTTATGGTTAACGCCCTACACTAAATGCCCGGGGCGTGGAAATGGTCTACCCCGATCCGACCGCGTTGTTGGCCGAGTATCGCGCGCTCGCGATAGAGTTGCTTCACCGCGACGGGCTCCGCCTCCTTATCCACGACGACTTGGCGCGTTTCACTTCATTGCTGGAGGCAGCACCAAAAAACGCGGGAGTTAATCCGGCCTTCGATCCAAGACGCGTCGAAATGGGCGCGGCGTTTTGGCTTGATGTGAAATCGGCTGACGGTAGCTCCGCAGCTGTGATGGCCGCCAAGTTGCTGATAACCGAAGGCTATTATGCGGATGTCGCGGCTGGTCATATATGGGGGTGTGATCCGCTCACCCTGGCCATTACCGGCCCTGATATTGGCGGCCGTTTGGCCCATACCGGCGGCCTTTGGGTCGCTCCAGACTGGCGCGGTATCGGTCTTTCTTGGCTGGTACCGAGATTGATAAAGGCGATCGCCCTCCAGCTTTGGAACGTCGATCACTCGACGGGCCTAGCGTTTGCCAGCTTGCATCAAGCTGGCATCGCAGAGAAGAACTATGGAGCCCAGAAGATCCGCCTACTAGTCGATGGATGGTTCCCGCCGACAGGCCAAATCGAACGGATCTACGCGACCGAATACGACCGCTCATACCTATTGCAGAGTGTGCGAGAGGACGCGCGGGTGATTGCGGATCACAGAAACCATCAAATGCGAGACTTGGCCCCTATCGCCAGTAAGCGGCAACACCAGGCGCCTATTGATGCTGATCCGATCGCCCGCTAGAACATCGACTTGAGACAATTCTGGTCGCCCACTCACCTTAAGCCTTTGATATTCGTCGAGGCCAAACTGGCGAAGAGCCGACCATTCAGCGGTCACAAGGTGGCGGCCTGACATATCGCTATCGAGAGCGAAGCGAAGATCCTGACCGTACACTGCGAAGAAGAAACCGCGCGGATCGTCGGCAGAAACATCGACGATGTGCGTGTAACCAAGAGCACCAGCGGCCATCAGATCATCTACCAACAAGCTGTCTACGGACAGCAACCCGCCGCAACTGCGCGCTTGAGCCATTTGGAACAGCCGGATCAAGGTGCTGTCCGGTCCAACTTGAAAATCCAGGTCGAGCACATGGCGTGTCATATGCCCGCGGGTATCCACCCATGTGCGACTATGATGTCCGACAAGCATTACCAGCCCGCCACCGTAGCCGCATAAACAGTAGCTCCGTCGACCGTGATCGGCAGCACGACCATCTGTAGGCGCCCTCCACCTACCAGGCATTGTCTGGCACACGGCCGGTCGAGCACACCGATCTCACTCAGAACGAAACGCAACTGTAGGAGCCGCCGATCAGCTTGGTGCAGTGTTCGCGACAGGGCGCGCTCGTTGAGCAGTTCGCCTCGCTTCAGATGCCAGAGTGCCGTGGAACGCCCGACAATGATGGTATTCGCCAACACGTCGTTCCAACCAGCTTCTGAAACCTCCATCCACTCGAGCATCGCTAGCTGAAGATGACGCGGCAGTGCGACGAACCGCATAGGCTCAATCTTAGTGCGTGGTTTCGGCATCAAATTTATGATGTTTTGCGCGGAAATCATATCGCACCACACAACTTTAGATGTTACCGATATTCATCCTCGCTGCCGCTGGCTTGTCAATGTTCCCGGCGTCGCACCTTGGTTCCTCAAGTCACGCGCTAGCCTTTCAGCGCGTTCCCGGATGGTTCGCGCTAGCACTCCGGGGTCGATGGGCTGTCCCAGGGAAATCGTGACCTCAATGACCGTCTCTGCAGCCTCTTGCACCAGGTCGTAGTCGATCCCGTCTCTCGACACCGGTGCACCGAAGGCGAGCCAGATCGGGTCCATCCCAGCAATGGCGGCGATCCTGGTCAGATCATGAAGGGATATCTTACTCCGGCCATCTCTCCAGCGGGCCGGCGTGTCTTTGCTGACCTCCAAAGCTCTAGCAACAGCGAGGACGCCTCCTCCTTGGTCAATCGCTTGAGCTAAGCGCGCCCCCAAAGCCTCCGTATAGCCAGGTGCGAGATCTGTCGACATGCGGTTATCACCGTAGATCGGTCGTATTTTTAAGGATTGACAACCAGATTTTTCTGGTCGATCTTTATCAAGAACCTGACAAATCGTCATGCCTACTCGTCCCGTCGTCAAACCTGGATAGAGCAGCCCAACTAATGACTCTTATTTTAGATGGGGTTACGAACGTGCGCCCAGCTTGGCTGAAGGCTGAGATCTCCGAGAGGTTCGGCTCTATTGCCGCTCTCGCCGCCAAGCACAGCGTCAATCCGAATACGGTGCAGGCCGCAATTATCCGTCCTCAACCAACCGGAAACCATATAATTGCGTCCGCCCTGGGCTATCGTGTGCATCAGCTCTGGCCCCAATGGTTCAGCCCTTCCGGCATGAGAATTCGCAAGGGCAAAGTTAAGCGCGCATCGGCCGCTCGACGGAGTCAAAAGGGAGCAGCCGCATGAACGCGCTCGCTCCTGAGTTTGACACGGTCACCGACCTACCGCTCGAACTGATCGACATCTCCGACAGGCTGCGCCGCGTGGACCCTGCCCACGTCGAAGGCCTCAAGCAGTCGATCGAGGCGGGCGGGCTCTCGACCCCGGTGGTGGTGACACCCGTTGAAGGAGAGCGCTTCCGCCTGGTCGCCGGCGCCCACCGCCTGGCCGCGGTGAAACTGATCGGCGCAACCGAAACCATCCCGGCCCGTATCGTCCGCGGTGGCAACTTGCAACTTCGGCTCCTGGAAATCGACGAGAACCTGATAAGGCACGAGCTGCGGCCCTGGGACCGGGCGGTCTTTCTGGCGCGCCGCAAGGAGATCTACGACGCACTGCATCCGGAAGCCACTCCGGGTGCAAAAGGCCGTCAAGTCATTGAAAAAGGCCAAACGGCAAACTCTGCCATTTGGGCGAAGAGCTTCTCTCAGGACACTGCTGAACGTGTCGGATTGAGTGATCGCTCAGTGCGGCTCGCAGTCTCAATCGTCTCGAAAATCGACCCCTCTCTCCACGACGTCATCGCCGGCCTACCGCTCGCGGACAATCAGTCCGAGCTGGAGGCCCTGGCCAAACAGGGACCGGAGCGCCAGGCCGACGTGGTCAGGCTTCTCACCCGCGACACCGATCCCCTTCCCCGCGTCCGCGACGCCGTTGCTGTCCTGGAGAACCGCCGCATCACCCCGGCCGCCGAGCGGGACAAGGCCTACCAGCAGCTGCTCGGCCTCTGGAACCGCAGCCCCATGGCCGCCCGACGCCTGTTCATCCACCACCTCCGCGACACCGGGCAGCTGCCCGACACCTGAGGAGACGCACGATGGCCGAGCTCGACCCTCGCCAGCGCATCGTCCTGATCAATGTCACCAACTCCAACGAGAGCGTGACGCGCTACAGCGACTACATCGCTCACGCCGATACCCGTTTCGCTCAGAACCGGGCCGCCGACTGCTATCGGATAGGCCCTCTGGCGCTTCCGCCGCTGCCATCCGAAGTGGGAGCGGGTCGATGACCCTGCTGCGCACCTTCTTCGCGCTCTTCGGCATCACCGTCTCAGCCCCGCGCATTCCGCACGCCGAGCGCCTCGCGATCGGCGGCGCCATCACCCGGCGGCGGCGCGCCGGCCTGTGGGGGTGATCTTGGCCCGCGATCCGAACACGCCCGACATGTTCACCGACCCCGCGGCGAAGAAGCCCTTGGCGAACTGGGCGCCGGCGCCGGTCAGGGCCGCACCGCCGCCCAAGCGCCCGCCGGGTTGGGACATGCGCTCGAAGGTGTCGCGAGCGATCTCGGCCGCCATGCGGGACAGCGAGCTGAACCGGGATGAGATCGCCAAGTGCATGACCGTCTTCCTGGACGAGGACGTCACGTTGAACGTCCTGAACCAGTACGCCAGCGAGGCCTCCGAGCATTCGATCCCGGCCCATCGGCTCGCTGCTCTCGCACATGCGCTCGATCGTGCGGATCTGTTGAACCTGCTCACCCACCCGCTCGGCTGCGAGGTCGTCGAACAGCGATGGCTCCCGGCGATCGAGGACGCGCAGCTCGCCGTGGACATCGAAGAGAAGAAGAAGCGCCAGGCCCAGGTCCGGTCGCTTTGGAGGGGGCGAGGTTGATCGTGGATCTGTGGCTCTCAGCGTCGGAAATCGCCGAGCGCAATCTGCCGGGCCTCCCGACGACGGCGCGTGGCATCGCCATGCGCGCGAAGGAAGAGGGATGGCAGAACGCGGTGACCGCCTCCGGCCAGCCGCTCGCCCGGCGGCGTAAGGGCCGAGGCGGTGGCATGGAGTTCCATGTGGACGCGCTGCCCTCGGCCGCCCAGGCGCGGCTGAAGGCGAGCATGGCCGGGGCGGATCGAACGCAGGCCCGCGCTGACCGCTCCGGCCCCGCCGATCGCACAGCGGCATGGGAGCATTTCGCGCGCCAGACTGAGACCGTGAAGGCGAAGGCCAGACACCGGCTTGGCCTGCTCGACCAGGTCGACCAGCTCCGGCGCGGCGGCATGACACTGAACGCGGCCGTCATCTACGTCGCCGACCACGACGGCTCGGTCACCGCCCGCTCCGTCTATCGCTGGCTCAAGGAAGTCGAGGGCGTCGACCACAAGGACCGCCTCGCCTACCTGGTGCCGCGCCACGGCGGCGGCCGGTCCAAGATCGTACTGGCGCCAGAGCTTTGGGACTATCTCAAGGCCGACTATCTGCGCCCGTCTCAGCCGTCGTTCGCCAGCTGCTACGAGCGCCTGCAGCGCATCGCCGACAGCCGGGGCCTTCCGCTCCCGCCGGCCCGCACCCTTGAGCGGCGTCTGAGCGATGAGATCCCCAACCCGGTCATGGTTCTGGCCCGCAAGGGACCGGAGGCTCTGAAGCGTCTTTTTCCGGCTCAGAAGCGCGACCGCTCCGATCTCCACGCTCTGGAAGCGGTCAACGCGGACGGTCACACCTTCGATGTCTTCGTTGATTGGGGAGACGGCAGCAAGCCTGGACGGCCGGTGATGGTCGCGTTCCAAGATCTCTACTCCGGCAAGCTCCTGGCCTGCCGTGTCGACAAGTCCGAGAACCGGGACGTCGTCCGCCTGGCGCTCGGCGACGTGGTCCAGAACTACGGCATTCCCGACCGCTGCTATCTCGACAACGGCCGCGCCTTCGCTTCGCACTGGCTGACCGGCGGCATGGCCTGGCGCCATCGCTTCAAGGTGAAGGAGGAGGAGCCGGTCGGCATCATGGGCCAGCTCGGCATCGAGGTTCGGTGGGTCACTCCCTACCACGGCCAGGCCAAGCCGATCGAACGCGCCTTCCGCGACCTCTGCGACCGGGTCGCCAAGCACCCGCGCTTCGAGGGCGCCCATACCGGCAACAGCCCGACGAACAAGCCCGCCAACTACGGCTCCAAGGCGGTGCCGATCGCGGTGTTCATGGACCTCCTGCAGCAGGAGATCGTCCACCACAACGCCCGCCCGAAGCGCAAGTCGATGGTCTGCGGCGGGACGCTCTCCTTCGATCAGGCCTTCGAGGCCAGTTACGAGCAGGCGCCGATCAAAGGGGCCACGCCGGAACAACGGCGGCTCTGGCTGCTCGCGGCCGAGGGCGTGTCCTGTTCACGCTACGACGGGTCGATCGAGCTGCTGCGCAATCGCTACTGGAGCGGCTTCCTCAGCGAGTTGACGGGGCAAAAGGTGGTGGTCCGCTTCGACCCGCAGGACCTGCACGCAGGGCTCCACGTCTATACCGGCGACGGCCGCTATCTCGGCTTCGCGGAGTGCCTGGAGGCGGTGGGCTTCGAGGACACCGACAAGGCCCGCGAGACCGCCCGCGCGGTCAAGCTGTTCCGCCGCGGCGTGAAGATGCAGGCCGAGGCCGAAATCCGGCTGACGGCCAAGGATGTCGCCGACGCCCTGCCCGAACCGGAGGACGCCAAGCCGCTCGCGCCCTCGGTGACGCGGGTGAGCTTCAACGGGAATGCCGCTCTCAAGCCCCGACCCGAACCAGCCGCGGACGACGACGCCGAGCTGATCCGGCGCGTCGGCGGCAACGTGACCGTGCTCGCGGAGCGGAAGCGGCAGGAGAGTTTCTAGGAGTGGCCGGCGGGCGCTGCAACGCCCACCGACCGGAATGTCGAAAACAGAGGAGATCGACACAATGGAAGATACCCTATCGGCCTTCACCACGGCAACGCGCGACGCCGGGTCCGGCGGGCAGCTGAACCTGCTGCCGCTCGCCGGCCGCGTCGAAGAGCGCCGGGTCGCCCTTGGTCTGTCGCAGGCCAAGGTCGCCGATCAGATCAAGCCGAAGATGTCGGCGAGCCTGTACAACCAGTGGATCCACGGCAAGTACAAGGGGCCGACCGACGAGATCGAACGGCTCGCCGCCTCCTGGCTCGACCGCCAGGACATCGCGGCCGCCGCCATGACGATCGTCGATCGCGACATTCCCTGGATCCGTCTCGACGTCAGCGAGCAGATCTGGGCGGCCTTCGAGTACGCCTACGTCTACAACGACTTCAACGTGGTCTACGGCAGGCCGGGTCTGTCGAAGAGCAGGACCGCGCAGGAGTATGCCGCCCAACACGGTACCTGGATGGTCACGCTGTCGGAGGTCACCGGCGGCATCACGAGCGGACTGGAGGAGATCGCCGAGGGCCTTGGCATCAAGCTGGAATGGTCCCGGTCGTTTCGCCGCCGCGCGACCAAAGAGATCCGGGCCAAGCTGAAATCCTCCAACCGCATGCTGATCATCGACGAGGCGCAGTTCGCGACCAAGGCGCTGGTCGAGGAGATCCGCTCGATCTGGGACCACGCGCAGGTCGGCATCGTCCTGGTCGGTAACGAGCGGGTCTACAACCAGATGACCGGCGGCAACCAGCGCGCCGCCTTCGCCCAGGTGCGCTCCCGCATCGCCATGAGCGTGCGGCCGCAGACGCCCTCCGATGGCGACATCCGAAAGGTCGTCAATGCCTGGGGGGTGACCAGCGAAGGCGCGGTGAAGTTCTGCATCGCGCTCGTCCGCAAAGAGGCGAGCGGCGGTCTGCGGGACGTGAGCTACACGCTGCGCCTGGCAATCGCCGACAAGGGCGACCCGGCTGAAGTCAACGAAGCGGATCTCCGGCGCGCCTGGAAGAACCGGGGCATGGAGGCGGCGTGATGTCGGCGGGGAAGCATGACGCCATCATGCTGCTGCACCGCACCGGCAACCTGGCGCGCACCCTGCTCACCCCGGCGCGGCGCGGTGAATTGGACGAGGAAGTCCGCCAGGCCGTGGTCGCCATCGGCCGGCTCGAAGATCCCCGGAACATATCGCTGCCGGACCTCACCGACCCCAATGCTCTGATCCACGCCGCCATCGCGGCCGGTGTGAGCATCGCGGACCTGGAGGACGCCGTCCGGCTCGCGCGCTATCAGCTCAATCAGGAAAGGATCGCGGGATGACGATCGCGGCGACGAAGCCCCGCCGAACGCGGGAGATTGCCCAAATCCATACCCTCGCTAAGCAGCTCGGCCTCGACGAGGTCACCCGGCGCTTCCGAATGGAGCGCGTCGGAGGCGCCAGATCGGCGGCCGAGCTGTCCGATATCGGCCGGCGCAAGGTGATCGACGATCTGCGCCGGGAGATCCAGGGGCGGGCTCGCACCAAGTCCCGGCGGCCGAGCCATCAAAGGATGATCGTCGGCCTCTGGCTCGAAGCCTTCGACAAGGGCGTGGTCACCGACAAGCGCGACGCCGCGATCGACGCCTTCGTCGAGCGGCAGACCGGTATCTCGAAGCTGGAGTGGGTCTCGGTCGACGAGGCGCCTTCCGTGATCGAGCCCCTGAAATCCATGATCAAGAGGAGGACGACCGATGGCTAGGCTCACCCTTGCGCGGATCGTCCGCGTCGTTGCCGAGGAGTTCGGTGAAACGCCGGATCGCCTCACCGGCCCCAGCCGTGCGATCCACCTGGCAACGCCCCGCCATGTCGTGTGGGGCATCGCTGCCGAGACGGGACGGTTCACCGGCGGTCAGCTTGCCGCCGCCTTCGATCGCGACATGAGCACCGTCAAGGTCGGTATCGCCCGCCTGCCCCGCAAGCTCGCCACACCCGCCATCGCGGCCAAGGTCGTGCGGGTCTGCGAACGCCTTGCGGTGGACCCCCGGCTCCTCGGCCTGGAGCCTACAGTCCCGGTGATCGCCCGCCTGGTGCCGTCGATCAGCGTGGCGGCATCCTTTGCCCGGGAGGTGTCGGCATGACGTGGCGCGACCGGACCAACCTTCCCCCGCTCTCTGCCGCCGCCGTGCTCTACACGGTCCCGGAGTTGGCAGGCCTCAGTCGGGTGTATGAGGCGCTCGGCTATGGCGCTCCGGTCGCGCGCCGGCCGCGCCTGAAAGCCAACGGCGAGGCGACTGTCCGCGTGATCTGGCGGGACCGTCGCTCCGGCCGCTCGATCTGCCACACCGCCACGGTCCCGGCCGGGGTGCTTGCCGCTTATGTCTGACGATCCGGTGCCACTGACGGGCTTCCTTGCCGAGCTTGCCGAGCTGGTCGGCGAGAAGGGAGCCCGCCGGTTGGCGCAGATGCACGGCGGCACGCGGCTCTACGTCCCGGAGCGGCTGACGCCGGATCATCCCCTGGTGACGGAGATCGGCTATGAGGCCGCTCTCAGCCTCGTGCACGCCTTCAAGCGAGAGCACCTGGAGATCCCGCTCGGCCCGAGCGGGGCGTATGTCCAATCGATCCGCAGCCGGCGCGAGATTGTCAGCCGGCTGGACGAACAGGGCAAGTCCGCTCCGGAGATCGCACGGGCTGCCGGGGTTCACAGCCGCACGGTCTACCGCCATCGCGCTAAGGGCCGGCCGGATCCGAATCAGCCCGGTCTTTTCGACGAATAGCCAGTAAGAAGTCTAGTCCCACCATGTGATTGTAGCGTGCGCTTGGACGGTGAGCCGATGTCGGTTACGCGAGCGCCGCAGCAGACCTTTGATCTGCCCTATCAGGTCGCTCCCGCCACACACTGGACGTATGACGGTCGCCTGCTCCAACGACATCTACAACGAGACATAACCATGCGACGGTTAGAGCACGCGGCTCCTCTCTGACAGACTGGCTCCCTCCTAACTCTTGCCGCCACCGGTCATGACGGAGCTGACGGCGTCTCCAGCCGCACGAGCCCCTTCGGGACCCGCGACGAACAATCCCATGGTGATCATTGGGTCGACCGGGACACCAACTAATGCCGCAAGGGCTGACACACCAACCGCAGCCATGCCAAGCGCTGGTCGTTGGACTATCGGATGGTCCGCGAAAGCCTTTAGCGTTCCCGCGAGCTTGGCACCCCGAGTTACCACCGGCTCTGTGGCGGCTACTGGTTCAGTGATTGCCGAACGTAATTCATCCCGAAATCGAACCAGGTCAGCTCGCAGTTGCTGGATGACCTCGTTGTTTTCCTGTTCGACCAGCTCTGGCGGATTGTTGTCCGATCTGATCGGGTCAGCTTCGAGAGCCTGATCGATCCGAACCAATAAGATGTCGGCCAAGTCAACAAGGTCCGCTGCTCTTGCAGTGAGCCGCTGCTGAACCAAGATCCTGTCGACCGTTCGGATCACAATTCGCTCAACATCTTCAGGGGTGGAGTGAGGCCCAACTCTCTCGTTGTGTAGCTTGGGAGGCTCCACCGTCTGCGGCTCGACGTCAGGCGAGTGTTTGTCAGCGCCAACCTGGCTGGATTGGTCGACATCGTTGGGTGCTTCTAGCTCAAGTCCCCCGTTCGTAGCCGGGGTTGGCCCGATCTGATCTCGCCTCGCGGCCCCAGGGTTGCTGGTATCTGTGGCAGAAGAAGATGGTGCGGTGCCTGCTGTCGGTTGTCCCGCTGCCGTTACCGTCAGGTCACTCGGAGAGCCATAGTCGAAACGCAAGGTGCTCCCGCTGTTCGCGGCACTGTCTCGTGTCTCTCGGAGTAGTTCCCAGCCCTTGGCCCCAATCCCGATCAGATCAGCGTCCTTGGTGTCCTTTTCGATCAGGCCTTCATCGAGCGCCATCTGGACAAGGCGCTCCACTCGCCGCTCATCCAAGGTGCCGAGTATGCCGACGAGGTTCTCATCCCATGGGAGCGGAATTGTGCCCAACTCGTCTCCGTCCAACTCCTTCTCGATGAGTTCCAAGAGTAGGCGCTTCTGCTCTGGGATCGATGGCAATGGCGTGCCGAGCAGTTGATCGAGGTTGCGGCTGGTGAGCATGAACCCTGGGTTCGTCGCGATCTCCTTGCGGATACCATGGCTAAGCTGGGCCCGACGCTTCGGGTCGTTTTTCAGTCGTGCTGGCAGCATCGAGAGTGCGGTTCCGGATACTTCGAAGGTACCGCACCGGTCGCATTCAAACCGCTTCTTGTCTCCGTAGTCGCGAGAGGATGGCGTCTCAATCTCCGAGTTGCAGACCGGACATCGCGAGTACTCTTCTGATCGGCTCACCGGACTTTCCTCAGGTTCAGCGTCGCTGGCAGGAGGTTGTTCCCTGCTGTTCCTATGCCGAAAAGCACGTCACGTCCTCCCTCTCAGATCAAGCTCGCCTGACGGCTGTCGGCGGTCTTCTTCGAGCCCTTGGCCTTCGGTGGGCCGGTCAGAGCACCGGCGGCTTCGAGGGTGTCGCGGTCGAGGAGCTTGCCCGCGAGAATGCGGTCGAGCAGGTCTTTCTGCTTCGACTCCAGCTTCACCAGCCAGCCAAGCACGTTCAGCAGATTGATGAGGTCCGCCGTGTACTCCGGTAGCCAGTGATCCGGCTGGATGCTGTCGAGGGGTGAAGGTGGACGCCGGTCACCCATCTGTGGCTTGGACCGATCTCGACGGCGATAGCTGAACCACTGCCGCAAGACGTTCTTGCCAGAGACTTCGTACTCCCACATCGCCTTCGTTACGTTGTCAACGTAGCCCTTCCCGATATGCAGCTGCTTCTTCGCCGCATCGTAAGCCATCTCGTCTGGCAGCGGGTCTGAGGCGCCCGGCAACTCTCCACCCTTGGGGATTGTTGGGCGCTCGCTAACGGGCAGGCGTGGCGCCCCGTGAGGACGACCATTGGCCGGGTCAGCCATGCGCTCACCGTAGCATTGGACCCATATGATCTCCCTTCCAAGTTCCGCCGCTTCAGCGAACAGCGCAGCATCCGCAGTGATTGGAACCCGAAGGCCGGGTTGGCGAAGATCGTTGGCGAAGCGCGATGTGAAATTCGGGTGAGCGACCAGAGCGGCGATGTAGGCCACCACGTCCTCCGCGCCCACGGGCTTGCCATATGCCGCCCCCAAGTGTGCGATCATCGCCGACTTTATATTCGGGATCGTTGCAGAGGCGTCCTGCCAGAGTGGGAAAGCCCGTCCACCCCGGCCGTGGTAGTGATGGAGATCGGGCACGTCTCCACAAATCGTTCCCGTCGGTCCGTTGGTAGGCGTTCGGTCCTCGGGCGAGGTCAGATAGACCTGCTTCGTCGAATGCCAAGCCCATAGCGTCGGGTTCGCACGATTGATTAGTCGGTTGTCGGGGATCAGCCATTGGCGGTCGAAAGACCGGAATGAGTAACGACAGGGTTTGACCACTGACTTGGTGTCCCCAGCCACTGCGCCCGACCTGAACTCATGACCTACGAGGCCAGACTTGCTCAGCTTGGCCAATGTCCTATCCCCGTCTTGGTGGGGATGGAACAACACCTCCTTCTTGGCCGGGTCGGTCTCCTTGATCAATGCATCCCATCGATCAGACAACGACCCTTGATCAGGAGCGATCACCCAAGTCCTGCCTGACATGACGCCGGACCCATTGTAGACGAAAAGATCGTCCAGCGTCGGGAACGCGGCCCAGGCCCCCGCAGTCTTGGCTAGGAACGGATCGCGCCAGCCATCGAAGCCGTCGGCCCAACCGGTTCCCGTTAGGGCGACCTTAGCCAACTCAACGAACTTGGCCTCCCGACTGCCAGTAGCTAGAGACCGGAAATGCAGTTCGGCTGGCTTCGTCTCGTCCTTGTCCGTCGGTCGGGCTGCAAGAACGATGCAGACGGGTTGCTGCACCCCTTGGAAAATGCGTGTCGCAACCTCCGGCTGATGCCCCTCGGGCGAGCAATCGATCACCCATATGTGAGAGCTTTCCCGTCGAAGGTCGTCCCGCATTTTTTGGAAGCCGGGGCCGTTCAGGAACCCAGCGACCGTGATGAAGCATACGATGCCCGACCAGTTCTTTTCGGCTTCACCATCATTTTCCTCATGCTTCGTTGAGGCGGTATAGCCAGACCCAAAGACCTTCCAAGTAGCCCAGCGCCAAAAGTAGACGTAGAGGTTTCGCAGGTGCTTTGCGTGGGTACTCACGCCCCAAGCAGACGGAGGCATCCATCGCTCCAGCGGCGCTTCGCGTCCCGTTGTACCATCCTCGATCCAACCGCCGCGCCCCTTGGCCTTCTCCTTGTAGGGAGGGTTGCCTATGACGACGGTGATCTCCTCCTCCCGCTTGATCTTGTTGGCGTCCTCCCGCGACTTACCAATAGGCGCCAACATCGACGAGAACTTCGTAATCGCCTCGTACGGGTCGCCAAGCGTGTCGGTGATGAACAGACGAGGCACAGGCAAAGCACCGCCCTTTGCACCGGTCAGTTCGAGGATTTCAGCGATCAGACGTAGTTGTGCGACCGCGAACGGACCGAACTGCAACTCGAAGCCGATCAGCCGTTTGATGGCGTTGTTAATCTCTCCTGGAACGGCACCCGCGCCCTTATCGTCTTCAACGGTCTTCGCGATCCGGCGGAGCACACCAAGCAAATACGTGCCGGTTCCCACAGCTGGGTCCGCGATGCGGACGTTGTCGTCGGCCAACCCCATCGGTCTCCCGAATAACGCCGGGTCACGCAGAGCCTCGTCCACAAGCCGGATCATCGTCTCGACCACTTCCGGCGGGGTGTAATAGGAGCCGGTGCTTTTTCGGAGGGTGTTGTCATAGACGGCGAGGAAGTCCTCGTAGAAGTATAACCAAGCGTCCGGACTGCCCTTCGCGAGCGTCGGCCAATGGACCACATCGAGGACGCGAACCAGCGTGTCCAGCGATGTCTCAAGCGCCTTCTGCGTTGCGGCATCGTCGGTAAGCAGGCGCAGGGCCGAGCCGATCAGCGAGTTTTCATCGATCAGCTTCAAGGCGACAGCACCAAGACCGCTCGACAAGTCTATGTCTCGCGACTTCGCCATCAGGAGGCCGAACGTAACCGCCTGCGCGTAGCCATCGGCGAACTGCTTGTCTGTCGCCTCTGGGAACAAGAGGTCTCGCCATTCCGTCGCCAAAGCTCGAAGCGATGCGCTTCCCTCAGCAAGTTCTTCCTCAACTTCATCACGGAGCAGACGGCAGAGGCGAGCGGAGATGGACGCCAATTCCCTGGCAGTTTTCGGGGGCTGTGGGTTCCACGACAGGAAGTCCGAGAACAAGGGCATGAGCTCAGCTGGTGCCGTGAGCCCCTTTCCGCTGGTCTCAACGTCGCCGTTCAGATGGACGACCTTCCCGGCGATCTCTCCATCACGCCAGAGAGAGAACGAGTTGCCGTCCGTGTAGAGGATGTTCGGCAGCGACTTGAGCTTCGACCATTGTGTCTTGTCGTGCTTGTCCGAGAATTTCCGAGGGTCCGCGCCTTTGCCCGGCGCCTTGACTTCGATGTGTCCGATCAGGGCATTCGCAAGGGTGACGGCGAAATCTGGTCTGGTCGAAAGCGAGGCAATCGTGGTCTCGCCCACGAGGCTTACCGCTGCCGGGGGATACCCTGCGATCTCGGCCAGTTCCTTGAACAGATTCTCAAGGGGATTGCGCAGTTGATCTTCCGGTGCTCCCGTGACAGTTGGGCTCGACAGCTTGGCTTTGGTGTCGGCACCGTACTTGGCTACGACTTCAGCGAGTGACTTTTTGCCGGCCAACCTGCGATCCTCCCCAGATCAAGTTTTGGCGAAGTGTGCCACAACCAAACCTAGTGACATAGGTGTTATGCTTCAGAACTTGTGATCGATTGACCGCGGATCTATAGGGACCTCGCAACACTGCGTATGGCCGTTCCCCACCCTTTTCTCCATCGACCAAGACCGATGTTTTGGTCATCTTGTAGACGGTGCTCTCATCCGACCTAAGCTCAGTCGATCGTTGGAAGTATCAAAGCCCGGCCGCTAAGCAAAGCTCCCCCTGACACCTGTCATCCTGCCGCACTCCCCGCCCCCGTTTCATTGTCCCTTGAACGCGCGCGCGATCAGGGACACCCGAATGACGCTCGACGACCTCCTCCGCTGGGCTCAGCTCGCAAATCTCGTCCTCCTTCCTGCGGGCGGCTACCTCGTGTGGTTGCTGCGCCGGGGTCTGATCACCGAAGCGGCACTGGCTGAAGCGCTGAAGACGCGCGACGAGAAGGTCGATCATCTCGGCACCGAGGTCGACCGCCTGAAGAACCGGCTGGACACCCTCCCCACCGCCACCGCGTTCGCCGAGTTGACCACCGAGGTCGCGAAGATCTCCACCTCCACCGAGCACACCAAGACCGACATCGAGGGCCTCAAAAGCTCGATCGACCGGCTGACGGCCTACCTGATGAGCAAGGACGCGAAGTCATGAGCCCGTTCAAGGACTTCCTCGCCGCCGACCGTCGTCTGGTGATCCTGCGCCTCCTCAAGGACGTCGGCGGCCACGCCAACGAGAGCGTGATCGAGACGGCCCTCAAACAGTTCGGGCACCGGGTCGGGGTGACCCGCGACGTGGTCCGCGACGAGCTGCGGTTCCTCGCCGGGGCCGACTGCGTCAAGACCGAGATGGTCGAGGGCCAGATCATGGTGGCGTCGATCACGAAGCGCGGTGTCTCGGCAGCCGAAGGTCACATCCAGGTGGACGGCGTAAAGCAGCCCTCGATCGGGATCTGACATGGCGACGCCCAGCAAGATCGACCGCCTCCCCTTGGAGATCCGCGAGCTGATCGACCGCCTGCGCACCCGCGAGGGGCGGACGATCGACGAGATCATGGCCAAGCTGCACGAGCTGGACGACGTCGATCCCGAGATGCTGCCGGGGCGAAGCGCGCTTGGGGAATACACCAAGGAGATCGACGCGGTCGCCGAGCAGATCAAACGCTCGCGGGGCATCGCGGAAGCGGTGATCGCCCGCCACGGCGAGTCCGGCGAAGACCGCAACACCCGCTTGAACATCGAGCTGCTGCACGGCCTGCTGACGACGCTGCTGGCGCCGATCGACGGCAAGGTGGAGCTGACGCCCAAGGATGCGGCACAGCTCGCCGCCGCGATTGAGCGCCTGTCCAAGGCCGCGCGCTTCGACCAGGACCGCGAGCTGAAACGCCTTGAGGCTTTCGTGACCAAGGTCGACGCGTTCGCCGAGGCCGTCGAGACAGCCGCGGCCTCCAGCGAGAAGGGCCTCACGGCCGACCAGGCGGCACAGATCCGCCGCGACATCCTCGGCGTCCGTACCGCGGCATGACCAGCACCGTGATCGAAGAGACCGACAAGGCGCCGCCCCGCGACACGCCGCCAAAAGACACGCCGGCCGGCGCCTATGTCGGCGACGTCCTGGAGGAAGATCTCGATCAACTCGGCAGCGTCCTGCCGCCGGCCGGCCACGATCCTCTCGCCGAGGGCATCCTCATGGCGCATCAGCGGGATTGGGTCGCGGACCAGAGCCCGCTGAAGCTCGCCGAGAAGGGACGGCGCACGGGCTTCACCTATGCCGAGGCGCTGGACAGCACGACGATCGCCATGACCGCCCGCAGTGCCGGCGGCGACAACACGTTCTATATCGGCGACACCAAGTCCAAGGGCCTGGAGTTCATCGCCACCTGCGCCCGCTTCGCCGAGGTCGTCGCCCGCGAGAAGCTTCGGATCGGCGTGTATGTCTGGGACGACGTCCAGGAGGACGGGACATCCAAACAGATCACAAGCTACCGCATCCGCTTCGCGTCGGGTTTCAAGATCGAGGCCCTGTCCTCCAATCCCGCCAATATCCGGGGCCTGCAGGGTCGGGTGATCATCGACGAGGCGGCCTTTCACGCGGCGGTGAAGGAGGTTTTGAAGGCCGTTAACGCGCTGCTGATCTGGGGTGGTGCCATCCGGATCATCTCCACCCACAACGGCCAGGCCAATCCGTTCAACGAGCTGATCAAGGACACCCGCGCCGGCAAGTACGACTACAAGATCCACCACGCCACCTTCGACGACGCGGTCGCCAACGGCCTGTTCGAGCGGGTCTGTCTGATCCGGGGGATCGAGCCGACCGCCGAGGCCAAACGCGAGTGGTACGATCGGATCCGCCGCAGCTACGGCACCGACATCGCCGCGATGAAGGAGGAGCTGGATGCCATCCCCCGCGAGGGCGAAGGCCAGCTCCTGTCGCTCGCCGCGATCGAATCCTGCTCGTTCCAGGATTTCAAAGTCATCCGCTGGTCGCCGCCATCGGCCAACTTCCTCGATCTCAGCGATGTGGTCCGCGAGGCAGCGATCGACGACTGGCTGCACCGCGAAGTCCGCCCGGTCCTCGACGAGCTGCTCGACGATACCGGGACCGCGATCGGCGAGGACTTCGGCATGCGCCAGGACCGCACCGATATCGCCATCGGCCAGACATCGCGAAACCTCCTGCGCGAAGTGAAGGTGATCCTGGAGCTGCGCCAGTGTCCCTACCCCCAACAGCGCCAAATCCTCTTCTGGCTCGGTGACAACCTGCCGAAGTTCCAGGGCGGCATCCTGGACGCAAACGGCAACGGCATGGCGCTCGCCCAGGAGGCCCGCATCAAGTACGGCCCCGAGCTGATCGTCGAGCTGATGCCGAGCGACGCCTATCTCCGCGAGCACATGCCCAAGTTCCAGGCGGCGTTCACGGACAAGACGATCCTGATCCCGGCCGACCGGGATGTGCGCGACGATCTCCGCCAAATCCAGAACATCAACGGTGTCGCCAAGGTGCCGCGGAATATCCGCACCGAGGGAACCGATGGCGGCAAGCGCCACGCCGATAGTGCTGTGGCGATCTTCAATCTGTTCTGCGCGCTCGCCCGCGACGTCGTCCACTACGGCTACAAGCCCGCCCCGAAATCCCGCACCGGCGAGCCGTATCCGGATGACGATCGACGCAGCGGCGGCCTGTTCCGACAAGGAGCCTGGTGATGGCACAACTGCTCGATCAATTCGGCAATCCGGTCGATCTCTCCCGCCTGCGCGAGGAGAAGGCCGGCCCGACCGTCTCCGGGGTGCGCCCGATCATCGGCGGCCATCCCGCCCAAGGGCTCACGCCCCGCCGCCTTGCCCGGCTGCTGCTCACCAGCGAGAACGGCGATCCGACGCCGCTGATGGAGCTGGCCGAGGAGATGGAGGAGAAGGACTGGCACTACATGTCCGTGCTCGGCACCCGCAAACGCGCCGTCGCCCAGCTCGACATCACCGTGGAAGCGGGCGGCGACAGCGCGCGGGAAGAGGAGATCGCCGACTTCATCCGCGACTGGCTGACCCGCGACGAGATCGAGGACGAGCTGATCGACATCCTGGACGCGATCGGCAAGGGCTACTCGGTGACCGAGATCCTGTGGGACGTCAGCGAGCGGCAGTGGGTTCCGTCACGCCTGGAGTGGCGCCGGCCGGAGTGGTTCGAGTTCGACCGTCACACCGGCCAGCGCGTCCTGCTGCGCGCCGAGGGCGGCCCGCAGCCGCTGGAGCCGTTCTGTTTCATCACGCATTTCGCCAAGGCGAAATCCGGGCTGCCGATCCGCGGCGGCCTCGCCCGGTCTGTCGCCTGGGCCTACCTGTTCAAGAACTACGACCTGAAGGATTGGGTGACCTTCCTGGAGGTCTACGGCATGCCGATCCGGGTCGGCAAATACGAGAACGGCGCCACAGAGGAGGACAAGGAGATCCTGCTGCGCGCCGTCAGCTCGATCGGCACCGACGCCGCCGCGATCATGCCGAAGACCATGATGATCGAGTTCATCGAGAACAAGGCCGGCGGCGGCAGCGGCAGCGAGCAGTACGAGCGTTTCGCCGACTGGCTGGACCGCCAGGTCTCCAAAGCGGTGCTGGGGCAGACCCTGACCACCGAGGTGAAGGGCGGGTCGATGGCCGCGGCCAAGGTGCATGACGAGGTCCGCAAGGACATTATGCGCAGCGACGCCCGCCAGGCGGCGGCGACCCTGAACCGCGACCTGATCCGCCCGATCGTGGATCTCAACTACGGGCCGCAGAAGACCTATCCGAGGATCCGCATGGAGATCCCGGACAGCGTCGACCTCAAAGCGTTCTCGGAGGGGATCACCCCGTTGATCGACCGGGGGCTGAAGATCGGCCAAAGCTGGGTGCGGGAAAAGTTCGGGGCACCCCTGCCGGGCGATGACGACGAGCTGCTGACCCCGCAGAGCGCAGCGCCCACACCCTCAAGCCCGCCCCCGACCGAGATCGAAACCGCCACCATCCGCGCGTCCCAGGAAGCGGCCGAGGCGGATGCGGCGATCGACGGCCTCAGCGAGACGGCGCTTGAAGAGTGGGAACCGCTGATCGAACCGCTCCTCGCCCCACTCCTCGAAGAGATCGAGGCGGCCGACAGTCTCGACCAGGTCAAGGCCGCCCTGGTGAAGCGCATGAGCGACATGGACGACACCAATCTGCGCGACGTGCTGGCCCGCGCCGGCTTCTCCGCGCGGATCGCCGCCTCGGTGGGCGCGCTCGATGGCGACGATTGATCTCCATCCCGTCGATCCCGAGGAGGCGATCGACTACTTCCGCCGCCGCGGCTTCGCCATCTCCTTCGACTGGCGCGACGTGTGGGAGGGCGAGCACGCCCGTGCCTTCACCGTCGCCAAGGTCGCGAGCCTGGATGTCCTGACCGACATCTCGGCCGCCCTCTCCGACGCGATCAGGAACGGCAGCACGCTCCAGCAGTTCCGCAAGGAGCTGGAGCCGGTGCTCCGGCGCAAGGGATGGTGGGGCAAAGGCGAGGTGGTGGATCCCCGCACCGGCGAGATCACAACCGCGCAGCTCGGCTCGCCCGCACGGCTGCGCACGATCTTCGACACCAACCTGCACCAGTCGATGCATGCCGGAAAATGGGACCGGGTCCAGCGCATCAAGAAGGCCCGGCCGTTCCTGCGCTATGTGACGATCGACGACAGCCGGCGCCGCGAGCAGCACGCCGCCTGGCACGGCACGGTCCTGCCGGCCGACCATCCCTGGTGGGACACCCACTACCCGATGAACGGCTGGGGTTGCCGGTGCTACGTCCAGCAGCTCTCCCAGGCCGACCTCGACCGCCGAGGCCTGAAGGTCTCGGCCGACCCCAAGGTGAAGACCCGCAAGGTGCGCAACCGCACCACCGGCCAGGTGATCGAGACGCCGCTCGGGATCGACCCCGGCTTCGGCTACAACGTCGGCAAGGCGGGTCAGGCCGCGATCGGCGACCTGATGGTCGAGAAGCTGGACCGCGCGCCCGCCGACGTGGCGGGTCCGATGATCGACCAGCTCACCGCCTCGGAGCACTTCGAGCGCTTCCATGCAGGCAAGATCCAGGGAACCCATGCGGTCGGCGTCGCGCCGGAGCAGCTCATGCGCTCGATGAAGGTGGCCGCGCAGACCGTCACCGTGTCGGCCGACACGATCGCCTCGCTCCGGGCGGGCAAATCGCTCGCCGATCCGCACACCTGGCGCCTGGTCAACCGGGCGATCGCGGACGGACGTGTGGCCGGCGCCGGGCGCCGCCGCAAGATCCGACTGGAGGCGGATGGCCGCACGGTCGACGTCGATATCGAGCGCAATCGCGACGGCCGCCTGGTCGTCCAGCGGGTGACGTCCAGCTGACCGCTCCAGGCCCCGATCGAGGGGCCGATATCGCCACCCCTCTCTTTCGCCCTCAGAGGCCCGTAGACGGGCTTCATGGCCCGGTGGCCCCATCGGGGCAGCCAGATTTTTTAACGCGGCTTTAATCGTTAAATGCGCCGGGAAACGGCATGCCGATCGAGGGGCGGGAAGCTCGGTGTCGATCGGCGGCGATATCGCGTCGTCCTGGGCCTGACGGCCTTGGCTTCGGCGACCCCCTGACACCTGTCAGCCTGCCGCTCTTCACCGATCCAGATCACGGTCACCCATATCGCGCCGGCAATCAAGGCCGGCAACGCAATGTGGAATAGAGATCGATGACAGTGATCGCCCACCTCATGCGGCAGCTGCAGGCGGACCAGGGGAGCGCCCCCGAGTGGGTCCACCTTCTGCCCGCGGGCACCTTCCAGGGGCGGGACGGCCGGGGTCCGTTCTCGATCGACGATGCCAAGGCCCTGCTGGCGGCAAGCCGGGATCCGGGTCTCGACATGGTGATCGACTACGACCACCAGACCGACTACGCGGCCGTGCCCAAGGTGGGCGGCGTCGCCCCGGCGGCCGGGTGGGTGCGGGAGTTCGACATCCGCGACGACGGCATCTGGGCGCATGTGCAGTGGACCCCGAAGGCGACCGAGATGATCGCCGCTCGGGAGTACCGCTACATCAGCCCCGTGTTCACCGCGGACAAGAGGACCGGAAAGGTCGCCCGGCTCCTGCGGGCCGCGCTCACCAACACGCCCAACCTCCCGATCACTTCGATCAACCGCTCCACCCCCAACGGAGACACCAGCATGGATGAACTGCTGAAGTCCCTTCAGGCCGCCCTCGGTCTGGGGGACGACGCCGATGCCGAGGCGGTCGTCAACGCCGCCACGGATCTGAAGGCCTCCTCGGTTGCGATCGCCGCGGCGATCGAGCCGATGGCCGCCCAGCTCAAGGTGAGCGGCGACGATGCCAAGGATGGCGCCAAGGTCGTCACCCTGGCGGCGGCCCGCCTGAAGGAGACCGGCGACGGCCTGGTCAAGGTCGCCGCCGCGGCCGGCGCGGTAGCCGATGCCGATCTGGCGACGATCGTCGCCTCGGTCGAGAAGGCGGCGGGCAACCCCGATCCGTCGAAGTTCATGCCCGCGTCCATGGTCACGGATCTGCAGAAGCAGGTGAACACACTCATGGGCGACCGCACGACCGCGACGGTCGATGCCGCGATCGCCGCCGGCAAGATCACGCCCGCCCAGAAGGATTGGGCGATCCAGTACGCCAACCAGGACGCGGCGGGCTTCGAGGCGTTCGTGGCCGCGGCACCCGTTCTGATCCCGAAGGGCGGCACCACGGCGGTGCAGCTCGCCTCCGCCGTCACCGGCAAGCACGGCCTCACCGGCGAGGAGCTGCAGGTCTGCGCCCAGCTGAACCTCGACCCCGAGGCCTACGCCAAGACCCTCGCTGAAGAGAAGGAGACCGCCTGATGCCAGCCCTGGCCGCCGACCGGAACACCCCCGAGCGCGAGGGGAGCATCCGCGTCTTCGATGTCGCCGCGAGCACCAGGATCTTCATCGGTGCGCTCGTCGTCCTGAACGCGGGCAACGCGGCACCCGGCTCGACCGCCACCGGCCTGGTCGCGGTCGGCCGTGCCGAGGAGCCCGTCGACAACAGCGCCGGCGCGGCTGGCGACAAGCAGGTCAAGGTCCGCTCGGGCACCTTCCGCTTCAACAACTCGGCCGGCGGCGACGCCATCGCCGCCGCCGATATCGGCTCCACCTGCTACGTCGTCGACGATCAGACCGTCGCGAAGACTGACGGCACCGGCACCCGCTCGGCCGCCGGCACGGTCTTCGACGTCGACGACCAGGGCGTGTGGGTCACGGTCGGCTAGAGGAGACAGCACCCATGCTCATCAACGCACAGAACCTCCGCACCATCCAGGTCGGCTTCAAGGCCACCTTCCAGGGCGGCCTCGCCCAGGCCGAGAGCCAGCACGCCGTCGTCGCCATGAGCGTGCCGTCGTCGTCCAGCTCGGAGACCTATGGCTGGCTCGGTCAGATCCCCGGCATGCGGAAGTGGGTCGGCGACCGCGTGATCCACGGCCTGCAGGCGCACGACTACTCGATCGTCAACGAGGACTTCGAGCTGACCGTGGGCGTCGACCGCAACGACATCGCGGACGACAGGCTCGGCATCTACAGCCCGATGTTCAGCGAGATGGGCCGGGCGGCGGAAGCGCATAAGGACGAGCTGGTGTGGGGCCTGCTCAAGGCCGGCTTCACCACGCCCTGCTACGACGGCCAGTACTTCTTCGACACCGACCACCCGGTCCTCGACGCACAGGGAAACCCGACCAGCGTGTCCAACACCGGCGGCGGCAGCGGGGCGCCGTGGTTCCTGATCGACGACAGCCGCGCGATCAAGCCGGTGATCCTGCAGAACCGCAAGGAGAACGAGTTCGTCTCCAAGGACGCGCTCACCGACGACAACGTCTTCCACAAGAAGACCTTCCTCTACGGCGTCGATGCCCGGCGGCAGGTCGGCTTCGGTCTGTGGCAGCTCGCCTACGGCTCCAAGCAGACGCTCGATGCCGCGAACTATGAAGCCGCCCGCCTGGCCCTGACCGGCCAGAAGGGCGATTTCGGCCGACCGCTCGCCGTCATGGGCAAGAAGCTGATCGTCGGTCCCTCCAACGAAGGCCCGGCCCGCAAGCTCATCGAGAACGAGACGAAGGCCAACGGCGAAACCAACGAGTGGCGCGGCACGGCGGACGTCGTCGTCGTTCCCTGGCTCGCCTGATCGGAGGAGTGACGATGAACATCCTGCGCATCCTGTCGAAGAAGCCCGGCTTCCGCCGGGCCGGCATCGCCCACCCCGACACGCCGATGATCTATCCGGCCGATCGGTTCACCGAGAAACAGCTCGACCTGCTGAGGGGCGAGCCAAAGCTCGACGTCATCGAGACCGAGGGGGGCCTGCCGGAAGGCTTCGAGCTTCCCAAGGACGGCATTCCCGACGCCGAGCTGAAAGCCCGGATCGAGGCGCTGAAGTCTGGCGCCGAGGACGGCAAGAAGGCCCCGACCACGAAGGCCGGCGCCAAGAGCTGAGCGAATAACCCGCGAGCGATAGCCCGACAGAACCGATCGGGCCGCGACGACAGCGGCGGCGGGGCCACCGGCAGAAGCCGACCCCGCCGCCCACGAGAGACCCCGCACCACCCAAGGACACGCCCCCATGGCCTACGCCGCCGCCCAGGACATGATCGACCGCTTCGGAGAGCGCACGCTCGCCGAGGTGACGACCGACAGCGGCGATACGCCCGACACCGCCAAGCTCGACCTGGCCCTGTCGGACGCCTCCAACCTGATCGACGGCTTCCTGCAGGCGCGCTATTCGCTGCCGCTCACGGCCGTGCCGGCGCAGCTCCAGCTGCACGCCTGCAACATCGCCTTCTATCAGCTCCTCGCCGCGCGCCCGACCGGCGACATCGAGGACGTCCGCAAGCGCTACGACGATGCGATCGCCTACCTGCGCGACGTGTCGCTGGGCCGGATCTCGCTCGGCCTCGCCGAGGACCAGGCGCCCGCCACCGAGCATGGCGGCCTCAAGCTCGCCGGTCCCACGAAGCGCTTCGGCCGCGACAACCTGGTGGGTTTCTGATGACCGCGCGTCCTGGCGTCAGCACCAGCATCCGGGTCGACGACGACGGGTTCGGCGCCGCGCTGGAGCGCATGCTCCGCGTCGTGCCGACCCTGCAGCCGGTCATGGAAGAGATGGGCGGGGTGCTCGAAGCCTCGGCCCAGCAGCGGTTCGAGGACGAGGAAGGCCCTGACGGCACCCCCTGGCCGCGCCTGGCCGCGTCCACCCGCGCGCGGCGCGGCGACGACGCGAGGATCCTGCGCGACCGGGGCCACCTGGTGCAGTCGATCACCTCGAAAGCCACGCGCCTGGAGGTCGCTGTCGGGTCGAACAAGGCCCAGGCCCGCGTCCATCAGCTCGGCGGCAAGGCCGGGCGGGGCCTGAAGGTGGAGATCCCGGCGCGGCCCTATCTCGGGATCTCCGACGAGGACCGCATGGCGATCGGCGACGTGTTGAACGCGAAGCTTGAGGAGGTGGTCGGATGATCGAAGATCGCGAGGACGCAATCGTCGGGCGCCTGCACCGCAGGGTGCAGAGCGCCGACTGCAAGCCCTTCCCCAGCAGCCCCGACCGCTACCGGAAGTCCGGGCGCGACGCGGAGCTGTTCGTGTCGTTCCGGGGATCGCGGCCGAAGGACCGCGGCACGGCGGATCTGCTCGGCCAGGTTCGAGTGGAGACCTGGGACGTTCATATCGTCGCCAGCGACCTGCGCACCCACACGGGCGCCTACCTCTACCTCGACGGTGTGCGCCGCCTGCTGCATGGCTGGACCTGCCCCGAGGCGGCCGGCCCGATGATCCCGGCCGGCGAAACCTTCTCCGGTCAGGACGGCGGCGTGTGGACCTACGTGTCGACCTTCGAGCACGAAGTCATCGTCGTCGCCGATCCAGACGGCGAAGACCTGCCGCTGCTGACACGTGTCACCACCGTCGACGACGACGGCGAAACCAACGTCACCGAGAGCGAGGCGCAATGACCAAGCACCGCTATTCCGGGCCGATCTCCAGCGTGACGCTGGAGGGCGACCGCGAGATCAACTGGTTCCCCGGCAAGGTCTATGAGGGCCTGCCGACCGGCAACGCCTACATCGCCCGTCTGATCGCCCGCGGCCACCTGGTCGCCGAGAAGGTCCAGCCGGCGAAGTCCACCAAGTCCAAGGCGAAGGAGTAGAGCCCGATGGCCGCCAACTTCCTGCATGGCGTGGAGACGATCGAGATCGATCGCGGCCCGCGCCCCATCCGCCAGGTCAAGACCGCCGTGGTCGGCCTGATCTGCACCGCACCGATCTTCGCGATCGCCGCGGCCGACGCCAGGATCAACGAGCCGGTGCTGATCACCTCCGATGTCGATGCCGCCCGCTATGCCGGCGCCCAGCGCGCCGGCTATACCGGCCCGGCCGCCCTCGACGCGATCCACGACCATGGCTCCGGCCTGGTGGTGATGGTCAACGTCTTCGACCCGACCGTGCATAAGACGTCCGTCGCCGCCGCCGACCATGTGCTGGCCGCCGACGACACGGTCACGCTCCCCCATGACGGGCTCAGCGCCGTGGTCGTCCAGAACCAGGCGGGGGACACCACCTATCTGCTCGACACCGACTACAGCCTCGACGCGATCGAGGGCGTGGTCACCCGGCTGGACGGAGGCGCGATCGCCGCCGGGGCCACCCTGTCGATCGCCTACGACCACGCCGACCCCAGCCTGGTCAGCTCGGCCGACATCATCGGCGCGGTGAGTGCCGGCGGCGAGCGCACCGGCCTGCAGGCCCTGCTCGACTGCTACAGCCTCTTCGGCTTCCATCCGAAGATCCTCATCGCACCCGGCTTCTCGACGGCGGCCGCGGTGGCGACGGAGCTGTCCGCCATGGCGGACAAGGTCCGCGCGATCGCGCTGATCGACGCGCCGATCGGCACGACCGTCAGCGAGGCCATCACCGGCCGGGGGGCCGAGGGCGCCATCAACTTCAACACCAGCTCCGAGCGCGTCGGTCTCTGCTTCCCGCACCTCAAGCGCTACGACCTGGCGACCGAGACGGAAGTCCTGGAGCCCATGTCCCCGCGCCTGGCGGGCGTCATGTGCGCCAAGGACATCGAGCGCGGCTACTGGTGGTCGCCGTCCAACACCGAGTTCAAGGGCATCACCGGCACCGAGGTCCGGATCACCGCCGGCATCAACGATCCGACCTCTGAGGCCAACCTGCTGAACGAGGTCGGCATCATCACGGTGTTCAACGCTTTCGGCACCGGCCTGCGCACCTGGGGCAACCGCTCGGCCGCCTGGCCCACGGTCACCCACCCGAAGAACTTCATCAACGTGCGCCGCACCGCCGACGTGCTCCACGAGAGCGTCGAATACTCAATGCTCCAGTTCCTCGACCGGCCGCTGAACGACGCGCTGGTCCAGGACATCCGCGCGTCGGTGAACAGCTTCATCCGCACCCTGATCCAGCGCGGTGCCCTGATCGACGGCTCCTGCACCTACGACCCGGCGAAGAACCCGGCAACCGAGCTGGCGCTGGGTCACGTCACCTTCGACATCACGTTCATGCCGCCCACCCCGGCCGAACGGATCAGCTTCGAGAGCTTCATCGACATCTCGCTGCTGAACCAGATCGGCGCCGGGGCGGCGGCTTAGGAGGCCTGAACTATGGCGGACATCAAGGTCAACCGCGTCACCAACGCCGCGGTCTACATGGACGGCAACTCGCTCCTCGGCCGCGCCGAGAGCGTCGAGCTGCCGAAGGTCGCCTTCACCATGGGCGAGAACAAGCCGCTCGGCCTGGTCGGCTCCTTCGAGACGGCCGACGAGGTCGAGGCGATGGCGGCCAAGATCAAGTGGCAGTCGCTGTTCGCGGACGTGCTGGCGAAGATCAACCCGCTGCGCTCGGTCCAGCTGCAGGTCCGCGCCTCGGTCGCAGAGCACGGCCCCCAGGGGCGCACCGCGGAGGTCGGGTTCATGGCGCTGATCACCGGCACGTTCCGCGAGTTCCCCAGCATGACGTTCAAGGGCGGCGACGCCGTCATGCCGGAGAGCGAGCTGGCCGTCAGCTACTACATGGCGGAAATGAACGGCACTCAGCTGATCGAGTTCGACGCGCTGGCGAACATCCTGAAGATCAACGGCACCGACGTGCTCGCCGAGCGCCGCGCCAATCTCGGTTTCTGAGGAGCTGACCGATGACCGCATCCAAGATCGACAAGCCGGCCGGCGACGGCCGCGAGCGCGTGGACTTCAAGCTGCCCAGCGGCAAGACGGCGTCCATGCTGAAGCACCCCAAGGGCAAGGACATGCGCCTCGCCGGTCGGATGGCCACCGCGCACCCGACCGACCAGACCTGGCTCAATTTCTGTCTGGTCGCGCAGACCACGCTGATCGACGGCGCGGAGATCCTGCCGGACAACCTGGACGACTTCAGCCTCGCCGACACCAACGAGCTGATCGGCAAGCTGCAGGACGTCACCCAGGGAAAGTTCCCGGCTTCCACGCCATCGCTGCCCTAGCGATGCGGATGCGCTGGTCGGCGTCGGAAGTCGACGGCATGCCGGCGGCGGATATCGTTCAGTGGATCAACCAGGTGGTCGAGATCGACCGGGAGGTCAACGAGGCGGGCGAGCGCCGATAGTCCTGGCAAGCCGGGCTTCGAAGCGGCGCATGGCGGCATCGACCCGGCCACCGTTGCTCTCGCCGGCCTTCCGCCCGCGGCGCGTACCCTCGGCGACGGCGGCCGCGATCTCCCGCACCGCGTGGCGCAGGCCGGCCAGGGTCGCGATCAGGGCGCGCGGCAGAAACACCGCCAAAGCGATAACAGCGCCAATACCGAAGAAAATGAAGAACACCGACAGCATCCCCAATAGGTAAGCCGGATGAACGATTTCTTCAACTTCGCAGTGATCCTCACCGCGGTCGACCACTTCAGCGGCCCGATGAAGAACGTCGCCCGGTCGATGTCCAACTTCGATCAGCTGGTCGACCGCGGACAGAACATGCAGATGATCGGCCAGCGCATCACCGCCACCGGCGCGCTGACCCAATATGCCTCCGGTGTCATGGCCCGAGGGCTCAACTCCATCCTGCGCCCCGCGCAGAATGTCGAAGACGCGCTCGCCATGGTCGGTACCGTCATCCAGCCGATGTCCGGCACGGTGGAGGACGCGCTCGGCCGGGTCCGACATGAAGCCCTGGCCTGGAGCAAGGCGCACCAGGACAGCGCCGAGGACTTCATCCGCACGACCTACATGATGATCTCGGCCGGCCTGGATGAGACCGCCGCCGTCGAGGCCACCCGCACGGCCATGGGCGTGGCCACCGCCACCATGGGCGACAGCACTGAGGCGGCCAACCTGATGGCCGTCGTCTACAACAACATGGCCGACAAGACGAAGGACGCGCGCTCCGAGTTCGCCCGGATCGGCGACACGCTGGCAAAGACCCAGCAGACCTTCCAGTTCGCCAACCTGAACCAGCTCACCGAAGGGATGAAGTACGCCATACCAGTCGCACTCCAGTATGGCTCCGGCCTCAGCGAGATCTCGGTGGTCATGGGCGCGCTGAACAACGCCGGGCTTCAAGGCTCGATGGCCGGCACCGCCTGGGCGGCGACCATGCGCAACCTCGGCAAGGCGTCGCGGGAGCTGGGCTTCGAGGTCGGGCGCACGGCGGATGGCGGTGTCGACTTCATCGCCACGCTGGCCAACATCGAGGCGAGGTACGGCTCAATCGCCGACCTGTCGCCGCGGGTGCAGGAGAAGTTCCAGTCGGCGTTCGGCGACGAGGGCCTGCGCGCCCTGTCGCTTCTCGTCGGGCAGTCGCAGGAGCTGTCCGAGACCATGCTCGATGTTGCCGGGGCGACGGGCACGGTGGAAGCCGCGCAGAAGCGCATAGAGGAGAGCGGCAGCGGCGGCTTCAAGCGGCTGCAGAACAACGTCCAGGCCCTCTACACCACCCTCGGCACCGCGCTGATGCCGACGCTGAACAACCTGCTGCCCAAGGTGATCGCGATCGTCGACGCGGTCGGCAAGTTCGCCGACGCCAATCCGGGCCTGGTGGAGACCGGCCTGATCATCGCCGGCATCGCGACGGCGGTGCTCGCCGTCGTTGCACCGATCATCACGGTGGTGGGCTCCATCATCACCGTGACGGGTGCCGCCATGTCCACCTTTGGCGCGATCGGTGCGGCGACGGCCTGGCTGCTGCCCAAGGTAGTCACCGCGAGCGCGGCGGTCGCTCAGTTCGGCGCCACCATCCTGTTCACCGCCGGCACGGCCGCGCGGGCGATGGTCGCCAGCGTGGCACGCATGGGCCTGATGCTCGGCGGCACGCTGCTGACCGGGATCCGCGCGGCGATCGCGGGCTTCCGCATGCTGACCGTCACGATGCTCGCCAACCCGATCGGCCTGATCGTGGCCGGCATCGCGGTCGCCGCCGGCCTGATCCTCTACTACTGGCAACCGATCGCCGGCTTCTTCTCACGCCTGTGGGAGGGGGTCACGTCGGCCTTCACCGGCTTTTCGGCCTGGCTCTCGGGTTGGTGGGGGCGGCTCGGAACGGACACGCTCGGCGCGATCGGCGAGCTGCTCGGGGTCTTCTGGCGGTTCTCGCCGGTGGGGATCCTGCAGCAGGGCCTGTCGGCCGCCGTCGATCTGCTCGCCGCCACCGAATGGGGCGCCTATGGGATCGCGATCGTCCGCGGCCTGGCGGACGGGTTCAAGGGCGCGATGGGCGACCTCATGGCCCCCGTCGCCGACATGGCCAGCGGCATCAAGAACAGGTTCAAGTCGCTGCTCGGCATCCAGTCCCCCAGCAAGGTCTTCGCCGGCTTCGGCGGCGACCTGGTCGCCGGTCTGTCCCAGGGCATCTCCGGCAACCAGAAGGGCGCCTTTGCCCGTGCCGCTGCCCTCGCCGCCGGTGTCGCCGCTTCGGCCACCATGCCGGCCGTGGAGGCATCGGCCGCGGCGCGCGGGCCGCAGGTGGTGGACCTGCCGGCCGCCAGCTCCAGCTCGGCAAGCGACGTGCGGCGCCCGTCCGGAGCGGGTGGTGTCACGGTGACCGTGAACTTCAACCCCACCGTCACGATCACCGGAGGCGGCGCGTCCTCGGCCGAGGACATCCGGCAGGCCCTGCGCGATCTCGGTCCCGACCTGGCGCGCCTGGTTGAAGACGCCGTCGATCGGGCCGGCCGCACGAGGTACTGAGATGTACGCGCAGCTCGGCGACATCCGTTTTCATCTGCCGGCCTACGTCAGCGCGACCAGCTCGGAGCGCGCCCAATCCTTCGCCCGCCATGACCGGATCGACGGCAAGCCTCTGCTGCAGGCGATCGGCACCGAGCTGGAGACGATCGCGCTCGAGGTGATGTTCCACGTCGATTTCTGCGATCCGGAGCTGGAGATCGTGCGGCTGCGCACCGCCTCCGACCGGCAGGAAGCGCTGCCGCTGGTCTACCAGAACGGCACCTATCGCGGTCGCTACGTCCTCACCAAGGTCTCGGAGACCGTCCGGCAGACCGACGGCGCGGGCAACCTGGTCAAGCTGACCGCCCGCCTGGAGCTGCAGGAGTGGCACACCCCGGCGGGCGTCCAGCCCGCCGTGGATCCGACCCGCAACGAAGGCCGGGCGAGCGGCGCCAACTCGGCGTCGCGCACCCTGCCGCCGCCGGCCGGCCTCGTCCAGGTCACGGAGCCGGCGGGCGTGACCCCGCGCCAGATCGCGAGGCGGCCGTGACCGGGCAGTACATCGAGCACATCACCACGGACGGCGATCGCTGGGATCTGCTCGCCTGGCGCTACTACGGCGACCCCCACGACTACGAGCGGATCATCGTCGCCAATCCCGAGGTGGCGATCGCCGCCGCGCTGCCGAGCGGCCTGAAGATCCGCATCCCCGTCATCGAGGACGTCGCGGTGACCGAGGCCGGCCTGCCGCCCTGGAAGAGATGAGCCGAAGAGGTGAGCCATGGCTGAACGTCCGTTAAAGCCGGTGTGGGTGCTCGTTTACGAGGGCGTGGACATCTCGGCCGACATCGCCCCGTTCGTCGTTCGGGTCACCTATACCGACCATGCCCATGGCGAGAGCGACGAGATCAGCGTCGAGATCGAGGACCGGGATCACCGCTGGATCAACGGCTGGTATCCGACCAAGGGCGACCGGATCACGCTCTATCTCGGTTATGACGGGCAACCGCTGATGCCCTGCGGCGACTTCGAGCTGGACGATGTGGAGTGGACGAGCCCGCCCGACATCTTAAAGCTGAAGGGCCTGGCCGCCGGCATCACCCCGGCATTACGCACCGAGAACACCGTCGCCTATGAGGGGCAGACACTGCGCCAGGTCGCGGAGACCGTAGCCGGGCGCCACGGACTCCAGGTCACCGGCACGATCGACGACATTCGCATCGAGCGGATCACCCAACTGAAGGAACGGGATCTGGCGTTCCTGAAGAAGGTGGCCGACGACTATGGGCACGTCTTTTCCGTCCGCGGCAGCCGACTCATCTTCCACCGCATCGCAGATCTCGAGGTCGCGGAGGCTCAGGTCACGCTCGATCGAACCGATCTGACGCGGATCTCGATCCGGGACAAGACGCGCCAAGTCTACGGCAGGGCCGAGCTGCGCTATCACAACCCGACAACCCGCGAGCTGCTGGCCCATGAGATCGCCGCGGCGGCGCCGGCGACGGGCGACACCCTGAAGCTGACCGTGCGCGCGGAGAACCCCGCCCAGGCCGAGGCCAAGGCGCAGGCCGCCCTCTCCCAAGCCAACCGATCCGAAGCCAAGGGCACCATCGACATGATCGGCGAGCCGCGCCTGGTCGGCGGTGCGAACCTCACGCTGACCGGGTGCGGACGCTTCGACGGCAAATGGGCGATCGCGCGGTCCACCCACACGATCGAGCGCTCCAGGGGCTATACGACGTCGATCGCCATCCGGGGCATCGCCCCATGATCCGCTACGGCTCCATCGTCCAGATCGACCCCACCCGCTGCACCGCGCGCGTTCAGTTCCCCGACCATGACGGGGTGGTGAGCTGGTGGCTCCAGGTGCTGCAGAACAAGACGCTCAAGGACCGCTCCTACTGGATGCCCGATATCGGCGAGCACGTCGCATGCCTGATGGACGAACGCGAAGAGGCGGGCGTGATCCTGGGGGCGGTTTACTCCGAGGCCGACCCGCCGCCGGAGAGCGATCCCGACGTGCGGCGCACCGTCCATCACGACGGGGCGATCGAGGTCTACGACCGCAAGAACCACGTCTGGCAGCTCGACGTTCCCGATACCGGGCGCATCGAGATCCGGATCGGGCGCAGCTCCATCGTCATGACCGATGCGGAGGTGGTTCTGACCGCGCCGCAGTTCCGAGGGGTGAAGGGGTGAGCGGGTTCGGGATCGCGGTGAAGGCCCTCGACAGTGCGGGTGCCGCCCAGCTCGCCGGGGGCCAGGACTGGTTCATCGTCGACGGCGAGCTTTTGGTGGTCCTGGGCGATCCGGTCACCCCGCATGCGCCCGGCGGGATCCACGCCGCCCCGCCGGTCATGGCCGAGGGCTCGGACTGGATGACGATTGACGCCATCCCCGTCTGTCGGCAAGGTCATGCGGCGTCGTGTGGTCATACGACAACCGGGCGCAGCTTCTTCCTCATCGACGAAGAGTAGCCCCCTGACAGGTGTCAGCCTGCCGCGCGTGAGAGCGCGCAGGCAATGTGCCCGCCATGAGCGCGACCACCACCCTTGCCGACATCAACGCCGTCGACTGGCAGCCGAAGCTCGGCGCGCCGGGCGAGGTGGTGCAGGGCCTGGACGACATCCATCAGTGCATCGCGACGATCCTGGCCACGCCGAAGGGGACGGACCCGCATCGCCCGACCTTCGGCTCCGACGTGTGGCGCCACCTGGACAAGCCGACCGCCGAGGCCTTCCCGCTCGTGGTTCGCGAGGCGATCGACGCGGTCTCCCTGTGGGAGCCGCGGATCGACGTCGTGCGGGTCGTGCGCCTGCCGGCCGAGGATCCGGCCAACCTCCGCATTCGGGTCGACTGGCGCCTGAAGGGTCGCGAGGAAGTGCGGGCCACGGAGGTGGACCTTGGCTCTGCCTGAACCCCATTTCATCGACCGCGACCCGGCCGCGATCACGGCCGCCGCGATCGCCGAGTACGAGGCCGCCACCGGGCGCACCCTGCAGCCGGCGCAGATCGAGCGGCTGCTGCTGAACCAGATCGGCTACCGCGAAACCCTCACCCGGATCGGTGTCCAGGAAGCCGGCAAGCAGAACCTGGTCGCGTTCGCGACCTTCCCGGCACTCGACCATCTGGGCCAGCTCGTCGGCGTCACCCGCCTGCCGGTGCAGCCCGCCCGCTCCACCGTCACCTTCACCACACCGCAAGCGGCGGCCGTCGCGATCGTCATCCCGGCCGGCACCCGTGTCGCGACGTCGGACGGCAAGGCGACCTTCGCGACCACGGCCGAAGCGTCGATCGCCATCGGCGCGACGTCGGTGGACGTGGAGGTCGCGGCCGTCGTCGCCGGTGTGGGCGGCAACGGCTACGCGCCGGCCACGCTCACCCGGATCGTCGACCCGGTGCCGCTGGTATCGGCCGCGACGAACATCACCGAGACGGCCGGCGGCGCCGACATCGAGCCGGACGATCAGCTCCGCGAGCGCATCAAGCTGGCCCCCAACGAGTTCAGCGTCGCCGGTCCCCGCAAGGCCTACATCGCGCTCGCCCGCAAGGCCCACCAGGACGTCGTGTCTGTCGCGGTCCTGTCGCCGCAACCGGGCGACATCGACGTCTATCCCCTCACCAGGACCGGCCTGCCCAGCACCGAGATCAAGACCCTGGTCCTCGCCTCGATCGACGGCGAGGACAAGCGCCCGCACGGCGACAGCGTCCAGGTGCTCGATCCCGTCGAGGTCACCTATGCGATCGCGGCCGAGATCCAGGTGACCGCCGGTACCGACCAGCCGTCCGCGATCGCCCGCGTGACCGCCGCCCTCCAGGCGATCGCCGACGCCTATGCCTCCGAGCTGGGCGGCCATGTGGTGATCGCGGAGCTGGTCGCCGCGGCCAAGGCCGAAGCCGGGGTCTACGACGTCCAGGTGACGGCGCCGGCCGCGACCATGGCGCTCGATCCGCAGGAGTGGGCAAGCTGCTCCGGCATCACCGTCACCGTGACCGGGGTGGTGTAATGACCGACTATCCCAGCGTCGCGATCCAGCCCGGTATCCTCGACGAGCGCTCCCCCGGCCTGATGGCCCTGGTGGAACGCTTCGACGCGATCCCCGTCGAGACCCTGCTCGTCTACCTGATCGACCACGTCGACGCCTCGGTCCTGCCCTACCTGGTCGAGCAGTTCGACATGGGCGACTTCATCCGCGAGACCACGAGCGAGGCCACCACGCGGGCCATGCTGAAGCAGGCGATCGACCTGAAGCGCCATCTCGGCACGCCCTGGGCGCTCAAGTTCGTCGCCGAGGTGGTCGGCCTGCCGATCGAGCTGATCGATTGGCACGAGGCGGACCCGCAACTGCCCCGCAACACCTTCATCGCCCGCGCCTGGCTGAACGACGCCACCACGGTGCCCGATGCCGAGGCCCAGGCCGAGCTGGCCCGGCTGATCTCGGTCGCCAAGCGCTTCTCCCAGCACGAGACGATCCAGATGGCCCTCGGCACGAGCGGCGACCTGGCGCTTGGCGGCGGCCTCGATACGGCCCCGGAGATCGAGTTCGAGGGCGGTGCCGCCGCGCGCGAACACGTCGCCACCGATCTGCGGCTGAACGGCGCCCTCGATGCCGGCCCGGCCCTCGATCTCGACGGGCCGGCCTCGGCCCGCAACACCGCGCCGGGCGATGTCGGGCTCGCGGGTGCCTTCGACAACGCGCAGCTGATGGAGTTCCGCGGCCATGCCTGATCTCACCTTCATCCCGGTCTTCACCGATGCCGGCCGCGCCAAGGTCGCGGAGGCCTACGGGCTCGGCACGTCCGCCAAGATCAAGGAAATCGCCATCGGCACCGGCAGCTGGGCGGCGCGGGAGACCGTCGACCCCTATGCCCCCACCGAGGCGGCGCTTGACGCGACGGCCCTCGTGGCCGAGCGGGTGCGCCAGCCGGTGTTCCTCGGCGGCAACGTGGCGCCGAACCAGGTGGTCATGTCCGTCGTCATTCCGGGCGATGTGGATCCCGCCGGCCAGTTCTTCTTCGGCGAGGTCGGGATCTTCCTCGACGACGGTACCCTGCTCGCCGTCGCGGCCGTAGACGCGGCCAGCGGTTTCGGTTGGCGCGGTGCCGCCTCCCACGTGCTGCGCTTCGTGCTGTCCTGGTCGCAGCTGCCGAACAACAGCATCACCGTCGAGTTCTCCGGCGACGCCGGCCTCAACGCCACGTTCCTCGCCCAGCAGCAGCTGCTCGACCAGATCCGCCAGGCGGTGATCGAGGCGGGCCTCGCCTGGAACCCGAACGACCCGCTGCAGCTCAGCGCGGCGATCGCCGTCCTCGGCCGCGCCTACGACGAGATCCGCAAGCCGTCGATCACCAGCCCCGCCAATGGTGCGGTGGATGTCGGCGAGACGCCGACCATTTCCGGCAACACCTACTACAGCCTGTACTCGATCGCGCAGCACGGCTCTTCGGCCGTCGAAGCCGAGATCGCGACGGATGCCGACTTCACCAACATCGTCTCGACGCCAACGGCCGCGAGCGGGACGAGCGTCACGGTCCCGGTCAGCGTCCTGGCGACGGACACCACCTACTTCGCGCGGCTGCGCTACCGCGATCTGCTCGACCAGACAAGCCGGTGGTCCGACACGATCAGCTTCTCGACCGGCGCCACCTTCGTCGCCGTGGCCCAGCCGACCAACACCAGCCCCGCCAATGGGGCCACCGGCGTCTCGGTCACCCCGACCCTGACGGCAAGCGCCTTCGCGGTCACGGGCGGCGGCACCGACACGCACATCGCCAGCCGTTGGCGGGTCTACCGGATCACCGGCCCGTCGACCGTCGACCTGGCTTGGGATAGCGGCGAGGTATCGGCGGGAACCAGCGTCGTGACCGCGCCGCTCTTAACCCTGACCGACTACGAGTGGGAGGTCGCCAATCGGGGCGACGGCTTCGGCTGGAGTCCCTGGTCAGCGCGTACCGAGTTCACCACCGGCCAGCCCGCCGGATCGCATGTCGACAGCACGCCGGGCTCGCGATCGTTCACGGTCCCCGCAGGCGTCACCTCTATCCGCGAGACCGTCATCGGCGGCGGCGGCGGCGGCGGGGAAGGAACTGAGGGCCGCGGGACCGGCGGCGGCGGCGGCGGCGGTGCCCGGCGCATCCGCGCGGTCACCCCCGGCCAGGTCATCAACTATTCGGTCGGCGAAGGCGGGGCCGTCAACAGCAGCGGCGGAACGTCCAGCATCGACGGTCAGATGTCCGCAACCGGCGGCCAGCGGGGATGGGTCAACGTCTCCACCTCTGGCGATGGCGGTGTCGGCGTCGGCGGCGATCTGAACGGCGTCGGCGGCAAAGGCGGAGCGCCGGGTGGCGAGAGCGGCCTGGCCGCCACCGACATCGGTGCCGGCGGCGGCGCCATGCAGGATGCGGGTGGCGTCGGCGGTGCCGGCATCGAGGGCGGCGGCAAGGGCGCCGACGCCTCCGGCCTCGCCGAGGTTCCCGGCGGTGGTGGGCGAGGACGCGGCAACAGCCCCGGCAACGCCTCACCAGGCGCCAACGGCCAGGTCAAGTTCGAGTGGGGCGCGGGGATCTAGGAGAACGTCATGTGGGCCAGGATCGATAACGGCATCGTCAACGGTGTCACCAGGGCCGACCCGGCCGGGCGGCACCACCCCTCTCTGCAATGGGTCGCGGTCCCTGTCGAGTGGCGCGGGTTGATCGAGGACGGCTGCCGCTATGCCGGCGGTGAGTTCCTGCCGCCCGACCTTCTCGACCAGAACGGTGCCGTCGTGACGGATCCCGTCAGCGGCGACCCGGTTCCCGACATCGACTGGCTCGCCGCGCGGGCCGTCGCCGGCATCGCCGCCTTCGGGACCGAGGCGCGGCGCCAGGCCTCGCTCGGGGCCGACGCGATCGAGATCGCCACCTGGTCCGCCAAGGAGGCGATGGCGATGCGCCACCAGGCCGCCACCACGACGGCCGGCGATGACGCGGCCCTCCTGGCGGAAGCGGACCTCCGCGAGATCACCGTCGCCGACCTGGTGACCCTGATCCTGACGCGCGCCGATGCCTTCAAGGCCGCCGCCGGGAAGATCAAGGGCTGGCAGGTGAAATGCGAGGCCCACGTCGCCACCCAGGCCGCCGCCGGCAACATCAACGCCCTGGTGCTGGGCCTCGCCTCGCTGAAGGCGCAGGCCACGGCCGAGCTGGCGACCCTTATCCAGCAGCTGCAGGCGTAGGAGGTGGCCATGATCGACTGGAACGAACGGATCACGCCGCACTTCACCCGCCGGGAGCTGGGATCACCGGACACCGGCGAGGTGCGCTATGCAGCCGGCTTCCTCGACCGCCTGGAGGCGCTGCGCGTCGACGTCGATCTGGCGATGGCGGTCACGTCGGGGTGCCGCTCACCCGCCTACAACCAGCGCCTTGTCGATGACCCGCGCTATCAGGCAAGCCCAACCTCGCTGCACATGTTCTCCAACCCGAAATGGGGCATCGACGCCTGCGCCGTCGACGTCGCCTGCACCGACCCGATGGTCCGCCACGCGCTGATCGCGGCCGCCACGGCGCGGGGCTTCTCGGTCGGGGTGCATCCCCGGTTCCTGCACCTGGACGACCGGACCACGTTCGCCGGGCTGCCCGCCGCGATCTTCCTCTACTCGTCCAGGATCTCACGCTGAAGGGAGGCCCGTGATGGCTGATCGTTCCCACCTGCGCCGTGCATCCCTGACCGCCACCGCCCTCATCGCCGCCGGTCTCCTGTCCGCATGCACGCCGCCCGCGCTCCTGACGGCCGGCGCGGTCGCGGGGGTATGGATCGACACCTACTGCAAAGGCGTGTCGGCCGAGGTCAAACAGGGCCTGCGCAACGCCGCATCCAACGGCAAGCAGCTGCTCTGCGACGAAAGCTCCGCGAAATGAAGGGCACGGTGACAGGGGCCGCGGTCGGCTCCGGTGTCCTGGTCGCGTGGGGCTGGAACACGGCCTTTCCGGAGACGCCGATGCCGGCGGAAGTGGCGGCCGTGGTCGGGGCCGTGGTGGCGCCGATCTACGACGTCGTCGTCGCCGGCCGCGATGCGCTGATCGCGCGGATCGGGAAGCGATGACCGACCGCGACAAGATCCTGGACCGGATCGCCAAGCTGAAACGCCTGGCCGCCGATGGTGCCGCGACCGAAGGGGAAGTCCAGGCGGCCCTCGATCGCGTCCGCGCCCTCATGGCCGAATACGGGCTGGACGACGTCGACCTGGCCGCTGCCCAGATGGGAACCGAAGCGGTCGACCTGGAGCGCTCCCGGCGCCAGCTCGTGGACAACCTCATGGGCGCGATCGCCGCCGCATGCGGGTGCGTCGCGGTCCTGTCGCGAGGCTCGAAGCTCCGGGTGGAATACTTCGGTCCCGACCCGATGCCGACCATCGCCGTGCATCTGCACGACGTCTGCTATCGGGCGGCCTCTCATCTGACCAAGGCCTATCGCGGATCCGCAGAATATCGGCGCCGCCGCACCGCGAAGACGCGCTCCGAGGCCGTGCGGGCGTTCCAGCAGGGCGTGCTCTTCATGATTCGGCGCAAGCTCCGCGAGATCGGATGGCTCCCCCAGCAGCGGGTCGACGAGCTGTATCTCTCATACGGGCGGCGCCACGGCGGTGAGCTGGTCGAGCAGAAGGCGTTGAACGGGCCTGGCAAGCCGCGCCGCTACGCGAACGCGGCCGGAGCCGGACTTCGAGCCGGTCAGTCGATCGACCTGCATGCGCCGGTCACCGGCAGCCGGTCGGCCGCGATCGCCGGGCCAGACGCGTGATCCCCCGTCACCACATCGAGACGGCCGCCCGGCTCTCCCGCGATATCTACCGGGATCTGGACGCGTTCAGAGACACGGCGGACCTCTACGGCGTGGAGATCGGCGCCTGGTTCGATCACGGCGACACCCAGGCGGCCCTCTGCAGAGGAAGGGACTACGCCGCCGCCTACCTGGTGTTCCGAGGCACCCAACCGCGCATCCACCAGCTGCAGGACGTCCTCACCAATCTGGCGGTCTATCCATCGCGCTGGGCCGGCGCCGGCCGGGCGCATGCCGGCTATGTCGCCGCCCTCGGCCGCGTGCGCTACCAGGCGCGCCTAATGGCCGAGCGGGTGGCGTCCTCGATCCCGCTCTATGTCGCTGGTCATTCGATGGGAGGGGCGCTGGCGACCCTCTACGCTGACTGGGTATCGGCCGACGTCCCCGACCGCCATCGCCTCGCCGGCCTGATCACCTTCGGCGCGCCCGCTGCCGCGACAATGGAGGCCCACCGCCCGATGCTGGAGCGGATGCCGGTCGAGCGCTTCGTGATGCCGGGCGACCTGGCGCGGCTGTGGCCGCCGGTGCTGTTCCGCCATCCCGGTCCAGCTCGGCGGCTGGCGCCCATCTCATGGTGGCCTGGGCCGCTCTCCCGCCACGACATGGGCGACTACGCGCTGTCGCTCTGCACTGAGCCCTCGCAGACGAAAGACGGAGGCTAGAGTGACTGATCAGACGGCAGGCCGGATCGAATTCGGGCCGCAACGTGAGCCGGTCGGTGCTGGCGACGGCAACACCTATGTCGTTCGCGAGTGCGGACGGTGCTCCGAGGTCCATACCGAGATTGCCCGACTTCAGGCCAACGTCGACCGCCTGAGCGCCAACCCCGCCGACCACCGGTATTGGGAGGCGCGCTACCGGGACGAGGCCGCCGAAAACGAGCGGCTTCGCAAGGCGCTGATTGAGAGCGCCGCGCAGTTCCGCCGGTACGAGGCAATCCACGCTGCCAAGGGACCCGAGCATGCCGGTAAGGCACGCCGGAACCGCGAACTCGCTGAGATGTGCGAGGCCGCGCTCTACCCCCAAGCCGATGGAGAGAGCGGTGCTTGAGGTCGTGATGTTCTGGACCGGAATACTGACCTGGTTCATCGCCGCTTGTGCAGGGGTCCTGTTCGGCGTCTGCGCGTCGTTCGAGTGGTGGTTGACCAAGATGCAGTTCGGCCGGGCGTTCCTGCAGTGGCGATTGGAGCAGCTACGGGCGCAAAGCGACCCTCAGCGGGCGGGCGAAGAGGAACGGCATGCCGAAGACCGCCTAGCCAGTATCAGGCGCGGCGCGCGGCGGACAGAGACCAGATTTCGGCCGTGAGGGGCGAGGTAGACCGCGCGGCGCGTCTCGATGTCGATGCCTCTCGCAATGTAGTTCACGTCATACCTCCGCTAGGGCGGGGGCCGGGGTGCGCCAACACCCCGAGCCGCGGGAATACACCCCGCACCGACAACCACGGCCGCCTAGGACAACCAGGCAGCCGGCCCCGCCACCCCAGCCGGGGCGGGGGCAAGGTAGGACGAGTCACAGCGTGGAGTCGATCAGGTGTGGAGGTTGTCGGGCGCGCATGCTCGACGGCGCCTTCATTGGGAAGATCTCGATCAAGTGCCGGCGATGCGGCACGATCAACAGCATTGAGAGGGCCGGTCCGAGCCCCTCACCCGAGCGCCCCGGAGCGTCAGACGAGGACAACCTCCATGACGCTCATTCAACGTGAGTTCGACACCGGCACCCTGTATCTCGGCGATGTGTCTCGGGTGACCGAGCTGATCGCCCCTGGCACCATCGACCTGGTGCTGACGGATCCGCCTTATTGCTCGGGCGGGTCATCACTGGCGGCCAAGCAGGCGGATCCGTCGAAGAAGTATCTGAACACCAGTGGCAGCACCGCCTATCCCGAGTTCGCGGGCGACCAGCTCGACCAACGCGGCTTCCTCATGTGGTGTGCTCGATGGATCGCCGCCTCCACTCGTCTGTTGGTCGACGGTGGCCTGCACATCCAGTTCACCGACTGGCGGCAGCTGCCGGTGACGACCGACGCCATCCAGGTCGGCGGCTTGACCTGGCGCGGGATCTTCCCTTGGGACAAGACGGAGCAGGCACGGCCGCGGCTCGGCGGTTTTCGGGCGCAGGCGGAGTTCGCGGTGTGGGGATCTCGCGGCAAGCTCCGACCGGCCATCGGCGCGCTGCCGGGGGCCTTTCGGTATCCGGTGAAGATCCCCGAGAAGCAGCACATCACCCAGAAGCCGGTCGAGCTGATGCGGCAGCTCGTGCAGGCGGCGCCCGTTGGCGGGCTCGTCGCCGACTGGTTCATGGGCAGCGGCACAACGGCCGTCGCAGCGATCGAAAGCGGTAGGCGGTGGGTCGGGTGTGAGGTGGTGCCGGAGATCTTCGAGATCGCCTGCGACCGGATCAAGGCGGCCGAGGCGGATCACCATCGCGCGTTTAACGAGCGTTGAACCCCTCGTTAACTGATGCCTGATCAGGCTTCTGGCGACGGTTCAGCACCATTCGATCGTGCAGCTCGGTGATCGCCTGGCTGCCCGTCTTGGTGAAGAGAAAGGGAAGGACGGCGTGCACCATGCAGGCGAGCCCGGCGACCAGGAGACGGCCGCCGAAGCTCGCCGCAACGCCCATATGCTCCAGGTAGGTTTCCCCCACCGAGCGGGGGTGTTCGGTGAACAGGCTCATCGGGTCGGCTCCAACTTCCGAGTTACTGACATTTCAATTGGCGAACACTGACAAAGCAATTGTCGCGCTACAAAAGCAATTGTCGCGCTACAGTCGGATCGGGAACACGAACTTGGCGCCAAGCATGACCCGAGGCGGGGCAAAATGGTTTGCTTTTGTTGCTCCAATTTAGAAATTCAGTAGAATATTTTTCTATGGATACGGTCGATCGCAAAATCCTGGACCTGCTTCAGCGCGACGGCGGGCGGGCGCTGGCCGACATCGCCGAGGCGGTCGGGCTGTCGACCACGCCGTGCTGGCGCCGGATCCAGCGGCTGGAGAAGGACGGGGTGATCCGCCGGCGGGTCGCCCTGCTCGACCGCGACAGGATCGGGCTGGGGGTGACGGTGATCGTGCGCGTGCGCACCAACCGGCACGATTCCGAGTGGCTCGAACAGTTCGCCCGCACCGTCGAGGATATCGACGAGATCGTCGAGGTGTACCGGATGAGCGGCGACATCGACTACGTGCTCAAGGTCGTGGTCCCCGACATCGCCACCTACGACGCCATCTACAAGCGGCTGATCACCGCCGTGCCGCTCATGGACGTGAGCTCGAACTTCGCCATGGAGGAGCTCAAGTTCTCCACCCGCCTGCCGCTCGGCTACGCTCCCTAATCCGCGCCCATAACGCCCACGCCCCAACGCCCGCGCTAGGAGACGTAGGCGGCCGGCTGCATCGCGCCCTTCACCTGGGTCCGGCGCATCAGTCGGCGGGACGCGGCGTCGAACGGGTCGCGGCGGTGCATGGTCGCCCGGTTGTCCCACATCAGCACGTCGCCGACCTGCCAGCGGTGCCGGTAGGCGTTCTCCTCGCGGGTCGCATAGGACCAGAGCTCGTCCAGCAGCGCCTCCGACTCCGCCAGATCCAGGCCTTCGATATGGGCCATCCGCCGCCGGCCGAGATAGAGCAGCGGCTGCCCGGTGTTCGGGTGGGCGATGACCACCGGGTGATAGGTGCCCGGGCTCTCCCGCGGGTCGTCGGTCGGGGTCACGCCCTGGCGCACATAGCCGCCGGAGTTGTAGGTCCCGTCATGCTTGATCCGCAGCCCCGCGATCCGGCGCTTAAGGGCGTCCGGCAGGGCGTTGTAGGCGGCGTTCATCCCGCACAGCCAGGTATCGCCGCCGGCCGGGGGCACCTCGATCGCATGCAGCATGGAGATGTCCGGCGGGGCGGAGAGATAGGACATGTCCGTATGCCAGACCGCCTCCCCGGCGCCGAGGCTGCCGATCTCCTTGCCGTCCGCGCCCTTGATGTTGGAGACGAGATAGACCTCCGGCAGGCCCGGCACGGCGGTCTGGCCGTTTTCCATCACCGGCGCGTGGTCGAGATCGCCGAACCGGCGGCTGAAGGCCACAAGCTGCTCCGGCGAGAGGTCCTGGCCGCGGAAGAGCAGGCCGGCGTAGCGGTCGAAGGCCTCGCGGATGAAGGCGAACGCGTCGTCGCCGACATCCGCCAGGTCGACTCCGAGGATCTCGGCACCGACCACCGCGGTGAGCGGCCGGACCTGCGGCCCCGCCTCCGAGGAAAAAGCTGCATCGCGCATGCGAACCTCCCTTATTCCCTGTTTTCTGCAAGGCTACACCCGAAGGCGGCCGGGCTGCTAGGTTGTCCGCATCACGAGACCTCGGGAGAGTCCCATGCAGCAGCGCACCCTCGGACCGCTCGGACCGGTCAGCGCCCTCACCCTCGGCGGCGGCGGCATCGGCCACCTCTGGGGCAAGACGACGCGCGAGGAATGCGTCGCCACGGTCAAGGCCGCCGTCGACGGCGGGATCACCCTGCTCGACCTCGCCCCGCGCTACGGCGACGGCGAGGCGGAGTCGGTGGTCGGCGAAGCGTTCGGCGGCCGCCTGCCCGACGGCGTGCGGGTGACGACCAAGTGCCTGCTCGGCGGCACGCCCCCGGCGGAGATCGAGACCCGCCTGCGCCAGTCCATCGCCCGAAGCCTCGAACTGATGAAGCTCGACCGGGTCGATCTGTTCTTCCTGCACTCGAACGTCGCGCCCGACGACCATCCGATGCGCGGCCATCCCGAGGCGGCGGTCCGGGTCACGCCCTACTCGGTCTTCTGCGGGACCGTCCGGCCGGTGTTCGAGAAGTTCGTTGCCGAAGGCCTGATCGGCGCCTGGGGCCTGACCGGCATCGGCCAGCCGGACGCGATCATCCGGCTCCTTGGCGAGAGCCCCGCGCCGGCGGCCGTCCAGGCGATCTCCAATCCCATCGACAGCCCCGGCGCGCTGAAGTTCTACGACGGGCCGACCAAACAGCGCGAGGTGATCGCCGCCGCCAAGGCCAACGGTGTCGGCGTGCTCGGCATCAAGGCGGTCCAGGCCGGCGCGCTGTCGGCGGAGATCGACCGGCCCCTGCCGGAGGATCATCCGGAGATGGTGGACTACCGACGCGCCGCCGGATGGCGCGCCTTGGCGGCCGAGCTCGGCGAGGACCCGGCGGACCTGGCCCACCGCTACGCGCTGACGATGGACGGCGTCGATACCGTGGTGCTCGGGGTGAAGAACCGCCGCGAGCTCGCGATGGCGCTCGCCGCCGAGGCGCGCGGCCCGCTCGACGCGGAGCTCGTCCGCCGGATCGACGCCAGTTTCGCCTGACCCGGAACCGAGCCCGGCCGGCGGCTCACGCGAGAGACCCGCGGACCAGGATCGCGCCGATCGCCACCGCCGCCGAGATCCCGAACAGCCCGGCGATCCCCCATGCCAGCCGGCGATCGCCGAGCGCCGCGCTCATGGCCGTCTTCGAGACCATGTTGGAGACGACCGCGACGCAGATCAGGTTGGCGATCGTGGTGCCGTCCGGCGCGCCCTCGCCGCCGGTCTGCGCCAGCCGGGCCAGGGTGATGGTCAGGGCATCCACATCCGCCAAGCCGGTGAGCGCCGCGACCGCCAGCAGACCCGCGCCCGCGAACAGGGTCCGCCCGACGCTGACCGCCAGGGAGACCAGACCGACCAGCAGCGCCATCAGCACGCTCTCGCCGATCGGCACCGGCGCCTCGATCATCGAGCCCAGATCGTCGCCCCGACCTGCGGGGCCGCTGGCGTGGCGCAGCGCCCACCCCACCCAAGCGAGCGACAGGAGACCGACCGGCGCCAGAACGACGGCCAGATCCGCCAGCAGGGGCGGCGCGATCACGCCGGCCACCACGGCCACGCGGACCACCATCACCGCATTCGCGGCGGCAATCGAGCCGGTGAGCGCCGGCGCCAAGGCGGGCCGCCCCCGACTCAGACGGGCAGCGGCCAGGGTGACCGCCGTCGACGACACCAGACCGCCGGCGAGGCCGAACAGCAGGGGACCGGCCCTGGGCCCCAGCAGCTTGACCAGCCAGTAGCCGAGGAACGAGATCCCGGCCAGCGCGACCGCGATCAGGCCGATCTGGCGGGGATTGACCAGACCGTCAGGGCCGAGATCGCTGTCCGGCAGCACCGGCAGGACCACGAGGGCCAGCAGCATCAGCTTGATCGCGGCTTCGAGTTCCCGCTCGGCCAACCCGCGCAGGAACCGGTGGAGCGGCGCCTTCGCCTCGAGGATGGCGGCGACCAGCGCGCCCCCGGCCGCCGCGTAGGCCGGATGCCCCCAGGTGGCGAACACGGCGAGCAGGTAGGTGGTCAGGGCCGCGACCTCGGTGGTCAGCCCGAGATCGGCGCCGGCGGCACGCAGGTAGGAGACGACCAGCAAGGCGGTCAGGGCGATCAGGCCGGCGGCGACCAGCAGCTCGCTGCCGGTCAGGCCGAGCAAGCCGCCCGCCATGCCGATCAGGGTGAAGGTCCGAAGCCCGAGGGCGCGGGCACCGGCATCCGCGGCGCGCTGACTCCATCCGCGCTCGATCCCGACGATGACGCCGATCGCCACCGCCACCGCGAGACCGAGGAGAGCCGTCTGATCGATGAGCGCGTCCGGACCCATCGCAACAGCCTATCCCATAACCCGAGCCACGACAGGGGCGTCTGACCCCTCGTGCGGGCGGAGAGGACCGGCTAACCTTGCCGCGCGGTCCACCCGGTCCGGCGAATTGTCCCGAGCACGCAAGGAGTTTCCCATGCCCCGCAATGCGATCGCGATCGACGGCGCACGGTTCTGGTCGACGATCGAGGCGTCGGCGGAGATCGGCAAGGGACCGCGCGGCGGCCTCGCCCGCCTGACTTTGAGCCCGGCGGACGGCGAGATGCGGGATCTTTTCGCCGCGTGGTGTACCGACGCGGGCTACGCGCTGACCGTGGATCGGCTCGGCAACATGTTCGCCCGCCGGCCCGGGACCCACGACACGCTGCCGCCGGTGGTCATCGGCAGCCACCTGGACACCCAGGCCGCCGGCGGCCGGTTCGACGGCATCACCGGCGTCCTGTCCGGCCTGGAGATCCTCCGCGCGCTCGACGACCAGGGCATCGAGACCAAACGGCCGATCGAGGTGGTGAACTGGACCAACGAGGAGGGCGGCCGCTTTCCGCCGCCGATGCTGTGCTCCGGCGTGTTCGCCGGCATCCACGATCTGGACTGGGCGCTGGGCCGGGCCGACGAGGACGGCGTCACGGTGGACGAGGCCCTACGGGAAATCGGCTACGCGGGAGATGCGCCGGTCGGCGGACGGGAATTCGACAGCTATTTCGAGATCCACATCGAACAGGGACCGGCGCTGGACGCGGCGGGCATGAAGCTCGGCCTGGTCACCGGCACCTATCTCGCCCGCGGCATGCGGATCGAGGTCGAGGGGGTGAACGCCCATAGCGGGCCGACCCCGATGGACCGGCGGCGGAACGCCCTGGTAGGCGCTGCCACGGTGGCGGTCGAGGTCGACCGGATCGGGCTGAAATACGCGGACCGGGACGCCAAGTCGACGATCGCCCGGCTCGAGGCCTGGCCGAACAAGCCGGGTATCATCTCCGACCGCGCGACGCTCTTCGTCGACTTCCGCGCTCCGGACCCGGCGGTGACCGATGCCATGGAGGCGGAGATCCGCCAGACGCTTGCCGACTGCGCCCGCCGCTCACGCACCGATATCGCTGTCGGCGATGCCTGGACCTTCGGCACGCCGGTCTTCGACACGGAGCTTCAGGACCTGGTCCGCCGCACCGCCGCTGACCAGGGTGTCGAGATCATGGAGCTGAAGAGCCAGGCCGGGCACGATGCCTACAACATCGCCCATGTCGCGCCGACGGTACTGATTTTCACGCCTTGCGACGACGGGGTCAGCCACAACGAAGCGGAGAGCACGTCCCTGGAGGACCAGCTTCCCGGCATTCAGGTGCTGGCCGAGGCGGTCGTCGCCCGGGCCAATCGCTAGGAACGGGTCAGATGACGCGGATCGCCGTGTTCTTGCCGAAGCCCTCGGAGATGAGCCCCTTCGCGTGCCGCACCATCTTGTCCCCGGCGGGGCCGCGGATGGTGAAAACGCTCTGTCCGCTCGCGCGGCTGTGGGTCACGTAGGAATGCAGGCCGTAGTTGATGAGAAAAGTGTCTTCGTTCTTCATGATGGTTCCTTGAATCGGAGCAGCGTCTTCGACGGCGCTACCAGGCTCGGCCGAGCGCGTCGTTCGCTGCGGGTGAACGGACCGGCAATCCGATCCGCAAAATCTGCTTAGTAACGGCGGCGCCGCCCGTCCGGTTCCGGCGGGAGCCCGGCGCCTGTCGAGCCGTGCCGGATCAGTCGGTCTTTTCGCCGTCCTGGTCCGTCGCAGGCTGGCTGCCGTCGGCGGTTGTCTCCCCGGCGGCGGTCTCTGCGGCGGCGGTCTCTGCGGCGGCCTTCTTTTCGGCCGCACGCTTGGCTTTCTTCTCCGCCTTCAGGCGGTCGCGCTCGCGGCGCTCGAACGCATAGTTCGGCTTCATGGCCATCGGCCATCTCCTCGCGGCTGTTCGTTGCGTCGGCACCCATCCCGGCGGAGCGGCCCCCGTTTCCGAAGACCGCCCGCCGAAGAGGCCTCCCGCCCACCAGGGCGGAAGCGGTGCCGCACGACCGGTCGGTGTCAGTCGATGACGGACAGGTTCTCGGCGGCCGGCTTGCCGTTGCGGCCGGTCTGCAGTTCGAACGAGACCTTCTGGCCTTCGTTCAGGGTGTGCAATCCGGCCCGCTCGACCGCGGAGATGTGGACGAAGGCGTCATTGCCGCCGTTTTCCGGCTGGATGAAGCCGAAGCCCTTCGTCGAGTCGAACCACTTAACAGTACCATTAACCATAGGTGTATCCTTAAGCATGCGTTGCGAACACGCGCTTCACGGCTTTCGCCGGCGCGAATTGGGTAGCGATCACATTGTCAGGGGATAGCGGAGCTAAACGGTGACCCGGAATAGCCGGGCTGCACCAACGAATGTATCACGACACCCATGTTGGTCTTTTTATCGGAAAAGTCAATATCGCTGGCCGGCATTGGCCGATGGAGCGGGCAGGTCGCCCCCGCATCGACCGGAATCCCCCCCTCCATCGGCTTCCGAAATTAATGCTAATAGGAATCGTTTGCAATAACGACATCCTAACGACATACTCCGCGCGCCTCGGGTGGGAGCGAGGCGATCACGCAACCCATGACCGGGGGGTCAACGGAGCATGTCGGCACGCACGCTCGCGAGCGCATTGAGCGCCTTTACCGTATCCTTGATGACGACGACCGCGGTGGCGGAAGTCTTCGACCTCAAGCCGGTGGTGGTCACCGGCTCGAACGTCCACCAATCCCAGCAGACCCGGACCAAGGTCACCGGTGCCTACAACAGCAGCCGCTCCGCCTCTGAGGTCGATGGCAGCGTCATTCAGAACCTGAACCCGATCAACAAGGGCGACGCCCTGCGCTACAACGCGACCGGCCTGATCAACCAGCCGGGCAGCGGCGACCGGTTCGGCGGCGGCACCAAGATCCGCACCTTCGGCGATTGGGGCGCCGCCCAGTCGATCGACGGCCTGCCCGCCATCAAGTTCCAGGGCGGCGACGGCGGCGGCTACGGCAACACCGCCATCCCGAGCATCGCGGTCGACCGGCTGACGGTGCAGAAGGGCGGGCGCGGCGTCGGCTACGGCGACGGCACCGACGGCGGCGTCGTCGAAACCCGCATCAAGTCCGGGCGCGACTACACCGACCACCAGGCGATCAGCCTCGACGCCAGCACGGCGCGGGAGGGCCTCGCCCAGGCGGAGATCGCGGACCACAGCGGAAACTGGGACTACTACGCCGCGGCCAACGGCTTCTACGGCCACTACGACGGCGATCCCGAGAACCTGGACCAGCAGTCGGTGATCGGCGGTCTCGGCAAGCTCGGCTACAACGTCGGCGACGACACCCGCCTGGAAGTGCTGGCGATCGGCGACCGCAGCCAGCCGGACATCATCCGCAACGGCGAGGTTCAGGAGATCGAGAACCACACGCTCTTCGGCTCGGCGACCCTGGACCACCGGCTGAACGACGCCCAGTCCGTGCAGGTCGGCCTGCTGGGCTCGGACGCCCGCACGAAGTGGGACGCCCGCAACCGCGACCGCAGCGTCGACAACCAGATCCTCTTCGCCAACCACTTTCTGAGCACGGCGTTGTCGGACGGTATCGACTACGACGGGTCCGTCGGCGCCGAGGTCAAGCGCACCAACATGGAACGCGACGGGATCTGGGACAACACCTTCACCGACTACGCGGTGAAGTCCACCAACGCGCTGACCATCAACGACAACCTCGTGCTGACCGGCGGCCTGCGCCACACCTGGTTCAACAACGACGTGGTCTATGACGGGCAGGAACGGGACACGCTGGCGACCGACGGGCTGTTCTCGTATCAGCTCGGCGCCTCCTACAGCGTCCTCGACAACACCCGGGTCCGGGTCTCCTACGCCACCGGCTACAACCGGTTCTTCGAGAAGTACGGCAACTTCGGCACCGACGTGCTGGACACCGCCGGCGCCGGCGACGAGGTGGTTGAGTCCACGACCATGGAGGTCGGCGTCAACCAGAGCTGGGCCGGCGGCTATGTCGATCTCGCGCTCTACAACATCGTCCAGGAGAACGTTCCGCGGCGGAACGGCGGCGCCATCGAGAGCGTCGAGGTCGACCAGTCGGGCTTCGAGGCGGAGGTGTTCGCACGGGTCACGGACAAACTCACCGTGTCGGCGGGCTACATGCGGGTGATCGAGGTCGAGGCGACCCGGGCCGACGGCACCGAGGTCAACTCAAACATCTTCTGGGACGGTCAGGCCGCCTCGGTCCCCGAGAACCAGTTCAACCTGCGGCTCGACTACCGCCTGACCGACACCGTCGGGCTGTGGTCGGCGGCCTACCACTCCACCGGCTACGACGCGGTGAATGCCGACGGCGACGTCACCGAACGCGACGGGTTCACCCGCCTCGATCTCGGCGCGAGCTGGTGGGTGACCGACAACTGGGCCCTGCGCGCCCGGGTCGAGAACCTTCTGGACGAGCGCGATTTCGGCACGACCGTCCAGGGCGCGACCGTGAACGACGACGGCAAGCTCGGCCGGGTGTTCTGGCTCGGCACGGACATCGCGTTCTAGGACAGGGCCCATTCCCATGCGGTACCGCACCCTTCGACGACTTCACCTCTGGGTGTCGCTGACGGCGGCGGTGCCGCTCCTCGTTCTGAGCCTTACCGGCGCGTTGTTGGTGTACGCACCCGAGTTGCAGCGCGCCCTCGACGGCGAGGCTCGGAACCGGGGCCCGGTCGACGTGCTGCTGTCTCCCACCGCACTCGTCGACCGGGTCGCCGAACAGCGCCCCGATCTCGACATCTGGTCGATCTCGGTCGCCCGCGACGACCTCTGGACCGCCTGGCTCTCCGGCGGCGCCGGCGTTCTCCATCTCGATCCGGCATCCGGCGACATCCTCGATCACTTCCAGCCCAAGGACCGGTTCGAAGGCTGGCTGACCGCCCTGCACCGGCGATATCTGGTCGACGGGCCGGCGGCGTCATGGGTACGCCACGGGGTATCCGCCGTCGCCCTCCTCATGATCGTTCAGTTCGCGATCGGTCTGTGGCTGTGGCTCAAGCCGCCGACCCCGTTCCGCAGGCTCCCGGTGAGTTTCCGGCAGAGCGCGCGGTTCGGAATCCTCCGCCTGCACCAGGCGACGGGCATCGCCAGCTTCCTGATCCTCACCGCCGTCGCCCTGACCGGCATGGCCATGTACTGGCACGCGCCGATGCGGGCGGCGCTGGAATGGGTGACGGCCTCGACGGTCGAGGAGGCGCGCCCACCCAAGATCGACGGCCTCGCCCCGCTGCGCGATCTCGACACCGCCGTCGCCACCGCCCGCGCCGCCGTGCCGGGCGCGACGCTCAACCATTTTCGGCTGCCCCGCCATCCGGGCGACGCCGTGGTCGTGGGACTGATGCCGGAGGGCGGCGGCGAGGGTCAGGCGACCCGGGTCTGGGTCGGCGACGATCCGGCCCGGGTGCTCTACACCTACGCCGCCCACGAGGCCAACCTCGCGACCACGATCTGGCACATGCGCTACGTCATCCATGTGGGCAAGTTCGGAAAGGGCACGTCCTGGGGGCCGCTGGTCCGCGCGCTCTGGGTCCCCATGGCCCTTCTGCCGGCGGCCTTCGTGATCTCCGGCCTGTGGCTCTACTGGGGCCGGCGCCGTCGGGAGGCTCGTGCCAACCCTGGGACGCGATCGACAAGGCTGGCGGCCAAGTAATGGGCCACGAAGTAACGGATTGTGCCTCAGGGCCGGGCCGTGCTGCTGTTCGGCGACACGCAACCGGACAGGGGAGCAGACCATGGCGGGAGATCCGAGGTTTCAGCCGGTCGACGCGGCGGTGGTGCCGCGCTTCGCAGACGTCGCCACCTTCATGCGCACGAAGCGCCACGAGGTGCATCCCGACATCGATATCGGCCTGGTCGGTGTGCCCTTCGATCTGGGCGTGAACTACCGCACCGGCGCCCGCCAGGGTCCGGCCGGGGTGCGCGAGGCGTCGCGCCTGATCCGCAAGGTCCACCCGACCCTCGGCACGAGACCGTTCGAGATCCGCAACGTCGCCGACCTGGGCGACGCCCCGGTCAACCCGCTGGACAAGGTCAAGTCCCTCGACCTGATTCAGTCGTTCTTCGAGGAGCTGCGGGAGAACGCGATCACCCCGATCTCCATCGGCGGCGATCACACGATCCCGACGCCGATCCTGCGCGGGCTGGTGAAGGACGGGCCGGTCGGTATCCTGCAGATCGACAGCCATCCGGACACCCTGCCCGACCTCTGCGGCGACACCCTGAACCACGCCACGTTCATGCGGCTGGGGCTCGACGAGGGCTGGATCGACCCCAAGCGCGTCGTCCAGCTCGGCCTGCGGGGCAGCCGGTTCGGCGACGACATCCAGTACGGCCTCGACCAGGGCTTCACCGTCATCACCATCGACGACTACGAGGAGCTCGGCCGGGCGGAGACGATCAAGCGGATCCACGCGGCCCTGGGGGACGCGCCGTTCTACCTGACCCTCGATATCGACGGCGTGGACCCGGCCTACTGCCCGGGCACGGCGGTGCCGGAGATCGGCGGCCTGATCCCGCGCGACCTGCAAGTCATCATCCGCAGCCTCGCCGGCAAGCCGATCATCGGCGCCGACATCAGCGAGATCGCCCCCTGCTTCGACCCCACGGGCATCACCTGCGTGACCGCGGCGAACCTGATGTTCGAGATGCTCTGCGCGATCGCGGAGGGGCCGCGGTAGCGAGGGCGCCGTTCCGCTCGACTTCCGCTCCCCTCACCCCTCCCCCGTCATCCCGGCGAGCCCCGGGCTTGATCCGGGGGTCGGCCGGGACCCAGCGGCACCGGTCGAGCGCGGTCCCGGGCAACCCCCGGATCAAGTCCGGGCGCTCCCGGGATGACGAAGTGTTTGGGAGTTGAGCGGCGCTCTGGCGGGCGAGGTTTGCTCCCAGCGCCGCCGCGATCTCCTTTACCGGACGTCGGAGGTTTGCGGCATCGGATGGGCAGGCCCCGGAATGAATCCGGGGAGTGCGGGGAGGGGGCGTGTGGGCAGAATGGGCGTGTGGGAAGAAAAACGTGGGCCGCCCTTTTGCTCGACGTCCGGTCCGCCCAACGCTCCTTCCGCTCACCTCCCCCCTCCCCCGTCATCCCGGCGAACCCCGGGCTTGATCCGGGGGTCGGCCGGGACCCAGCGGCACGGGTCGGGCGAGGTCCCGGGCAGCCCCCGGATCAAGTCCGGGCGCTCCCGGGATGACGAAGTGTTTGGGAGTTGAGCGGCACCGGCCGAGCGAGGTCCCGGGCAGCCCCCGGATCAAGCTCGGCCGCTCCCGGGATGACGATGTGTTTGGGAGTCAAGCGGCGCTCTGGCGGGCGAGGTCGTCTCCGAGCGCGGCGGCGATCTCCTGTAGCGGGGGCACCAGGGCCGTCGCCGCGTCTTCCGCGCTCAGGGCCGAGCGCAGATACAGCACGTTGATGCAGGCGAAGATCGTCTCGCCGTCGCGGATCGGCACGCCGAGGCTGGAGATCCGGTTGTCATATTCCCGCGCCATATAGGCCGGGTTCATCGCCGCATAGCCGGCCGCGCGGATCGCGGCGAAGGCGCCGTCGGCCGCCCGCCGGTCGCGGGCGATGGCGTTCCAGGGCGCCGGGTCGTCGGCCGCCGCCTCCAGGATCGCCGCCCGCTCCGCCGCGCCGCAGAACGCCGTGTAGGCGAGCCCGAGGCTGGTCGCCAGCATCGGCGCCCGGTAGCCGGGGCCCCGGTTGACGAAGATCGGCCCGGCCTCGCGCGAGGTCTCGACCACGATCATCGCGTCGCCGTCGCGGATCGCCACGTCCGACGGCCAGCCGATCCGCCGGCGGAAGGCGCCGAGCCGGGGCGCTACCGCCGCGCCGACGGCATTGTGGGCGCGGTATCCGGCGCTGAGCTGCAGGGTCTTGCCGGCGGCGTGATAGAGGCGCGTGTCGTCGTCCCGGACCACGTAGCCGGCATGAACCAGCGTCTCCAGCATCCGCAGGATCGTCGCCTTGTCGAGATCGACCAGGCGGTGGATCTCCGCCAGGCTGGCCCGGCCCGACAGGCGATTGACCGCCGCCAGCACGTCCAGGCAGCGCAGCACCGCGATCACCGGGCGGTATGACGCCACCCTCACCTCCCGATCCACCCGCAGGTCAGTATATTTCAACTGATGAAATTCTATTTCATTTACACCCTATCAGGCCCGGACCAGAGTGCCAATCGACTTCACAAGCCGCACGAACAGGCACCCGACAGGAAGCGGAGGAAACACCGGTGGACTTCAGACTGACCGAGGAACAGCAGGCCCTGCGCGACACCGCGCGGCAGTTCGCCCAGACCGAAATGCCCGCCGTGGCGAAGGACCTGGAGGAGAAGGACGAGGCGATCTCCAGGGAATGGCTGAAGCGCTACGCGGAGATGGGTTTTCTCGGCATCAACGTCTCGCCGGAGCTGGGCGGCCTCGGTCTCGGCAACCTGGAAGCCCTGATCGTGCTGGAGGAGTTCGCCAAGGTCTCCCCCGCCGTCGCCTTCCCGATCTTCGAGAGCTCGGTCGGACCGATCCGCGCGGTCGAGCATTTCGCCGGCTCCGACCTCGCCAAATCGGTCGTGCCGAAGGTCTGCGCCGGCGAGATCGTCTGCGCCGTCGCCATGTCGGAGCCGGACGCCGGCACCGCGCTGACCGACCTGAAGACCCGCGCCGTCCTCGACGGCGACCACTACGTCCTGAACGGCCAGAAGCGCTGGTGCTCCGGCGGCGGCCATTCCGACAGCTACGTGGTCTACACGAAGCTCTCCGACGAGCCGGGCGCCAAGGGCATCGGCGCGCTCTACGTGGAGAAGGACCGCGACGGCGTCTCCTTCGGCCCGCGCGAGCGGCTGATGGGCTTCCGCGGCATCCCGTCGGCCGACATCTTCTTCGAGGACGTCCGCGTGCCGAAGGAGAACCTGATCGTCCCCGCCGGCGGCTTCCGCAAGCTCATGGAGGCCTTCGACCTGGAGCGCTGCGGCAACTCCACCATGTGCCTCGGCATCGCCCAGGCCGCCCTGGACCAGGCCCTCGCCTACGTGCAGGAGCGCAAGGCCTTCGGCAAGGAGCTGGTCGAGTTCCAGGCGGTGCAGATGAAGCTGGCCGAGATGGCGCTGAAGGTCGAGGCCTCCCGGCTGCTGATCTGGCGCGCCGCGCAGAACGCCGAGGACGGCCTGCCCAGCATCCTCGACAGCTCGCTCGCCAAATGCTTCTCGAACGAGATGGTGCGCGAGGTGACCGGAGCGGCCTTGCAGGTCATGGGCGGATACGGTTATGCCAAAGAGTATGGCATGGAGCAGAGGATGCGCGACGGCTGGGGCTGGGGTATCGCCGGCGGCGCAATCGACATCCAGAAGATCAATATCGCCAGCGCCCTGGTCGGGAGGCGATTCAACCAACGCGCCTGAGCGGGCGTAGCCGGGGGGCGAAGTCGACACACTCGTGGACGTGAGCTACGCGTGGAACGGCGGCACGTTCGCCGAGGCGATCGGCGCGATCTGTTTCTGTTCGAGGTGACCTCCGTCTATCCGACCGAGCGGGACAATATCGAGTTCGCCGTTCTCCTGCGCGCCAGCGAACCGCCTCCGGCCCCGCAGCTCACCCGGGAGATCGACCGGGACCTGGCGCGGGAAGCCGGATATGCCGGTGAATTCGGTGCCGGCGGTTTCGCCACCGCCCTGGCCGCCGATCCGGATCTGCAGAAGCGTCACACCGCTCTAAAGCGGCGTTGGCGGGAAGAGGCGGACGCAGAGCGGGCACGGGTCCGAGGCCCCTGGCCGGTTCTGGATCGCAAACTCCACGACGCAGACCAGTGACGATCGGCGCGGCGGGCAGCATGATCCCGCTTCATCAGCCTTTCCAGACGCGATCGCTCGGACTGTCGAAGTAGTTCGGCGCCGTCTCCCGCCCCGCATCCGACCGGATGTCGGCATCGCCGCCGCGCGACACCGAGTAGCCGAGGCTCTCGGCCCAGGCGCTCGCCATCTGCCCCTCCGCCTGCTCCATCGCCTCGACCCGGGCGAGTTCATTGCGCCACTGCTTGGCGGAGGTCAGTTTGGAGTCGAGCGGATAGATGCAGAGCAGGACCCGACGGATCTCCGTTCCCTGCAGACGCATGGGCAGGACGAGCCGGTCGTAGCCGAACGACTTGGTGAGGATCTGGAACTCGCGGCGGTAATACAGCGCCGTCCGCGTCTCGACGCTCTTGAGCAGCGCCCGGCCGACCTCGCGCGCGACGTCGTCGCTGTAGACCTCGTTGATCAGATGCCCGGTCGGATCCTCGCCGAGCAGGCTCTTGAGCGCCTCGCCGACCATGAGATACCGCGCCCGGATCGGAAACCCGGGCGGCAGGTCCGGATCGTCTCCCGCCGCCGGCCCGACATCGAGCAGGGCGATGTTGCCAAGGCATTGCGGCATTTCGTGGACCGCCAGATCCTTCTGCCGCGGCGGCTGCCCTTCGCCCGCCTTATGCCAGTAGGCATGCAGACCGGCCATTTCAGGGCGGTGAATGGCGGAGAGGGAAAGATATTCGGCCGTGTTCGACCAGATGCGGAAGCGCGCCATGAGGCTGATGCGGTCCTGTATAATCAGCGCTAGACCTAGTGCGCTGTCGACGCTTCGACAATAGTCGCGACGGGAGTCGGCACGCTGCACCGGCCGGGTGACTCCACAGATCCATGCCCTTTACAAATCCATGCCCTGGGGAGCGAACGAGCATATCTGGCGATTTTTTACCATTCGATTAACAAAACCCCCTAAACAATCATATAGTGTTATCGCACACTGTTACCGACCTCGCTTCTGTCCCCCCTGAGCCGGTCCATGAGGCTTATTTAGAGTGCTGCCGACACCCTATGCGGGAAGTGGCGAAGGATGGATAGTGTCTGCGATCAACCTGGATGCCTTGACGGCGAGCGTTCTCAGCGGCGATCCCCTCCCCCTGGAAAACCTGGCGCGCAGCATCGGCGCCGATCGGCCGCGGGTGCTGTTCGACCCGCCGGAAACCGCGATCGCCAGCGACCGTCTTCGCTCGCTGTACCGCCACTGGACGGGGATGCCGCGGGGCCCGCGCCTGCCCCTGACCAGAGCGATCGACGGGACCGCACTCGGACCGGCGCTGGGCATCGTCATGCTGCTCGAGCCGCTGGCCAACCCGTTCGAGTTCCGCTACCGGCTCTACGGCAGCGAGATCGCCGCGGTGAGCAGTCTGGAGATGACCGGCAGGACGACGGCGGCGATCCCCTCGCCGGAAATGCGGGCCTTCTTCCAGGCCACCTATGCCGCCGCCATGCGGTCGGGCCGCCCCCTGCTGTCGTTTCACCAACCGCCGCCGGAGATCGGGATCATCAGTTGGTGCCGGCTGATCCTGCCCTGCGAGGACGGAAGCGCGGGGGTCGACCGTCTCCTGGTCGGCAACGAGCCCGCCATGCCCTCGCTGGTCCGGCGACGCCCCTGGCCGCCCGACGTCTGACGGCGCCGTGCGGCAGGATCCTCGGCGCGTCTGGCGGCCCGCGTCACCGCCGGGCGGGAGCGCCGTGCACCACCAGCCAGGCCCGCCAGTAGTTGAACAGTCCGCCGACGAGGAACAGAACGCTGCCGACCACGAAGAGCCAGGCGAGATAGCCGTCGAGCAGGCGTCGGTCCGCGCTCGCCGCGACGTCCCATAGAAAGGGAACCGACGCGACCGCGAACAGAACCGACCCCACCACGAAACTCACGGCGGTGAGGTTGAGAAGCTGCATGGTCTTCAGGGTGGCGGCCAGGACGATCTGCAGGATGTTGGCGAGCGCGCCGAAGACGAAGAGCAGGGACCCGATCAGAAACGACCAGGCACCTGTTGCCACCATGTCGACCGTCGAAAAGAAGCAGACGCTGCCGCCGACGAACAGGACGGTTCCGGCGAAATAGGCCGTCGCCGCCGACAGTTCGATCGCACGCCATATTGAGCGGGACGGCTGCGCCTGTCGCTGGGCCTGTCGCTGGGCCTGTCGCTGGGCGACGACGACCTCGAGGACGTCGTGGCCGGTGACCAGGAGATAGAGCAGTGAGCCTGCCAGAAACGCCCCCGCGCCGTAATCCTCCCAGGCGGCCAGGCCGGGGAAGAACAGCACGCTTCCGACGATGAAGATCACGCCGCCGACCGTGTAGACGACCGCGTTGACGGTCTCCCACCGGAAATGCGCGCGGCTGTCCGCCACCGCTGCGAGGACTCCGTGGCTGCGCCGGCGGTTGGAAAAGAAATGCGGCATCGTCCGTTCCGTCTCTACAGCCTTGTGCCGCCGACCTCGAGCGCGGCCGCCGCCGCACGCCGCCAAGACACGCCGCATCGCGCGCGGCCGCCCGAAAACCGCAGCGGCCTCCTTCGCGAGGGAAGCGCTTAGGCATGCGCCTTCATCACGAAGCACCGATCGATCCGGCCGGGCGCAGACTTAATCCCTCAGGTCACGCTGCATGTAAACGACGTCGAGTGTCCGGCCAAACTTGAGGCCTATACCCCGCGCGATACCGATGTCCCGAAAACCCCGGCGGCGATGCAGCGCGATCGACGCGTTGTTTTCGCTATCGCCAATGACGGCCATCATTTGACCGAACCCGCGCGCCTGGCATTGCTCGATCAGCTGCGACATCAAGGCGCCGCCGACCCCTTTGCCATGGAATGTCGGAGCGAGATAGATCGAGTCCTCGACCGTATAGCGGTAGGCGGAGCGTTCCTTGTGCGGCCCGGCATAGGCATAGCCGATCACCCTGTGGTCACTGACGGCGACAATGCCGGGATAGTCACGTTCCAAAAGCGCGCGCAGGCGCTGCGCCATTTCGTCGGCGCTCGGCGGCAGTTCTTCGAACGAGGCGGTCCCATGCAGGACATGGTGTGCGTAGACCTGCGCCATGTCTGCCGCGTCGTCGATGGTCATGGCGCGAAACCCGAGGTCACTCATGTGACGATCCCCAATGCGACAGCGATCAGAATGACCACCAGGGCGGTCAGCGCCTGAAGGCTCGCGCCGACAGCAAGCGTGGTCATGCTCCGCGCCTCGCTGTTCGCCGCCAGGACATCCTTGCGAACCAGCCAGTAGAAACTGTCATTGGGCAGGATGGCGACGAAGGAGCCGGCGCAGATCGCAAGAACCGCCGCGGCGGCAGGCAAATCCATCGCGGCGACCAGAGGCGCGGCAACCGGCGTGACGGCAGCGAAGGTGGCCATGCTGGACCCCTGCACCAGCTTGAACAGCGCGGTCAGCAGGAACAGGCCCCCGATCCCGGAAATGATACCGGCCGTTCCGGCCTGCGCCGTCATAAAGCCTTCCAGCGGAACCACTTGCATCAGTACCGCACCAAAGGCGCTGGCCGCGCCAAGGATCAGCAGAAGCGATCCCGTCCGGCGCACCGCCGTATCAAGGCAATCGCGCCTCTCGCCTTGCGGAACCTGGATGAGAGCAAGCACCGCCGCGCTCAACAGAGCGCCTTTGGGTTGGGTGAGGAAGTCAGCAAGCGCCACGCCGGAAAAATCAACCGCCCATCCAATCCCCAAAAGCAGCGCCATCAGGCAGAAGGGCGCAAAAATCGTCGCAACTCCCCCGCCAGGCGCGCTCGTCCTCGCAGCCGCATTCTCTGAACGAACGTCACTTCTGAGCCGTCCCCAGAAAACGCCAACCGCCCACACCGGGATCAGCAGCGCAAGGCCGTAAGCCATAAGGGAGTCGCTCGCCACACCCAGCGCCGTCGCCACGATCAACGGCCCGGCGGGGAACAACAGTTTGAACCCGGCGTAAGCGCCGAAGGCCACGTCAAGCCCGCGTCGCCCGGCGACAGGCGACAATGCGGCATAGGCCGTGTCGGGGCAGATCATTCCCGCCCCGGCGAATGGCGCGGCGAGCGTCGCGATTCCTTCGGGCGCGCTTGCGTGGCTCCGGCTCAAGGCCGCGGCAAGGGCAAAGGATGGCAGCAGGATCAGCGCGAACTCACCGAGCGCCCTGCCAAAACCCATATTGTAGGCGCGCACCAGATCGGGAGCGCCAAGTCCTCCCACAAGGCCGAGCACCAGAGTGATAACCACCATCCAGATGGCTAGCGGCCAATTCGGCAGAAATGCCCGCACCGGATGAGCGTGAACGGATGCAGCTTGGGACATGAAAGACTCCGACCATTGTCATAGCTCATGATAAATTTTGAAAAATCGCGGAGAAAACGAGTTATAGTCAGGAGTAATAATGAGACCAGGTCATGATGAAGGTCGCCTTCCAGGCTTGCGTCCATTGCAAGTGTTCGAGGCCGCCGCTCGCCACGAGAGCTTCACCCGCGCGGCCGAGACGCTCCATATCACGCAAGGCGCGGTAAGCCGTCAGGTGCAGGAGTTGGAACGCTGGCTGGGCTGTTGTCTTTTCGTCAGATCCGGTCCCAACCTTTCCCTGACGGCCACCGGCCGGCGGCTTGGGACCGAGGTCACGCGCGCGCTCGACATTCTGGCAACCGCTGTTGCGCAGGCGCGGCCAAACACCAGCTCGCGCCACGTGACCCTGTCGATGCTGCCGTCCGTGGCTGCCAAATGGCTGGCTCCGCGCCTTGACCGCTTCATTCAGACCCACCCGCAGATCGACCTGCGAGTCACCGCCTCGCGCTATCTCGTCGATTTTGTGGCTGAGGAAGTGGATGCGGCCATCCGCTACGGCAAAGGGAACTGGCCGGGTGTGGTGGCCCATCGCTTGGGCGAAGAAACGGTGACGCCGGTTTGCACGCGCGCTTACGCGGACGCGCATGAGCTACGCGAACCGACAGACCTCTACCGCGCGACGCTGTTGCATTCCGATATTGAAGAGACCTGGGAAGCATGGTTCCGCGCGGCCGGCTGCGGAGGGCGCCCCGTGCCGCGCGGCCCAAGGCTGGGCGACGACACCGCAACGCTGCAAGCGGCGCAGGACGGCCAGGGTGTCGCGCTTGGCCGTTCCATCCTGATCGCCGACGACGTCAGTGTCGGTCGACTCATCGCCCCGTTTCCAATCCTTCTTCCAGCCTCTTTCAGCTATTGGTTCGTCGTTCCGAACACGTCTTCGGCGCCTCAAGACCTGGACGCCGTCCATGGGTGGCTGAAAGCCCAATTTGAGCAGACGTCACATGTCACGGCAGTCGGATAGCTGATTGGTCGGTTTTCATCCCGCGATCGCCCCCCTGATGACTGGTACGCTCAACCGTGTTGAACTTAGGTCCGGGGCAGCCCAAGAAAGTGTTCCGACAGCGCGTTGGAACGCTGTGTCGGACACGGAAAACGTAGCGTCAAAGGTGCCGGAGCACGCGCAAGAGAGAGCGCCACGCCGTTGCTGGCGCGCGCAATCGTGTCAAGCACTGAGCTATGAGGAAAAATGGTAGCGGAGGAGGGACTTGAACCCCCGACACGCGGATTATGATTCCGCTGCTCTAACCAGCTGAGCTACTCCGCCACGGAGACCGGCGATATACGGGGGGGCTTCGTCGGTGTCAAGCGTGGGGAGGCGGTTTTCCCATCGGTTTCGCCGCCGGCCGTCTCAGCGCCGGTGATCCAGCCGCCGCCGAGCACCCGGCGTCCGGCCTCGCCGTCGTAGAAGACGGCCGCCTGCCCCGCCGAGATCCCGAACTGCGGGTCGTCGAGCACCAGCCGGGCACCGGCCCCGTCGGGATACAGGGTTCCGGCGGCCGGCGCCTGGGCCGAGCGCAGCTTGGCCGCGACCCGGACGCCTGCCCCCGCCAGCGCGTCGCCGCCGAGCCAGTTGACCTCGCCGATCCGCACCGTGCGGGCGCCAAGCGCCTCGCGCGGGCCGACCACCACCCGCCGGCTGTCCGGCTCCAGCCGCACGACATAGAGCGGATCGGTGTCCGGCGTGCCGTCGTCGCCCTTGCGCCCACCAATGCCGAGGCCGCGACGCTGGCCGATCGTGTAGTGCACGATGCCGTCGTGCCGCCCCATCACGGTGCCGTCCAGATGGACGATCTCGCCCGGGTCGGCCGCACCCGGCCGCAGCTTCTTCACGATCTCGGCGTAGTTGCCGTTCGGCACGAAGCAGATGTCCTGGCTGTCCGGCTTGTCCTGAACCTCGAGGCCGAGCCGGCGGGCGTGGTCCCGGGTCTGCTCCTTGGTGAGGCCGCCGAGCGGAAAGCGCAGGAAGTCGAGCTGCGCGCGCGTGGTGGCGAACAGGAAGTAGCTCTGGTCCTTGCCCGGATCGACCGCCCGGTGCAGTTCCGGCCCGGCGGCGCCCATGACGCGGCGCACGTAGTGACCGGTCGCCAGCGCCTCCGCCCCCAGGTCGCGGGCGGTCGCCAGCAGGTCGCGGAACTTGACCGTCTGATTGCAGCGCACGCAGGGGATCGGCGTCTCGCCGCGCAGATAGCTGTCGGCGAAGTCGTCGATCACGCTCTCGCGGAACCGGCTCTCATAGTCGAGCACGTAGTGGGGGATGCCGACCTTCTCGGCCACGAGGCTGGCGTCGTAGATGTCCTGACCGGCGCAGCACGCCCCCTTGCGGCCGACCGCGCTGCCGTGGTCGTAGAGCTGCAGGGTGATGCCGACCACATCGTACCCCGCCTCCTTCAGCAGGGCCGCGGTCACCGAACTGTCGACGCCGCCCGACATGGCGACGACCACGCGCCGGTCGCCGCGCGGGCCGGGCAGTCCGAGGTCGAGGTCTGGAAACGCATCCGTCATGGCGCAGACATATGACGGCGGCGGCGCCGCATCGCAAGCCCGGCGGCGTCGCAAGCTTAGGTGCGTTGGGCCGTCAGACGGCGTCGAGCCCCATCTGCCAGAAATCGACCTCGAGTTCGGTGGCGGCGGCGAAGGTCGCGGCGAGCGAGTCGAACCGGGCGTCGCCGCCCCGCTTTGCGGCCAGCCGGTCGATCTGGGCGACCGACGCGCGGACCACGTCGAGATACTCCTCGCCGGAATACATGGCGATCCAGGCGTCGTAGGGGTTGCCGTCGCCGCGCTTGGTGGCCGGGTCCGCCGCCAGGCGGGCGCCGATGACCCCGTAGCCGACGACGCAGGGCGCCAGGGCGGCATGCAGGTCCAGAACGTCGCCGGCCATGCCGCGGTCCAGAACGTAGCGGGTATAGGCGACGCAGGCCGGGTCCTCGGGCACCGCCGCCATTTCGGCTTCGGTCAGGCCCCAGCCGGCGCAGTACTGCACATGCAGGCTCATCTCGGTGTCGAGCAGCGCGTTGACCGTTCCCGCCGCCGCCCGCATGTCGGCGAGATCGTCCGCCTTGTACACCGCGAGCGCGTAGGCCCGCGCGAAATGGATCAGGAACAGATAGTCCTGTGCCAGATAGTGGCGAAACGCGGCTTCAGGCAGCGTGCCGTCGGCCAAGCCGCGCACGAAGGGATGCTCGGTATAGCGGCGCCAGGCGTCGGGGCAGGCATCGATCAGGCGGCCCAGGAAGGAGGCGGCGGGCACGATCTCGGTCATTCGGCGGTACTCTCGTCGTTGGAAGCGATGGAATCGTTGGAAGCGGAGGCGGCGGGGGACAGACGGTCGCGCATCGCCCCCCAGGCCCGCAAGAAGCGATCGCAGTCCTCCTCGACGCTCGCCCAGCCGAGGCTGATGCGGATCGCCTCGCCGGCAACGGGGTCGTCGGGGAACATGGCCTCGAGCACGTGGGAGCGCTTGACCTTGCCCGAGGAACAGGCCGATCCCGCGCTGACCGCCACGCCGGCGAGATCGAGGGCCATGACCTGGGTCTCGGCCGCGACGCCGGGCAGCCCGACGCAGAGCGTGTTGCAGAGCCGGTCGGTGGCCGCGGCAGCGATCCGGATATCGGGTGCGCAGTCGCGGAGCCCGGCTTCAATCCGGGTGCGCAGCGCCGCAAGCCTGCGGCTTTCTGCCTCGCGGTCGCCGGCGGCGATCTGCGCGGCGACGGCGAAACCGGCGATCCCGATATCGTTCTCGGTGCCGGAGCGGCGTCCGCGCTCCTGTCCGCCGCCGGCGATCAGCGGGGCCACGGCGAGCCCGTCGCGCACCAGCAGCGCGCCGACGCCGGGCGGGCCGCCGAGCTTATGGGCGGAGAGGGCGATGGAATCCGCCTCGGCGAGCGCCGCCGGGTCGAGACGGCCCGCGCCCTGGACCGCGTCCACATGGAACAGCCAGCCGGCGGCGTGGGCCAGCCGGGCGATCTCCGCCACCGGCTGGACCGCACCGGTCTCGTTGTTGGCCCACATGACGCAGACCAGTCCCGGCTCGTCGTGGGAGAGTATGGCCTCGAGGGCGGCGAGATCCACGACGCCGTCGGCCGTCACCGGCGCCCGCCGCGCGCCCGGAGCGGCGGCGAGCACCGCATCGTGCTCGATCGCCGAGACCACCACCGGAGACCGGCCGAGGCCGCGCACCGCCAGCGCGTCGGCTTCGGTGCCGCTGCCCGTGAAGATCACGTCGCAATCGTCCCGCGCGACTAGCGCGGAGACGGTGCGGCGCGCCGCCTCGATCCGGTGTCGGGCGGCCCTGCCGGGTCCATGCACGGAGGAAGGGTTGCCGTGACGCCGGGCGGCCTCGGTCATCGCCTCGATGACCGCCGGACGGACCGGCGCGGTGGCGTTGTAGTCGAGATAGACCGTCATCCGGATCCGTCGTCCCGCTTGCGTCGTTCAGCGCCCCGGACGAGGCTTAGGCGGCTCGAACGGCGAGGTCAACGGCGGGACGACGCCGGCAGCTCAGTCGGCGGCCGCCTGCGCCTTGGGGTCCGTGCAGGTCGTCGCGCCCGGCACATTGCCCGTGAGCACGTCCTCGACGCTGACCCGGTTCAGGTACCAGAACATCTGCTTGCCCAGCTGCTCCCACAGCTCGTGGGTCTGGCAGAGCGCCTCCCGGTCGCCGCAGGCCTGAGAGGCGCCGGGGCCGCAAGACGCCCGCGACGTCTCGTTGTCGACGGCCTGGACGATCGCCGCGATGGTGATGTCGCCGATCGGCTTACCGGGCAGATAGCCGCCGCCGGGTCCGCGCACGCTCTTGACGAGATCCGCCCGCCGGAGCCGCGCGAAGAGCTGTTCCAGATAGGAGAGCGAGATGTCCTGGCGCTGGGCGATATCCGCCAGCGACACCGGGCGCCCCTCGGCCCTCGCCGCCAGATCGCAGATCGCCATGACCGCATACCGGCTCTTCGTGCTTAGCTTCACGATGTAGACCCCCCACCTGACGCCGCCGCGGATCCCTGTTCGCCCTGCGTCAGGCCATTTCCGGCGACTGGAGGTCCCTTCCCGCCGCCTGATCGAGCCGCATTCGAAATTAATTTGATCTGTACGGTTATTCAAGACGATTCAACAAAATTTGCGCAATATTGCAGAAGTCGCCGCGAACCGGCCAAAGCCGGGCAGGCCGTGGGAAACACGGTGTCCCGCGATCGGGCAATACCTTGACCGCGCTTCCCTGGGTACCGATCTCTGGCGCAGGCCGACCCGTAGACCGGGTTAGACAAGACGCGCAGGGCGCGCTATGTGGTCTGGTTCCACGCGATCCGGAGGATTCCGCCAGCATGCCCGAGGTGATGATCAACGGCCCCGAGGGCCGCATCGAAGCGCGCTACCTGCACGCCCAAGAACCCGGCGCGCCCATCGCCCTGATGCTGCACCCGCATCCGCAGCACGGCGGCACCATGAACAACAAGGTGGTTTATTCGCTGTATCAGACCTTCGTCGCGCGCGGCTTCTCGACGCTGCGGTTCAATTTCCGCGGTGTCGGGCGCTCCCAGGGTGTCTACAGCGGCGGCGAGGGCGAGCTTTCCGACGCGGCCTCCGCCCTCGACTGGGTGCAGAGCTACAACCCGAACGCCCGGTTCTGCTGGATCGCCGGCTTCTCGTTCGGCGCCTGGATCGGCATGCAGCTGCTAATGCGCCGGCCCGAGATCAGCGGCTTCATCTCGGTCGCCCCGCCGGCCAACCTCTTCGACTTCACCTTCCTGGCCCCCTGCCCGGCCTCCGGCCTGGTGATCAACGGCGACAAGGACGAGATCGTGCCGCCGGACTCGGTCAAGAAGCTGGTGGACAAGCTGTCGACCCAGAAGGGCATCACCATCACCCACAACGTGATCAAGGGCGCCAACCACTTCTTCGGCCCCCAGATCGACGATCTGAGCGGGATCGTCGGCAGCTATCTCGACGCCAACGTGCCCGCCGCCGAGGAAGCGGACGAGGCGTAGAGCCGGCCGCCGGTCATCGGCGCAGCGACACCGGTCGTGCCCGGAAAGGTGATCTCCAGCCCCAGCAGGGAGCGAACGGCGAGATAGGCGAAGGCCTGGGCCTCCAGCGCGTCGCCGTCCCATCCGAGCGCATCCGCGTCGACCACCTCGCCCCCGACCGAGTTCCCGACAGCAGCGGCGATCGCCGACATCAATGCCGGGTTGTGCCGCCCGCCGCCGGTCGCGATCCAGCGGGCGGGCGGTGCCGGAAACCACCGGGCCGAGCCGGCGATGGTCTCGGCGCTGAAGGCGACGAGCGTCGCCGCCCCGTCTTCCGGCGAGAGCCCCTCGACCGCCTCCGCGACCCGGCCATGGAACGCGTCGCGGTCCAGCGATTTCGGCGGTGGCCGGTCGAAATACGGATCCGCGAGAAGTCGGGCCAGCCGCGCGGTGTCGACCCTCCCCGCCCGGGCCAGCGCCCCGTCGGCGTCGTACATCCGGCCCACCGTACGCCAGCACCAGTCGTCGATCGGCGCGTTGCCGGGGCCCGTGTCGAAGGCGAGCAGGTCCGCTTCCCCGGCGCCGAGCCAGGTGACGTTGGCGACCCCGCCCATGTTGAGCACCACAACGGGCCGCGCCTCCGGCCCCGCGAGGGCGCGGTGGAACACCGGGGCGACCGGGGCGCCCTGCCCGCCGGCGGCCATGTCCGCGAGGCGCAGGTCGCCCACCACGTCGATGTCCAGATGATCGGCCAGGCGTTGGCTGAGCCCGATCTGGCGAGTCCGGCCGACCTCCGGCTCATGCAGGACGGTGTGACCGTGAAAACCGACAACATCCACCGACGCCGCGTCCAGCCCCGCCCGCGCCATCAGGCTCCGCACCGCGTCGCGGTGGAGATCGGTGATCTCGACCTCGACCGCGTCCATGTCGCCGGTCCCGGCGATCGCCGCGCGCAGCCGCCCCCGGAAGGCATCGTCATAGGGGATCGTCAGCGCCGCGCCGGTCTCGAGCCGGTCCCGGCCGTCGGTGACCACGAGCGCCGCGTCCACGCCGTCCATGGACGTGCCGCTCATCAGACCGATTGCGGTGAAGGTCTCTTTGGGTTCCATGGCCGCAGTCTCGGGTGAGTCGGGCCGGCTTGTCATCACCCGCACGCCCTTCATCCCGCCTGCCGGCTATGCTACATCGCCTCGCCCGCAACGCAGCCAACCGCCGAGCCGAACCATGTCCACGCCGAAATCGGATTTCCTGACCGCATTGACCGAACGCGGCTTCTTCCACCAGTGCACCGACCTGGACGCCCTGGACAAGGATCTCATCGAGGGCATGGTCACCGCCTATATCGGCTTCGACTGCACGGCCGACAGCCTGCATGTCGGCTCCCTGCTGCAGATCATGATGCTGCGCTGGCTGCAGAAGACCGGGAACAAGCCGATCGTGCTCATGGGCGGCGGCACCTCGAAGGTCGGCGACCCCTCCTTCAAGGACGAGGCCCGCAAGCTGCTGAGCGAGGAGGACATCGCCCGCAACAAGGCCGGTATCCAGAAGGTCTTCGACAAGTATCTCTCGTTCGGCGACGGCCCGAGCGACGCCGTCATGGTCGACAACGCCGACTGGCTCGACAAGCTCGAGTACATCAAGTTCCTGCGCGACTACGGCGCCCACTTCTCGGTCAACCGGATGCTGAGCTTCGACAGCGTCAAGCTCCGCCTCGACCGCGAGCAGTCGCTGAGCTTCCTGGAGTTCAACTACATGATCCTCCAGGCCTACGACTTCCTGGAGCTGCGCCGGCGCTACGGCTGCACGCTGCAGATGGGCGGCTCCGACCAGTGGGGCAACATCGTCAACGGCGTGGAGCTGACCCGGCGGGTCGACCAGCAGACGATCTACGGCCTGACCTCACCGCTGATCACCACCGCGTCGGGCGCGAAGATGGGCAAGACCGCCCAGGGAGCCGTGTGGCTGAACGAGGACCGGCTCAGCGTCTACGACTTCTGGCAGTACTGGCGGAACACCGAGGACGGCGATGTCGGCCGCTTCCTCAAGCTGTTCACCGAGATGCCGCTGGACGAGATCGCCCGTCTCGAGGCGCTCGGCGGCTCCGAGATCAACGAGGCGAAGAAGATCCTGGCGACCGAGGTGACGGCCCTGTGCCACGGCGCCGAGGCGGCGGCGGCGGCGGCCGAGACCGCGCGCCAGACCTTCGAGGCGGGGGCCGCGAGCGAGGGTCTGCCCACGGTCGACATCGCCCGCGGCGAGATCGAGGCCGGCATCGCCATGGTCGACGCCCTGGTCCAGGCGGGTCTGGCCGCATCGAAGGGCGAAGCCCGCCGGCTGATCCGCGGCGGCGGCGCGCGGGTGAACGACGCGCCGATCTCCGACGAGGCGGCAACGGTCGGCGGCGACGCCCTGGACGGCGACGGTGTGATCAAACTCTCCGCCGGCAAGAAGCGCCACGCCCTGCTGCGGGCCGTCTGAGCGCGGTCCGGCCCGGATCGGCCGGCCTAGAGCAAATCACGACCAGATGGAAACATCTGGTCGTGTGAATTTGCTCTATCGTTAATGAGTTAGAGGGCGATTCACGGTTCAGATCGATTCGATCTGAACCGATCGCGCTCTAAAGGGCCCTACCGGCCCTGACCCTCGTCGAGGCCGGGGGTCGGCAGGTTCGGCGCCGTCGGCGGGGCCCAGGTCGCCGGGCCGTCGGCCGGCCGGCTCGCCGCTTCCAGGATGTCGCGCACGAAGGCCGGCGCCAGCGCGGTGAGCGGATTGACGGTGATCTTCGGGGCGTCGAGCGTCCCGACGATCGCGAAGGACGTGGCCAGCAGCCCCTCCCCTTCGCCGCCGGTCAGCAGCTCGCCGAGCACCGGCACCACGTCGATCAGTCGGGACAGGGAATAGGCGGGCGCGATCAGGCCCCGCACATCCAGCGTGTCCGCCTCGCGGCCGAGCGTGCCGTCGATCTTCAGGCCGAGACCGGGGCCGTAGGCGACGCCGTTGTCCACGCGGATCGCGGCGGGATCAATCTCGATATGCGCGGCGGCCCGGGCGAAGCGGATTCCGTCCCCGGACAGCGTGTCGAAGAGCCCCGTCAGGGACGCCACCGACAGGAGCTGCGCGAAGACCGGCGCCTCGACGATGCTGAAATCGTCGATCCTGACCGCCAGGTCCATGGCGTCGCCGAGGCCGTCGCCGATCAGCTCCCCGTCGACGCGCAGACGTCCGCCGCGCACCGTCTCGGCGACGCCGAAGGCGCGCAGGAAGCTGCCGGCGTTGTTGGTCGCGACGGTCACCAGGCGACGGCCCTGCGCCGGCTGCACCACCAACCGCATGGGCTCGCCATTGAGGTCGCCGATCAGGCTCAGGGTCTCGATGCGCGGACCGGTCTGGCGCACCGACAGCGTCCCCTCGCTCAAGCTGATGCCCTCGAGGACGTGCAGGGTGTCGGCCACGAACCGGGCCTCGACCGGCTGACGCGCCTGCGTGTCGTCCCCGGCCGCGGTGCTGCCGGTCGCGCCGCTGCCGGCCCCGTCGTCACCGCCGACGATCGGCACCAGGTCGATGACCGGCCCCTCCATGGCGATGCGGAGCCCGCCATCCGGCAGGCTCTCCACCCGACCGGCGGCTTCGGTGCGGCCCAGGCGGAAGGTCGACAGGGAAACCAGCGCCCCGCCGGCCTCGGGGAAGTCCACGGCGCCGGCGGCGTACAGGGACCCGGCCCTCAGGTCGAAACCGGGGATCGCCAGCACGTCCTGGGCGCTCCGCGTCACGTCGATGCGCAGGATGCCGGCGGTGTCGGTCGGCTTGGCCCAGCTCAGCTCCGGGACGGTGACGGCCGTCGCCTGCAGGTCGCCGTCGATCGTGGCGGTGAGGTCGCCCGCCACATCGGTCGTCACCGTCGCGGCGATCGCCACCGGACCGGCGGCGTAGCCGCTCAGGTCCAGGCCGAACTCGGCGAACCGGGAGACGTCGGCGGTCGCCCGCACCTCCGACTTGGACCGGAACGGGCCGGTGAGCCGGAACCGCTCCTCGTGGGTCAGGGAGATCGGCACGCCGCCGAGGCGGGCGTCGCCGGACAGCGCCATGCCGGCGGCGGTCAGATCGAGGGTCAGGTCGCCGTCGGTCAACGGCTTGCCCCGGAGCACGTCGGGGATCACGGCGTCCTTCAGGTTGGCGCCGACGGTAATGCCGACATCTTCCACCCTGACGGTCTTCAGCAGCGGAATCTCGAGCCGCAGCCGCGCCCCGAAGGTTCCGGCGGTCTCCGAGGCGACGAGCCCGATCTCGCTCGGATAGCCGAGCGGTTCCCGGTCGATCAGCTCCATCGCCTCGCGCGCCGGCCCGGTGACCAAGACCTCGACATCGGCCCGTTCGCCGGTATCGCGGTCGAGGTTGACCAGATCGATATCCGCCGAGTCCACGACCAGCGACCCGAGACTGCCCCCGCGCACGGCGATATCCATCCGGGTGGCGTCGAAGGTGGCGGTCCCGTGGGCGTCGAGGACCGGCGGCAAGGGGCGGAAGTAGTGGGTCTCGACGCCCTCGAAGTCGATCTGCCCCGTCAGGCTGTCGAGTTCGTGGATCGACGGGTTGCGGGCGTCGACCCAGCCTTCGGCCCGCAGGGTGGCGCTGGACACGAGCCCCTCCCGCAGGTTCTCGGTGACCCATTCCCGCGCACCGTCCGACACGTCCTCCGGCCAGAAGGTCGCGATCGAGTTGACCGGAAGATCGCTCACCACCGCGTCGAGGATGACCTCGTAGCCGGTCCGGTCCCGGCTGGCCCGGGACTTGAGCGCCACCAGGGCGTCCTCGATCTCCAGCGACCCGTCGAGGGAAATCCACTCCGCGTCCGGCGCGATATCGAGGCTCACCGTTCCGCCCGTCAGCGCGAGCGGCGCCGGGTTCACCTCCGGGATCGTGACCCGCCCGGCGCCCAGGGCGACCCGCGCCTTGCCCGCCAGCCCCTCGCCGCTCGGCGCGGTGGTGATTTCCACCGTGCCGGACAGCGGCACGTCCAGATCCGCCAGCCGGGTCAGCCGCCCGTCGAGGGACGCGAGCGACGACGGGGGCAGGTCTTCGAACCGCAGTTCGGCCGTGACCCTGTCGGTGTCCGGCCGGTAGTCCCCGACCAGGCTGATGGGCGTCGGGTCGGCATCATCCCAGCGCGCCCGCCCGCTCATCCTGAAGCCCATGCCGTCGGCGACCAGCTCGATGCCGCCGGACACGCCGGTGATGAGCTGGGTGCGGGCGCGGGCGTCGTCGACCAGCCGCACGGTGGCGCCGCGCAGCTCGGCCACCCGCAGGTATCCGAGGACGCCGCTGGTCGGCCGCCCCGCGACCATCGGGCCCAGCATCTCGGCCAGGTCCACAGGGTCCTGCGCCCGACCCGTCTCCGGATCGTTCGGCGTCAGCGTCCAGTTACCGTCGGTCCCCTTGACCACGGTGATGACCGGGTTGAGCACGTCGATCCGCTTCGGTGCCAGCCGGCCGGTCAGCAGCGCCTCCGGGCTGAGGGCCACGGACAGCGCGCCCACCCGCAGACGGACGGCACCCTCCTGGTCCAGCACCACCACATCCTCCGCCACCAGGTCGAAGGCGCGGTCCCAGGTGGTCATCTCCAGGCTGGCGCGGCCGATCCGGGTGCGGATGCCCGCCTCGGGGTCGCTCAGGGCGTCGGACAGATGCGGACGCGCCCAGTCGATCTCGATCGGCCCGTCGGACAGGCGCCAGGCGAAGGCACCCACCCCCACGACAGCCACCACCACCACGGCCAGAAGGACTTCGAGAAGCAGGACAGTCGTGCGTCTGATCACCAGAGGGTCGTCCGGATCGCGTGAACCGAGAGTCTTCGTAGCATGTTCCCGGGTCCTGTTCGACTGCACGACTTGACCGCGGGCGAGAGAGTTCAGCACTCTCAGCGGGTATCCGTGACCATGACCCGAGTCCGTCGTGCAGTATTCCCTCGTCCCCCGGATCGTTCCGATCGCCATCGATCCGGACGCGGCGCTCGTCGGCCTCGAGCGCTGCCGCGAACGTCTCGCCGACATCAAGGACAGCGGCGCGTCGGACCGCGCGGCGGCGGTGCTCGAGGATGCCCCCAGCCGGGCGCTGATCGAGGGCATCGCGGTCCACTCGCCCTACCTGATCCGCGAGATCGTGCGCGAACTGGATTTCGCCGGCGGGATCTTCGTCGACGGGGTCGATGGGGCGATGGACCGGATCCGCGCCGATCTGGACGCCGTCGACCCGCGCGGCGACACGGGCGACGTCATGAAGGCGCTGCGGACGGCGAAGCGCCGGGCGGCGATCACCATCGCGCTCGCCGACATCGCCGGTCTGTGGAATCTGATCGAGGTGACCGGCGCGATCTCCGAGCTGGCGGAACGCACACTCGCCTTGTCCTGGCGCCACGCGCTTGCCGAGGCCGTCCGGCGCCGGAAGCTGCCGCTCTCCGGCGAGGGCGACCTGATCGAGGGGTCCGGGCTGGTCTGCCTCGCGATGGGCAAGCTCGGCGCTCGGGAGCTCAACTACTCGAGCGACATCGACCTCATCGTCCTGTTCAACGACACGCTGCCCGCCTATGCGGAGCACATGGAGCTGCGCCACGCCTTCGTCCAGGCGACCCAGACGATGGTCAAGCTCATGGAGGAGCGCACCGCCGACGGCTACGTCTTCCGCACCGACCTACGCCTGCGCCCGGACCCCTCCTCGACGCCGCCGGCGATCTCGCTGACGGCGGCGGAGACCTATTACGAGAGCATGGGCCAGAACTGGGAGCGGGCGGCGATGATCAAGGCGCGGCCGGTGGCCTCGGACACGGCTTCGGCGGCGGCGTTCCAGGCGGCCATGACTCCGTTCGTCTGGCGCCGCCACCTGGACTTCGCGGCGATCCAGGACGTGCACTCGATCAAGCGGCAGATCGCCGTCCACCGCAAGGCGGCGGTGGTCAAGGCCGAGGGCCAGAACGTGAAACTCGGCCGCGGGGGCATCCGCGAGATCGAGTTCTTCGCCCAGACTCAGCAGCTCATCTGGGGCGGCCGCGACGCCCGGCTGCGGGTGCGCGGCACCGAGGACGCGCTTCAGGCGCTGGTCCAGGCCGGGCGGGTCCGCGAGGAGGTGGCGAGCGACCTGAAGCTCTCCTACCGGTTCCTGCGCAAGGTGGAACACCGGCTGCAGATGATCGAGGACAAGCAGACCCAGGAACTGCCCCAGGACCCGGCGGTCCTGGACCGCTTCGCCGCCTTCCTCGGCTACGAGGACCCAAAGCACTTCCGCGGCGACCTCGCCCACCATCTGCACACCGTGGCCTATCACTACGGCCGCCTGTTCGAGGAGGCTCCGGCCTTGTCCGTACCGACGCGCGAGGCGGGCAGCCTCGTCTTCACCGGGAGCGACGACGACCCGGACACCCTGAAGACGCTCTCGCAGCTCGGCTTCACCGACTCCACGGCGGTGGCCGAGACGGTCCGCAACTGGCATCGCGGCCATGCGCGCGCGACGCGCAGCGAGCGGGCCCGCCAGATTCTCACCGAAATCACGCCGGCACTGCTCGAAGCGATCGGCCGGATGCCGCAGCCGGATCAGGCGTTCCGACGGCTCGACCGTTTTCTCGACGCTCTGCCTGCCGGCGTCCAGATCTTCAGCCTGTTCCACGCCAACCCGAGCCTGATCCAGGTCGTGGCCGAGATCCTCGGCATGGCCCCCTCGCTCGCCGGCCAGCTCGGCCGCGAGCCGGCGCTGTTCGAGGGCATTCTGACCCACGACGTCCTCGCTCCCCTTCCCGATGCCGGGGCTCTGACGGCGGAGCTGGAGCGTCATCTCGCGGCGACCGACGACTACGAACTCGCCCTCGACGTAACCCGGCGATGGACCGGCGACCGGCGGTTTCAGATCGGCGTGCAGATCATCCGCGCGCATCTGGACGCCGACCGGGCCGGCACGACCTATTCCGACGTCGCCGACGCCACGATCAACGCGCTGCTGCCCTGGGTCGAGCGCGATTTCGCCCGGCGCCACGGCCGGCTCCCCGGCGTCGACGCTCCGGCCCTCGCCGTCATCGCGCTCGGCAAGTATGGCGGGCGCGAGCTCAGCTACGGCTCGGACCTGGATCTGGTGTTCCTGTACGACGCGCCGCTCGACGTGGAGTCCGACGGTGATAAACCGCTCTACACCTCGGCCTACATGATCCGCCTCGGTCAGCGGCTGATCTCGGCGCTCAGCGCGAAGACGGCGGAAGGCGCGCTCTACGAAGTCGACATGCGGCTGCGTCCGACCGGCAACAAGGGTCCGGTGGCGATCTCCATGGAGGCCTTTCGGAAGTACCACGACGAGGATGCCTGGACCTGGGAGCGGATGGCCCTGACCCGCGCCCGGGTGGTCGCCGCCTCACCCGGCTTCCGCGAGCGGATCGACGCCGCCGTCCGGGACATCCTGACGGCCGAGCGCGACCCGGCGACGCTGGCCCAGGAGGTCGCCGACATGCGCGAGCGCACCGCCAAGGAGCACAAGGCCGACAATCCCTGGACGGTGAAGCACTGGCGCGGCGGGCTGCTGGACCTGGAGTTCATCGCCCAGTACCTGCAGCTCCGTCACGCCCACGACCATCCGAGCGTGCTCGACGGCAATACCGCCAACGCCTTCCTCAAGCTCGGCGCCGCGGGCGCCCTGCCCGAGGACGAGGCCGCTTTCCTGGCGAACGCCGTCCATATCTGGCGCAACATCCAGGGGCTGCTCAGGCTCACCGTGGGCACGGAGTTCGATCCGGAGACCGCCCCCCAGGCGCTGAAGGACCGCCTGGCTAGGACCAGCCGCGCGATCGACTTCAACACGCTCGAGCGGGTCATCGAGAAGATGAGCGCGGTGGTCATGCGGACCTACGACCGCTACGTCGTCTCCGGGCGCTAGAGCAAATCACGATCAGATGGAAACATCTGGTCGTGTGAATTTGCTCTATCGTTAATGAGTTAGAGGGCGATTCACGGTTCAGATCGATTCGATCTGAACCGATCGCGCTCTAGGGTCCGGACTCCCATAAGCGGATCACGGGGTCGGATCGCGGGGTCGGATCGCGGGGTCGGATCACGGCTGCTTGCTGTTGTGATCCTGCTTGGCGGCCAGGTTCTTGCGCTGCATCTCGGCGACGGCGTCGGGCGCCTCCGTCCCGTCGCGCTCGGGTTTCTTCGCGGATCTGTCGAAGAAGCCAGAGGCGCCCCAGGCCACGAGGCCGGCGGCGACGGCCGCCATCACGGCGACGACGACGGCCACGGTCATCTGAAGGTCGGTCATGGGCTCTCCCGATCGCGGACCGCCGACAACCGATGCCGACGGCGTGTCAATTTGAACAAAATGCTGCCCTATCCTCGCCCCGCGCGGGTTAAGAAATCGTTTGGCTGCCGGCGCTCGCCGCACCGGTCTCGAAGACCGGGCCGGAAGCGTCGATGACCGCCGGCCGCCGCGGGCCTACACTCGTCCCAAAAAAGGGAGGAGATCATGCAGGCTGAACCGATCAGAGGCCGGTGCGTGTGGACCGGTACCGACCTGGACGCCGCCGGCGACTGGCTGCGTCGCTGGCCCGAGGGCGCGGTGGACGCGATCGACACCGCGCTCAAGGCCGCCCAGGCGACCGGCAAGCCACGGACCGAGCTCACGGCCGAGGACTTCCCGCTACCGGAGCTGCGGGACTTCCTCGACGACGTGCTGGACGAACTGGAGGACGGCCGCGGCGCCGTGCGCCTCACCGGGTTTCCGGTCGAGCGCTACGGGGCGGAGGAACTGAGGACGATCTTCTGGGGCCTCGGGCGGCATCTGGGCACGCCGGTGAACCAGACCGCCTTCGGGGAGATCCTGGGCGAGGTGCGCGACGAATCCCACGAGGACGGGCGCGTCACCCAGCAGCTTGCCGAGCACCGCGCCGGCTCCGAGAGGGTGCTGGCGTCGCGGGCCCGGGCGCGCTCGACCGGACCGCTGCGCTTCCACACCGACCGTTGCGACGTCATCGCCCTGTTCTGCGTCGCCAACGGGATCGACGGCGGCGTCAGCAAGCTTGCCAGCATCCCCCACATCCACAACACGATCCTGGCCCGGCGCCCCGACCTGCACGCCCTGCTGATGCAGGACTACTGGCGCTCCCGACCGGCGGACGAGGACGGCGAGACCCTGGACAGGGTCTTCGCGCTGCCGGTCTTCGGCGTGCGGGACGGCAAGATCACCAGCCAGTACTCCCGCACCTACGTGGAGCAGGCCCAGGAGACGCCGACCGTCCCCCGCCTCACCGCCGCCCAGAACGAGGCGCTCGACCTGCTGGCGGAGATCGCCGAGGAAAGCTGCCTGCATTCGGCCTTCGCGCCGGGCGACATCCAGCTGCTCAACAACCACGTGGTCTATCACGGCCGCACCGCCTATGCCGACGACCGCGGCTCGGGACAGGTCCGCTGCCTGCTGCGGCTCTGGCTCAGCGTCGCCAACAGCCGGGCGCTGCCGGACGGCTTCGAGGTGCTGTGGGGCGCGACCGAGCCGGGCGCCCTGCGGGGCGGAGTGGGCCAGTCGGCAGGGTAGGGTATCCGCCCGCGGCCCCTCCCCAAAGTTGCTCCCAAATCGCACTCCCCGGCCTTGTGCCGGGGCGTACGCCGAGGAGCGATCCCGGACGTTCGGATCAAGAACTCCGCCGCTCCGTCACGCCGACGAGCGGGCCCCGGCACAAGGCCGGGGAGTGTTGGAAGGAGGAGCGTGAGAGCGGGGAACCGCCGGCCTGGGGGCGACCTCGTCCCTCGGGAGCCGCCTCAGGCCTCCCTCACCTCGACCTTGTCGCCGTAGAACGCCACGTGCTTCGCCAGCGCCGCGCACTCGTCGTAGGGCAGGT
>JAVKFT010000018.1:0-45279 GCA_040223655.1 Thalassobaculaceae bacterium | reverse complement strand
GGTCGGAGACGGGCGCAACACGGTGGATGCCGGCGACGGCGACAACCGTGTGGTCACAGGCCGCGACGCGGACCGGATCGAGGCCGGCAAAGGCGACGACACGATCCGGGCTGGCGGCGGCGACAACCGCGTCGCGGCGGGTCGTGGCGACAACTATGTCAGCGCCGGGTCAGGTCGGGACACGATCTCCGGCGGATCGGGCGACGACACGGTGTACGCGGGCGACGGCTCGAACCGGGTCAGTGCCGGCGACGGGGACAACCTCGTGAGCGCCGGGTCCGGCTCGGATACGGTAACGGCAGGCTCGGGCGACGACACGATCCGCGCGGGCGACGGCAATAATGAGATCGATGCGGGTCGGGGCGACAACGAGGTCTATGCGGGTCGTGGCAGCGACGACGTGACGGCGGGCCGCGGCGACGACCGGATCGAGGTCGGGGACGGCCGCAACACGGTCGACGCCGGTGACGGCGACAACCGGGTGGTGACGGGCCGCGACGCCGACCGCATCGAGGCCGGCAAAGGCGACGACACGATCCTTGCGGGCGGCGGCGACAACCGCGTCGCGGCGGGTCGCGGCGACGATATCGTGAGTGCGGGCTCGGGTCGGGACACGATCTCCGGCGGGTCGGCCGACGACCTGCTCCGGGCCGGCGACGGCGACAATCGGGTCTATGGCGGTGCCGGCCATGACACGATCAGCGCCGGATCGGGCCGGGATGCCCTGTCCGGCGGCGCCGGTAACGACCGGATCCTCGCGGGTTCAGGTAACGACACGGTGGCCGGTGGCGCCGGCTCGGATACCGTCGACCTGGGGGGCGGGAACGACGTCGGCGTGTATGACGTCGACGCCAACCGCAGCAGCCGAGACACCGACAGCTATCAGGGCGGAGCCGGCAACGACACCCTTCGGGTGGAGATCTCCTCCGATCGCCTCGAAGGCAAATCGGGCGATGACGTCTTCGCCATGAAGGACCACTTCCAGGACATCCGCGACGGGACGGCCGATGCCGACACCGGCCGCAGCTTCGATCGCCTCGGTCTGGAGATAGACGGGTTCGAGAATGTCCAGTTCGTCGTGGACGGCGAGGTCACCGACATCAACCGCGGTCCGACCGTGACCGGGGTCGACCCGGTTCGCCTGTCCGTCGACGAGCAAGGGAGCATCGGCGAGGCGCAGGTCGGGCGCGGCCGCGACCGCTCGGGCTTGGAAGCCGGCGACAGCGTGTCGGAGGGCAGCCCCGGCAGCATCTCGCTCCTTTCGCGCGTCGAGGTCAGCGACGCCGACCGCGAGGACAGCATCAGCCGGGCCGAGGTCCGTATCGACAATCTGGGCAACGCGGGCACGGTCTCCGTCGACACGGGGATCGCCGGGATCACCGCGTCGGTGGTCACCCAGGAAGACGGCAGCGTGGTCGTGAGTTTCGAGGGCGACGCCAGCCCGTCGCGGTACACCGAAGCGCTGCGGTCGGTCTCGCTCAACCTGTCGGAGACCCCGGCGGGCGAGAACGAGGCGCGGATCAGTGTCGTCGTGCAGGACGAGCACGGGGCGAGCAGCGACGCGCAGACGGCGGATCTCGACATCGACGACGATCGTCCGGAAGCCGCGGAGGGGGCCGATAGCCTAACCGGCGGCGCGGGTGACGACAGCCTCTCCGGTGGTGCCGGTGACGACACGGTGGCCGCGCCCGGAGACGGCAACGACGATCTCGCGGGTGGCAACGGCGACGACCGTATCCACGGCGGAAGCGGCAACGACACCCTCTCGGGCGGCCACGGTGACGACCTCCTGGACGGCGGCGCCGGCAGCGACACGATGGTCGGCGGCACCGGTTCGGACACGTTCGTGGTCACCGACGGGGATCTGGTGTCCGACTACGACAATCAGGACATCGTGCGGATCAACGGCCGCGTCGATGCCGACGACCTGGCGTTCAACTCCGACGGCAGCACCACCGAGGTCACCGTCGACCTGAACGGCGATGGTGAGGGTGACGGTGCGTTCTCGCTGACCGGGAACTTCGACTCCGTCTCCGCGTCGAGCAACGGCGAGACGACCGATCTGTATTTCGGCTCCGGCCAGCCCCCCAGCTCGAATGCCGGCGGTGCCGGCTCCGATGCCGGGTCCGGCGATGCGGGTTCCGACGGTGCCGGCGACGCTGGGTCGGGCGGCGACGTGTCGCGTGAACGGTCCGGCATTGGCCGGGGCGGGGAGCGCGGCGGAATCGTGTCCGGCGCCGCCCGGGTGGGTCCGGCGGGCCCTCGTGGAACCGAGGGCGACGACCAGCTCAACGGCGGCGGCCGTGCCGATGCGATCTCGGGCGGTGCCGGCAACGATACGCTGAACGGCGGAAGTGGCGGGGACACGCTGGACGGCGGCACCGGCGACGATCTGCTGGATGGCAGTCACGACGCGGACCTCCTGTCCGGGGGCGAGGGCAACGACACCCTCAACGGCGGCAACGGGTCGGACACGCTCTCGGGCGGCGCCGGCGACGACGCGCTCCGGGGCAGCCACGACGCCGACGGTCTCTACGGCGGTACGGGCGATGACACGCTCTCCGGCGGCAACGGCAGCGACACGCTGGCGGGAGGCGACGGGAACGATCTCCTCGACGGTAGCCACGACAACGACGTCCTGTCCGGCGGCGCCGGCAACGACACACTGTCGGCAGGAAACGGCGACGACACGGTCACGGCCGGCGACGGCGACGACACGGTGGTCGGCGGCCATGGCGACGACGTTCTCTACGGCGGCGACGGGGTGGACGAGGATGCCGCCCTGTTCGTCGAGATCGAGTCCGGGGACGGCGCCGATCAGGGCCGCGACTGGGTCTCCATGAGCGAGGATGAGGCCGGAGACGAGATCGACGGCACCTCGGACGGGGACGGCGAGGGCGACGGCTGGAGCGACGGCGATGCCGGCGCGTCCGGTGACAGCACGCCGATGGGCGAGGATCTGGACGACAACATGCAGGTGGCGGGCCTCGGCTGAGGCCGCGCCGCCGTCGACCGGGAAATCCGACTCACCGGCCGCAACGAGGACGGCGGCCGGTGATCCGTGTCCGGTGCGGTCAGTGGACGCTCAGCGCTCGGTGAAGCCGATCTGGAAGGCCCGGGTGATCGGTTTCGCCAGGTAGTCCAGCAGGGTCCGGTCCGACGTCCGGATGTCGGCCTGAACGACCATGCCCGGCAGGATCAGGTTCTCGCCCGGCGTGTCCCCGAAGCGGTTGTTCTCGAGACGGATCACCACGTTGTAGAAGCTGGCGCCGGTGTCGGTGGCGACGGTTGTCGGCGAGATTCGCTCGACCGTACCCGGCATGCCGCCGAACTGGGCGAAATCGTAGGCGGTGATGCGGACGGTCGCCTCCTGTCCCGGAGACACGAAGGCGACGTCCTTCGGGTTCAGGAGCACCTCGACAACGAGCTCATCGTCGATCGGCACGATCTGCGCCACCGCCGCGCCCGGCGAGACGACGGCGCCGGGCGAGGTGTAGGTCAGGTCCTGCACCACCCCGCGGATCGGCGATCGGATCTCGAGCCGCGCGAACCGGTCCTCGAACCGCTTGATGGATTCCAGGACTTCGGCACGCTCGGCGGAGATCGTGCTGATCTCGGCCAGCGCCTGGTTGTCGTTGGTGCTCTTGAAGGACACGCGCCGGGCGTCGATCTCGGCGATCTCCTGGCGGGTGCGCGAGATCAGACCCTCGAGCTGAACGAGCTGGCCGCGGGTCCGGTTGAGATCGCGTAGCACGTCCAGATAGGTGAACCGCCGGGTCAGGCCCTTGTCCAGGAGCTCCTTGCGGAGTTTCTCCTCCTCTTCGATCAGGGCGATGCTGTCCTCGATCGTGCCGCGCTGGGAAAGCAGGGTCTCGAGCTGGATGTTCTGGTCCTTGAGCTGCTCGTCGAAGAGCTGCATGCGGTCCTTCCGCGTCGCCCGGCTGGCCGCCAGCAGTTCGGTCTGCTCCCTGGTCAGCTCGGGATAGTCGCCCGCCCAGGCCGAGAAGTCCGGGTCGCGGTCCTGGATCTGCGCGTAGAGCCGCTCCAGACGCAGGGCGAGGGACGCCTCGCGGGTGCGGAGCTGGCGCAGTTCGGAGCCCGCGCCCGTGCCGCTCATCCGCACCACGGTCTCGCCGGGCTCGACGATGTCGCCGGGCCGGACCATGACCTGCTCCACGATGCCGCCCTCGAGATGCTGAAGCACCGCGACGTTGGTCGAGGGGATGACCGAGCCGTCGGCCCGGGCCACCTGGTCAAGGCGGGCGGTGCCGGCCCAGGCGATGGCCGCGACGACCGCGAAGGCCAGCAGCAGGATCGTCAGGCGGATGAGGCGCGGCGAACTGCTCTCTTCCAGATGGATGGACTGGGCGAGATAGGAGGTCCGGCGGACCGCCGGTGTCCCGGCGCCGCGGGAGGTGTGGGCGGGAACGGTGGCGTTGCTCATGGGCTGGGGGTCCCCGAGATTGACAGGGAGTCGCGCTTCACCTCGGTGACGCGGCCCTGGTTGAGTTCGAACACGCGGTCGGCCATGCGCATCGCGCTCGGCCGGTGCGTGACGAAGAGGATGGTGCGGTGGCCCTTCAGCGCCTGCAGCTCTCTTGTGAGGGCGGCATCGCCGACAGCGTCCAGGTTCTGGGCCGGCTCGTCCAGCAGCATGACCGGGCTGTCCTTCAGCCAGATCCGAGCGATCGAGAGTTTCTGCTGGAAGCTCTCCGACAGGCTGACGCTCTTCTCGTCGCCGATCACCGTTTCAAATCCGTCGGGCAGGCTCTCGATCTCGTCGAGGACGCCGGCCCGGTCGCAGGCGTCGCGCAGGGTCTGGAAGGGCGCGTCCGGGCGGGCAAGGCGAAGGTTCTGGGCGATGGTGCCGTGGAACAGATCCATGGTCTGGGAGAGGTAGCCGACATTGCGCCGGTGCTCGACCGCTCCGAGGTGCCGCATCTCGACGCCGCCGAAGGAGATCGTGCCGGCCTGAGGGCGCAGCAGCCCCGCCATGACCTTGAGCAGGGTCGACTTGCCGGATCCGCTCTGGCCGACCAGGGCGATCATCTCGCCCGGTTTGACGTCGAGCGAGACGGCGAGGAGGGCTGGATCGGCCTCCTGGCCGTAGCGGACCGACACGCGGCGCACGGCGATGCTGGAGGTGAAGCGATGGTCGGCCACCCGCGCGTCGGTCGAGGCGTCCTCGGATTTCGCCCGCATGAGCCTGTCGATCTGGCCGATCGTGCCGCGCATCTGCACCAGGCGCGGCAGGCTCTGGCAGCCGATCTGGGCCGGTACGAGGATGCGCCAGACGAGCGCCATCGATGCCACCAGCGCGCCGGTCGTCATGCGTTGATCGATCACCGCCTCGGCGCCGAAGAACAGGGTCATGAGCCCGGTCGCCATGAGGACGCCGTGCAGCAGGGATTGCAGGATGCTGTTCAGCCGGTTGGCGCTGTTGCGTTCCAGCGCCGTGCGGGCGGAGAGGGGCCGCAGGCGCTCCATGAAGGCCGCTCCCATCACCGTCGCCCGGACGGCCCGCTGCTTGGTGATGACCTCGGTCGCGAGCTCGTCGCGGGCGGCGCGGGCGGTCGCAGCGCGGCGCTCGGCCCGCTGGATGGCGGGCACGAACAGCGCGCCCGTGATGGCGATGAACAGCAGGCCGATCAGCGGCACCAGAACGATCGGCTGGGCGATCACGGCGATCACGAGGATCGAGGTGACGATCAGCGGCAGTTCGAGAACCAGGGTTGTCACCGGTGAGTTCATCACGTCCCGCACGCCCTGGAACCCGCGGAAACGGGCGAGCTGGGCCCCCAGCGTGTTGCCCTCCGTTCCCGTCGGCGGCAGCGAGAGGATCTTGCGGAACACTTCCGTCGACAGCAGGAAATCGATGCGCCCGGCGATATGGGCCACCGAGGCGCCGCGGATCTGGCGCAGACAGAAATCGACGAACAGGGCCAGCACGACGCCGGGCAGCAGCCAGTAGAGGCTGCTCGGCGACGCGGCCGGGATCACGCTGTCGTAGACGGTCATGACGAAGATCGGAACGATCACGCCGAACAGGGAGCCGATCACGCTGGTGATCGCCACCAGGGTGATCTCGCGGCGGAACCGGCGGAACAGGGTGCCGACGAAGGACGCTTCCTGACTGGCGCCGTCGTCGTCCGCCGCGTCGCGGGCGAAGGTGTAGTAGTAGCCGACGACCTTCGACGCCCGGAACCGGACGATCTCGCGGGTCCGGCTGTCGAACGCGGTCACCTCGCGGCCGCTGCGGTTGAGGATGACCAGCGGTACGCCTGACTCGGTGACGAACAGACAGGGGGTCAGACGCGGGTCGATCCCCAGCGCGCTGCCCTTGTGGCGGACGCTGACATAGCCGAGTTCGGCCAGCACGTTGCGGAAGTCGATCAGGTCGATGCGCTCGGCCACATGGGGCAGCGCCCTGAGCAGGCCGTCGGGGTCGGGCACCCAGCCGAGTGCCTTGAGCAGCGGCATCAGACAGGCGGCGAAGTCGGAGGCCAGTTCGAACTGGCTCATCTCCTCCTGGCGCAGCGCCTCGGCGAGGCCGTCGCGGACAACCATGCTCATGACCCACCCCCGGTGGCGGTGAGGATGCGCATCCCGGGCCGCAGCTCGTCCGCCACCGTCCCGGCCGCAACGGCCGGATCCGCGGCCTCGGGGCCGATCACGATCTCCCGGTGGGCGAGCGCCTGGAACGAGGGGCGCGGGGTGACCATGAGGATCGTCGTGGTTGTCTGGCGCCGGGTCAGGGCGGATCGGAACAGATCGTCGGCTTCCCGATCCAGGTTGGAGTTGCACTCGTCCACGAGAATGATGTCCGGCAGCCGGGCAAGGGCACGCACGATCGGGATCTGCTGGCGGATCGAGGCCGGAAGCACCTCGCTACCGCGGGCCCGCACCTCGGTCTGGAAACCGAGCGGGAGTTTCGAGACGGCCTCGGTCAGGCCGAGCTCCTCGGCGACGTCCTCGACGGTCTCGATATGCTCGGGCGAGGGATCGAAGCCGGTGATGTTGTCGAAGATCGTGCCGTCGAACAGGGTCGGGTTCGGGCCTAGATAGGCGATCCGGCCGCGCAGCCATTCGTCGTCGAATGCGTCGGCATCGATGTTGTCGTATAGCACCGACCCCCGGTCCGGCAGCAGGATGTGTCCGGCCAGTGCCAGCAGCGTCGACTTCCCGCTCCACGTGCCGTGGGTGCTCACCAGAACGGTCTCCGCCGCATCCACGGTCAGGTTGAGGTTCTCGAAGAGCGTCCGGCCGTCGGTGTAGGAGAAGGAGACGTCGCGGAACTCGATGGTGCCGTGCAGGGCCTCGCGGGTGATGCCGCCACCGGACGCGATGGTCGGCATCGCGGCAAGTTCGCCGATCCGCTGTTTGGCGATGCGCACCGACTGGTACTGGCTCCACAGCATCGATGCGCGGTTGAGCGGTTGCAGCGCCCTGCCGGTCAGCAGCATGCAGGCCGCGATCCCGCCGATGGTCATCGAGCCGTTGATGACCGCCAGACTGCCGGCGGCGACGATCGAGATCTGCGCGGCCTGGGTCACCAGGTTGGTCAGCGCCTGGGCCGTGATGCTGCCCTGGACCAGGCGGGCGGTGATCGTCGCGCTCGACTCCATCACCCTCTCGTAGCGCCGCTTCATCAGCGGCTCCATGGCGTAGGACTTGATGGTGGCGAGGCCGCCGAGCACTTCGGTGAGGAAGTTGGACTGGGCCGAGCTGTTGGCCTGCCGAGCCTCCATGCGGTTCCGCACGGCGAACCCGCTGGCGAGCGCGGCGATGGCCGTGACCGCGACGAAGGCGAGCAGCACGAAGCCGAGGGGACCGCCGATCAGGAAGACCAGCCCCACGAACAGGATGAAGAACGGGAAGTCGACCAGAAGCTGCGGCAGGTATCCCGCCCGCGACTCCCGGATCGCGTCGATCGCACCGAGCCGCTCCAGATGGAGGGCCGTGGATTCCGCCTGAAAGCTGCGCGGGTCGGCGGCGAAGACCTTCTCCATCACCCCGAGAAAGGCCCGGTGTCCGTACCGCGCCGCCCGGTGGCCGATGATGGCGCCGCGGGCGATCCGGATCAGCACGTCGATGGCGATCGCGCCGAGAACGCCGGCGGTCAGCAGGGTGAGGGTGTATTCGGAGGCGTTGGGGAGGACGCGGTCGTAGATGATCAGGATGGCGATGGGCAGACCGGTGGCCATGAGATTCGAGATGAGCGACGCCAGCACGATTGATGGCGTCGCGGCACCCGGAATCCGTTCGATATCCCGGGCGAAACTGTCGTCGCTTCGGCTCATCCTGTCGTCCCGCCAGCTCGGTCGCGAGGAAAAGTCATACCTCAGAAAAATTAAAATTGAACTAATTCTTATTATATTTCGCGCCCTTGGCCGCTCCCGTGCAGAGCGATCCTCTCGCGGTCATACCGGGTACGGTCTTGTCGTGGCAGCCGATTCGCGGATCTCGCGTCCCCAGGCCTCACGTGGCGGCGGTGTACAGACGGCGGACTGCGCGCCCGCGTCAATAACTGGTGTCGGGTGATCGATCAGCCGCTATATATTGCGGCCTGATCGGCTTGCGGCTGGCCGATCCCTCCCTGTGCGGGGCCGCGCGAAGGAATGCTGACATGCGGATTGTGATCGAGGACGAGGTTGCGCCGGAAGCGAACGCCATGCTCCAGGCGCTCTACAGCCGCTCCGCTTCCAGCGTCGTCGACCACCTTGCCCGCGTGCAGGAGCGCGGCTTCCGGAAGTTCATGGAGAGCTACTACGTCGGCTACGGCCACGAGTCGATCGGCGACTGCGGGTTCACGACGATCTTCATAGAGGACGTCTCCATCCTGACCTGCAAGGCGGTCCAGGACACACCGCTGTATTTCGGCCAGGAGACGTCGACCCGCTATCTCGACTTCTCGGCTCAGGGCTACAGCGATCCCGTGGGCTCCGCCACCTCCGAGGCCGTGATCCGCGGCTGGCTCGATCTCTACGCCGAGGTGAACGCCGAGACCCTGGCCGACCTGCAGGCGAGCCAGCCCTGTCCCGAGGGTGTGAAGGAGACCGTCTGGGCCAAGACCCTGGAAGCCCGAGCCTTCGATATCGCCCGGGGCTTTCTGCCGGCGGGAATCCACTCGCAGCTTTCCTGGACGACCAACCTGCGCCAGGCGGCGGATCACCTGCGCGACCTCGCGACACACCCGCTGTCGGAGACCCGTGCGGTCGCGGACAAGATCCTGGCGGACCTCAAGGAGCGTTACCCCGGATCTTTCAGCCACAAGGACTATCCCGCCCAGTCCGCCTATCGGGCGATGACGGCCGGGGGCGAGGCCTACTACCGCGGGCAGGCGGATCATCCGGCCTTCGCCTATGTGTGCAGTGCCGACCGCGCCGGGATCGACCTGATCGACCGTCGGGTCTTCACCGACCGGCCGAAATACGAGCCGCTGCCCCGCCGGGCCGGCTCCTACGCGTCCTTCGAGTGCCAGTTCCTGCTGGACTTTGGGTCGTTCCGCGACGTCCAGCGCCATCGCAACGGGTTCTGCGAGATGCCGCTGCTGAGCTGGGCCCACGGCTTCCACCCCTGGTATCTGGAGAGCCTACCGGCGCCGACGCGGGCTGCGGTCGAGCCGCGGATGGAGGCCCTGCGCGCCGAGGCGGAGAAGCTCGCGACGTCCGAGGAGGAGCGGCAGAACTATCTGCCCCTGGGGCTGCTCGTACCGTGCCGCGTCGTCTACGACTTGCGGCAGATGGCCTATGTGGCGGAGTTGCGGTCCGGCAAGACCGTGCATGCCACCCTCCGGACCGTGGCCCATCGCCTGCACGATGCGGTGAAGGCCGAGTTTCCCTTCGTAGCCCTGCATTGCGATATGGAGGCCAGCGACCTCGACGCGCGGCGGGGCACGCAGGATATCAAGCCCGTCGACAGCCAACAGTAACAGCCAGGGGTAACGGCTCATGGGGATTTTGAGCACGTAAAGGTGGTATGATACCTCCCGGCCGGTGGCGCGCCAGACGAGATGTCCGTCGCCCGTCGGCACAACAAGAAAACTCGGGAGGACACCAATGATCACGCGTGCAATGCCGCCGTTTGGCGGTCGGAGAACCGGATCCGAAGCCGGCGGCGGCGTCAACCGCCGGGCCTTCCTGTCGGCGGCGGCGGCGGTCGCGGCGACCACCGCCATGGCGCCGGAGGCGTTCGCCCGGAACTTCGGGCCGAATGCCGAGCCGGTGCGCTACCCGGAGCCGGACGTCGTGCCGCTCGACCCGCGCTTCAAATACAAGCTCGGCAACGCGCCGATCCAGCGCCTGTATACCGGCACGCTGTGGGCCGAGGGGCCGGCCTGGAACGGCGTCGGCCTCTATCTGGTCTGGAGCGATATTCCCAACAACGAACAGCTTCGCTGGGTGGAGGAGGAGGGGCAGGTGACCCGCCGCTTCCGTTATCCGTCGGGCAATTCCAACGGCAACACCTTCGACTACCGCGGCCGGCAGATCTCCTGCGAACACGGGAACCGGCGCGTCGTGCGCTACGAGTATGACGGCTCGGTCACGGTGCTGGCGGACGGGTTCGAGGGCGGCGAGTTCAACGCGCCGAACGATGCGGTGGTCCATCCGGACGACGGTTCGATCTGGTTCACAGACCCTGGCTACGGCGGCCTGATGGACTACGAGGGCAACCGCCTAGACACCGGGTCGGTGCAGCCGAACCAGAAGGAGGCGGTCTACCGGATCGACGGCGACACGGGCGCCATCACCAAGGTGGCGGATGAGCCGTTCAAGCCGAACGGGCTCTGTTTCTCGCACGACTACAGGAAGCTCTACGTGGCCGATACCGGGGTCTCCCACTATCCCGAGGCGAAAAGCCAAATCTGGCAGTACGATCTGGACGGCGCGACGCTGTCCAACCCGCGGACCTTCGCCAGCATGGAATGGGACGGCCGGACGGGCTTCGCCGACGGCATCCGGTGCGACGAGGACGGCAATGTCTGGTCCAGCGCCGGATGGGCGGGCGACGGCTATGACGGGGTGCATATCTTCGCTCCGAACGGCGACCGGATCGGCCAGATCAGGCTGCCGGAGATCTGCTCCAACGTCTGCTTCGGCGGCACCAAGCGGAACCGGCTGTTCATGACGGCGAGCCAGTCGCTTTACGCCGTCTATGTCGAGACCCGCGGCGCCCATATCAGCTGAGACGCGATCCCTCGACGGGGCCGCCTGCCGCAGGTGGGTGGCCCCGTTGCGTCTGGGGGCGGTTCGGCCCCATGCTGGACCCAACAAATAATAAACACCCATGGGAGGACCGCGCATGGCATCGCCGAGGAGTGTCTACGAGCTCTTGCAGCAGGGGGCGGGGAGCGATCCGGCGATCGGCGCTCCGGGGCGCAGCGACCTCAGCTATGCCGGCCTGCGCGATCTGGTCGAAGCGACCGGCCGTTCCCTGGCGGGCGCCGGGATCGGTCCCGGCGACCGGGTCGGGATCGTGCTGGCGAACGGCCCGGCCATGGCCGCCTGTTTCCTCGCGGTGGCGACCCACGCGACCGCAGCCCCTCTGAATCCCGGCTACCGGGAGGACGAGTTCGACTTCTACATCTCCGACCTGAAGGCCAAGGCGGTAATCGTCGCCGCCGGCGACGACACGCCGGCCCGGGCGGTTGCCGAACGCCACGGCGCGACGGTGATCGAGCTGACGGAAGACGCCGACGGCGCCGCAGGCAGTTTCACCCTGGATGTCGGCGCCTCGGGCCCGGATGCCGCACCGCCGGCGGACCCGGACGACACGGCGCTGGTGCTGCACACCTCCGGGACCACGTCGCGGCCGAAGATCGTTCCGCTGTCCGGCGCCAATCTGGCGAGTTCGGCGGGCCATATCGCCGCGTCGCTCGCGTTACAGCCGGCGGACCGCTGCCTCAACATCATGCCGCTCTTCCATATTCACGGCCTGATGGCGGCGGTCTGCGCGTCCATGCGGGCCGGGGCGTCGGTGCATTGCGCGCCGGGATTCAACGCCCTGCGGATCTTCTCCCAGCTGGAGGAGGTCCGCCCCAGCTGGTACACGGCGGTGCCGACCATGCATCAGGCGATCCTCGGCCGCGCGGCCCGCAACGAGGCGCTGATCGCCACGCTGGGCCTGCGCTTCATCCGGTCCTCCTCGTCGTCCTTGCCGCCGCAGGTCATGGCCGAGCTCGAGCGGGTCTTCGGCTGCCCGGTGATCGAGAGCTACGGGATGACCGAGGCCTCGCACCAGATGGCCTCCAATCCGCTGCCGCCGGCCGCCAGAAAGCCGGGGACCGTCGGCGTCGCCGCGGGGCCGGAAATCCGCCTGATGGACGCGGACGGCAGGTTCGTCGGCCCGGACGAGGCGGGGGAGATCGTGATCCGCGGCCGCAACGTGACCGCCGGCTACGAGAACAATCCGACGGCCAATGCCGAGAACTTCCCGGCCGATCCCGATGGCGGCGCGCGCTGGTTCCGCACCGGGGACGAGGGGCGGTTCGATGCGGACGGCTATCTCTCGATCACCGGCCGCCTGAAGGAGATCATCAACCGGGGCGGCGAGAAGATCGCGCCGCGTGAGGTCGACGAGGTGCTGATGGATCACGAGGCGGTCGCCCAGGCCGTGACCTTCGCCGTCGCCCATCCCAAGCTGGGCGAGGAGGTCGGGGCGGCGGTCGTCCTCGCCGAGGGCCAGAGTGCCAGCGAGCAGGACCTCAAGGATTTCGTCTCCACCCGGCTCGCCGACTTCAAGGTGCCGCGTCAGCTCGTCATTCTCGACGAGATCCCCAAGGGCGCGACCGGCAAGCTCCAGCGGATCGGTCTCGCCAAGAAACTCGGTCTGGAGGACTGATCGATGCGGGTGTGCATCTACGGCGCCGGGGCGATCGGCGGCTATCTCGGCGTGTCGCTGGCACAGGCCGGCTGCGACGTCAGCCTCGTCGCCCGCGGGCCGCATCTGGCCGCGATCCGGGAGAATGGGCTGACGCTTCTGAAGGGCGGGGATCGTCAGAACGTCCGCCTCAAGGCGTCGGAGGACCCGGCCGATCTCGGCCCGCAGGACCATGTGATCGTCGCGCTCAAGGCCCATTCGGTGCCGGCGGTGGCCGAACGGATGACGGCGCTGTTCCACGACGAGACGACGGTCGTGACGGCGGTCAACGGCGTGCCATGGTGGTATTTTCACGGCCTGGGCGGCGATCTCGAAGGAACCCGCCTGGAGAGCGTCGATCCCGGGGGAGTCCAGTGGGACACGCTCGGCCCCGAACGGGCCATCGGCTGCGTGGTCTATCCGGCCTGCGAGATCGAGGAGCCGGGGGTGATCACCCATCAGGACGGCGACCGGTTCACCCTGGGGGAGCCGTCCGGCGAGAAGACCGACCGGGTTCAGGCGCTCTCCGAGGCGATGCGGGCCGGCGGTCTGAAGGCGCCGGTGCGACCGCGTATCCGCGACGAGATCTGGGTGAAGCTCTGGGGCAACCTCTCCTTCAACCCGATCAGCGCCCTGACCGGGGCGACGCTCGAGCAGATCTGCGGCGATCCGGAGACCCGGGCGGTGGCGCGGGCGATGATGGTGGAGGGGCAGGCGGTCGGCGAGGCGTTGGGCGTGAAGTTCGCCATCGACGTCGATAAGCGGATCGCCGGCGCCGAGGCGGTCGGGGCGCACAAGACCTCGATGCTTCAGGACCTGGAGCGCGGGCGGGCGATGGAGATCGACGCGCTGGTCACGTCGGTTCAGGAACTCGGCCGGCTGACCGGGATCGCGACCCCGGCGATCGACGCGGTCCTCGGCCTCGTGAAGATGCGGGGCCGGACGGCGGGCTGCTACTGATTCCGGTTCCGACCCCGGCCACTCTTTTTTCAGGCCTGCGGGAAATCTTTCACCGGCGTTTACCGAATCTTTAGATCGTCCGGCGATAGTGGTCTCGTATTAACGGGGAATATCGAGGAGGACGCCCTTATGGCGATCGGTGGTATCGGCGGCGGCGCCGGGTTGGGATCTCAGGCGTTGAGCCAGCTTCAGGGCCTGCAGTCCGGGGGCCAGCAGGCGGGCGCCGCGCCCGCCCGTGGCGGCAACGCCCAGGCGGCGCAGCCCGCAGGTGCTCAGGGCTTCAGCATCCAGGGGCCAGGACAGGCCGCTCCGACCGGTCAGCTTACCCAGACGGCAGTTCAGGAGACCCGTGGCGAGAATTCGCGCCCGACCGGGACCGAGCCGCGTGCCGGCGACGTCCCGCCGCCGCCCGCCGGGTCCGGCCGGGGTCAGACCCTCGACATCTCTGCCTAGTCTCGACGCCGCACGGGTCGGCACCGACCCGCGCTCGTTCGCTTTCCACGTCTTGCGCGTCTGACGCGCACCGTACGATCCTTCGGCCAGTCCCCCTCCCGAAACGGCCGAAGGATCGTACGATGACTTCCTCAGCTCCCGGAAAACTCGACCCGGATCTCGCCAGACGGATCACCGAAGCCGTCGATGCGGCGTTCGTCTCGCAGATCGAGTTCACGAAGGAGCTGGTCTCCCGTCCCTCCGTCCGGGGTCAGGAACACCTCGCCCAGGACCTCATGGCCGAAGCCATGGCGAAGCGCGGCTACGCGGTCGACCGCTGGCTGGTCCGCGAGGACGATATCAAGCATCACGAAGGCTTCTCGCCGATCAAGGTCGACTATTCCAATGCCTGGAACGTCGTCGGCACCCACCGTCCGCGCACCGAGACCGGGCGCTCCCTGGTGCTGAACGGCCATGTGGACGTGGTGCCGGAAGGCCCGCTCGACATGTGGAGCAGCCCGCCCTACCAACCGCGGATCGAGGGCGACTGGATGTACGGCCGGGGTGCGGGCGACATGAAGGCGGGGGTCGTCTCCAACATGTTTGCCCTCGACGCGCTGAAGGCTGCCGGGGTTCAGCCGGCAGGCCGGGTTCATCTGGAAAGCGTCTGCGAGGAGGAGAGCACCGGCAACGGCGCGCTGGCGACGCTGGTGCGCGGCTATACCGCCGATGCCTGCCTTATCAGCGAACCTTCCTCCGGCCATGTAAACCGGGCGGTGATGGGCGTGACCTGGTTCCGGGTTCACGTGCGCGGGTTCCCGGTGCATGTGGCGACGGCGGGCAGCGGGTCGAACGCGATCCTGGCGGCTTACGACTTGATCGGGGACCTGAAGGAACTCGAGGCGCGCTGGAACGCACGCAAGGGCGAGACGCGGAACTACAAGGACGCGAAGCACCCGATCAACCTGAACGTCGGCAAGATCGAGGGCGGCGACTGGGCGTCGTCGGTGCCGGCCTGGTGCAGCTTCGACTGCCGCGTCTCCTACTTCCCGGGCATCAAGCCGCAGGAGATGGCGCGCGACATCGAGGACACGATCCGCAAGGCCTCGGCAAACCATCCGTTCCTGTCGAACAGCCCGCCGGAGATAGAGTTCAACGGATTCTTCACCGAGGGCTACGACCTGGAACCGGGCAGCGATGCCGAACTGACTCTCGCGCGCCAGCACCAGGCGGTCTCCTGCAACCCGCTGGAGGAGCGGATCGCCACCGCCTATATCGATAGCCGGGTCTTCGTGCTCTACGCGGGCATCCCCTGCCTTGTCTACGGCGCCCATGCGGAGAACGTGCACGGGTTCGACGAGCGGGTGAGCATCGAGTCGATCCGGGAGTCGACCAAGGCGATCGCCCTGTTCGTCGCCGACTGGTGCGGTACCGAGCCGCTCTCGGCGTAGGCTCCGCACCGAAGAGCGTTCCGACCGGAAATTCGGTTGGAACTGAAACCCGCCCGCCGCGTTGTTCCCTATTCTGTCCGATTTGCCAACGGATGGACCAGACAAAGGAGCAACCGAATGTCCAGGATTCTCATCATCTCGACTGCCGCCGATCGGATGGGCGACAGCGGCAATCCTACCGGTGTCTGGCTCGAAGAGCTGGCCCGCCCGTGGATGAAGTTCATCGATGCCGGCCATGACGTCACGCTGGCGACGCTGGGCGGTCGGCCGGTACCGGTGGACCCGAATTCCGAGCCCGGCGACGACGAGCAGGACCTGACCGATTTCCGCAAGGCCCATCATGAAACCCTGGCGGCGCCGACGGCGCTCTCCTCGGTTAAAGCGGAGGGCTGGGATGCCGTCTTCATTCCCGGCGGTCACGGCGCCATGTGGGACCTCGCGTCCAGCGAGGAGGTCGCGACGTTCCTCGCTAAGGCCTGGGACAGCGGCGCCATCGTCTCGTCCGTCTGCCACGGTCCGGCGGCCCTGGTGGGCGTTACCGTCGACGGCGCCCCGCTGGTGAAAGGCCGCAAGGTCAATGCCTTCACCGACAGCGAGGAACGCGGCGTCGGCCTCGACGGGGTGGTCCCGTTCATGCTGGAGACCCGCCTGCGAGACCTCGGTGCCCGGTTCGAGGCCGGACCGGACAATGAGCCCCATGCGGTGCGCGACGGCCGTCTGGTGACCGGCCAGAACCCGTTCTCCTCGGCCCCGGTTGCCGATCTCGTGCTCGACGCCCTGAAGGAGGGCTGAGACCCGCCGGCGCGGGGTGCCGGTGCCGCCGGAGCGTCTTGGGACAGAAGCTCCGGCGGGTCATACTGGCGCCCCGTGACCGGAAAGCGAGCCGTTCGTCCGCCGCAAGCTCTTTAGAACCGGTCTAGACTGTAGATCTCCCTCCCGGTACCGTTTATTCAGGCAAAAAGACCCAGCAAGGGCGAAGAAGAAGGCCCTCCGGATCACGCGACACCGGAAGGGTTCAACGGGAGGATCCGAAAAATGGGTAATCAAAAGACCAGCGAGGAGTTCAAGGTCGACCGTGACGTCGAGGGCCGCCGGAGTTCCGGCACCGGCCACGGTTTGAACGCGGACGGCACTGCGCGCCGTACATTCCTGAAAGCCACCGGGATCGCCGCTCTGGCGTCGGCGGTGGCCGTGCCGTTCGGGCGCTTCTTTCCGGAGGGTATGAATCCGGTCGGGCTCGCCCACGCCGCCGGCACCGATATGGACGCCTACGCGTTCAAGGACCAACTGACGTTGCTGAACGACCGTCCGGTCAATGCCGAGACCGCCGCGCATCTTCTGGATGATCGGGTTACCCCGGCGAACCGGCTGTTCGTCCGCAACAACGGTGGCGTGCCCGAGCATGCTCTGCAAATGGACGCGTCGGGCTGGACCCTGACGGTCGACGGGGAGGTGGATACCCCGTTGGAACTGACCCTCGACCAGCTCAAGTCCGACTTCGAGACCGTCACCCGCCGGCTGGTTCTTGAGTGCGGCGGCAACGGCCGGGCCTTCTTCGTTCCGGGTGCTTCCGGCAACCAGTGGACCACCGGCGCCGTCGGCTGCCCGGAATGGACCGGTGTCCGTCTGCGCGATGTGCTCAATGCCGCCGGCGTGAAGCCGAGCGCGGTCTATACCGGTCACTACGGCAATGATCCGCACCTTTCCGGCGACCCGGACAAGGTTCCGATCTCCCGCGGCGTGCCCATCGAGAAAGCGATGGAGGAAGACGCGCTGATCGCCTGGGCGATGAACGGCGAGGACCTTCCGGCGATCCACGGGTTCCCCTTGCGGACGGTGGTGCCGGGCTACCCGGGCTCCGCCTCGCAGAAATGGCTTACCCGGATCTGGGTCCGCGATCAGGTCCATGACGGTCCGAAGATGGGCGGCTACTCGTATCGGATCCCGGCCTATCCGGTCGCGCCGGGCACCGAAGTGCCCGAGGAGGATATGGTCATCATGACCTCCATGCCGGTGAAGTCGCTGATCACGAGCCCGGCGACGGGCATGCAGCTACCGGGTCGCACGGCCGAGATCCGCGGTCACGCCTGGGCGGACGGCGATGTGGCGGCGGTGCACGTGTCCCACGATTTCGGCCAGACTTGGCAGGAAGCCGCGCTGGAGGCACCGGCAAACCGGTTCGCCTGGCAGCACTTCAGCGCCAGCATCGACCTGCCGCAGGCCGGGTACTACGAGATCTGGGCCCGCGCGACCGACACGCAGGGCCGGGCTCAGCCGGTCACCACGCCGGGTTGGAACCCCCGCGGATACGGCAACAACATGGTGCACCGCATCGCCGTTCTGGCGAGCTGACGGTCGCCGAACCATCCATAGGGCTCCGCGGTCGCCGATCCGCCGCGGGGCCCTTTCCTCGACATGATGCCGTCTTGAACCGTGGACCCTGCGCCGGCGGCGGTTGCGGAGTTGAATGGAGGAGCCTTTGAACCGGTCGTTTCGTGACGCTGGTCTCGCCCTGCTCGTTGCGGGCTGTCTTGTCGTTGGGGGCGGGACCGGATCGCCGGGCCAGGCCCAGACGGGCGTGGGCAACCCGATGATGGCGCCGAATCCGATGATGCCGGCGCCGGGCCGGTCCCTGAACCCGATGGGCAACCCGATGCAGCCGCCCGCCGCCCGATCCGACAGCACGGTGGAGCGGGATCCCGAACTCGGCAATCTTCCTGTGTCCGAAGGCGTCGAGGATACGTTCTACGCCTGCACGGCATGCCACTCCGCCCAGACATTCGCGCAGATGCGCCTCACCGACCAGCGGTGGGACTATCTGTGGGGCTGGATGATCAAGGAGCAGGGGATGCCGGATTACGGCGAGGACATGCGTGAGATCATTCTCGCCTACCTCAAGCGGCATTTCTCCTCGCAGCGCTGACGCCCACCGGAGGGCCCGCCGCCCTCAACGATCGGCGACCCGAGACCGTTTGAGGGTCGCCCAGACCTTCAGGTCGATGCCCAGTTTGACCGTTGCAGCGACCGCGAGGGCGCTGAGGGCGATTTTCGAGGCGGTCTCCATGGTGCCTTCGATGAGCAGGGCGTGGATCGCCGTGCAGATCACGGTCAGCGCCGCGAGCGCCATATGCGCGAGTCGCCAGGTCCGCGGCTTCAGCTTCAGCCGGCCTCGGAATGCTGCAACCAGAGCGACCAGGACGCTGGCCCAGAGAGCGATGACGCCCCAGTCGGAGAACGGCGTCGGCGACCGGAAGAGCAGGGCGTCGACCACGTCCGGCGGGCTGGTGATCCAGAGGCCGATCACATGGAGCGCAATGGCGCCGATCAGCAGGGCTCCGAGCAGGCGGTGCGCGTGGCGGCCGCGCCGACCCCGCAGTCCGGGCAGATAGCCGCCGATCAGGAGAGGCTGCAGGAACAGAAAAGCCATCGCGGCAATGCCCGCGAACCCGGCGGCGATGTAGACCGGCTGGCGCCAGGCCAGCAACGGGCTGTTCGCCGCCGCGGCGATCGGCACCGCCACCGCCGCCGCGACCGCCAGCCAGATCAGCGCTGTCCTGCCTGTACCGGCGGGACCATTGCTCATGCCGCTCAGACCGGCTGCAGGACGAAATGCGCCTCCAGGCTGGTCTCCTGGGCGCTTCGCATCACCGGGCGCAGGAAGACGGTCTCGAAGTCTCCGCTGTCATAGGCCAGGTGCCCGTGGGGCTGGCCGAAAGCCGGCACGATCTGCGGCATCTCGAGCCGGAAGACGCCATTCTCGTCGGTCAGCGTGGCGCCGTGGCTGTGTGGGTCGCGCTCGTGCCCCTCGGTGGTGTGGGCCCAGATCTGAATGCGCTGTCCGGCGAGCGGCGCGCCGTCGCCGGCGCGGCGCACCGTGCCCGACATCCAGAAACCGCCACCGCCGATCCGGTCGACGATCGGCGCATCTCGGAGATAGTTGTTCGACCCGCCCCGCATCGACGGGGTCGGCGCCAGCCCCTGCGCCCGCGCCGGAACGACCAGGCCGGACAGGCTGGACGCCGCGACGGCGCCGCCAACGGCCAGAAGGGTACGGCGTGTGAAGGAACGGGAGGTCATGCGACGAGGCTCCTTGGTCGTGTTAACGATATTGGAGCAGGAGTTGGTGGCGCCGGGCGCGGAGGTCACCGCACCTCACAGTCTCGTGATCGGAGCGCTAGAACCGTTCGGCGCGCAGTACCTGCGCATCGGTCACGTTCACCACCCCGATATGCCGTTCGACCACGGCGAAGGCGGCGGTGAGCAATGTGTCGAGCTTGTCCGGTCGGATCAGGCAGACCACCTGCACCATGCCCGTGCCGCGGCTGATCTGGCCCTCGCGGTTCCAGACCCCGGAGCGGCCGGAGCCGCCCAGCACCGGAAGCACCGACCAACCGGTGACGTCGGCCGCTTCCAGAGCGTCGGTCAGGCGGCGCAGCATGACCTGTTCGATCGTGATCTCAACGCGCTTGGCGGCATGGGTCTTCATATCAGGATCCTGCCAGGCTCTGGGCCACCGTGAGGTAGATCGGCAGCCCCAACACCAGATTGAACGGAAAGGTCACGGCGAGCGACAGCGTCAGGTAGATCGACGGGTTGGCCTGCGGCACCGCCACGCGCATGGCCGCCGGCACCGCAATGTAGGATGCCGAGGCCGACAGTGTCATCAACAGCATCGTGCCCCCGGTGGAGAGCCCGATCAGGAGGGCGGCGACGAGCCCCGCGCTCGCCCCTACCAGCGGCATGATCAGGCCGAAGGCGACGGCGCCGCGGTCGAGAACGCCCGCCTGCCGCAGGCCGCGCCCGGCGATCAGCCCCATATCCAGCAGGAACAGGCACAGCACGCCCTGGAACGGCGAGACGATGAAGGACTCGATCCTGCTCAGGCCGTCGGCGCCGGTTGCCATGCCGATGGCGAAGGAGCCGAGCAGGAGCACGATCGACCCGTTCAGAAGGATTTCGCGCCAGAGATCCGGGCTGAGCTCGGCATCGTCCGAGGCGCGCGAGATCAGCCACAGCGCGGACAGGATCGCCGGGGCCTCCATCGCCGCCGCCACGGCGACCATATAGCCCTCGGACGCGATGCCGGCATCGGCTAGCACCGATGTCCCGGCCACGAAGGTGACGATCGAGATCGAGCCGTAGTGTCCGGCGACCGCGGCCGCATCGGTGCGCGACATGCCGGACAGCGCCCGCAGGAGAACGAAGCCGAGAAGCGGCAGGCCGAAAGACAGAACGACGCCGGCCAGCAGACTCATCCCCAGCCGGAGGTCGATGCCGTGCTCCGCCAGGCTGGCGCCGCCTTTGAAGCCGATGGCGAACAGGAGGTAGATGGAAATGCCCTTCGCCACCGCTTCCGGGACCGATAGGTCCGACCGTGCGAGTGCGGCGCCCACGCCGAGAACGAAGGATAGGACGATGGGCGACAGCAGGTTCGCGAGTGCCAGGTCGAGCATTGCGGGGCCCCTGATGGTGGCGTTGGAGCTGGACTGTCCCCGGTGCTTTGGCTGGGCACGGGCGTGCCGATACGCGCCAGACCGGAGCCCGCCTTTCATAGTGGATGGTGTTGGGAACTCCTAGGGCCGAGTGACGGCGTCGCCCGGCTATAGCCGGTGCTCGCCAGGGGTACCGGGACCGATCAGTCGTAGGTCAGCTCACGGGCTTTGCCGCGGAAGATCACGTAGGACAGGACCGTATAGCCCGCGATCATCGGCATCACGACGAGGACGCCGACGAGGATGATCATGAGGCTCTCGGGCGCGCTCGCGGCCTCGTAGATGGTGAGCTGCTCGGGCACGACATAGGGGTAGAAGGAATAGGCGAGCCCCAGGAACGCCAGGCCGAACAGCCCGGCACCGCCGACGAAGGGCACATGGCGGTACCGGTCCGTCGCATGCGGCAGCCGCCGCAATGTCCACGCGACGCCGATCGTGATCAGCAGGGCGGCGATCGGCAGCGGCGCGAGCAGAATGACCTCAGGCACCGAGAACCACTTGTCGAAGACTCGCGCGCTGACCATCGGCGTCGCCATCGAGATCGCGACGAAGCCTGCGAGTACGCCTCCGAGGGCCAGCTTGCACCACCGGACCGCCTTGCGTTGCAGGTCGCCCTCCGTCTTGATCACCAGCCAGCAGGCACCGATGAACCCGTAGCCGGCCGCCGTGCAGACCGCGGTGAGGGTGGCGAACGCGACGGTGGCGCTCGTCCACTCAAGGCCCATGATGTACAGGCCGAGCATGAAGCCCTGGCTGAGGCTGGTGAGAAGCGATCCGGCGAAGAAGGCCGTATTCCACAAGGGTTGGTTCGGCGCCGGTGCCTTGACCCGGAACTCGAACGCTACGCCGCGCAAGATCAACCCGACCAGCATGAGCGCAACCGGCAGGTACAAGGCGGTGAGGATGGCGCCATGTGCTGTGGGGAAGGCCACCAGCAGGAGTCCGATCGCCATGACCAGCCATGTCTCATTGGCGTCCCAGAAGGGCCCGATCGACGCGACCATCCGATCGCGCTCGGCATCGGTGCCGAGGGGCGCCAGGATGCCGATGCCGAGGTCGAACCCGTCCAGCACCACGTAGACCAGGATGGACAGGCCCATGAGGCCGGCGAACACGACCGGAAGCCACAGGGCGGGATCGTCGAAGGTGAACGCCATGGCTCCTTACTCCGCCGGCGAGAGCTGACCGACCGTGCGCCCGACCTTGAGTTCGGGCGCCCGTTCCGTCGTCGCCTGCGCCGATTTGCGCGCCAGATAGAACAGCACTGAGACGTAGGCGGCGGTCAGGCCGACATAGACCGCGAGGTAGACCAGAAGGGTCGACAGAACCATCGGTGCGGGGACGTCCGCGACCGCGTCTGCCGTGGACAGTACGCCCTGCACAAGCCAGGGCTGGCGGCCGATCTCCGTGGTGTACCAACCGGCCAGGGTCGCCACCCACCCCGAGAAGGTCATCGCCACCAGGGACCGCAGCACCCACGGGTTCAGGTCCCGGGTGCCCTGACGCCGCATGAGGAACGCGACACCCCACGACACGGCGAGCATCGCCATGCCGACGCCGACCATGACCCGGAAGGACCAGAAGACGGGTGCCACCGGCGGGTGAAGGACGGTGCCGTCCTCCGCGACGAAATCGTTCAGGCCCGGGATCTCGCCGTCGAGATCGTGTTTGAGGATCAGGCTCGCGCCGCCCGGAATACCGAACGCGTAGCGGTTCTCCCGCGCCTCCTCGTCCGGGAGACCGAACAGGAGCAGCGGAACCCGCGTATCCGTCTCCCAGTTGCCCTCCATCGCGGCAACCTTGGCGGGCTGGTGTTCCAGGGTGTTCAGCCCGTGGAGGTCGCCCGCCAAGATTTGAAAGGGCATCAGGATGGCCGCGACGATCACGCCGGTCTTCAGGCTGAGCCGCGTGCTGCTCTTGGCGTCGCCGACGAGAATGCGGAACGCGGACAGGCCGGCGATCAGGAACGACACGGTGAGGCCGCTGGCGATCAGCATGTGCACCAGCCGGTAGGGCATGGACGGATTGAAGATGATCGCCATCCAGTCCGTGGCATGGGCCACGCCGTCGATCATCTCGAAGCCGGCCGGCGTGTGCATCCAGGAGTTCAGGACCAGGATCCAGAACGCGCTCATGGTCGTTCCGAAGGCGACCAGGAATGTCGACAGGGTATGCAGCCAGCCGGGAACCCGCCGGAAGCCGAACAGCATGATTCCGAGGAAGACTGCTTCCAGGAAGAAGGCCGTCAGGATCTCATAGGCGAGCAGGGGGCCGGCGATGTTGCCGACGCGCTCCATGAAACCGGGCCAGTTCGTGCCGAACTGGAAGCTCATCGTGATCCCGGACACCACGCCGAGCGCGAAGGTGAGGGCGAAGACTTTGACGAAGAAGCGATAGACCTCCATCCATCGTTCGTCGCCCGTCCAGTTGAACCGGAGCTTGAAGAACAGCAGCATCCAGCCCAGAGCGATGGTGATCGTCGGGAACAGGATGTGAAACGAGATGTTCGCTCCGAACTGGATGCGAGAGAGAATAAGCGTCTCCATGACGACGCACAGCCTTCGCTTTTACTTACCCAAATCTCACGCCGACCGCCTGTCTCTGCCGGAGACGATTTCCCGGCAGCTCCGGTTTTGCGGCGCCGTTGGAGACGTGGGAGCGGGCGGGTTGCCGATCAATCGTGCAGGCCGCGCTACACTGTCGCGGCAAGGCGATTTTTTGGGGCGATTTGTTGCGACGACTTGTTTTCCCTTCGACGCGTAAGTCTTTATCTGAACGCGTGCGACGGAGTTGGGCGTGAAACATCGCCCTTGCCGCAGAGGTGACGCCGTCTACCTCAGTGAACGTTGCGGCATACCATGCTGCTTAGACCGTGAGGAATGCGACTGGAGTCCCCGCGCCGCTGATCCGCTACTGCTCCGTTCGACGTATCACGGTCTCTTACGGGCCATTCCACCCCCGACTGGCCGTTGCCGGGATCGCATCAGACCAGAGGTTCGCCATGAATATGATTACGCCCGCTGCCACCGAGGCATCCGATCTGCAGCCCGCGTCGCGCGTCCCGACGATCGAGGAGGCTCGGGAAGCGCTCGACCTGCTCAGGATGGTGGCGGCGCACGCGCCGGCCGAGGCGGCGGCGCTCGGGCTGTCCGGTCTGACCGGTGCCGCGGGCGGCGGCCTGAACCGTCGCTACCCGACCGAGTTCGTGGCCGATGCGGCGTACAAGGCAACGCTGCCCGATCTGCAGAACGGCCCGGAGAGCCTGATCAAGGGCGCGCGGACGCCGATCCAGCATGTCGGCATCTCGAACTTCCGCCTTCCGCTCGACTACCGCAAACGGGATGGCGGGCTCGTCGGCCTGGAGACGTCGGTTACCGGTTCGGTGTCCCTCGATGCCGCCAAGAAAGGCATCAACATGAGCCGGATCATGCGGTCCTTCTACGGCCATGCGGGCGAGGCTTTCGACTTCGCACGGATCGAAGATGTTCTGGCCAGCTATCTCGAGGACCTGGAGAGCCCGGCCGCGCGGCTTCAGCTTGCGTTCCGGTACCCGATGATGCGCCAGTCCCTGCGAAGCGGCCTTCAGGGCTACCAATACTACGACGTCGCCTTCGAGAGCGTCCGGGAGGGCCGCGACAGCTTGCGGGTGCTGCATCTCGACTACGTGTACTCGTCGACCTGCCCCTGCTCGCTGGAGCTTTCGGAGCATGCGCGCGTGTCCCGCGGGCAGATCGCCACCCCGCACTCCCAGCGGTCCGTCGCCCGCGTGTCCGTCGTCGTGGAGGGAGAGAACCCGCTCTGGATCGAGGATCTGGTGGAACTTTGCAACGGGGCGATCCCCACGGAGACCCAGGTCATGGTGAAGCGCGAGGACGAGCAGGCGTTCGCCGAACTGAACGCCTCGAACCCGATCTTCGTCGAGGACGCCGTCCGGCTGCTGTGCGAAGCCTTGGGGGGAGATGGACGGATCGGCGACTTCCGCGTGGTCGCCAGCCATCAGGAATCCCTCCACAGCCACGACGCCGTGTCCATCCTCACCCAGGGAGAGACCTTCTCCCAGACCAGCCACGACCCGCGGCTCTTCGCGTCCCTCATCCACACGGGCTGAGGGACGGTATTTGCTGGCCACCTCGCGGGGTGGCCGGCGGCCGTGGCGCCGGTGGGAGACGGCTGCGTCTCGGCGGGTGCTCTCAATCGCTCTCCATCATCCGATCGGCCTTCCGAGGGACCGATAAGCCTTTTCGGGCATTCCAAGCTCACTCTTGCCCGCCGGGCGTAGAGCCAAACACCATGGCTAAGGCCAGGGGACTCCCCAGGAGTGCGGGGGTCCGCGATCGGCGGGCAAGGGGTTGCTTTGTGCCGCGCATGCGTCAGTGTGGTCGCCCCGCGTGCGCGCCCCTTCCGCGAGCTCGAGATGCGACTGCACTCCTCCTACACCTCTCCGTATGTCAGGAAGGTCAAGATCTTCCTGAAAGAGGCGGGCCTGTTCGATGGCGTTGAGGAGGTGTTTACGAACCCGGCGGACGACGTCGTCCTGCGGCCGCTTAACCCGCTCGGGAAGATTCCCGTTCTGGAGACGGACGACGGCACGGCGCTGTTCGATAGTCCGGTGATCTGTGCGTATCTGGACACCCTACATGCCCACGAGAAACTGATTCCCGCCGGCGGCGAGGCGTATTGGCGTATCAGACGAACCGAGGCCCTGGCGGATGGCCTGGCGGATGCCGCGAATCTCCGCCGTAACGAGGCTCTGCGGGATCCGCCGTCCCTCATTTCCCACGCCTTCATCGACCGCCAGGATCTCGCGATTTGCCATGCGCTGACGGCGCTCGACCGCGAGGCCGAGGGATGGACGGCGGATCTGCCCGTGATGCACGACCAGATCTCCACGGCTGCCGCTCTCGGCTATATCGCGTTCCGCTATGGGGATCTCCCCTGGCAGCCGCAGTGCCCGGCTTTGAGGGCCTGGTTCGACCGCTTCTCTCTCCGCCCGAGTTTCACCGAGACCGAACCGCGCAATCCGCCCGGGCGCCCCACACCGCCGCCGCAGGCGGTCGCACCGAAATGGACGGTTGTCTGATGACGGGGGCCTGTCTGCGCCCGCCGCCGCGGCGCGGTCGGGGACGCTTCAACCCGCACTAACCCAACGCTCAGTCGTTCAACGCAACGCTTGTTCAACGCACACCGGGGGAGACCGATCAGGTGGCTGTCGGAAATCCGGATCGACCGGAGACACCAGAGAAGCAAGACCTCGCTCACCGCCTGCGGAGGCGCCTCCTGGCGGTCCCACCGGGCTGGTGGCTGGTGCTCGCCGCCCTGACGATCACCACGGTGCTCTGGGTTCTGGGCCGAAACGCCACATCTGCGCCGGGGGCGGATCGGGTCTGGATGGACCCAAGCCTGCTGATCTCCGCCTGGTCGATCACGTTGCTCGCCCTGCTTCTTCTCGCGAATATGCGCTCCCGGAAGGTCGAACCGCTCTTCGGCGGTCTCGACCGGGCGGTGCGGCTCCATCGCCAGCTCGGCCCGATCACGGTCGCCCTGGTGTTGATCCACGTGCTCCTCTACATCCCGCCCCAGCTCGGCGGCGGCGGCTCGCTCGCGGATGTCGTCATCCCGTTCCATTCCGCGAACGCCGCCGAGGGCTTCAATGCGCTGATCCTCTGGCTTGTGGTCGTCTGGACGGGGCTCGCCTATGTCACGGGGCTGCGCTACGAGCGTTGGCTCTCCCTGCACGGACTTTTCGGGCCGATCTTCATCCTCACCTCCGCGCATGCACTGGCGTTGGGGCCGACGATCAACGCCTACGAACCGCTCCGGTTCTGGATGTGGCTGCTGGTGCTTGCGGGGACCGGGGCCTGGCTCTACCGGGTCGTGCTCTACCGCTGGATTGCGCCTCGGTTCCGGTACTCGGTGCGGCGGGTGGACAGGACGGCGGAAGACACCGTGGACCTGGTGATGCGGCCGACCTCCCGACGGATGCTTTACGAGCCGGGGACGTTCGTCTTCATCAATCGGCCCGATCGGAACCGGCGGGAGCTGCATCCTTTCTCGATCTCGTCCTCTCCGGCGGAGCGGGACCTCCGCGTGTCGGTCCAGATGGTCGGCGACTTCACCCGCGGTCTGCTCGATCTCAATCCCGGGGACCCGATCGAGGTGTTCGGGCCGTTCGGCGGCTTCACGCCTCACCGATACGGCGACTACCGCCGTCTGATCTGCATCGGCTCCGGCATCGGCATCACGCCGTTTCTCGGCATGCTGCGCTTCGAGACCGTGAACAACGATTTCCGCCGGATCTGGCTCTACAACGTGGTGCGGGACGAGACGCGCGCGCCCTATGACGCCGAGATCCGGGACGCCGTGCCCAAAGCTGATTCCTACATCGACTACGAGCTCTGGCAGACGGCCGAGCGCGGCCGCCCGACCGCCGCGGCGCTGCTCGAGGCGACGGGCTCCCTCGACGGGGTCGCGATCATGCTTTGCGGCCGTCCTGAATTCATCCGCGGGATGGCCCGGCAGTTTCGCGAGGCGGGCATTCCGCCCGAGAGGATCATCGCCGAGGATCTGTACTTCCACTGACGTCGGGGCAAGAAGACCGGGTCAGGACTCAGCCGGGGTGTCTCCAGCGCTCTCCACCGGCGGACCGACCCGTTCGCCGTGATAGAGCGACCCGCCCGGCGTCTCGACCGAGACGGTCACCCGGTCGCCGTCCCGGGCGAACGCGATGATCGACGGCCAGACCTGCCAGCGGAACTTGCCGTCCTCGCAGGGGTGCAGGGCGGCGCGGTAGGGCAGGAACACCTCGCCGCTGGTGTCGTCCTGGCCGTCTGTGAACAGGGTGCCGTCGCGGTAGAACACGTCAAGCGTGTTCACCGCCGCCAGGAACCCGAGGATCACGTAGCGGCCCTCGAACGCGGCGATATCGGCCGGCGGGTCCGCTGGCGGGCTGTGCAGGTAGCCCGGACGCTCGACCGTGCCGGAGGACAGCGTGCGATGAAATAGCAGGCAGTCCCAGGCGGCACCCGGACAGACCGGCTGGTAGCGCAGGTTCGATCGGTCCGGCCGCTCCACCGACAGCCAGTCGGCGACCGGCCCGCTCCCGGGCGCGCGGCGCAGGTCGAGGAAGAAGCAGTCGGGGCCGACCTTCGCATAGGCCGCCTGGTTGCAGTCCGGTCGCGGCGGCTCGCCTTTCAGCGACCGGTCGCTGGTCGGTCCGATGGTGAGAATGGCCTCGCGGCCGAAACGGCCGGCGAAGTAGGAGCCCATCGACGTCGCCCGGTCGTCGCGGACGGGGTGGGTCTGCAGGTGGGTGTTGTGGGCGCCGACCACGATCCCGGCGTCCTGGCCCTCTCGTTCTCGCACCCAGGCGAGCGACTCCGCCATCGAGACGTCGCGCACGTTCCAGTACGGGCGGAAGCCGATGGCGAAATCCGGATCGCACTGGGCGATAGCCTGGAACACATCGCGCAGGATCTGCGCAATCCGCAACGCCCAGGCGTACTCTGCCTCGGAACTCGCGGCGGTGTAGGCGACGCGCTCCTGTTCGATCCGGCTGACCAGCAGGGTGGCGGCGCCTATCAGGCTGCGGAATCGCGGCTCCGGAATGTCGGCCCGGGTCGCGAAGGTCACCGTCTCCACGGCATCCTCGAATCCGCGCGCGAGGTCGCCGGCAAGCGCCGGATCGACCCGCCGGGCGAAGGTCAGCAGCGCCTTGTAGGGATGACGGGCATGGGCCCAGCCGCCGGTTCCGTCCATGCCGTAGAACCGCAGCTTCCGGGGCTTGGTCGGGTCCGCGTTCCAGTCCCGCATCCAGCGGATCAGGTCGTTGATCTCGGCCCAGACGCCCCAGACGTTGTTGATGGCGAGTGCCAGGTCGTCCCAGTCGGCCTCGGCGCCGTTGACGTAATCGTGGACGAGCCGGCCCTCGACCAGGGCGGATTCCAGGACGAAGACGCTGAAGCCGTGCTCGAGTGCCAGATACTTGAAGAGCCGGGACCGCCAGCGGTTCCACTCGAACAGGTAGTGGGCGCTCTCGCCGACCGCGACAACGCGCGTATCGCCGATCACCGAAGCCATGAAGCCAAGATCGTCGAAGGTCTCATCGTCGCGCGGGATAGAGAGGGTGACGGCCTCCCGGCGCGCCCAGTCCAGGAAGGCGGTTTCGTTGGGATCGGCGACCGGCGGGGCTGCGGACGGGGTCATTGCGGTTTCTGCCCGTGAGAGAGGAGGGGCTTTAGTGAGGCATACGCCCCGATAGCGCCGCAAGGCCCTGAAACGCGGGTGGATTCGGAGGCTGGGTTGCTCGTGACGGAACGGGCGCGGCGGCACCTGCTGCCATCAGTTGATACCCCGATCCGGAGACGCGGGAGCCGTCGGTAGAGAGACGGGCTGAGAGCATAGAATTGTCAGGAGAGGAGGGGCTGGGCTGTGAGTTTGGGAAGAACCATGCTCCTCAACGATCCCATCCGGCGACCGGTTCGCCATCGGTCCCTCACGGGGCGGTGAGAACCAGAAGAACGTCCGCGTACCAGGTGCAGTTCAAGCCGAGCGTTTCGTCCAGATCCTGGTCGCGCGACCCCAGGTCCAGGCGGGACGAATGCACGCCCAGGAGGAACCATGGCAGGCTGTCCAGGCCGGACCGTCGCGCGATGTGCTGATGATTGACGGGCATGACCACCGGCGCGCCGCTGGTGCCACGATGGGTCCGGGCGTCAGTCAGGAAGTACCCCTTTCCCTGGAACCGCAGCCCGAACGACGACGCTAAGGCCGCGTGGCGTACGACGGGCACGGGGTGAAGCGTATCCTGAAACCCCAGCGGGTAGCCGACCACCATGAGGCCGGAGCCGATTTCCACATGGTCCCCCTTGCTAGAGCCTTTTCGCACCTGAGAGAATCGTAGGGGGATTCCGTTCTTGGCGAGAAGCCTAGAGCACGGCCGCAGACATGTGCCAACACCATGTACCGATGGTACGTTTAGTCGTCTGATTTTAAGGAAGAAAAAAGAAGTGGCTGGGGGACCTGGATTCGAACCAGGGTTGACGGAGTCAGAGTCCGTAGTCCTACCGCTAGACGATCCCCCAGCAGGATCGGGACCGGCGGAGCGGCGAACCGGCTCCCGTCCCTCGCGGTGAGCCGGGCTTCTAACACAGCCCGGGGGCAGGATGCAAACCCCTCGATCCGAGAATTTTCTGGCCGCGGGCCGGGAGTCTTCGGCGGCCTGGGAGGCTGGGGAAGACGGCGCTTCCGGTTGCCGGTCGACCGCGTCGGATTGCGCCGGTTTCCCGCGCCGGTTTCCCGCAACGGGCGCCCCGCGCTCGCCCGCCGTCAGTCTGGCGCCGGCCGGGTCGCGGCACACGAGGCTGGTGACCGCGGCGGGGGGGCGCTAGACTGGTTCGATGAAAAGCGCCGGGACAACACAGGCGCGACGAACAGGGAAGGACGTCAGGGGAATGGCAACCGGTGCCGAAAGTGCCGGCCGTTCCCGCCACCGAGGCCCGCCGCGCCGGTCGGATGACCGGGCGTCTTGGGGGGCTGTTCGGGACGGGATCGGCGATGGCAGCGCCAGGCCGGCCATGCGTCGGCATGTCTCGCGCAACGACGGACCCGTGCGGCAGGACGACGTGCTCGCCGCGCTCGACCTCGGCACCAACAATTGCCGGCTCCTGGTGGCTCGTCCGGCCGACCGCGGCGGCTTCCGGGTCATCGACGCGTTCTCCAGGATCGTCCGGCTCGGCGAGGGGGTCGGGGTGTCCGGCCAACTGGGCGACGCGGCGATCGAACGGACCCTGGACGCCCTCCGGGTCTGCGGGTCGAAGATGCGCCGGCGCCACGTCACCCGGTTCCGGGCGGTCGCCACCGAAGCCTGCCGCCGCGCCCGCAATGGGCCGGAGTTCCTGGCACGGGTCGAGCAGGAAACCGGCATCGCTCTCGAAGTCATCACTTCCTCGGAAGAGGCCGGCCTCGCCCTCGCCGGGTGCGGGCCGCTACTCGACCCGGCCGTGCCGGGCGCTCTGGTGTTCGACATCGGCGGCGGCTCGACCGAACTCGCCTGGTCCCGGCCCGGGAGTGGGGACGCGGCGGCCGCCGTCACCTCGATCCCGATCGGCGTCGTCACCCTGGCCGAGACCTATGGTGGCGACCGCTACGGTGGCGGCGTCTACGAGAAGATGATCGACGACGTCGCCGCCTGGCTCGACGCCTATGAACGCGAGCATGCCATCGCCGCGGAGGTCGCCGCCGGCCGGGTGCAGATCATCGGAACATCGGGGACGGTCACCACGCTTGCCGGAGTCCATCTGGACCTGCCGCGCTATGTCCGCGATCGGGTGGACGGACTGTTCCTGAATGTGGCAGACACCCTGGCCATCGGACGGCGATTGGCGCAGCAGAGTTTCGAAGACCGCGCGTCGCATCCCTGCATCGGCCGGGAACGGGCCGATCTGGTGGTGGCGGGATGCGCCATTCTCGAGGCGATCTGTCGGCAATGGCCGGTCGCCCGGATGCGGGTTGCCGACCGGGGGGTCCGTGAGGGCATTCTGTTCGGACTGATCGCGGGGACGTCCTGAGCTCCGCGGCACGGCTGGGGACAACGAACGCGATGGCGAACAAGGGATCGGGAGGCGGGCGCCGGGGCTCCGGCAGCCGACAGACCACGGTCAAGCTGCGCACCGCGCGCGGCCGCACGCCGTCGTCGCAGCGCTGGCTGCAGCGCCAGCTCAACGATCCTTATGTCGCCGAGTCAAAACGTCTCGGCTATCGCTCGCGCGCCGCGTTCAAGCTCATCGAGATCGACGACCGCTTCAAGATTCTGAAGAAGGGGCAGCGCGTGGTCGATCTCGGCTGCGCGCCCGGCGGCTGGACCCAGATCGCCGTGCAGCGTATCGGCGCGCCGCAGAACGGCCAGGTCGTCGGGCTCGACATTCTGCCGCTCGATCCGATCGTCGGGGCGGAGCTGATGCAGGCGGATTTCACCGAGGCCCAGGCGCCCGAGGATCTGAAGGCGCTGCTCGGCGGACCGGTCGACATCGTGCTGTCCGACATGGCGGCGTCGTCCACCGGGCATAAGAAGACGGACCATATCCGCATCGTGATGCTGGCCGAGCTGGCGCTGGAGTTCGCGTTCGAGGTTCTGGCGCCGGACGGCGTGTTCGTCGCGAAGGTGTTCCTCGGCGGCAGCGAGCGCGAGCTGCTGAACCCGATGCGGCAGGCCTTCCGCCAGGTGCGTCACTTCAAGCCGCCGGCCAGCCGCTCCGAGTCGGCGGAAACCTACGTGATCGCCACCGGATTCCGCGGCCGTCCGCAGCCGCCGGGGGCCCCGGAGGACTGCTGAATCCGGCGGATCGGGCGGGCCTTCAGATCGCGCGGTGCGGCCATTCAGCCCGGCGCGATGATGCCGCTTGGCATGTGGCGGTTGCGGTGTATATTGCGCCGCCACCGACCCCCGGAGGCACCATGGACATCCGCGACGCGCTCACCTTCGACGACGTCCTTCTCGAACCCGCCCGCTCGAACGTCCTGCCGGCCAAGGTCGATACCCGAACAAAAGTCACCCGCGGCATCGAACTCGGCATCCCGCTGATGTCCAGCGCGATGGACACCGTGACCGAGTCCCGGCTAGCCATCGCCATGGCGCAGGCCGGCGGCATCGGGGTGGTTCACAAGAACCTCGATATCGAGGCCCAGGCCAACGAGGTCCGGGCGGTGAAGAAGTTCGAGGCCGGGATGGTCATCAACCCGGTCACGATCCATCCCGACGCGACCCTGGCCGAGGCGCTCGACCTGATGAAGCGCTACGGCATCAACGGCGTGCCGGTCGTGCAGCCGCGGACGGGCCGCCTCGCCGGCATCCTGACCCACCGCGACGTCCGCTTCGCCACCGACGAGAGCCAGCCGATCAAGGAGCTGATGACCAAGCGGGTCATCACCGTGGGCGAGGACGTCCGCGCGGACGAGGCGCGGGCCCTCCTGCACAAGCACCGGATCGAGAAGCTGCTGGTGGTCGACGGCGACAAGCGCTGCATCGGCCTGATCACCGTCAAGGACATGGAGAAGGCACAGCATCACCCGAACGCGGCCAAGGACGACAAGGGGCGGCTGCGGGTCGCGGCGGCGACCGGCGTCGGCAGCGAGGGCATCGCCCGGGCCGAGGCGCTGATCGACGCCGAGGTGGACATCGTCGTCATCGACACGGCCCACGGGCACAGCGAGGGCGTGCTCGGCGCGGTCGAGGAGATCCGCAAGCGCGCCAACTACACCCAGATCATCGCCGGCAACGTGGCGACGGCGGCGGGCGCCCAGGCGCTGATCGACGCCGGCGCCGACGCGGTGAAGGTGGGTATCGGGCCGGGCTCGATCTGCACCACCCGCATGGTCGCCGGCGTCGGCGTGCCCCAGCTCACCGCCATCGTCGACACCTCCGAGGCCTGCCGCAAGGCGGGCGTGCCCTGCATCGCCGACGGCGGCATCAAGTATTCCGGCGATCTGGCCAAGGCCATCGCCGCTGGCGCCGACTGCGCGATGATCGGCTCGCTCCTGGCCGGCACCGACGAGAGCCCGGGCGAGGTCTACCTGTACCAGGGCCGGTCGTATAAGGCGTATCGGGGCATGGGCTCCATGGGGGCCATGGCCCGCGGCTCGGCCGACCGCTACTTCCAGGAGGAAGTGAGCGACACCCTGAAGCTCGTGCCCGAGGGGATCGAGGGACAGGTGCCCTACAAGGGGCCGACCGGCGCCGTCGTGCATCAGCTCGTCGGCGGTCTGCGCGCGGCCATGGGCTACACCGGCAGCGCGTCGATCCCGGAGATGCAGGCGAACGCGAAGTTCCTGCGGATCTCCAACGCCGGCCTGCGCGAGAGCCATGTGCACGACGTGACCATCACCCGCGAAGCGCCGAACTACCGCCCCGGAATGTAGGGTGGCGGGCGTAGCGAGATGAGACCCGCGGGCCGCCTGGCGGCAGCCATCGAGATTCTGCAGGCGATCGACGAGAGCGGCCGCCCGGCGGACCGCATCCTGGATCGTTATATTCGCGACCGGCGGTTCATCGGCGGCGGCGACCGGTCGGCCATCGCCGCGCGGGTCTGGGGCATCTTCCGGCGCCGCGCGCGCCTGGACTGGTGGATCAAGAAGGCGGGCAAGGGGATCGGCCGCAATGCCCGCGGGCGGGTGCTTGCCGATCTGGTGCTGCACGACCGCCAGGACGTGTCCGGCATCGCCGAGATGTTCGACGGATCGCGGCACGCCCCGGACGCGCTGGAGAAGGCCGAGAGCGAGGCGCTGCGCCGCATCGTCGGCAACGATCTCGACAGTCCGGAGATGCCCGAGGCGGTGCGGGCCGAGTGTCCGGCCTGGCTGTGGCCGTACATGCAGACGCGCTTCGGCGACGAGGCGGCGGCGGCGTTGGCCGGTCTCGGACGGGAGGCGCCGTTCGATCTCCGGGTGAACCCGCTGGCAGGTCTCGGCCGCGACGCGGTGGTCGCCTCGCTCGCCGAGGAGCAGATCCCGGCCGAGCTGACGGCCCTTTCGCCGGTGGGGCTGCGGCTCGACCGGCGCCGTCCGGTCGATCGGATGGCGGTATTCAAGTCCGGCGCGGTGGAGGTGCAGGACGAGGGCTCGCAGATCGCCGCCCTGCTGACCGGTGCCGGGCCGGGTATGCTGGCGATCGACTACTGCGCCGGCGCGGGGGGCAAGGCGCTGGCGTTGGCGGCGGGCATGGAAAACAAGGGCCGTCTGATCCTGTTCGACGTCTCCAAGGGCCGGCTCGACCGCGCGGCCGTGCGCCTGCGCCGGGCCGGCGTTCACAACGCCGAGCGCAAGGTTCTGGCCGAGGGCGACAAGTCGCTTAAGCGGCTGGCCGGGAAGGCCGACCGGGTACTCGTCGACGCGCCGTGCTCGGGCACCGGGACCTGGCGCCGCAACCCGGATGCTAAATGGCGCTACGGCGCTGACGATCTGGCCGAACTAACGAAGACCCAGCGGTCAATCCTCGAGCGGGCGGCGAGCCTGGTGAAACCCGGGGGGCGCGTGATCTACGTGACCTGCTCGGTGCTGCGGGCCGAAAACGAGGACGTGGTCGACGGGTTCCTCGCGGAGAGCGACCGCTTTTCCGTGCTGCCGGTCGCCGGCGTCTGGGCCGAGACGGTGGGCGACACGCCCTGTCCGGCGAGCGGGCCGTATCTCACGCTCGCGCCGCACCGCGACGGGACGGACGGCTTCTTCGTCGCGGTTCTGGAACGCGCGCGCCAGCCGTAACTGGGGCCTCGGCGCCGGCGGATCGGCCGGCTACATCCGCTGGCCGGTGTCGCGGTCGAACAGGTGGCAGCGTCGCGTTCCCGGGACGACGGTCAGCCGATCGCCGCGGGACGGCAGGGCGATCTCGGCCGGAACCCGCACCGTGGCCTGCGGAGCGCCGGCGAGGACGCCGTGCAGGACGCAGGTGTCGCCCAGGTCCTCGACCACCTCCACATCGAAGCCGATCCCACCGCCGGCGCCGTCCTCGACCAGGTCGAAATGTTCGGGGCGGATGCCGAGGATTACCGGACCGTCCCCCGCATCGCTTTTGCCGATGCCCTCGATCCGCGTCGGCTGCGACGCGTCGTCCAGCACCACGGCGCCGCCTTCGATCCTGGCCGGCAGCAGGTTCATCGCGGGCGAGCCGATGAAACCGGCGACGAAGGTGTTCGCGGGGGTGTCGTAGAGCTCCCGGGGGGAGCCCGCCTGCTCGATCACGCCGCCATTCAGGACGACGATCTTGTCGGCCAGGGTCATCGCCTCGACCTGGTCGTGGGTCACGTGGATCATCGTCGTCCCGAGGCGGCGGTGCAGGCGGCTGATCTCCAGGCGCATCTGCACGCGCAGGGCCGCGTCCAGGTTGGACAGCGGCTCGTCGAAAAGGAAAACCCGCGGGTCGCGCACGATCGCGCGGCCGATCGCGACGCGCTGACGCTGGCCGCCCGAGAGCGCCTTCGGCTTGCGGTCGAGCAGGTCGCCGAGCTGAAGGATCTCGGCCACCTCGCGGACCCGCTGCTCGACGGTGTCCTTCTCGGTCTTCGCCAGCTTCAGACCGAAGGCCATGTTCTCGTACACCGTCATATGCGGGTAGAGGGCGTAGCTCTGGAACACCATGGACACGCCCCGGTCGGCGGGCGCGACGTCGTTGACGACCTCGCCGCCGATGGCGAGCTCGCCGGCGGTGATGTCCTCCAGCCCGGCTATCATGCGCAGCAGGGTGGACTTGCCGCAGCCCGACGGTCCCACCAGGACGCAGAAGGCGCCGTCCTCGATCTCCAGGTCGACGCCCTTGATGACGTCGGTGTCGTCGAAGCTCTTGCGCAGACCGCGCAGGGTCACGTTGGCCATGGGTCTCCTATCCCTTGACGGCGCCGGCGGTCAGGCCCGAGACGATCCGGCGCTGGAAGACGAGGACGAGCGCGATCAGCGGCACCGTGACGATGACCGAGGCGGCCATGATCCGGCCCCAGGGCACCTCGAACTCGCTGCCGCCGGTGATCAGCGCGATGGCGACCGGGACCGTCCGCTGATCGTTGCTGAGCGTGAAGGTGAGGGCGAACAGGAACTCGTTCCACGCAACGATGAAGGCCAGCAGTCCGGTGGTGACCATGGCGGGCCACATCATCGGCAAGAAGATCCGCGTCAACAGGGTCCAGGGGCCGGCGCCGTCCATGATCGCGGCCTCCTCGACCTCCACCGGCAGGTCGCGGATGAAGCTGGTCAGCACCCAGACCGTGAAGGGCAGGGTGAAGATCAGGTAGGACAGGATCAGACCGCCCGGGCTGTTGAACAGGCCGAGGACGCGGATGAGCTCGAACATGCCCGACAGGACCGCGACCTGGGGGAACATCGACACGCCGAGCACGGCGAGGAGCATCCAGCGCCGGCCCTTGAACCGGAACCGGCCGAGCGCCAAGGCCGCCGTCAGGCCGAGGAACAGGGAGATGCCGACCACCGCAAGCGAGACGCCCAGCGAGTTCAGGATGTTCCGGGCGAAGGGCTGCTCGGCGAAGATCGAGGTGTAGTTGGCGACCGAGAGCTCGCTCGGCAGATAATCCACCTCGAAGATCCCCGAGCCGGACTTAAACGATGTGACCACCGCGTAGTAGAACGGGAACAGCAGGATCACGAGCAGACCGGCGACGAGAAGCCAGAACCCGAGACGGGCGATTGCAGGGCCAATCCCCCGGGTGCCGCTCCGTGCCATCAGCGACCCTCCCGCACGACGTCGGCCTTGACCGCCGTGAGATAGAGGGCGGTCAGGAACGCGATCACCATGAACAGCAGCGTGGATGCGGCCGAGCCGTAACCGACATCCTGGAAATCGACGAGTTGCTGGCGGGCGTAGACGGACATGGTCATGGTCGATTCCGCGTTGCCGGTCATGATGTACACAACGTCGAAGACCCGCAGCGCGTCGAGCAGGCGGAAGATCACGGCCACCGTGAGGGCCGGGCGGATCAGCGGCAGGGTGACGCCGAAGAACACCTTGATCGGGTGCACGCCGTCGACCCGCGCCGCCTCGTAGCAGTCCTTCGGCAGCATCTGGAGGGAGGCCAGCACCAGGAGGGCGACGAAAGGCGTCGTCTTCCAGGCGTCGACCAGGATGACCGACAGCAGGGTGAGGTCCGGGTTGGCGAGCCAAGCCACCGGTTCGGCGATCAGTCCCAACGTCATGAGCGTGTGGTTCACGACGCCGAACTGATCGTGCAGCATCCAGGCCCACATCTTCGCCGACACGACCGTCGGGATCGCCCAGGGGATCAGCACGGCGGCGCGGAACAGGGCGCGGCCCGGGAACGCGGCGTTCATCACCAGGGCCAGGATGACCCCGAGCACGACTTCGATCGCCACCGACCCGGCGGCGAAGACCAGGGTGTTCCACACCGACGTCCACCACAGCGGGTCGGCCAGAAGTCCGTACCAGTACCCGCCGTCCTGAACCGCGAAGTTCTCGGCGCCGATGAAGGCGTAGTCGCCGGGTGCCGTCAGCGACGCGTCGGTGAAGGCGTAGTAGACGGTGCGCGCCAGCGGCCAGACCGCGACCACCGCCAGCCCGATCAGCATCGGCGACAGGAACAGCCAGGCGGTGCGGACCCGCCTGGCCTGATGGGACGAGGGTGTTGCCTCGGACATCGTTGCGGTTCAGCCGCCCCGGATCACCAGCGGCCGCGCCGGCTCAGGCGGTTGAGGCTGTTCTCCAGACCGGCGAGTGCCGGGCCCGCTTCCTCCTGACCGCCGAGGACGCCGTGGACGGCGGACCAGAACTGGGAGGAGACGCGGTTGTACTTGTCTCCGACGATGGCCGAGGGGCGCGCCACCGCGTTGGTGAAGGTCTCCTCCAGCGTGCCGAAGAACGGATTGGCCGCCAGGACGTCCGCGTCGGAATAGAGGTCCGGATAGGTCGGGTTGTAGGAGGAGGAGATGGCCCGCTGCTTCTGCTGGGCCTTCGAGGTCAGGAACAGGGCGAGATCGACCGCTTGTTCGGGGTTTTTGGAGTATTTGGAGACCGCGAGGTTCCATCCGCCAAGGGTCCCGGTATGGCTGCCGTTCTCGCCGCCGCGGGGCAGAGCGACGACGCCGACCTTGCCCTTGATCGGACTGTCGTCGCCCTGGGCCAGCGCCCAGGCGTAGGGCCAGTTGCGCATGAAGACGGCGTTGCCGGACTGGAACACGCCACGGGCCGCCTCCTCGTCGTAGTTGAGCACACCTTCCGGCGTAATGTCGCCGACCCAGGAGGCAGCCATCTCGATGGCGGCGATGGCCTGGGGATTGTTGATGGTGACGGCACCGTCCGCGCCGACGATGCCGCCGCCGCCGAAGCTGTCGACCCATTCCAGCGCGTCGCATGTCAGGCCCTCGTAGGCCTTGCCCTGCCACACGAAACCCCAGAGGTCGTCGTCGCCGGCCGCCCGTTCCTCGGCCATGATGGTCCGAGCCGCCTCCGTGAGCTGCGACCACGTCTCCGGCGGCTCGAACCCGTGCTTTTCGAGCAGGTCGGACCGGTAGTAGAGCACACCGGCATCGGTCCACCAGGGCAGCGCGAGCAGCTTGCCGTCCACCGTGTTGTTGGCGATGAGAGCCTCGAAATGCCCGGCGCCGGCCTGCTCGTCATACGCCCGCAGGTCGACCAGATGCGGCCCGAGGATGCCGGGCCAGACGACGTCGACCTGAAGGATGTCTATGTCGTCGCCCTGTGCCGCGAGAATCTGCTGGTACAGCGCCAGTCGTTCGGTCGAGGAGTTCGGCGTGGAGACGATCTCAACCTCGACGCCGGTCTTCTGCGACCACTCCTCGACCCCCGCCTTGCAGAGTTCGAGCTCGACGCCGACGGCGCCGCAGGAGATCGAGAGCGAGGACTGAGCCAAGGCACCCTGGGCGCCGATCAGCGTCCCGGCGCTGAGCGCGAAAGCGGCGAGCGTTCCTGAGATCGTCGTGCGAGCCATGACTACCTTCCCTGACAGTTGAAGCGGTCCGCCGACCGGCGCCGAAAAGGCAGCCGTTATGGCGGACGCAAAATTTGTGATTTCAAATCGATATAAGAACGGTCTCGGGTCCGTCCACCCACAGACCGCATCCTTGAAATTTATTTTCAAGGCGTCATGTTGTCCCGAACACGACATTGGAGATGCTTATGTGCGGTTTAGCCGGCGAGCTATCGTTCGACGGAAGCTTTGTTACGTTTGATGGGTTGTCCGACATGGCCGGGGCCATGGCCGCCCGCGGGCCCGACGCCCAGGGGACCTACGTTCAAAGCGGGATCGGACTGGCCCACCGGCGGCTGTCGATCATCGACCTCTCCGACCGCGCGCAGCAGCCGATGCACGATCCGGCGCTCGGCCTGACCATCGTCTTCAATGGGGCGATCTACAATTACAAGGATCTGCGTCCGGAACTCGAAGCCAAGGGCTATACGTTCTACAGCGACGGCGACACGGAGGTGATCCTCAAGGCCTTCCACGCCTGGGGAGAAGCCTGCGTCGAGCGGTTTCACGGCATGTTCGCCTTCGCCGTTTGGGACCGCAGCAAGCGTGTCCTGACCCTGGCGCGCGACCGCCTCGGCATCAAGCCGCTGTATCTGGCACGGGTGAAGGGCGGCCTGCGCTTCGCCTCCAACATGCAGGCGATTCTCGCCGCCGGCGGCATCGACACCGACATCGATCCGGTGGCGCTGAATCACTACATGAACTTCCACGCCGTCGTGCCGGCGCCGCACACCATCGTCGCCGGTGTCCGCAAGCTGCCGCCGGCCACCACGATGACGGTCACCGCCGACGGCAAGGAGACCCAGCGCCAGTACTGGGAGCCGGTCTATGGCATGCCGGCCGAGGACGCGCGGGTGTCCGAGGACGAGTGGCGCGATCGGGTTCTGGCGTCGCTGCGTACCGCCGTCCGGCGTCGCCTTGTGGCCGACGTGCCGGTGGGCGTCCTTCTGTCAGGGGGCGTCGACAGCTCGATGATCACCGCGCTGGTGGCGGAGCAGACCGGCGGCGATCTTGACACGTTCAGCGTGGGCTTCGAGAGCGTCGGCAACGAACAGGGCGACGAGTTCCGCTATTCCGACGTGATCGCCGACAAGTTCGGCACCCGCCACCATAAAATCCAGGTCGACAGCCGGGAGCGGCTCCTGCCGAGCCTGCCGGGCTGCATCGCCGCCATGTCCGAGCCGATGGTCAGCCATGACTGCATCGGCTTCTACCTGCTGTCCCAGGAAGTGGCGAAGCATGTGAAGGTCGTCCAGTCGGGCCAGGGGGCCGACGAGGTCTTCGCCGGTTATCACTGGTATCCGCCGCTGATGGAGGAGGGGGCCGGCGCGTCGGACTATGCCCGGCTGTTCCGCGACCGCACCCACGAGGAGTACCTGTCGGTCGTGCACCCGCGCTTCCGCGACGGCGACCATGCCGGAACGTTCATCGAGACGATGTTCGACCGGCCCGGTGCCAGCGCGGCGGTCGACAAGGCGCTGCGGCTCGACACAACGGTCATGCTGGTGGACGACCCGGTCAAGCGCGTCGACAACATGACCATGGCCTGGAGCCTGGAGGCGCGCGTCCCGTTCCTGGACCACGAGCTGGTGGAACTGGCGGCGAAGATCCCGCCGGAGCTCAAGGCCGGTCACGGCGGCAAGCACATCCTGAAGGAAGCGGCGCGGCAGATCGTTCCGTCCGAGGTCATCGACCGGCCGAAGGGCTACTTCCCGGTCCCGGCGCTCAAGTACATCCAGGGCGACACGCTGGACTACGTGCGCGGCGTCATGGACAGCCGGAAGGCGCGCGAGCGGGAACTGTTTGAGCGCGACTACGTTGACCACTTGCTGGACAAGCCGGAGGATCACATCACCCCTCTCGGCGGGTCGAAGCTCTGGCAGGTCACGCTGCTCGAGGCGTGGCTCCAGTCCAACGGGCTTTGAGCGACTACGGTCTAACGGGCCGTGCGCACACCATCGGATGACAGGACTCCTCGGAGGACCGGAGAATGACTGACCGCGCTCAGCGAGAATTCAGGCAGCGCCGCGCCCGGGCGCGCGGACGCTCTCGCCGCGCCTGGACCCGACAGCCGGGCGAGGGGCCGCCCGAGGAACGGGGCCAGACGAATGCCGTCGTCAATGTCGGGTGGGGGCGGCTCATCTTCGCCGATACCTTCGAGACGGCGGAGGAGCTGTCCGAAGTGATGCGGCAGGAGGCACCGGACGAGCGGGACATCACCATCAACGTGAACAACCCGCATGTCGTGCTCGCCCAGGCGCCGGAGGCGTTCTTCCTCGATCCCTCCCATACCTTCCGGCTCGAGTTCGAGCATTACCGCCCGCGCAGCGACCGGCTCGTCGGCGTCTACGTCCGGCGGCTTCGGTCGAGCGCCGATGCAGAGGCGGTGAACCGTATCTATGCCAAGGTCGGCATGATCCCCGTCGGGCGGGAATTCCTGCTGGCGCATCGCGGATCCCGACGGATCGTGCACCTCGTCGCGGTCGACGAGACGACCGATCAGGTCGTCGGCACGGTGACCGGCGTCGACCACGAGCGCGTCTACGACGACCCGGAGAGCGGCTCCAGCCTGTGGTGCCTCGCGGTGGACCCGCAGGCCCCGCTGCCCGGCATCGGCGAGGTGCTGCTGCGGCACCTGATCGAGACCTTCCAGACGCGCGGTCTGGCGCATCTCGATCTGTCGGTCATGCACGACAACGAGCCGGCGATCAAACTGTACGAGAAGCTCGGGTTCCAGCGCATTCCGCTGTTCTGTCTGAAGTACAAGAACCCGATCAACGAACGTCTCTACAGCGCGCCGATGCCCGAGGCGAAACTCAACCCCTATGCGCGCATCATCATCAACGAGGCGCGCCGGCGCGGCGTCCATGTGGATATCGAGGATGCCGAGGGCGGGCTGTTCGCCTTGTCCCATGGCGGCCGGCGCGTGAGCTGCCGGGAGTCTCTGTCGGAGCTGACCAGCGCGGTCGCGCTCAGCCGCTGCGACGACAAATCCCTGACCCACCGGCTGCTCGCCCGCCACGGCCTGCGGGTGCCGGCGCAGCACGAAGTGGACGACGAGAGCGACGCGAGGGCGTTCCTCCAGCAATACGGCCGGATCGTCGTCAAACCGGCCCGCGGCGAGCAGGGGCGGGGAATCTCCGTCGATATCACCGATCCGGTCGATATGGTCCGCGCGATCGAGGCGGCGGAGATCGTCAGCGACCGGGTGCTGCTCGAGGAATTCTGCGAGGGTGCCGATCTGCGCATCATCGTGATCGGCTACAAGGTGATCGCCGCCGCCGTTCGGGTGCCGGCCACGGTGGTCGGCGATGGGGTCAGCGACATCCGGACGCTGATCGACCGGCAGAGCCGGCGTCGGGCATCGGCCACCGGCGGCGAGAGCCGCATCCCCGTCGACAGCGAGACCGAGCGCTGCGTTCGGTCGGCCGGTTACGATTTTGACATGATCCTGCCCAAGGGCCAGTCTCTGGCGGTGCGAAAGACGGCCAACCTGCATACCGGCGGGACGATCCATGACGTCACCGACCAGCTGAACTCGCACCTCCGGGACGTTGCCGAGGAGGGCGCGCGCATCCTCGACATTCCGGTCGTCGGATTCGATTTCCTGGTCCCGGACGTGGCGGGCGAGGAGTACGTGATCATCGAAGCCAACGAGCGGCCGGGTCTGGCGAACCATGAACCGCAGCCGACGGCGGAAGCTTTCGTCGATCTGCTGTTCCCGCAGACGACGGACCGCTTTCTTGAGATGAAGGAGCCAAGACATGCCAGCGGCTGAACACGGCCACCTGAGACCGATCGACACCCGCGATCCGATGGCGCGGGTGCTTCGACGGATCGACGGTGAGCGGATCATCGAGCTGCTGCTTGAGCTTCAGGCCGTTCCCAGCCCGACCGGCTACACCGATACGATCGTCCGACACGTCTGCGGCTATCTGAACGATCTCGGCGTCGAATACGAGATCACCCGGCGCGGCGCCATCCGGGTCAATCTGCGCGGCGACGTCTACAGCCCCGATCGCGCGGTCGTCTCCCATCTCGACACGCTGGGCGCGCAGGTCACCGCCCTCAAGGAGAACGGGCGCCTGTCGGTCCGGCCGATCGGGACCTGGGCGGCCAGGTTCGCCGAGGGCGCGCGGGTGACGATTTTCACGGATGTCGGCCCGCGTCGTGGGACGATCCTGCCGCTGAAGGCGTCGGGTCACGTGTTCGACACCGCCATCGAGACCCAACCGTCTGAGTGGGACAATCTTGAGATCCGGATCGACGAACGGGTCTCGTCCTACGGCGATCTCGTTGGCGCCCGCTTCAACGTGGGCGATATCGTCGCCGTCGATCCCAATCCGGAGGTCACGCCGGCCGGGTTCATCAACAGCCGCCACCTGGACGACAAGGCCGGTGTGGCCGCGATGCTGACGGCGCTGGAGGCGGTTCTCGAGGAGAAGCTGGCGCTGCCGGTGGACTGCCATTTCCTGTTTACGATCTCCGAGGAGACCGGGTCGGGAGCCTCGTCGATCCTGCACGGCGATGTGTCGGAGCTTCTCTCGGTCGACAACGCCACCGTGGCACCGGGTCAGAATTCCTCGGAATACGGCGTCACGATCGCCATGGGCGACATGACCGGACCGTTCGACTACCACCTTTCGCACGGGCTGATTTCCCTGGCGGAGCGCCATGGGATCGAGCACAGCCGGGATGTGTTCAAGCACTATCGTTGCGACGCCGCTTCTGCCATCGAGGCCGGAAACGACATTCGCACCGCGCTGATCGCGTTCGGCCTGGACGCCAGCCACGGCTGGGAGCGGGTCCATATCGACTCCCTGGTGGCGATCTCCCGTCTGGTCGCGGTCTATATGGCGTCCCCGCCCGTGGTCGCCCGCGATACCCAGGGCCTGGGCCCCATCGACGGATTCCCGGACGTTCAAGAATAGGGCGCGTCGCCAAACATCTCTCTTCATTACCGTTACGCCGACGGCCATCATCCACGGTCGATGCAAAGGCCAGCGGGAGACTGTCGATGGCGACCTCCGAGACGGGACAGGCAATAGCCGAGGCCTGCGCCGATGCGCTCTGGTCCAGGGACGGCGTCTGCCGGGAGTTCGGTCTGTCGCTGGACCGGGTGGGGCCGGGCGAGGCGGTCCTGTCGATGACGGTCGCCGAGCGGATGACCAACGGGCACGGAACGGCCCATGGCGGTCTGATCTTCACCCTGGCCGATACCGCCTTCGGCTACGCCAGCAACACCCGCGACCAGCGAACGGTGGCCCAGCATTGCTCGGTGACCTTCGTCGCTGCGGCGGCGGTGGGCGACCGGCTGACCGCGACGGCGGTGGAACGGTCGCTGGTCGGCCGCAGCGGCATCTACGACGTGACGGTTACCGACCAGACCGGCCGGGTGGTCGCCGAGTTCCGGGGCCACTCCCGGACGATCAAAGGCACCCTCCTGGACGACTAGGGTCCGGACTCAATTGATCCAATAGGTGACGATAGCGGCGATGAGTGCGGAGCTGAGGAAGTTTCGAGCGAGCTTGTCGTATCTGGTGGCGATGCGTCGCCAGTCCTTGAGGCGGCACCACAGGCGCTCGACGAGGT
>JAVKFT010000017.1:0-19721 GCA_040223655.1 Thalassobaculaceae bacterium | reverse complement strand
CTCGCGGCAACAACGGCTCGATCCGGCCCCACTCCGCATCGCTCAGCCAGTACAGACCCTTCATACAAGCCTCCTAACGTTGGGAAGCTTGAATCACGGATCCCTCTCAGACGGAATCCCTATTGAGTACGAACCCTAGCGCCCGCCGGCATACCCCAGCGCCTCGGCAACCGGCGCCGGAAGGTCTCCGCGCCGGCCCAGGATGTCGACTTTCATCAGCATGATCTGGGAGAACGCGTCGCGGATCTCCGCCGTCATCGCCATCTCCAGAGCGTCCGAGAAGCGGAGCCTGCGGATCTCGATCTTCTCGTCGGGATCCGGATCCGGTTCGCCGACGGTGACGTCCCAGGCGAGGTAGCCGAAGCCGATCTCGTCGGTGACCGCGTTCGAGAAGTCCGTCTGCATGAACTCCCGCCACCCGGTGGCGGTCACCCCGGTCTCCTCCTTCAGCTCCCGCTTGGCGGAATCGAGCGGCGGCACGGACTTGTTCCCCGCCCCCTCCGGCAGCTCCCAGGAATAGTAGTCGCGCGGAAACCGGTGCTGGCCGACCAACCAGGTGAACCCCTCGCCATCAATGGCGACCACGCCGACGGCGAAGGACTTCATGTGGCAGACGCCGTAGAGACCCGGGTTGCCTCCCGGATCGGTGACGTCGTGCTCGGACACGCCGATCCAGGGATTATCGTAGGGTCGCCGGCTCGCGTTCACGATCCAGGGCCCGCGCCGGTTCGGCTCGTCGGTCATACTGCGCTTCCGTTCATGACTGCCTGAGGTGCGGCAGCCTCGCGCCGGACGCGGTCCCGATCAAGCCCGCCGTCTCGCGCGTCAGTCCTGCCGGATCGCCTCGAACTCCAGAAGGATGTCGACCTTGTCGCCGACGATCCCGCCCTCGATGGCGTAGGTCATGCCGAAATCGGACCGGTTGACGCTGGTGCGGGCCGACAGGCCGATCGCGTAGTGTTTGGTCCCGAACGGATACCGGCCGCTCTTGTTCCAGGTGACGTCCAGCACCACCGGCTTGGTCACGCCGCGGATCGTCAGGTCGCCGAACACCTTGCCCGTGCGCTCGCCGGTCTCCTCGGCCCCGGTTCCGACGAAGGTGATCTCCGGATGCTCATCCGCCCACAGGAAGTCCTTCTTGCGGATATGATCGTCGCGCGCCTCGTGGGCGGAGAACACGCTGGCCGCCTTGATGGTGGCGCGCACGTTGGAGAGGGCGCGCGCTTCCTCGTCGAAGGTGAAGGAGGCGTCGGTCTCGAGGAACCAAGCGTGCACGTCGGCAAACCCCAGGTGGTCGACCGAGAAGGCGATGACCGTGTGTTCCGGATCGATGACGTACTCGTAGGGCTGCGCCTGCGCCGAGGCCGGCACCGTCATCCACGCCGCCGCCAGCATCGGGATCGCAGCTTTTCGCAGAAGACCGGAAATGTTGCTCCGCATGGTTCTTTACTCCTTCCGACCGGACGCCCCCCGGGATAGTACGGGGCAAGCTAGGTCGCTGGACGGCGCCGGCAACCGGCACCGCGACCCTGAACCGGCGGAAGGTCAGCATGGTACGGGCACGCGCATTCTGGGTGACACGGCCGGGTCACGGCGCGATCCGGGAGGAACGCCTGCCGGAGCGGGCGCCCGGCGACGTCTCCGTGGAGACCCTGTTCTCCGGGATCAGCCGCGGCACCGAGACCCTGGTATTCGCCGGCCGCGTGCCGGAGAACCAGTACGGCGCCATGCGCTGTCCTTTCCAGGCCGGCGAGTTCCCCGGCCCCGTCAAGTACGGCTACAACGCGGTGGGGAGGCTGGACGACGGCAGCGTGGTCTTTTGCCTCTATCCGCATCAGGACCGGTTTCATGTTCCCGCCGACGCCGTGCGTCGGGTTCCGAGCGATGTCCCGGCGGAACGGGCCGTGCTCGCGGCCAATATGGAGACCGCCCTGAACGCGCTCTGGGATTCCGGCATCGCGCCGGGCGACCGGGTCGCCGTGGTCGGGCTGGGGGTGGTCGGACTGCTGATCGCCTATCTCGCCGTCCAGATACCCGGCACGGACCTCATCGGGATCGACCGGAACCCTGCCCGGGCCGACGTGGCGCGTGGGCTCGGCATCCCGTTCGCTGCCACCGCCCCGACGGCTTACGACGCCGACGTGGTGGTCCATGCCAGCGGCACGGCAGCCGGCGCGACCACGGCATTCGGGCTGGCCGGACTGGAAGCGACCGTTCTAGAGGCGAGTTGGCACGGGTCGGCGGCGGTCCCCCTGCCCCTCGGCGAGGCGTTCCACAGCCGCCGCCTCACCCTGCGCTCGACCCAGGTCGGTATGGTATCGCCCGGCCACCGGCCGCGCTGGGACTACGGGCGCCGCCTGGACAAGGCCTTGAGCCTGTTGGCCGATCCGGCTCTCGACACTCTGATCGACGGCGAGAGCCCGTTCACATCCCTGCCGGAAACGATGGCGGCCCTTGCCGATGGCAGCCTCAGCGCCCTATGTCATCGCATCCGCTACGAGCCCTGAGGAAAATCGCATGTTTACCGTCACCGTGCGCGACCACGTCATGATCGCGCATTCGTTCAAGGGCGACCTGTTCGGCCCGGCCCAGCGACTGCACGGCGCGACCTACGTGGTCGACCTCAAGATCAATGCCGAGAGCCTGGATGCCAACGGCGTGGTCGTGGACATCGGCGCCGCCCATACGGCCCTGGCCGAAACGCTCGAGCCCTGGGCCTACCGGAACTTGGACGACCTCGAGGAGTTCAAGGGCGTGAACACGACGACCGAGTTCCTGGCCAAGACCGCCTTCGACAAGATCGCAGCCATCGCGCGCTCGGGCGGGCTCGGCCGTCCCGGCAGCGAGCTGGCCTCCATCGAGGTTGTCTTCAACGAATCGCACGTCGCCTCCGCCGGCTATCACGGCACGCTCTGATCCAACGTGGCAGCGGCCGACACCCATTTCCTCGTCCCCGGCGATCCAGCGACGCCGACGGGCGGATTTCTGTACGACCGCCACGCGATTCAGGGGCTGCGGGACGCCGGCCTGCTGGCCGCCACGATCCGGATCGACGGCCCATTTCCCGCCGGTGACGCGGGTGCCCTGGCGGCGGCCGATACGGCCCTCTCCGCGGTGCCGTCCGGCCACCGGCTGATCGTCGACGGCCTCGCCTACACGGCGCTGGTCCCGGCGCTCGCCCGTCATGCGGACCGGCTGGGCCTGATCGCGCTGGTCCACCATCCGCTCGGCGACGAGACGGGTCTGTCAGACGCGGATCGGACCCGCTGGCTGAAAGACGAGATCCGCGCCCTGGCCCATGCGCGGCATATCGTGGTCACCAGCCGCACCACACGCGCCCGGCTGGCCGAGCTCGGCATCGACACCGCCCGCGTCACGGCGGTGGTGCCCGGCGTGGATCCCGCGCCCGACCTCTCCTTTCGATCCGACCGGCCGCCCGGGCCGCTGCGATTACTCTGCGTCGCCACTCTGATTCAGAGGAAGGCCCAGCACCTTCTCCTGGAGACTCTGGCGCCTCTCGCCGACCGGGACTGGCGTCTGGACCTCGTTGGCGACGCCCGCGACCCGGCCTATGGGACGCGGCTGCGCGGCATGGTCGCGGACCGGGCGCTGGCGGGGCGCGTGACCCTCACCGGGGCGGTGAGCGATGCGGTCCTGGAGGAGTATTGGCGGCAGGCGGACGCGTTCGTATTCCCGAGCCTGCACGAGGGCTGGGGCATCGCCCCGGTCGAAGCCGTCCGGTGGGGCCTGCCGGTGATCACCAGCGACGCCGGCGCATTGCCGGAATCCGTTCCCGAGCCGGCGCGCGTCATGGTGCCGGCCGGCGATGTCGGCGCCCTCGGACACGTACTGCGACGGCTGCTGGACGACTCCGAGCACCGCGCCGCGCTATCCGCCGCCGCTCGCGCGAGCGCGACCACCCTGCGAAGCTGGGCCGACATGCGGGCCGACTTCGCCACCGTAGTAGGAACCGTCATCGGAACCGTCCCATGAGCTTCTCCACCGACTGGCTGGCGCTGCGCGCGCCATTCGACAGCGCCGCCCGCGCCGAAAAGCTCGAACACCGCCTCGCCGCATGGGCGGCGACCCGCGCGCACAACCACTCCCTGTCCGTCGTCGATCTGGGCGCCGGATCCGGCAACAATCGAGCGCATCTGGGGCCACGCCTCGGCGTCGAGCAGCGCTGGACCCTGGTCGATTCCGACGACGCACTCCTGGCCGATGCGGTCCGGCGCCACCCGGACGCCAGCGTCCGTCAGGGCGATCTGGCCGACGACCTCGGCGTGCTGATCCCGGACGGCACCGACCTCGTCACCGCCTCGGCCCTGATCGATCTCGTTTCCAAAGCCTGGCTCACCCGCCTCGCCGACCGGGTCCGCGACCTGAACTGCGCCCTACTCCTGGTCCTGACCTATGACGGGCGGATCGACTGGGAGAACGGAACCGCCGGCGACCGGGAAATCCGCGACCTGGTCAACCGGCATCAGCATGGCGACAAAGGTCTCGGCCCGGCCCTCGGTCCCGACGCGCCGGCGGCTCTGAAAGCCCTGTTCCCGGATCTCGACGCCGCGCGGAGCGACTGGCGCGTCGAGGCCGGACAGCGGGCGATGCGGGCGGCCCTGGTCGACGGCTGGGCGGCGGCGGCCACGGAGATCGCGGCTGACCGGGCGGTCGGGATCGAGTCCTGGCGCGTCCATGCGACCGACGAGCCGAGAGCGGTCGCTGTCGGTCACGCCGACCAGCTCTGGCTGCCCTCCGCCTAGATAGGCCTCAGTCGCCGCTGCCGTCCTGCAGCCCCCGGACGAAGTCCGGCAGTCCGACCAGCCGCTCGCGCTTGATGCGCTCGGCATGGAGGATCGCGCGCACCCGATCCACGCTCGCTGTCATGTCGTCGTTCAGGAGGATGTACTGGTATTCGGGATAGTGGCTGATCTCGTCCGCCGCCTTGGCCATGCGCTGGGCGACGACGTCCTCGGGATCCTGGGCACGCGTCCGCAAACGCCGCTCAAGCTCCCGGGTCGAGGGCGGCAGGATGAAGACGCTGACCAGATCGCGCGACGCGTTCGCCTCGAGCTGCTGGGTGCCTTGCCAGTCGATATCGAACAGGACGTCTTTGCCGCCCGTCAGCGCATCCTCGACCGGTCCCCGCGGTGTTCCGTAGTAGTTGCCGAACACCTTGGCATGCTCAAGCAGCTCGCCGCGGTTGACCATGAGCTGAAACTCGGTCGCGTCGACAAAGATATAGTCGCGGCCGTGCACCTCGCCCGGTCGGCGTGGCCGGGTCGTGACGGAGATCGAGAGGGACAGATCGTCCTCCATCTCCAGCAGTTTACGGGAGATCGACGTCTTGCCCGCTCCCGAGGGAGAGGACAGCACGAGCATCAGGCCGCGTCTGGTGATCATGACAGGCGTCTCCGGCGCTTATTCGACGTTCTGGACCTGTTCGCGGAACCGCTCGATCCGCGTCTTCAACTCGACCCCGATATTCGTCAGGCGCAGATCCACCGCCTTGGAACACAACGTGTTCGCCTCGCGGTTCAGCTCCTGGCAGAGGAAATCGAGCTTGCGGCCGACGGCACCGCCGCCCGAGAGCAGATCCCGACAGGCCTGGACATGGGCGGAAAGCCGGTCCGTCTCTTCGCGCACATCGGCCTTGGTCGCCAGCAGCGCCAATTCCTGGGCCAGCCGATCCTCGGATACCGGCGGTGAGGCCTGCAGAAGCATCGCCAGCTGATCCTGCATCCGCGCGCGCAGCGCGTCGGGCTGTGCCTCCGCCACCCGGGAGGCATCGGCAGTCAGGCTGCCGATCTCGTCGAGATGGCCGCGCAGAACGGCCTCGAGCCGGCTGCCCTCGCGCCGCCGGGCATCGACCAGGGACGCCAGGGCGGTGTCCAGATCGGCCAAGGCCGCCGGGGCAAGCTGCTCTATCACCGAGGCATCGGCCACCCGCTCCACCGTCTCGACGACCCCGCGCACCGCGAGCAGCCGGTCGAGGCTCGGAGCGGTCGGGAAGACGAGCCCCTTGTTCTCGAGGTCCTGCTGCAGGCCGAGGACGCGCTCCAGAAACTCTTCGTTGACCACAAGGTCCGGGACCGTGGCCCGATCAGCCTTCTCCAGCGACCAGTTGACCGTGACGGAGCCGCGATTGACGGCGGCGGCCACCCGTTCTCGGACCCGAGGCTCCCAGGTGTCGGCCACCGACGGCAGCCGCATCCTCAGATCCAGCCCCTTGGAATTGACGCTGCGGATCTCCCAACTCCAGGACCAGGCGACCGCCGCGCCGTCCGGTGTCTCCGATGTCGCCCCACCGTCGGTCCGCGCGAAGCCGGTCATGCTGGTGACGGGCGCACTCTGTTCAGTCACGGGATATCCTTCCGAGCCTCAAAATCCTCGGCCCTTATATCCATGGTCACCGAGAGCGCCAAGCGAGAGGGAACGATATGGCGATACCGAGCACGATCCTGATCACCGGCGGGTCGAGCGGCCTGGGCGCCGCCCTGGCCGACGCCTATGCCGCACCGGGCGTCCGGCTGTTCCTGTCGGGGCGCAATGCCGCCCGCCTGGAAGAGGTGGCCGCGCGCGTCCGCTCCAAAGGAGCTGCGTGCGAGACCGCCGTGCTCGATGTTTGCGACACTGAGTCGACGCGGGAGTGGGTCGAGGCCTGCGATGCGGCCGCCCCGCTCGATCTCGTCATCGCCAATGCGGGCATTTCCGCCGGAACGGCCGGCCGCGACGGGGCGGAGCCGGCCGACCAGGTCCGGGCCGTGTTCGCAACCAACGTGGACGGCGTGCTGAACACGATCCTCCCCGCCATCCCCCGCATGGAGGCCAGAGGACACGGACAGATCGCCCTGGTCTCCTCGCTGGCCGGATACCGCGGCATACCCGGAGCTCCGAGCTACTGCGCCTCAAAGGCGGCCGTGAAGGTGCTCGGCGAGGGGCTGCGCGGGAACCTGCACCCAAAGGGCATCCGGGTGTCGGTGATCTGCCCCGGCTACGTGCGCACGCCGATGACCGCGGTGAACGACTTTCCGATGCCGTTCCTGATGGACGGCGACCGGGCGGCGCGGATCATCCGTCGGGGCCTGGAGCGGAACCGTCCGCGGATCAGTTTTCCCTGGCCGATGGCCGCGGCGGTCTGGCTGCTTCAGGCGCTGCCGCCGGCCCTGATCGATCCGGTGCTGCGACGCCTGCCCAGGAAAGGCGCCGACTGACGGCGCCGACCGAAGCCGCCTAGTCCGCCCGGTTCTCGCGCTGAAACCGGCGCCAGGCCCGGACGTTACGGTTGTGGCCGGCGAGGGTCCGGGCGAAGGCGTGGCCGCCGGTCCCGTCCGCGACGAAGTAAAGGTAGTCGGTCTCCGCCGGCCGCAGCACCGCCGCGAGGGCGGCCGCACCGGGGTTGGCGATCGGCCCGGGGGGCAGGCGGTCGATAACGTAGGTGTTGTAGGCTGTGCGAGCTCGCAGATCGGACCGGGTCAGCGGTCGGTCGAGCCCCTGCCCGCCGGCGATGCCGTAGGCGACCGTGGGATCGGACTGAAGCCGCATGCCGCGGTTCAGACGGTTGATGAAGACCCCGGCCACCAGCGGCCGTTCGGCGGCGACGCCGGTCTCTTTCTCGACGATGGAGGCGAGGATCACCGCCTCCTCCGGGCTGCGGATCGGCAGGTCCGGCGCACGGTCTTCCCAGAGCGCCGCCACCGTCTCGTCCATGGCCTGCCGCATGCGATCCAGGATGTCGTCTCGGGTATCGCCGAGGGTGAAATGGTAGGTTTCGGGGAGCAGCGTTCCTTCCGCCGGAACAACCTCGATCTCGCCTTCCAAGCCTTCGGCCGCCTGGAGGACCGCGACCACCTCGTCGCTGGACAGGCCCTCGGCCACCGTCACCCGACGCACGACGGTGACACCGCTCTCCAGAATATCGAGGGCCTCGCGCGGGCTGACGGAAGCCGGAAACGCGAACTCGCCGGCCTTGAGGCGCCGTGCCTGGCCGGTGAACTTGGCGCCCGCCGCCAGAATCCTGGGATCGGCGATAACTCCCGCTTCAAGGAGTCTTTGGGAAATCGCCTCCATCCCGGAGCCCCGGGGGATGACCACGGTCGTCTCGCTATCCAGGGGGCCGGGACGCGTGAACTCGTTCCAGCCCCAGGCCGCCGCGAACCCGGCGATCACCGCGAGTGACAGCAGCAGGGAGGCCAGACGGAGGAGCCAACGCCCCATCCCGCCCTCCGATCAGGAGGCCTGAGCGAAAATCAGCGCGGCGTTGGTCCCGCCGAAGCCGAAGGAGTTCGACAAGGCTGTGCGGACCTGACGTTCCCGCGCCTGGTTCGGCACCAGGTCCATGCCCTCGATCCCCTCGGACGGATTGTCCAGGTTGAGGGTCGGCGGCACCGCCTGATCGCGGATCGCCAAGACCGAGTAGATTGCCTCGACAGCGCCCGCCGCGCCCAGCAGATGGCCAATCGCTGATTTGGTGGACGACATGGACACCTTGGCGGCCGCGTCGCCGAACAGACGCTTGACCGCTCCGAACTCGATCGCGTCGCCGAGCGGCGTCGAGGTGCCGTGGGCATTGATGTAGTCGATCTGATCCGGCGTCAGGCCGGCCCGCTTCAGCGCGGCCTTCATGGCCCGGAAGCCGCCATCGCCGTCATCCGCCGGCGCGGTGATGTGATGCGCGTCGCCCGACAGACCGTAGCCGACGACTTCGGCATAGATGGTTGCGCCGCGCTTCTTCGCGTGCTCGTACTCCTCGAGCACCACGACACCGGCGCCCTCGCCCATGACGAAGCCGTCCCGGCCCTCGTCCCAGGGGCGAGATGCCTGCTCGGGCGTGTCGTTGTAGCCGCTCGACAGGGCCCGGGCGGCGGCAAAACCCGCAACGCCAAGCCGGCAGATCGCCGCCTCCGCGCCGCCGGCCACCATGACATCGGCATCGTCGAGGGCGATCAGCCGCGCCGCGTCGCCGATGGCATGGGCCCCGGTCGCGCAGGCGGTGACCGCGGAATGGTTGGGGCCCTTGAAGCCGTATTTGATGGAAACCTGGCCCGAGACCAGGTTGATCAGCGCCGAGGGAATGAAGAACGGGCTGATGCGACGCGGACCCCGTTCCTGAAGCAGAACGGCGGCGTCGGCGATCGTCGTCAGGCCGCCGATGCCAGAGCCGATCATCACGCCGCTGCGTTCCTGATCCTCGGTCTCGGTCGGGAGCCATCCGGAGTCCTCGACCGCCTGCTGGGCGGCAACCATGCCCAGCAGGATGAACCGGTCGATCTTGCGCTGTTCCTTGGGCTCCATCCAGTCGGACGGATCGAACAGACCCTCGTCCTTCGACCCCTCGGGGACGATGCCGGCAATCTTCGCCGGCAGATCCGAGACATCGAAAGTGTCGATCGCCCTGATGCCGGATTTCCCGGCCATCAGACGGTCCCAGTTGGCCTTAACCCCGCATCCGAGGGGGCTGACCATCCCGAGGCCAGTGATGACGACGCGTCGCATGACGTCACCCATTTCCAGCTGCGCAAAGCGAGACGGCGCCGGAGCCTGGGCTCCGGCGGGCGACTCAGCCTTCCTGGCTCTTGATGAAGTCGATCGCGTCCTTGACGGTCAGGATCTTCTCGGCCGCGTCGTCCGGGATCTCGCAGGAGAACTCTTCCTCGAAGGCCATGACGAGCTCGACGGTGTCGAGGCTGTCGGCGCCCAGATCGTCGATGAAGCTGGCATCCTCGGTCACCTTCGCCTCGTCGACACCAAGATGCTCGACGACGATCTTCTTAACCCGCTCGGCAACGTCACTCATTGTCCTGAACCTCTGTTCTCTCTCTCGAATGCGGGCGCTTTCGCGGCCCATTTGTCGCTGTCCGCCCGCATTCCGGCGAACCCGCGATATTGGATCGGCGGGCTGTAACACAAGTCCTTTGCCAAGACCAGCACACCCCGCCGCTTTTGGTTGCCGACAACCGTCGGCCGGCGTCAAAGCATTGCCATTCCGCCGTTGACGTGAAGCGTCGCGCCGGTGACGTAGGCCGCCTCCTCGCTCGCCAGGTAGAGCACCGCGGCGGCAATGTCCTCTGGCGTGCCGAGTCGGCCCGCCGGGACACCTTCCAGGAGCTTCTCCTTCTGGGCGTCGGAAAGCGCGTCGGTCATGGCGGTCGCGATGAAGCCCGGGGCGACGACGTTCACGGTGATCCCCCGGTTCGCCACCTCGGCGGCGAGCGCCTTGGAGAAGCCGACCATACCCGCCTTGGCGGCGGCATAGTTCGACTGCCCCGCATTGCCGGTGGCGCCGACGATCGAGGAGATCCCGACGATCCGCCCCCAGCGCTTCTTCATCATGCCGCGGACCAGCGCCCGCGACAGGCGGAAGCCGGAGGTCAGGTTGATCGCGATCACCTGATCCCAGTCGTCGTCCTTCATGCGCATCAGCAGCTGGTCGCGGGTGATGCCGGCGTTGTTCACGAGAATGTCGATCGGGGCGCCGGCGGCTTCTTCGGCCGCCTTCGGCAGGGCCTCGACGGCCTCCGCGTCGCCAAGATTGCACGCCGCGACGGAGACCCGTTCGCCGAGGGACGAGGCCGTCTCCTCAAGCACCGCCTGGCGGGTTCCGGACAGCACCACATGGGCGCCTCGGGCGTGCAGCGTCTGGGCGATAGACGCGCCGATGCCCCCGGTCGCCCCCGTCACCAGGGCGGTCTTGCCGCTCAGGTCGAACATACCTGCCTCCTGTTGCGCCGTCACAGAGCGGCGACGAAGCCGGCGACATCGGCCGGCGTGTTGATGGCATGCGCCTCGACGGACTTGTCGATACGCTTGACGAGACCGGACAGCACCTTGCCGGATCCGATCTCCGCCACGGTCGTCACACCGAGAGCGCCCAGGCCCTCGACCGTCTCGCGCCAGCGTACCCGACCGGTGACCTGCTCGACCAGTTGCCGTCGCACCACGTCGCGGTCATCGGTCGGCTTGGCGGAGACGTTGGCGATCACCGGCACCAGGGGCGCCCGCAGGTCGGTCGCCGCCAGCGCCTCGGCCATGGCGTCGGCTGCGGGTGCCATAAGCGTGCAGTGGAACGGCGCGCTCACCGGCAGCTTCACCGCCCGCCTCACGCCGTGATCGGCGGCGAGCTCAAGCACACGGTCGATGGCCGCGGCGCTACCGGAGAGCACCACCTGACCGCCGCCGTTGTCGTTGGCGATATCGCAAACAAGGTCGTGGTCGGACCCAGCCCGCGCCGCTTCCGCGATCTTCTCGGCGGTCTCCAGATCGGCGCCGATCAGCGCTGCCATCGCGCCCTCGCCGACCGGCACCGCCTTCTGCATCGACTGCCCGCGTAGGCGCAGAAGCCGGGCGGCCGTGGCGATATCGAGCGTGCCGGCGGCGGCCAACGCCGAATACTCGCCGAGCGAGTGGCCGGCGACATAGTCGCAGAGTTCGTCGATGGTCTTGCCGCTCTCGGCCTCGATGGCCCGCATCGCAGCGAGACTGACCGCCATCAGCGCCGGCTGGGCGTTCGCCGTCAGGGTGAGCTGGTCCTCCGGCCCCTCGAAGATCAGCGACGACAGGGACTCGCCGAGCGCCGCGTCGACCTGTTCGAACACCTGGGCCGCGGCCGGATAGGCATCGGCCAGATCCTTGCCCATTCCGACGGTCTGGCTGCCCTGGCCCGGAAACACGAATGCCCGCGCGGTGCCGGCCATGATGGTTCCTCCCGTTTGAGTATCGTCCCTCCGCGAGGGTGCGGTCGTTTGCGACGCGACGGCATGATTGTCAAGGCGCTGGGGCCTCTATCGACCGTCTACCAACTGCCGACGATCAGCGGGTCCGGCGCCTTGGCGGCGCGCTTGTCCTTGCCCGGATAGTCGAGCGAGGACACGAAATGGCGGATCGAGCCGATCCGCGCCCGCTTCTTGTCCGACGCCTTGATGATCGTCCAGGGGGCGTCCGCCGTGTGGGTGTGGAAGAACATCGCTTCCTTCGCCTCCGTATAGGCGTCCCAGCGGTTGGTGGATTCGCGGTCGATCGGCGACAGCTTCCAACGCTTGAGCGGATTGCGTTCCCGCCCACGGAACCGCTTCGCCTGCTCCTCCCGATTTACCGAGAACCAGTACTTGAACAGCCGGATACCGGACCGGACCCACATCCGCTCGAGCTCCGGCGCCTCGCGCATGAACTCGTTGTATTCGTCGTCGTCGCAGAACCCCATGACCCGCTCGACGCCGGCGCGGTTGTACCAGGAGCGGTCGAACAGCACGATCTCCCCCGCCGTCGGCAGCTCCGAGACATACCGCTGGAAGTACCACTGCCCCCTTTCACGGTCGTTCGGCTTGTCCAGCGCGACGACCCGGGCACCGCGCGGGTTCATGTTCTCCATGAACCGGCGGATCGCACCGCCCTTGCCCGCCGCGTCCCGCCCCTCGAACACGATGACGATCCGCTGGCCGGTATCCTTGACCCAGCGCTGCACCTTGAGCAGCTCGATCTGCAGGGCCCGCTTCTGCTTGTCATAGGTCTCCCGCTCCATCGGGGCCTTATAGGGAAAGTCGCCGCTCTCGAAGAGATGCCGGAGCACCGCCGGATCGTGCCGCATCTCCGCCTGATGATGCCGCGCCTCGGCGCTCGCCCGCACGCCCGGCCCCGTCGACTTGCCCGCCGATTTCCCAGCCGACTCACCGGGCGATTTCCCCGTCGCCTCGTCCGGCTTCTTCCGTTTCGCCGTTGCCATCGGTCCTCCCCCTGTTCAAGCGACCACCATAGCACCAGGGGAAATCCCTTGCGCAGCGCGGAATTCTACGTATTGTGCGCGCTCCTCCGGGCGCCGTCGGCGTTCGGTGACCATAGCTCCTTGCTGCATCGACACGCCGAAACGCACCGATGCGGCTTTGCCCGAGGGGTGATGCCCCGGGCGCAACATCCACAAGGAGTGCGCGATGCCGTACTACGAGAGCGTGTTCATCGCACGCCAGGACGTTTCGTCCACCCAGGTCGAACAGCTGACCGACCAGTTCGCCGAAGTCGTCGCCGGTCTCGGCGGCGAAATCAAGAAGCGCGAGTACTGGGGTCTGCGGAACCTCGCCTACAAGGTGAACAAGAACCGCAAGGGCCACTACGTGCTCTTCAATCTCGACGCGCCCTCCGAGGCCGTGACCGAGATGGAGCGCCTGATGCGTCTGAACGAAGACGTGCTGCGCTACATGACCATCAAGGTCGAAGAGCTCGAGGAAGGCCCCTCCATCATGATGCAGGCCAAGTCGGATCGCGACCGCGGCCGTGGTGGCCGGGGCGACCGCGATCGTGGCGACCGTGGGGACCGCGGTGATCGCGGCGACCGGGGTGACCGCGGCGACCGTCGCGAGCGCGACAGCGGCCCGCGTGAGTCCGCCAGCAAGGGAGAGGCAGAATGAGCCAGTTGCAGATCGCCCGCGCGGCCGTGCGCAAGCCGTTCATGCGCCGCCGCAAGTCCTGCCCGTTCTCCGGCGCCAACGCGCCGAAGATCGACTACAAGGACACCAAGCTTCTGTCCCGCTTCATTTCCGAGCGCGGCAAGATCGTGCCGAGCCGGATCACCGCGGTCTCGGCGAAGAAGCAGCGTGAGCTGGCCCGTGCCATCAAGCGCGCCCGCAACCTCGCTCTGCTGCCGTTCGTGGTGAGCTGAGCGACCGGCTCCGGAAACGGACGAGCGTCGGCAAGACGATGGCCCCTCATGAACTACGGTTGGCTTCTGGTTGGGATTGCGGCGGCGGCAAGCGCGCTGATGACGGTGGCGGTCTATCCGTCGCCGTTCTTCGCCATGCTGCAGCTGTCCCTGACCTCGCTGCCGCTGTTCCTGGTGGGCCTGGCCTTCGGGTCGGTGTTCTGTCTGGCCTCGGCGGCGGCGGCGTTCGTCGCCCTGGTCCTGGCGCTCGGTCTGGACATAGCGGCCTACCACGCGGCGGTGACCGGCGTGCCGGCATGCCTGCTGGTCTGGCAGGCGGAGCGGAACCGCAGCGACCCGACGGTGCTGCTGCTCACCATGGTGGGCTACGCCTGCGCGGCGATCGCACTGGCGGCTGCCTTCCTGTCCGGACATCCGGACGGAATGCAGGGCCTGATCGCCGAGGAGCTTCAGACGGTCGTCACCGCGCTGTCGGACTTTACGGAAGAAGCCGGGCAGCCGCCGCTGCCGATCGAGGACCTGAGGGCGATGCTGGATCAGCTTGCCGCTCTGTTCCCGGCCTTCGCCGCGTGCGGCTGGCTTCTGACGACGGCGGTCAGCGCCGGGGCGGGACAGCTTCTGCTGCGCCGCTTCGGCCGGGCCGCTTTGCCGACGCCGGATATCGCCGATCTCCGGCCGCCGCGCTGGATCGCGATCGCCTTGGCGGTCGTATTGGCCATCGCCTACCTACCGGACGGTATCGGGTTCGCCGGCCGGAACATGGTGCCGGTGGTGCTGCTGGTGTTCCTGTTCTCCGGACTGGGGGTCATCCATACCCTCGCCCGGCGCAGCGCCAGTGGCGGCTTCTGGCTCGGCGGGACCTATGCCCTGCTGCTCGTGTTCAGCTGGGCAGCGGCCGCGATGATCGTCTTGGTCGGGATGCTGGACGTGGTTTTCGATTTTCGCCGTCGTGCGGGGCCGCCTCCGCCTGACGACGAGTGAATGATGGACGTGCGGTCGCCTTGGCGCCGCCCATATGAGGAAATCCGGACGTGGTTCCGGGGGGCGTAGGCCCGCAAGAGAAGGAGTGAGGACGATGGAAGTCATCCTGCTGGAACGGATCGAGAGCCTCGGCCAGATGGGCGACGTTGTCTCGGTCAAGCCGGGCTACGCCCGTAATTTCCTGCTGCCGCAGAAGAAGGCGCTGCGCGCCAACGACGGCAACCGCAAGGTGTTCGAGGAGCGCCGGGCGCAGCTCGAAGCCGAGAACCTCGAGCGTAAGTCCGAGGCCGAGAAGGTCTCCAAGACCCTCGACGGCCTGTCGGTTGTGCTCGTGCGTGCCGCCGGCGAGAGCGGCCAGCTCTACGGCTCGGTGTCTGCCCGTGACATCGCCGACGCCGTGACCGCCGCCGGCGTGACCGTCGGCCGCAGCCAGGTCAAGCTGGACAAGGCCCTCAAGGCCCTCGGCCTGGAGCCGGTGCGCATCCAGCTCCATCCGGAGGTCGCGGTCAACGTCACCGTGAACATCGCCCGATCCGAGGACGAGGCCGAGACCCAGGCCCGCCTCGGCCGTGCGCTGGACCGAGGCATCCTCGACGAGGAAGAGCGGATGGAAGACGAGGCCCCGGAGGTCGAGGAACTGCTCGAGCCGGAAGCCGCCGCTGCCCTGTCCGAAGAAGAGGGCGAGGAGGAGAAGGCCGAGGCCTGATCCCCCGTCATACGCCGTATCGTCGAAAGGGCCGTCCCGCCGGGGCGGCCCTTTCCTTATGCGGCCCCCGCTGACCAACCGTCCCGGTACCTGGCGATTCCTCGGCCGCGCTCAACAATGGCCGGTGGATGTCCAGGAGAATTTATCCATATTCATCGAACCATCACTCAATCGACGCCCATTCGACATTGCTCCGTCACACGGCTGATCCTCCCGCCGTGATAGCCGATGGCCCATCCGAACGATCCTGGCAACTGCCCGTCACAGGAGGAGGCCAACCGTGACCCTTCGCGCCATTCTGACCGCCGCTGTCCTCGCGGTTGCGGCACCGTCCGTCGCCACCGCCGATCCCATCAAGCTTGCCGTCACCGACATCGAGGGCATGGAAGCCCTGCAGAGCGAGTTCGGTCCGTTCGAGGAGGCGCTCGAGGCGAGCACAGGCCTCGATATCGAGCTGTTCTCAGTCGGCAACCGCACCGCGGCGGTGGAGGCCATCAATTCCGGTCAGGTCGACATGGTACTGACCGGTCCGGCCGAGTATGTGGTGATCAAGGAACTGACCGACGCGACGATCGTCGTCGGCTGGCAGCGCCCCGACTACTTCGCCCAGGTTGTTGCCCTCGCCGACGGTCCGATCCGCCGGGTCGAGGATCTGAAGGGCAAGATCGTCTCCTTCGGATCGGTCGGCTCGACCTCCCAGCATCTCGGCCCGGCCCAGGCGCTCGCCGATCTCGGCCTCGCCTATGGGCAGGACTTCGAGCCGAAGATCATCTCGCGGAACGTCGCCGTCGAGGCGCTGATCCGCGGCGACATCGCCGCGATCGGGATGAACTACAGCCACCTGCAGCGGGCCCGCGAGGCCTATCCCGACGTTGCCTTCACCGTCCTGGCCCGGGGCCGCGATCTGCCGAACGACATTCTCGTCGCCCGAGCCGACGCCGATCCGGCCGCCATGGAGAAGGTGAAGCGGGCCTTTGTCGACGACGGCAAGACCCTGCTCGCCGCCGTGATCAAGGGCGAGGACAACAAGAAGTACGAGGGAGGGTTCTTCCTCTCCACCATAGACGACGGCGACTACGACTACGTCCGCTCCATGTACCGGACCATCGGAGTCGACGGGTTCAAGAACTTCGTCGGCAACTGAGGAGAACGGGGCGCCGGCCCCTCTCCGCCGGCGCCCATCCCCGACTCCATCATGGCAGCGCGCCCCCACCCCGCCCCCAGGCTCCGCGACGCGAGCGTTCCCGAGCGCACCGATGCGATGCCTCCCCCGCCGGCCCCCGCCACCGGCGCGGCGTTGATTCAGGCCGACAACGTCCGCAAACGGTTCGACGCCGGGCCGATCGTGCTCGATGGCGTTTCGCTGACCATCCGGCAGGGCGAGCGCGTCGCCCTGATCGGTGCCAACGGAGCCGGCAAGTCGACGCTGCTGCGCTCCGTCGTCGGCCTCGTTCCGATCTCCGGCGGCACCATCGATATCCTCGGCCAACGCTTCTCGCAGATGCCGACCCGCCGACAGCGGGCGGCGATGCGCCGGCGCCTCGGTTTCGTGTTCCAGTTCCATGGCCTGGTCGGGCGAACCAGCGCCCTGTCCAACGTGGTCAACGGCGCCTTGGGGCAGGGCCACGGCTGGCGCGCCTGGCATCAGGCCGTCGGACTGGCGGACCGGGCGACGGCCCGGGCGGATACCCTGTCCGGAGGGCAGTCGCAGCGGGTCGCGATCGCGCGAGCGCTGGTCCACGGCCCGGACCTGCTGATCGCCGACGAGCCGGCAGCCAGCCTCGATCCAGCCGCAGGGCTCGATATCATGCGCCTGTTCACCCGCCTGACGCACGAAAACGGCCGCACGCTGGTCTACACCACCCACGACATGCGCCACGCGCTGGAGCATTCCGACCGTATCGTGGCGCTGAAAGCCGGCCGCATGGTGTTCGATGCGGTAGCCGCCGATCTGACCGAACGCGATCTGGAGCCGATTTTCCGTGGCTGACACGCCCTCGTCTCTCCCCCCGCGATCCGGACCGCCCGGACGACGCGCGGAGGACATCGCCAGGTGGCCGCGGCTCACCCCTCTGCGGTTCACGCTCCTGGTCGCCGTGGGTGCCGTGCTGTTCGCCTCGATCGGCGAGGTCGCCCCGTCGGCCGACAGGGTTATTGGCGCGATCCCCCGCATGGGCTCGCTGCTCGACCGCATGCTGCCGCCGGAGACCGATCCGGCCTTCCTCGGCCGCATGGGCGAGCGGATGGTAGAGACGCTTCAGATCGCCCTGGTCGGCACCCTGTTCGGCATTCTCCTGAGCTTCCCGCTCGCCTGGCTCTCGGCGGCCGGTTTCAGCCCGCTCGGCCGGCTGCGCTGGCTCGCCCGGGCGACGGTCTCCCTGTTCCGGACCGTGCCGGACCTGGTCTGGGCGCTGTTCTTCGTCTCCGCCGTCGGCCTCGGCGCCATCGCCGGCACACTCACGATCATCGTCGACACCGCCGGGTTCTGCGGCCGGTTCTTCGCCGAGGCCATGGAGGACAGCGACAAGCGCCCGCGCGAGGCGCTTGAGGCCGTCGGCGCCCGGCGGATCGACCTGTTGGCCGCCGCCGTCGTCCCGCAATGCATGCCGTCCTTCATCAACACGTCGCTGTTCGCGCTCGAACTCTCGGTGCGATCCTCGGTCGTGCTCGGAATTGTCGGGGCCGGCGGCATCGGCCAGGAGCTCAAGTCGGCCTTCGAGCTGTTCCAATATTCCAAAGCCTCGGCGATCATCCTGGCGATTTTCGTGATTGTCCTGGCGATGGAACACCTGACGGACCGACTTCGCCGCCGGCTCGGCTAAATCTTTTTAAGAAAAACGCTCACACGATTCCCTCGATCCGACGCTCGTTGCGCCACCGTATCATTCACAGGATCCGAGTCGCGCAAGCCCACGGGCGCCGGAGAGGCTGGCGAACGGTCCACAGCCAAGCCGGCCTTTCGTCCACTGGATTCTGTTCATCACACCATGCATGGCGCTCGCCATTCGGGCACCCGACGGGCTATGCGTTAGACTGTTCCTTAAGGAATACGCAAAGCAAAGCCGAGCCGCCTCGCCATGTCCGATCCCGAGCCAAGCATCGCCCCCTTCCCCGGTCCGGCCGGCGGCTTCTCCACGGCCGAGAGCGAGCCGTCCGCGCCCGCCTTCCGCGAACCGCCGCACAACCTGGAAGCCGAGCAGGCGCTGCTGGGCGCCATCCTGGTCAACAACCGTTCCTATGAAAGGGTCAGCGAGTTCCTCCGTCCGGAGCATTTCGCCGATCCGGTCCACGGCCGCATCTTCGCCTCCTGCGGCAAGCTGATCGACCGCGGCCAGATCGCCACGCCGGTGACCCTGAAGGGTCTGTTCGATCAGGACGAGGCCCTGACCGAGATCGGTGGCGCCCAGTACCTGGTCAAGCTCGCCGCCTCCGTCGTCACGGTCATCAACGCCGGCGACTACGGCCGCGAGATCCGGGACTGCTACCTCCGGCGGTCGCTGATCGACATCGGCGAGACGGTGGTCAACGACGCGTTCGACCGCGATATCGATACCGCCGCACAGGAGCTGATCGAGAAGGCCGAGAACCAGCTCTTCACCCTGGCCGAGACCGGCGAGGGCGAGGCCGGGCTGAAGGAGCTGAAGCTGGCGCTGATTGAATCCGTCGCCCAGGCGGAAGCGGCGTTCAAGCGCGACGGCGGGCTCGCCGGTTATTCCACCGGCCTTATCGACATCGACAACCTGCTCGGCGGCCTGCATCCCTCGGACCTGCTGATCCTCGCCGCCCGTCCGGCCATGGGTAAGTCGACCCTGGCGTCGAACATCGCCTTCCACATCGCGACCGCGTCCATGCGCGAGCCGGGTACGGCGCCGCAGCCGGTCGCGTTCTTCTCGCTGGAAATGTCGGCCGAGCAGCTCGCCACCCGTATCCTGTCCGAGCGGACCGGCATCGCGTCCGAGAAGCTTCGCCGCGGCCAGCTCAACAACGAGGATTTCGGCAAGCTGGTCGAGGCCAGCCAGGATCTGGAACGGGCGCCGATGTTCATCGACGACACGCCGGCGATCCCGATCTCCACCCTGCGCACCCGGGCCCGCCGCCTGAAGCGCCAGCACGGTCTCGCCCTGATCGTCGTCGACTACCTGCAGCTCATGCGCCCGGCGCCCGGCGCCCGCATCGACAACCGTGTGCAGGAGATCTCGGCCATTTCCCAGGGTCTGAAGGCGATCGCCAAGGAGTTGGACGTGCCGGTGCTCGCCCTGTCCCAGCTCTCGCGCGCGGTCGAGCAGCGCGAGGACAAGCGGCCGGTGCTCGCCGACCTGCGTGAATCGGGCTCGATCGAACAGGACGCCGACATCGTCATGTTCATCTACCGCGAGGACTACTACC
>JAVKFT010000016.1:0-199310 GCA_040223655.1 Thalassobaculaceae bacterium | reverse complement strand
CTCGCGGCAACAACGGCTCGATCCGGCCCCACTCCGCATCGCTCAGCCAGTACAGACCCTTCATACAAGCCTCCTAACGTTGGGAAGCTTGAATCACGGATCCCTCTCAGACGGAATCCCTATTGAGTACGAACCCTAGCGGCGGATCCGGCCCGGTAATAGGCGAAGTCGCGCCCTGCCGGGCTCGGGGTGATGATGTACAGGCCGGTCGGAGCGCCCGTATCGGTGCGGACGAAATCGGTCGCTACGCCTTCCCGCCGCCACAGGTCGAGCAGGTCGCGGCCGACGGCGTCGTCGCCGATCGCCGTGAGGTAGGCCGTGCGTGCCCCCTGGCGGGCGGCGGCGATGGCGCAGTTCGAGGTGTCTCCCCCGTAGCCGGCGCGGAAATCCCCCGACTCCATCCGGGTGAGTTCCATCATCGCTTCGCCGAAGCACAGCAAATCGAAATCCATGGTCCGCCTCCCACGCGGTCGGTCCGCCGCGCCCCAGTTCCGTCAGGAAGCCAGCCTATGGGCTGTTCCACCATGCGGGAAGCGCACCTTGGCGGCTTGCGCCGGTTCCCGGCTTCGGGTCACCATCGGATTCGGCAAAAGGAGGCTCCGTCCGGCGCCTCCGATCAAAAGCATTCATAGGGAAGAAACGATGACCGACATCACGGCGGCTGATCTCGAACGCCTGACCGAGTGGGACACGCCCACGATCTGCAACGGCCTGGAGGTCACGAATCCCGAGCGCCGCGCCATGGGGTTCACCACCGGCGTCATGGTCTGCGCCTTCCCCGACCTCAAGCCGATCTGCGGCTACGCGCGTACCGCCACGATCCGGGCGATGGTCGCGCCGAAGCGCACCGCCGCCGAGAACGTCGCCTCGCGCCAAGCCTACTACGAATACGTGGCGAAGGGCGGGCCAGCCCCCTCCATCTCGGTCATTCAGGACCTCGACAGCGAGCCCGGGTTCGGCGCCTTCTGGGGCGAGGTGAACACCAACATCCACAAGGGCCTCGGGGCGCTGGGCGTGATCACCGACGGCTCGATCCGAGACTTGGATGCCAGCGCCGAAGGCTTCCAGCTTCTGGCGCGCAAGGTCGGGCCGAGCCACGCTCATGTGCATGTGGTCGACCACGGCGGTCAGGTGAACATCTTCGGCATGGTCGTGAATGACGGCGACATCGTGCATGCCGACCGCCATGGCGCCGTCGTCATCCCGGCCGAAGCCGTCAAGAAGCTGCCGGACGCCATCGACCTGCTGACCCGCCGGGAAGCGGTGATCCTCGAGGCGGCGAAGGCACCCGATTTCAACTTCGACAAGCTGAAGGCCGCGATGGGCCAGTCGGCGGACATCCACTGAGGTCGGTCGCGGGAGCAGCAGAATGAGCACGAACAAGAAGAAGGTGCTGATCGTCGGGCCGATCCACGAGCACGGGATGGCCTTGCTCGAGGCACGGGACGACGTCACGGTCGAGGTGATCGACACCCTCGACCCCGAGGTGATCAAGGCCCATGCCGCCGACGCCCACGGGATCGGCGTCAGGGTCGCCAAGATCGACCGTCTCGTGATCGACAACGCGCCGAACCTGCAGGTCGTCTCGCGCCACGGCGTCGGCTACGACAGCGTCAATGTTGAAGCGCTCACCGAACGCAAGATCCCACTCTGCATCGCGCCCCGCTCCAACGCCCCTTCGGTGGCGGAGCAGGCGATGATGTTCATGCTGGTGCACGCCAAGCAGATGCATGTCCTGGACCCGATGGTGCGCGCCAACGACTGGAATCGCCGGTCCGAGGTGGAGGCCTTCGATCTGGCCGGCCGCACGCTGCTGATCTGCGGCCTTGGCCGGATCGGCTCGCGCCTCGCCAAGCGGGCCCTGGCCTTCGACATGAAAGTCTTCGGCTACGACCCGTATATCGACAAGGAGACGATCCGGGCGATGGGCGTCGAGCCGGTCGCGGATTTCCGCACGGTCCTGGGAGAGTGCCACATGGTCAGCGTGCACTGCCCCCGGAACAAGGAGACGATCGGCCTGATCGGCAAGGCCGAGATCGGCGCCCTGCCGGCGGGTGCGCTGGTGATCAACTGCGCGCGGGGCGGCATCGTCGACGAGCCCGCCCTGCTCGAGGCCGTTCGCTCCGGCCACGTGGTCGGAGCCGGTCTCGACGTGTTCGACGAGGAGCCCGCCTACGACCACCCGTTCTTCGGCGAGCGGAACATCCTCATGACGCCGCACTCGGCCGGCATGAGCCTGGAGGCCCGGCAACGCTCCTCCTACCAGACCGTGGAGAACATCCTGGCGGTGTTCGACGGCACCCTCGACCCCGACGTGGTCGTCAACAAGGAGGTCCTCGCCTAAGAGGACCCCGCTATCGGAGGAAATACCATGAAAAGCCGCCTGCACGACGTCTGGGCCGCCGACCGCGGCGCCCTCAACGGCTGGCTCTCGATCCCGTCGACGGTCACGGCGGAGTTCGCCGCCCTTCAGGACTACGACAGCCTCACCCTCGACTTGCAGCACGGGCTGGTGGACTACCAGTCCGCGCTGGAACTGATGCAGGCGGTGACCGGCTACGGCAAGACCGTGCTGGCCCGCGTGCCCTGGAACGAGCCGGGCATCATCATGAAGCTGCTGGACGGCGGTGCTCTCGGCATCATCTGTCCGATGATCAACACCGCCGAGGAGGCCGAGCGCTTCGTCGGGGCGTGCCAATACGCGCCGAGGGGCTACCGCTCTTCCGGCCCGACCCGGGCCGGGCTGATCTATCCGGACTACTTCAAGAATGCGAACGACACGATCGTCACCCTGGCGATGATCGAGACCGTGCAGGCGGTTGAAAACCTGGACGGCATCCTGGCGACGCCGAATCTGACCGGCGTCTATGTGGGCCCGGGCGATCTCGCCGTCTCCATGGGCAAGCCGCCGGCCCTCGATCACACCGACCCGGAGATGACCGAGATCATCGACGGCGTCCTGAAGAAGACCAAGGCCGCCGGATTGAAATGCGGCATGCACTGCCTGAACCCGCCGTATATGGCCAACGCGGTCAAACAGGGCTTCGACTTCGTCACCCTGGCCAGCGACGTGCGGATCTTCACCGCCGCGCAGGCGGCGGGCGTGGGCGAGTTCCGCAAACTCGGCGGGGGCGACCGGTGAGCGCCGGCTCGGTCCGGCGCGAGGGCGATCAGGTCTTCGTTCCCGTCGAGGTGATGGAGCGGGTCGGCAAGGCGACCTTCGAGGCCAGCGGCTGCTCGGCGGAAGAAGCCGGGACGATCATCAGCCGCCTCGCCGGTGCGAACCTGCGGGGTCACGACAGCCACGGCGTGATCCGCGTGCCGCGCTATGTGCAATGGATCGAGGAAGGCCGCCAGATCCCCAACCAGACCATCGAGGTGCTTCAGGATCAGCCGAGCTTCGCCGTCATCGACGGCCGGTTCGGATTCGGCCAGAGCATCGGCGAGCAGACCGTCGATATCGGCATCGCCAAGGCCAAGGCCCATGGCGTCGCCATGACCGCGCTCCGCAATTCCGGCCATCTCGGGCGGATCGGGGACTGGGCCGAGCGGGCGGCGGCCGAGGGCGTCGTTTCGATCCACATGGTGAACGTGCGCGGCTCCCTGATCGTCGCCCCGTTCGGCGGCATCGACCGGCGCGGCAGCACGAATCCGTTCTGCGCCGGCATCCCGATGCCGGACGGGGACCCGATCATCCTGGACTTCGCCACCTCGCTGGTCGCCGAGGGCAAGGCCCTTGTCGCGCTCAAGGGCGGCAAGCCGCTTCCAGCCGGCTCCCTGGTCGACGCCGACGGCACCATCACCAGCGATCCGACGCCCCTCTACGGCGAGACGCCGCCCGGCTCCTATCCGGACCCGTCCAGAGGCCCCGGCGCGCTGCGGGCCTTCGGCGACCACAAGGGCTTCGGCATGAACTTCCTGATGGAGATGATGGCCGGCGCCCTCACCGGCTCCGGCACCGCCGGCGCGCTCGGCGAGGAGCAGAACCGTCCGTTCTGCAACGGCATGTTCTCGATTTATGTCGATCTCGGCGCGGTGACCGGTGTCGCACCCCATATGGGCCACCCCTTCGCAGAGGAAGTGCGCAACTACGTCACGTTCGTGAAGTCGGCCCGCCCGACCGAACCGGGCGGCGAGGTGCTGATCCCCGGCGAGAAGGAGAAGAAGGTCATGGCGGAGCGCCTGCAAACCGGCCTGCCCCTGGCCGCCCAAGCCTGGGACGACATCGTCGCCACCGCCCGCACCAAAGGCGTGAACGACGTGGAGATCGGCTGAACTGCCCGCACAGAACTACTGGCGATCCGGCGCCCCGCAATCGCGGCCCCCTGCGGCCCCTAGCCCCTTACAACGCCGTCGCGGCCGACGACCCGGTCGCGGCCGGCGGCTTTCGCCGCGCGCAGGCGTTCCTCGGCGGTCGCGAACAGCGCGTAGAGATCCCGGCCATCCTCCGTCCCCGTCGCGACGCCGACGCTGACCGTAACGATCGCGCCGGACTCCGAGAGGTCGGCCCGTGCCGTCGTCTTCCGCAACCGCTCGGCCAGATCCAGCGCGGCCGGATGATCCAGTCCCTGGGCCAGCAGGGCGAAGGTGCTCCCGCCGTGGCGGAAGAACTGGTACCCGCCGTCGCCCGTCGTCCCGATCAGCAGACGGGCCACCGACCGCAGGACCGCATCGCCGGCGAGCCGTCCTTCACTGCCGCCGATCTCATCAACTCCGTCCACGTCTAGCGCCAGGAGGCTGACCGTCTCTCCGGCCTCGACCGCCGAGTCGGTCAGGTCCCTGCCGAGGCTATCGAACTGGCCGCGATCCAGCGCCCCCGTCAGCCGGTCGCGCCCGGACTCGCGCAGCAGGTCGAGATACCGCTCGCGATAGGTCAGCGTGCCGAAAACGTCGGACAGCCGCATCGGAAGCAGCCCGGCATCCCGCCGCTCGATCAGCTGCAGGTATCCGAAGACCAGGACGCTGAAGACCAGCGCCGCCCCCATCTTGGCCGCCCATCCGCCGTACAGGACCTCCCAGGGTGCGTCCGTCACGTAGTGAAGTGCCAGGAAGAAGCCGACCTGATCGAAGGTGAGAGTCGCGGCCGAAGCGAGAAACACCCGCACCAGCAGGTGTCGTCGCAGCCAGCGCCCCAGCTTCTCGTAGATCAGGATGATCCCGATCGAGTCGAGGAACAGCAGCGTTGTGCCCCACACCATGAGCCAGCCCATCTCGTCGACGAATCGGATGTCGGGCTGTCGTTCCGGGATAGCCGGCACCACCTCATGGTTCCTGAGCACGACGACCAGGCCGACGATCAGGAAGTTACCGATCAGCAGTCCGTAGATCGGCTGGCGGACCGTCGCCGCATCCTCCTTGATATAGAGGAGGAGGATCATCAGGAGCTTGCCGGAGAACAGAACAGTGGAGCCCGGCGAAATGATTCCGAACGGCAGCTGGATGTAGAACACCGCCGCGAGATAGGTCTCGAGGAAGTGCATCACGCCGAGCGCGCACAGGAAGACGCCGATTCCGATGCGCCGACGCGCGCGGAACAGGGCTGCCATCACCGCGAAATAGATGAAAGCCTGGCCCAGCAGCAACAGCAGGTTGCCGGTCTCCAGCGAGGTGGCCATGAGAGAGCTGTCCCTGGAAAGAAGCGACCGGGCTACTCCTACACGCCTGCGGGAGCCACCTCAACGCCTGCCGAGCGCCGGTGCCGGCCAGCCAGACGACCGGCGCTGACGGGCCCCAACATGAAAAAGCCCCACTGCGCGGCAGCGGGGCTTTCCTAAACTATGTCGGCGCTGTGAAAGCGCCGGCGGACCGGGTCAGACCCGCTCCTTCACCTTCATCACCTGGCGACCGCGGTACATGCCGGTCTTTAGGTCGATGTGGTGCGGCCGGTGCAGCTCGCCGGTGTCCGGGCTCTCGACATAGGCATCGGACGTCAGCTTGTCGTGCGCCCGGCGCATACCCCGCTTGGAGGGGGTGGTTTTACGCTTGGGAACCGCCATCGTTCGCACTCCAATAGAAACACGGTGCCGCGGGCAGCCCCGCAGCGGAGGCCGGTTTATACGGAACTTGCCGCGCGGACGCAAGGCTTCCTGTCCAGCACCGACACAGAAAGGTAACTTGCAGCGCGGTGTCGCGCCGCATACTCAGTCCAACCCGACGGCAGTCCCTGTTCAAGCCATGTCCCTCGCCTTCCGAAACGCCAAGATCGTCCTGCCAGAGACCGTCATCGACGGCACCCTGTCCGTGGAGCGCGAACTGATCGCCGGCGTGGACGAGACGCCCGGCGCCCCAGCGGGCTCCGAGGACTGCGAGGGCGACTATCTCCTGCCGGGCCTCGTCGAGCTTCATACCGACAACGTCGAGAAGCATTACCAGCCGCGCGCCCAGGTCTTCTGGGACGGAATGTCGGCCGCCGTCGCCCATGACGGACAGATCGCCACCTCGGGCATCACCACGGTCTTCGACTCGCTCTGCCTCGGACTGTCCGAGAAGGGCGAGCTCCGGGCCCAGCACGTGAGGCCGATCATCGACGGCATCACCGGCGCCCGCGCGGCAGCCATGCTGCGGGCCGACCACCGGCTTCACCTGCGCTGCGAGGTCATCGGACCGGACGTCCTCGACGAACTGGCGGCCTTCGACGATCACCCGCTGGTCGGCCTCGTCTCGCTGATGGACCACGCGCCGGGGCAGCGCCAGACGGCCGATATCGAGATCTGGCGGCGGCTGCGGCGCGAGGTCGACGGGCAGTCGGATGCCGAGATCGACGAGGCGTATGAGCGGCTGACCGAGGCGTCGCGCTCCAACGGCCCGAGGCAGCGACGGGCCATCGCCGCCTGGGCACGGGACCGGGGCATCGCGCTCGCCAGCCACGACGACGAGACCGAGGATCATGTCCACGAGTCGGCGGAGATCGGCTGTTCCATCGCCGAATTCCCGACGACGCGGGTCGCCGCCGACGCCTCCCGCGCCAAGGGCCTCGCGGTGCTGATGGGCGGGCCGAACCTCGTCCGGGGACGTTCCTCCTACGGGAACATCACCGCGCGCGACCTCGCGGCGGCCGGTCTCCTCGACATCATCTCGTCGGACTACGTCCCGGCGAGCATGCTTCACGGCGCCTTCTCCCTGGTCGAGAATGTCGAGGGGTGGGACCTGCCGCGGGCGATCGCGACGGTTACGGCCACCCCGGCCCGCCATGCGGGGCTGGACGACCGCGGTGTCATCGCTGCCGGCAAGCGCGCCGACCTGATCCGGGTTCGCGTGATCGAGGGCCGGCCAGTGGTCCGCGGTGTCTGGGTCGGCGGCGTGCGCGTCGCCTGATCGGCACACGGATCGGCGCGGTCAGCCGGTCGGTTTCGCGTCGTCCTGCCATGTGTGGACGGTCTCAGGCGACACACCGGTGTAGCGGTGGGCCTGGGTTTGTCCGATCAGTCCCAATCCAAGCGCGTCCCTGTCGTGACGGTCATCGGCATATCGGGCGGACGCGATCAGCAGCATGTCGAATCCGCCGGGCACTGAGGTCATCGGCAGGATCAGCCTGCAGTAGTGAAACAGGCCGTCACCGCCGATATCGACCTTCACCTCGGCGAAGAACGGACGCCGCAGGCGATAGGCCTGGAGATAGTGGCGCTGCACCATGTCGGCGTAGACCGGTTCGCTGATATCGGAGATCTCCCGCCGGGTCATGTTGGGCTCGTAAGGATCGTCCATGCCGGACCCGAACAGCCGGAACCGGAACCGGGTGGACGGCCCCGGATGCACGGTCACCAGATTGATCCGGCCGAAAAGGTCCGGAAACGCGAGCACGTCGAACTCGTCGCGGGGAAGCGCCGGGGCGCCGGCCCGGCGGTCGTCCCAGTACCACCACAGGCGCGCCATCGGATCGTCGTCGCCGACCGGCCGAGGCAACTCCCTTTCAATCAGGATATCGAACATGCCACCATCGCCGGGACCGCAACGCGGTAAAGGATAGCCCGGAAAGCGGCTTCTCTGCGCCCGTAAAACGTGAGATCGCGGCCTGCCGGACGGATATCGCGTGCAGTCCGGGCTACTCCTCGAACGTGTAGCGGAAGTCGCAGTGGCTGGCGCCCTGCATCAGGGTTTGCGTCCGCTCCAGCTTGATCCTCGGGTCGTAGCCCTCGCAGAAGGTGCCGTCCCGGTTGCAGGATAGGAGGTATCCGATCTCACCGAGCCCCATCGCCTTGTACATCTCCGAATATCGGCAGCGAGTCACGTTGAAGTCGAGGGTCTGGGGCGAGCGGTCCACCGGCTCGATCTCCAGGGCGCCGCTGGCCGTCCAGTGCTTCTGGATATCGGCGAAGCTGTCCAGATCGGTGCCGCCCTCGGCCTCGGCGGCGAAGCTCTGACCCTGGGCGATGGCCGCCTTCTTGATCGCCGTGCCGAGGATATCCTGCGCTTTCTCCTTGCCGAGAGCCGCGACCATTTCCTCGTAGATCGGCTTGATCACTTCCGCCTCGATGCGGCGCTGCTCCAGAATAGGCAGTCTCTCTGTCATCGCGATCTCCCAGGGTCGATGGCGCGTCAGCGCGCGCTGTAGCCGCCGTCGAGCAGCAGGTCGGCTCCGGTCATGAAGCTGGACTCCTCGCTCGCAAGGAAGACGGCGCCCCGCGCCATCTCCTCCGGCTGACCGAGGCGGCCGAGCGGGTGCATGGCCAGGCCCCAGTTCTTCTCCGCCTCCTGCATGGTGCCGAACTGGGCGGTCATGCGATCGGTCGCGGTACCGCCGGGCGAGAGCGTGTTCACCCGGATACCGTCCTCCGCATGGTCGAGCGCCATGCCCTTGGCCATCTGGATCAGCGCGCCCTTGGTCGTGCAATAGGTGGTGCTGCCCGCCCGCGCCACCCGGCCCATCTGCGAGGCGGTGAGGATGATCGATCCTCCACCGGCCCGCTTCAGGTGCGGGATGCAGTGCTTGCACAGGTGGAAGGCGCCAGTGAGATTGACCGCGAGCGCCTGCGTCCAGTCCTCCTCCTCGAGGGTCTCGATCGTCGCCCTGGGCGTCATGGCCGCCGCATTGGCCACCAGGATATCCAGCCCGCCGAAGGTTTGCGCGGCGTGGTTCACCACGTCCCGTACGCTGTCGGTGGAGCGGACGTCGCAGTACCCCCCGGCCGCCCGACCGCCGCTTTCCGCCAGGGCTGCCGCCACCGCTTCCGCCTCGCCGCCGTGGAGATCGGCCACATAGACCGCCGCCCCCTCCTCGACGAACGCCTCGCAGATCGCCCGGCCGATGCCGCGCGCGGCCCCGGTCACGATCGCCGCCCGGCCTTCGAGTCTGTCCGCCATGAGCCCCTCCTCCCTACGATTGGGTCATTTGTCCTCGACCGGGCCGGCGGTGATGATCGCGCCGGTGGTCGAGCGTGGATCCCGCAGGCCCCAGCGACCGCACTCGACCGTGTGGAAGAAGTCCTCCACCACGGCGTTGAACAGGGCCGGTTCCTCGATGTTCATGGTATGCCCGGTCTTCGGCAGGACCGACAGCGCTGCCGACGGGATCATCCGCTTCATGAAGTTGCCGACATCCAGGCAGGGATCGTCCTCGTCGCCGTTGACGATCAGCGTCGGGACCGTCAGCGCGTTCATCTGCTCGACCAGGTCGTAGAGCGACGGGCGCCGCGCCTGCACACCGCGCATCGTGTTGGCCGATCCGAGGGTCGAATGCTCGCGGAGCTGGGTCTCGAACTCCTTCCAGCCGCGCGGGTCCTTTGTCTCGAACTGCACCCTGGTGGGGCCGATGGCGTAGGCCTTGCCGACCTCGTCCATGCCTTCGGCGGCGATCCGATCCGCCGTGGCTTCGGTCTCCTTGCGGAACTGCTCGCGCCGGTCCGCATCGGCACCGTAGCCGCAGCCGGCGACAGTCAGCGACAGCGCTCGGTCGGGATGGTGGAAGCCGAAATGCAGGGCCGCGAAACCGCCCATGGACAGGCCGACCACGTGCGCGGCGTCGATCCCCAGTCCGTCCATGACCGCCCGGATATCCTCCCGCGCCCGATCCTGCCCATAGGCCTCCGGGCTTTCGGGCACGTCCGACGGCGTGTAGCCGCGGGCCGCATAGGTGATGCAGCGGTAGCGCCGGCCGAAATGGCGCATCTGCGGCTCCCAGGACCGATGATCGCCAGCGTATTCGTGCACGAACACGATCGGCGTGCCCTCGCCCACCTCCTCGAAGTACAGCTTCACCCCATCGTCGGTGGTCACGAACCCCATCGTCGTCCCCTCAAAGCGTGTCCGGTACCCGAGCATTGGAGCACCGCATCGAGGGATCCGGCAATGGTCGAACGGCGGCGGAGTAACGGCGGAACGGCTATCGCCCGCGCGCGATCCCCATCAGCACGGCCGCATAGACCCCCGCCACGACACCCGACAGAACGAAGGCGGTCACCACGGCCGCCACCGAACCGAGCGGCCCGGCCAACCAGTGAAGGGCGATGCAGAAGCTGGCATAGACGACCAGCGAGGGTTGAGCCGCGTTGAGCGTCGAGGCGGTGAAATCGCGGCCATAATGCCCCCAGAGCATCCAGGTCGACGCCAGCAGCGTGGTCGGGAAGGCCAGGAGGATGCCAGACCAGTGCGGGCCGAGCCACGGGCTGGCGGTCGCGACGGAGGCGACGACGATACCGGCGGCAAGCCCCCGGGCGATGACGAACCGCCACCCGGCGGCGGCCGGCGGCGTGTCGGGTTTCGGGATATCCCGGCGGCGCAGGACGTAGGCGAAACCGGCGCCGATCGCCAGGCTCGTCCCGGCGACGAGCAGCGAGGGCGGCAGAGCGTCCAGGACGAGCACGCCGGCGAGCCAGGCGCAGAGCCCGATCAGCGAGGTCACCACGAAATTGAACCGGCGCGCGGCATGCACCCAGGCAGTGCAGTAAATCAGGATGACGCCGGTCACTCCAAAGGCCATCAGCGCGCCTTCGGCGATGAAGGGCGGCGCCTGGTCCAATGCGATGAAGAAGAAGCCCGGCCCGGCATTGAACGGCAGGGTGATCAGGACCGAGGTCAGCACCGGCCCCAGGCGGCGCGCGAGCCGGCCGGCGGCGACGATGACCCCGGCGGTCGCAAGGGTCTTCCAGAAGATCGAGACAAGAACGAGGGTCATGGGGGCAAACGGTCCGACCGTGTGAGCGGCCAAGACAACCGGCTGACCGCGGCAAAAGCAACCGTCCGCGGGGCGGATCAGGGTCCGGTTTCCCGCATGACAGCCGTCGCGGCATCGAACGACAGGGTGCCGAAGCCGCGCTTCGCCTGCTCCGACCAGTCGAGCCAGGCGGCAACCAGGCGATTGGACGGCGCGTCGGGCGGATCGTCGGCCCGCGTTACCGCCCACCAGTCGAGCGACAATCCTTCGGCACCGATCGGCCGCGCGATCAGCGTTCCGTCCGCCAGTTCCGGCTCGATCGCCCAGCGGCTGAACAGGGCAACGCCGTAGCCCGCTCTCAGCAGATCGATCGCCGCTTCCGGCGTCGGCAACCGGGTCATCCGCCGATAGGGCGTGGTCGGCTGGCCGATCATGGTCTCCCACTCGAAGCCCGGCTCGCTCGCGAACGGATAGGTGAACATCCGCTCCTCGGCCATGTCCGAGGAGTCGACATGCGGTCTGCCGGCCAGGCGATGGTCCGGCGCCATGACCGCGACGATCGGATCGGCCGCGAGCCATGTCCAGGTAAAACGCCGGGACGCCGTCGGACGGCCGAAGACGGTGCTGACATCGACGATCCCTTCCCGCAGCGACCCGAGCGGACGCATGGTGGCGCTGCCGGACAGGTCGAAGGAGAGGCTCGGGTCGCGCTTCTCCAGGAAATCGAGGAACGCGGGAAGCCAGTGATATCGGCTGTACGTGGCCTGTCCGAGGCGCACCAGGCTGCGCCCGTCGGACCGCGAGCGTTCGATATCCTGTTCCAGGCGGGACAACTCCCGCAGGAACCGCTCGGCGAAGGCGTGCAGCCGGTCGCCTTCCTCGGTCAAGGTCACGCCGACGGCACTGCGCCGGACGAGCGGCGCGTTCAGCCGCCGCTCCGCCTCCCGCAGCCTGTGCGAGGCCGCCGACTGGGTGATGCCCAGCCGGTTGCCGGCGGCGGCGACGCTGCCGGTCTCCGCCAGGGCGACCAGCAGTGCGAGATGGTTGGTGGCGAGTCGTGGGAGCATGCAGACATTAAATCAGTTCATGCTGTCTATTAATATTTGGAATTTTTTCGATCGTTCAGATCGGGCGTATCAGTCCGCCATGACATCGTCCAGCCCCCTCCTCCGCCACCGCGTCCGGCTTTCTCCGGCAACCGCAACCCTGACGGTCGCCGTCGCCTGCGCCAGCTTCGGCATGGTGCCGCTCTTCGCCAGACTGCTGTTGGAAAGCGGTATGACCCCGGCGGCGATCGGCTTCTTCCGCTACGCCTTCAGCGGACTGGTCATGCTGCCGTTCCTTCCCGTCGCCCGGGCCAAGCGCCGCGACGCGCTGCGCCTGGTCGGCGCCGGTCTCCTGATGGGCCTCGGTTGGGTGAGCTACCTGCAGGCGTTGGAGACCGTCCCGGTGGCGGTGGTGGGGCTGGTCTACATGACCTACCCCGTCTTCGCCCTGCTGCTGGCCTGGCTCCTGGTGCGCCAGACGCCGAGCGCGCGGGCCTGGGCCGGCTGCGCCCTGGTGCTGACGGCGGCGCTGATCGTGTTCGACGGACAGATCGGCGCCGCCGCCTCCTGGGCCCTTCTGCTGTCTCTGCCGGCGCCAGTGCTGTTCGCGCTGATCATCGTGGTCCTGACCTGCCTGACGCCGACGCTCTCCTCGGTCGAGAAACTGGCCTGCGGCATGGTCGGATCGGTCATCGGGCTCGCGCCCGTGGTCGCTCTCACGGATCCGGCCTCCTTCATCCCCCGCGACGGGGCCGTCTGGATCACCATCCTCGCCATGGGGCTCGTCACCGCGCTGTTGCCCCAGCTTCTCTACACCCTCGCCGCTCCGAGGATCGGCCCCGGCCGGACGGCGGCAGCCGGCGCGGTCGAACTGCCGACGATGATCGCGCTCGGCTGGCTTGTCTTCGGCGAGGCCGTCGGGGCGCGCGAGATCATCGCCTCGGTCCTGGTTCTGGCGGCGATCCTGCTGGTCCCTCCGGTCGCGGGGACGAAGCCGGCGCCGGCCTAGTCCAGGAACACCAGCGGCGTCCAAACCCCGGTCTCTGGGTGCGGCGCGACGGCGGTGTAGCCGCTCGTCCTAAGGGAGCCGCCGGTCGCCTTCAGGTGATAGAACACGATCGGGCGCATCTTGCCGGACGCGGTGTGCTCCTCGCCGACAACCGAGAGATAGAGACTGTCGCATTTGTTCTGCGCGGCGACCGTCCAGGGATCCTTCCGCTCGACCGCACGGGGCCCGCATCCGGCAAGCGACGGCTCCTCGAACCCGCCGAGCGGCACCCCGGTCTCGACCGCCTTCGCCACGGCGTCCGCAACATTCGCGGAGACGGCGAGTTGGAACCAGGCGGACCAGAGATCGAGCACATCGGCATGGAGCGTGTGCTTCGGCGACTCGGTCGGCTCGACGGTCGCGCTGCCATATCGTCCGCCCAGACGGCACAGGTCGGTGACCAGCGCCTCACGGGCCATGCCAATGGTGGTGTAGGTGTAGTATCCGTCGGCCTGCCGTGCCTGCAGGGTCGTGCAGTCGGTCACCGGCGGGGCGGGCGTCTCGGTGTTCGTGGCCGTATCGTAGTTCGACATCTCCAGCGGCTCCTCCCGAAGCAGGGAGTCCGGATCCGCGAACCATGCCAGAACGGACGGCAGCACCCGGACAAGCACGACCGGATCGCTCCCATCGGCCGCCGCGGGGCGGGTGGTGAGAAGCGTCAGGGCGAGAACGGCCCCCAGGAACAGACGGCAAATCAGACGGCGGATCATGCGACTACCGGCCGGCCATGTAGGTGCGGGCGAGCTGGCTGTAGTTCTCGGCCGTGCGTTCGATCATCGCGAAATCGTCGTCGGTCAGATCCCGCATCTTCTTGGCGGGCGATCCGGCCCAGAGCTCTCCCGTCGGCACGACCTTGCCGGGCGTGACCAGGGCGCCGGCCGCGACCATGGCATGCCGCTGGACCACGGCTCCGTCAAGGACGGTCGCGCCCATGCCCACGAAACTGTCGTCCTCGAGCGTGCAGGCGTGGATGATCGCGGCGTGGCCGACGGTGACCCCAGAGCCGATCACGGTTGGAAAGCGGTTGGAGGTTATGTGCACGATGGTGCCGTCCTGGATGTTCGAGCGCGCGCCGACGGTGATCGAATGGCCGTCCCCGCGCAGGACGCAGCCGTACCAGACCGAGGCGTCCTCGCCGATCTCGACCTCGCCGATCAACACGGCGGTCTCGGCGATGAAGGCGCCGGTCGCCACCCGGGGCGTCTGGCCGTGGTGCGGTCGGATCAGGGCTGGCATCTGTTTCCTCCAATGGCATGCTTCGGACATGAACACTCTAGCCGATCTCCCGCCCCAGCTTCACCGGCCAAGTGGCGAAATCATGACGTCTCCCCGGAACGAGGGCTGCCGATGAGCCCGCCACCCCTGGCACTGCTGACGGATGTGACCTCCGCCGCCGCCCTCTCGGTCCTGTCGGCGGCCCGCGGGCTGGCGAACCCGGTCTTCTTCGTCGCCGACCGTCCCGCCCTCGACCGGCTGTTCGAGCATTTCGACGCCGACAGCCCCTGGCCGGGCCGTCTGGTCGGCTTCTTCAGCGACGTGATCGTGCCGCGGCGATACCTGGACGCGATGGCGCTGGCCCCGGTGAACCTCCACCCGGCGCCGCCGGACTATCCGGGAAAGCGAGCGCTCGAGTTCGCGCTCCGGGACGAGGTGTCGAGCTACGGAGTCACCGCGCACGAGATGACGCTACCGGTGGATTCCGGCCCGATCCTGGCGGTTCAGCGCTTCCCCATCACGCCGGGCATGACGGAAGCAGCGCTGCGCTACCTGACGTGGCGCGCCGGTTTCGCACTGATGCTCGGGCTCCTGCCGACCCTGGCACGGGAAGAGCCACTGACGGTCGATCCGGTCGAGGTCTGGAGCGAGCGGGATTGCAGCGAGGCCGCTTGGCAGGCCGTTCTGGCAAAGGACGCGCGCCAGGAAACGACCCCGGACTGATCCAGCGTCAGCCTTTGAAAAGCGACCGCCGCGCCAGATCCTTCATCGCCGCGACGTAACGGTCCTGCGACCAGCCGCAGTCCCGGCCCAGGTGTTCCCAGTTGCGCACGGACAGGAGCGTCCAAAGAAGATCGGTCGCGCTGTCCGGGTCGAGATCGGCCCGCAGATGTCCCTCCTCCGCCAGGTCCCGGACCGCCGCGGCGCACCCGTCCCGCAGGGCTGCCATCCGGTCGTCCCAGGCGGCGGCGGCCGCGGCGTCCGTGTCCCGCATCGCCAGCAGCGCGCTGCACACGCCGTGTATCTCGGGGATGTAGGCGCCCCAGGCCTCGATGAAGGCATCCAGGCGCCCAGGCCCGTCGCAGGCGCCGCGGCTGGCGGCAAGCCGGCCGTCCACGTCGTGCTTTGCGTCGATGTGCCGGGTGGTTGCGATCAGGAGCTCCGCCCGGCTGGGAAAATGCAGGTAGACCGCCTGTCGGCTGACGCCGGCGCGCTTGGCGACGTCGGCCATGCGAACTCCCTGCCCGCCGCTCTCCTCGAGCAGGCGCCAGGTGGCGGTCATGATTCTCTCGCGGGTATCGCGCATCTCACTTGACATGACGTCAACCTAACCATATTTGACACGGCGTCAATTGACACGATGTAAAGCGCGAGCCCAAGGAGCCCCCCATGACCAAACGCATCTTCATCTGGACCGCCCATCCACGGGCCGACTCCCTGTGTGGAGGACTGGCCGATGCCTACCAGGCCGGCGCCGAGGCCACGGGCGCCGAGGTCCGTCGGCTCGACCTCAGTTCCATGGAGTTCGATCTGAACGCGTACGGCTACGGCCAGCACGCCACCGCGTTGGAGCCGGACCTGATCGCGTGGCAGGAAGCGGTGAGCTGGGCCGACCATATCCTGGTCGTCCACCCCTATTGGTGGGGGTCGATGCCGCCCAAGGCCAAGGCGCTGATCGACCGCGCTCTGGCGCCGGGCTTCGCGTTCAAGTACCACCGTCGCGGCATCGGCTGGGATAAGTACCTGACCGGGAAGACGGCGGACATACTGATCACCTCCGACACGCCGCCATGGCTGGACACGCTCATCTACTGGCGGCCTGGCCGCCGGGTGCTGGCCAACCAGATTCTCGGTTTCTGCGGGGTGAAGGTCCGTCGCGCGGTTCAGCTCGGCTCGGTGAAAACGGCGGCGCCGGAAAAGATCCGGTCCTGGATCGCGCGCGCCCGCAAGCTCGGCGCAAAGGCCGCTGCGTGACCCCTGATGGTGACAATCCGCGGCGGCACTCCATATCCGATAGCCTCGAAGACCGGAGTGGACCGCATGGACTTGATTGGCGCCTTAGGCGGACTGTTTCTGATCTCGCTCGGCTCCGCGACCTTTCTGCCGATCCAGTCGGAAATCCTGCTTACCGGCCTCATCCTCAACACCGACTACTGGATTCCCGGTCTGGTGATCGTCGCCAGCATCGGGAATACGCTCGGCTCGGTGGTCAATTGGGCGATCGGGCTGCGGATCGAGCGGTTTAAGGACCGCCGCTGGTTCCCCGCCACCCCGGCCCAGCTCGACCGCGCGTCGCGCTGGTACCGCCGATACGGCTATTGGTCCCTGCTGCTGAGCTGGGCGCCGTTCATCGGCGACCCGTTGACCCTGGCGGCCGGCCTGATGCGGGAGCCGTTCGGGACCTTCATTCTGCTGGTGGCGATCGCCAAGACGCTGCGCTACGTGATCTTCACCGCCTTTCTGCTCAACGTCTTCTGACCGGTCCCTGAAGCCCGCCCCTGAAGGCGGGGCCCAGCGCGGGAAAACTCACATATTCCGGTTCTGGCCGTCGCCGCCGCCGGTTGCCACACTCTGGCGCCTGATCGTGCGGCAGCGGAGAGAGTGAGCGTGGGTCGACGACCTCGCACAGGGGCCAATGAACCATCTATGCGCCGGACGCCCGTGGCCGTTGCCGTCTCTCTGCTGGTCGGGTTGGCCGCACTCATTCTCCTGACCGACCCTCATGCCGTCGCATCGCGGGCTGCCGAGACACGGCTCGACCTGATGGCGCCGGCGGTTGCGACCAGCGTAGGACAGAGCGATGACCTGTCCGTCGTGCTCCGGTCGCGCGAAGTCGAGCTCAAGCCCGAGGATATCGACCGCCTTCTCACCGATGCGGCGCTGGATACGGTCTTTCTCGGCCTGTTTCCCGACGCCCGGCTGACGGTAGAGATCGTCCGCCGCGGGCGGATCGCCGTCTCCCCATCCGGGTCAACCGGGACGCTGTCGGGCCGGGTGGTCCGCGACAGACACTCGACCGCGCGACTGTCCATCGCCGACGGTAGGATCGACGCCCTCATCTCCGCCGGGAAACGGCTGTTCCGCATCACGCCGGCGGAAGACGGACGGCATCAGATCTCCGAGCTGGCCAGGACTCCGCCCCGGGCGCCGGAGAAACCCGGCGACTGAGCGGTCGGGCCCGCCGCCAACCGCCCTGCGCGAATCATTGGTGCCCGCCCGGCGCGACACCGTTTCAGGCGCGACGGCGGGCTTCCAGGGAGCGAAGGGTTGCAATAGAGACATACGACGACCAGTTCGCGGGATCACGGGGCGAGGCCTCGATGCGAGACATCAGGAGAGTGGAGCCGTTATGAACGACATGCCGACCTACACACCGCCGAAGGTCTGGACCTGGGACAAGGAGAACGGGGGTCGCTTCGCGAGCACCAACCGGCCGATCGCCGGCGCGACCCACGAGAAGGAGCTGCCGGTCGGAGAGCACCCGCTTCAGCTCTACTCCCTCGGCACGCCGAACGGCGTCAAGGTCACCATCATGCTGGAGGAGCTGCTCGCCCTCGGCCACAGCGGCGCCGAGTACGACGCCTGGATCATCCGCATCGGCGACGGCGACCAGTTCGGCAGCGGTTTCGTCGACATCAACCCGAACTCCAAGATCCCGGCCCTGGTCGACCACAGCGTCGACACGCCGATCCGGGTCTTCGAGTCCGGCTCGATCCTGTTCTATCTCGCGGAGAAGTTCGGCGCCTTCCTGCCAACCGATCCGGCGAAGCGCACCGAGACCATGAACTGGCTGTTCTGGCAGATGGGCAGCGCGCCCTATCTCGGCGGCGGCTTCGGCCATTTCTACGCCTATGCGCCGGAGAAGTGGGAGTACCCGATCAATCGCTTCGCCATGGAAACCAAGCGCCAGCTCGACGTGATGGAGCGGCAGCTCGCCGAGAACCAATACATCGCCGGTAACGAGTACACGATCGCCGACATGGCTATCTGGTCGTGGTACGGCCAGCTCGCCCAGGGCAAGCTCTACGACGCGGCGGAGTTCCTGGACGTCGCCTCGTACACGAACGTGCAGCGCTGGACCAACGAGATCGCCGAGCGCAAGGGCGTGAAGCGCGGCCGCGTCGTCAACCGGGTGCGCGGCGAGGACAACGAGAAGCTCGAAGAACGCCACAGCGCCGCCGATATCGACAAGATGGGGCTTTGAGCCCAGGCCGCAGCGGCAGCCGAAAGCTGGGGCGCCTACGGGCGCCCCACTCGTCTACCGGACCGGCGAAACTGTTGCCGGCATCGGCTTCTGGCGTTCCAGGACGGCGATCGCAACCCCTGCGCCGACCCACATGCTGAACAGGGCGATCCAAGCGGTCAGCGACAGCACCGATCCGCCTGTGATTCCCGCCCCGACGGCACAGCCTCCGGCAAGCATGCCGCCGAACCCCATGAGACTGGCGCCGATCAGATAACGCACCATCCCCGTTTCCGCTCCGAAGACCTGAAGCTCGAACTCTCGGCGGGCGAGAGACGAGATCAGAGAACCGGCGAACACGCCGGGCACGAGCCCGGTGGCAAAGCTGAGAGGGAGGCTCGGTGAGGTGATCAGCGCCATCAGCGTATCGGCCGAGGGTCCGGTGAAGGTCACGCTGCCGGCGGTCACCGGCTCGAACGAGATCTGCCCGAGACGGGCGGTGAACCACCATCCGAGCGCCACCGTCGCCCCAAGCCCCAGTGACATCGTCACCCGGCCCAATCCGGGTCGATACCGCAGGGCGAGCGTCAACGCCAGCGCAAGGATTGCAGCCGACAACCACAGCCCTGGGCGGCTCGGCAGGTCGATCAGATAGCTTCGAAAGCCCGGACCGACGACCCACAGGGCTGAGAGCCAACTGCGCAGCGGCGACAGCATGCCGGAGAGTGACGCCTGAGCGACGACGGTGACGACCAGACCGGTGACCAGGGCCCGCATGTTGCCCGTCGCCGACAGAACCAGCAGACGGCTGGCGCAGCCCCGCGCCAGGATCATTCCCGCACCGAAGAGCAGGCCGCCAATGACCGCGCCCGAAAGGGTCCCGGTGGCAGAGAGTTGGCGGATCTCCGAGACCGTGAGAGTACCCTCAACAAAGAGCGATTGGGTCGCCAGCAGAGCGGCACCGAAGACCGACAGCCAGACAACCATCGCCGAACCGGTGCGGCCGGACCAGAATTCGATGCAGGCGCTGCGCAGGCAGAACCGACTGGCCTGGGCCCACCATCCGAACAGGACGCCGACGATCAATCCGCCGATCGCTGCCTTGGCAGGATCCGACACCAGATCGGTTTCCAGCAGCGCCTCGAACATTGCAGAACCTCCCCACACCAGCACAGGTACAGGAGGTTATGGATAGCACCGCGCCCGGCGCTCACCCTTTGCGCTGGATCAATAGCCCTCTCTTGGTCAGGCGAGCCAGACGTCGCGGTCACGGACCGAAGACGGTACCGGAATGATGTACCCGAAACAGAAAAAGCGCTGCCCGCAGACAGCGCTTTTCCAGGAATTGAATCGCCCCTCGGGGCGGGCGCGTCAGCGCTTGGAGAACTGGAAGCTCCGGCGGGCCTTGGCCTTGCCGTACTTCTTACGCTCGACCATACGCGGGTCGCGGGTCAGGAAGCCGCCCTTCTTCAGGGTCGGGCGCAGGCCCGGCTCGAACAGGGTCAGCGCCTGGGAGATCCCGTGGCGCACCGCTCCCGCCTGACCGGACAGGCCACCGCCGGTGACCGTGCAGTAGACATCGAACTGACCGGTACGCTCGGCAGCCTCGATCGGCTGATCGATGATCATCTGCAGGACGGGGCGCGCGAAGTATTCGTTCGACGGCTTGCCGTTCACGGTGATGATGCCCTGGCCCCGCTTGATCCAGACGCGGGCGATGGCGTTCTTGCGGCGGCCGGTCGCGTAGGAGCGGCCGAACTTGTCGACCACCGGCTCCGCCGGCGCGGCCTCGGTCTCGGCCTGCAGCTCAGCCAGCTTGTCGAGGCCCTGGGCCTCGTCGGTCGCAGCGGTCTCGGTTTCCATCGACATCGCTTACCTCGCGTTCTTCGGGTTCATGGCCGCGACGTCCAGCTTCTGCGGCTGCTGCGCCTCGTGCGGGTGCTCCGGACCGGCGTAGACACGCAGGTTGGACATCTGCTGACGGCCGAGCGGGCCGCGGGTGATCATCCGCTGCACCGCCTTGGTGATCACGCGCTCGGGATGCGCGCCGCCCAGGAGCTGGTCGGCCCGGCGCTGCTTGATGCCGCCTGGATGACCGGTGTGCCAGTAGTAGTACTTCTGGGTCATCTTGTTGCCGGTCAGCTTCACCTTCTCGGCATTGACGACGATGACGTTGTCACCGCAGTCCATGTGCGGGGTGAAGGTCGGCTTGTGCTTGCCGCGCAGGTATTGGGCGATGATCGAGGCGAGCCGGCCGAGGACGAGCCCTTCGGCGTCGACCACAACCCACTTCTTCTCGATCTCGCTCGGCTTGGCCGAATAGGTCCGCATGACGGTCCCCTCGCTCGATCGGTCCGGAACCGGGGCATCGAAGCCGCGGCGCAAGACCAGGTTCATGGAAATCCAGTGTCGGAGCAGAACAGGACCGCATCCGACGGAGCGCGGGTTATGCCGTGCGGTCTGCTCGGAATCAAGCGGAAAAAACGTCGAGAAATCAGTGCGGTTGCAAATGCGGTATTATAATACCGTTACACTAAACCGCAGTGTGACGGACATTTCCGCCCCGGCCGCCAGCATCGCGTGGCCGGTTCCCTCAACTCCCTGATTCTCCGCCATATTAGCCGCATCGATCGCATGGGTGACCGGTTCGATGCAGAAGTAGTCTCGGTGCTCGGGGGTGTAGACGATCACGTGTTCCAGCGGCCCCTCGCCGGTGATCGTCAGCGCGCGGCCCCGTTCCGGCCAGACGATCTCCGCCGTGCGCGACCAGCCGCCGAACCCCTGATCAAGGCCGAGCGGTACCGGCGACGGCCGCCGGAGATCAAACTCTACCGGGACCGGCTGCCCGCCCGACGTGGGGAACTTTTCCGCCTGCACCGGCGGCCAGGCGGTCTCGACCGGAAGCACGACCCGGGTGCTTGCCATGCGCGGAAAATACGGATGGAAACCGAGCCCGGCGGGCATCGCCCCCGCGCCCGCATTCTGAACGGACAAGGTGACGCTTATCCCCGTGTCGTCGACGGTGACGACCTGAGCCGCGCGATAGGGCCAGGGCCAGCCCTGGGCGCCGGCTTCATGGGCATAGTGCATGCGCAGGGTGGCGCCGTCACGGTCAGTCTCCCAGATCCGGCGCAGCCCATGGCCGTGGATCGCGTGCCCGGCCGGTTTCTCCGTCACGGTCAGGTCGAAGGCCTCGCCCTCGAGGGTCAGGCGGGCATCGCGGATCCGGTTCGACCAAGGAACGAGCGGGAAACAGCCGCCGGAGGCGGGCGCGTCGAGGTCCCTGGAGCCGTCATCGGGGATCGGTGCGAACAGGTCCGTGCCGTCATGGCGGAAAGCGCTGATGCGGCCGCCGAAGGCCGGTTCGACGACCGCCGCGATCGGTCCGCTGGCGAGGGTGACGGGGCCGCTCATCGTCGTCGCTCCTCCTCTCTGCCGTGGCTCTACGCCGCGGGCCGGTCGCCGGCCGGCGGTATCGAATAGGTGCCGGTCACGTGGCAGACCGGATCGTCCTCTCGCCCGTCAATATGAAGCAGGACCTCGCCATAGGCGAGACGCTGGCCGCATTTGATCAGACTGCCGACCGCCATCAGGTCGCCGGGTTTCGGCCGCCGCAGGAAGTTGGCGGTCAGGCTGGTGGTGACCGCGAGCTTAACCATACCGATCCGCGAGAGCACCACCGCGTAGAGCACGGCATCCGCCAGTCCCATCATCGCCGGTCCGTTGATCGTGCCGCCGGGGCGGAGCAGCAGATCCGAATAGGGCAAGCGTGCGACGACGCGACCGTCCGCGATCTCCTCGAAGCGGGCGCCGAGATTCCCCATGAACGACAGATCCTCCTCGAGAACCCGGTTCATCTCCGCGACCGACACTTTTGCCGTCATGGCACTTTCTCCCTCCGGTCGGACCCGCTACCGTCCTCCGCCTGCGCGCCAGGACAAAGAAAGAGAGCCCGATGAGCCAACTGTTTTCGCCGATCGCGATGCGTGACGTCACCCTGCCGAACCGCGTCGTGGTCGCCCCGATGTGCCAGTATCTGTCCGAGGATGGCAATGCCAACGACTGGCACCTCATGCATCTCGGCCAGTTCGCCATGGGCGCCGGCGGCCTCGTGATCACCGAGGCGACCCACGTCTCGCCGGAAGGTCGTATCACCCCGGGCTGCCTCGGCCTATGGTCGGACGAGAATGAGCGAACCCTCAAGCGCGTCATCGATTTCTGCTACGCCCACGGCACCGCCGTGATGGGCATCCAGATCGCCCATGCCGGCCGCAAGGCGTCGAACCGGGTACCGCTCAACGGTGGCGGACCGCTGCCGGCCGACGAAAACCCCTGGCAGACGCTCGGCCCGTCCGACCGCGCCTATGGCGACTGGCCGGCGCCGAAGGCGCTGGATGCGGACGGTCTGGAGATGGTGAAGGCGCAGTTCGTGGAGAGCACAAAGCGGGCCGATCGCGTCGGCTTCGAGGTGGCGGAGGTGCACGGCGCCCACGGCTATCTGCTGCACCAGTTCCTGTCGCCGCTGTCGAATATCCGCAACGATGGATACGGCGGCTCTCTCGAAGGACGGATGCGCTTCCCGCTGGAAGTGTTCAAGGCCTGCCGGGCGGTCTGGCCTGAGGGCAAAGCGATGGGGATGCGCCTCTCCGCCAGCGACTGGGTCGAGGGCGGTCTCACCGTCGACGACACCGTGGAGATCTGCAAGGCGCTCAAAGACGCCGGGTGCGACTTCGTCGATATCAGCTCCGGCGGCAACGACCCGGGGCAGAAGATCTCGGTCGGCCCGGGCTATCAGGTGCCGTTCGCCGAGCGGGTGAAGGCCGAGGTGGGCATTCCGGTGATGGCCGTCGGCATGATCACCGGCGCGACCCAGGCCGAGGAGATCGTGTCCTCCGGCAAGGCCGACATGGTGGCCGTCGCCCGCGGCGCGATGGACGACCCGCGCTGGGCCTGGCATGCCGCTCAGACCCTGGGCGTGGAGATCGAGTACCCGGACCAGTACATCCGGTGCCGCCCCGACATCTGGCGTGCCGGACACGGCTCGTTCGTGCCGAAGACCTGATCCGGAGGGGCAAGCGCCGCCATGGAGCCGTGGAACACGACGACAAACTATTCTGTCCCGCGATCCTTGGCGGCGTGGCCTCTGAAGCAACTCAAGAAGGTGCTCGGGTCCGGCGAGGATCCGAACGCCATGTGGCCCGCCTCGCTGGTCGGCGTCCATTTCCGACAGCTGCTGACCGACGCCTATGTCCGGCAGATCTGCGGTGACCGGGTCCGGAGCGGACCGTTCGAAGGCATGGTCTACCCCCTGGCGGGGTCGGGCTCCCTTCCCTCCCCCAAGCTCCTCGGCAGCTACGAGGCCGAGCTCCATCCGGTCTTCGAGGACATCTCCCGATATCGGCGGTTTGTCGATATCGGTTGCGACGAAGGGTACTACGTCGTCGGCGCCGCCTTGAGACATCCTGATCTGGAAGTCCTCGGATTCGATTTGAACCCGGACGCGCAGGAGAACTGTCGGCGCCTCGCCTCTGCGAACGACGTAGGCGATCGCATCGAGGTCGCCGGACTCTGCACGCCCGAGCGCCTCGCCGACCTCGCCGTCGCCGATACCCTGGTTCTGATAGACATCGAGGGGGCCGAGGTCGAGCTTCTCCGGGAGGCCGGCGGCGACGCACTGCGCGCCGCCGATCTCGTGATCGAGGCACACAAGGTGAAGAACGTGTCCACGACCGACACGGTGATCGGCCTATTGCAGGAAACGCACGAGATCACGGTGCTGCCGCAAACCGTGCGGGATCCGAGCGCGTTCCCGGAACTCCTCGCGCTGAGCCAGCTGCAACGCTTCCTCTCCCAGTGGGAAGGCCGGGGCAGCGATCCCTGGATCTTCGCCAGGGCTCGCTGACCAGGGCACGCTGACTGCGGGACGTGGAACTGCGGGCGGCGTCCGCGACCTATCGCGGCACCCCGAGAAGTCCGGGAAGATCGGCCATGTTCTCGAACGTCACATGGGCGCCGGCCTCTTTCAGCCGGTCGACACCGGAATCCCGTCCGTACCCGAAGACCCGCATGCCGGCGGCGACGCCCGCCCGGACACCGGGCGGACTGTCCTCCACCACCGCCACATCACCGGGCGGAACGTCGAAATTCGCCGCGGCATGGAGAAAGAGATCCGGGGCCGGTTTGGGTTCGGGCACCATGTCGGCGGAGAAGATCCGATGCTCCAGCCGCTCGTGCAGACCGGTCACGCCCAGGGACACGTCCATCTTGTAGAGCGGGCCGTTCGAGCCGACGCAGTACTGGATGCCGGCGAGATCGAGCGCGTCGAGGGCCCCCTCGATCCCCGGGATCGCCTGAAGTTCCGCCCGGAAGGCGGCGAACTGCTTCTCGTAGATCGCCTCGACCCAGCCGTCGCCCAGGGTGATCCCCATGTCCTCCTCGACCCGAAGCTTGATGCGAGTGAGCTTGCCGCCGAGATACTGGTGCAGCGCTGCCTCCCCGCTCATCGAGAGCCCCGCCCGGGTCAGCGCCTCGGCGATGATGCGGGTGGCGATCGGTTCGCTGTCCACCAGCACCCCGTCGCAGTCGAAGATCACAAGCGCCGGCTTCCAGGCCACGGCCGCCTCCCGTCAGAGCGTCTGCGCGAAATCCAGGAGCGCCTTGGTGAAGGCGCCGGGCCGCTCGATGGGGATCAGATGACCGGCGTCCGGAAACTCCACCCGGGTCGTGTTCGGAATCCGCGCGGCCAACTCGTCCACGTCGTCGGCCACGTAGAATACCCGGTCGTGCAGCCCGATCTGAAGCTGGACCGGAACGTCCAGGGTCTGCCAGGGGAAGTCCCAGTCGGTCGCCACCGACTCCACCATCAGCCGGTATCCGCCGTCTGACGGCTCCACCGCCGCATAGGGCGCGCCGGTCTGCACGTCGGCCTTCATCTTGGCGAGCTGCTCGGGGTTCACCAGCATGGGCAGGGTCAGCTCCATGATCAGCCTGAAGCCCCCGGCCTCGACGCCGTGCGCCATGGCGGTGTTGATCCACTCCAGCCGTCCGGTCGGCTTGCGCAGCGTGTTGATGAGCACGATGCCGTCGGCCGCTGTCCCTTTGGCGTAGGCCTGGGCGGCGAACAGACCGCCGATCGACAGGCCGACCATCACCGCGCGCGCAGGCTTCACCTCGGCGCAGAGCCGGTGCAGGTCCTCGACGATCTGGGTGGGCGTCGGTTTCGTCGTCGGTGCCGTCCGGCTCTCCGCCTGGCCGCGGAAGTTGTAGACCAACGTGCCGTGTCCGGCCGCCCGCAGCGCCGGCGCGATCTCCGCCTCCCACATGGTGTAGCTGCCGGTCAGCGCATTGACGAAGACGAACGTCTTGCCGGCCGGATCGCTCGGCGGCGTGTGCTCGTAGTACAGGCTTTCGCCGTCGGCGATCTCAAAATGCGGCATGGAGGACCTCCCGGAATGCGTTTCTTCAGGGCTATTCGAGCTTTTCTCAGTCGGTAGCGCGCGGCCCGAAACCCCGTCAACGCAGATTAACATCTGGCGCCGCGGCGCCACCCCCCTTAAGCCGGGGCGATGGAAATTCTCTTCGACATCATCGTGCCGGTCTTCGGCATCGTCGCGCTCGGATACGCCGCCGCGCGAACCGGCCTGTTTCCGCACGAGGCGACGAAGGGACTGTCGCGCTTCGTCTTCGACTACGCGATCCCGGCCATGCTGTTCCGCACGATGGCGACCACGGAGCTCCCCGAGACGATCCAGTGGGGCTACCTGATCTCCTATTTCGGCGGCGGCTACATCGCCTGGATCGCCGGAACCGTGATCGCCGTCTTCCTGTTCAGGGCCCGGGGCGCGGAGCCGGCGATCGCCGGCATGACCGGCGCTTTCTCCAATACCGTGATGCTCGGCGTTCCTCTGGTGCTGACCACGTTCGGCGAAGTCGCCACCCTGCCGCTGTTCCTGATCATCGCCTTCCACTCCTGGCAGCTGCTGTCGGTGGTGACCGTCCAGGCCGAGGTCGGGATCGGCGCCCGGCAGGAAATGCGGCAGCTTCCGGTCAACGTGCTCAAGGGCCTGGTGACCAACCCGATCATCATTGCCCTGCTGCTCGGCGTCCTGGTCAACCTCTCCGGCCTGTCCCTCCCGGGTTTCGTCGACACCCTGACCGAAACCCTGGGCCGCGCCGCCCTGCCCTGCGCCGTGTTCGCCATGGGCGCCTCGATCGCCGCCTACCGGATCGCAGGCGCGGTCCAGCAGGCGGGGACGGGCACGGTGCTGAAGCTCGCGCTGCACCCGGTGATGGTCTGGCTTCTGGCCACCCACGTATTCGACGTCGAGCCGCTGTGGCGCGACGTGGCGGTGATCCTCGCGGCGCTGCCGGTCGGCGTGAACGTCTACCTGATGGCGCAGCGCTACCAGGCCGCCGTCGCCCAGTCGACGACGGCGATCCTGATCTCCACCGGCCTGTCGGTGTTCACGGTGGCGGGTGTCCTGTGGTTGCTCGACGTCCGCTAGGTTCCGGAGCGCCGGCCCCCGAACCGACCGGGCCTTGAATTTCCGCGCTCCGGGCGCATTGTGGGGACAAGAAACGATACCGGGAGGACAGCATGGCGATGCCAGAGGCGCGCATACCCGAAACGGACGGCCAGCCGATCCTCCTGCGCGAGGATGCCGACGGCGTGGCGACCCTGACCCTCAACCGCCCGAAGCAGCGCAACGCCTTGTCCCGGAACCTCATGGCCGCGCTGCTGGACGAACTCGCGGCGATCCGCGGCGACAGCAGCGTCAAGGTCGTCGTCCTGGCGGCGGCCGGCCCCGCCTTCTGCGCCGGTCACGACCTCAAGGAAGTGCGCGAGAACGACGGTGAGCCGTTCTTCAAAGCCCTGTTCGAGCAATGCTCCGAGCTGATGATGGCGATCAACCGGCTGCCGCAGATCGTCATCGCCAAGGTCCATGCCATGGCCACGGCTGCCGGCTGCCAGCTCGTTGCCGCCTGCGACCTCGCAATCGCCGCCGACACCGCGAAATTCGCCACGCCGGGCGTCAATATCGGCCTGTTCTGCTCGACCCCGATGGTGGCGATCAGCCGCAATATCGGGCGCAAGAAGATGATGGAGATGCTGGTCACCGGCGATCCGCTCGACGCGCCGACGGCCGAGGCCGCCGGCCTGGTGAACCGGGTCGTCCCGGCCGAGTACCTGGACGCCGCCGTCGGAGACCTGACGGCGAAGATCGCGTCCAAGTCGCCGCTGACGCTCACCATCGGCAAGGAGGCGTTCTACCGCCAGCTCGAGCAGCCGATGGAGGAGGCCTACGCCTATGCGAGCGCGGTCATGACCCGCAACATGCTCGCCCGCGACGCCAAGGAAGGCATCGACGCCTTCATCGAGAAACGCGCGCCCGTCTGGAAGGGGGAATAGCCGCATGGCCGAGATCGACCCGAACCGACCGACCGACGCCAAGGGCGGTCTCGTATACGACGACGACGTGATCCGGAACATCCTGCGGGATGTTAAGACCATCGCCATGGTGGGGGCGTCGGACAACTGGAACCGGCCGTCCTACTTCGCCATGAAGTACCTGCAGCAGAAGGGATACAAGGTCTATCCCGTCAACCCGAAGGTCGCGGCGTCGGGCGGGGAGATCCTCGGCGAGACGGCCTATGCCGACCTGGCCGACCTGCCGGAGACCGTCGACATGGTGGACGTGTTCCGGAACTCCGCCGCCGCCGGTCCGATCGCCGACGCCGCCGTCGCGCATGGGACCAAGGTCGTCTGGATGCAGCTCGGTGTGCGCAACGACGAGGCCGCCGGGAGAGCCGAGGCCGCCGGGCTGACCGTCATCATGGACCGCTGCCCGAAGATCGAGTTCTCCCGCCTGTTCGGCGAGCTCGGCTGGCACGGATTCAACAGCCGGGTCGTCTCATCCAAACGCCGGATGCCCGGCCGCGCGGACAAGGTGTCGAAGCAGGACGACGTGGGCGACGGCTTCGTGCCCAAGGGCTTCGAGACCATGGCGGTGCATTCCGGCGCGTCGCCCGACCCGGCGACTGGCGCGCGCGGCACGCCGATCTACCAGACGACGGCCTATGTGTTCGACGACGCCGACCACGCCGCCTCCCTGTTCAACCTGCAGACCTTCGGCAACATCTATTCGCGGCTGTCGAACCCGACCGTCGCGGTGCTGGAGGAGCGGATCGCGGCGCTCGAAGGCGGGCGCGGCACCACCTGCACCGCCTCCGGCCATTCGGCCCAGATGCTGGCGCTGTTCGCGCTGATGGGCCCGGGCGACCGCTTCGTCGCCTCGCGCCGGCTCTACGGCGGCTCGATCACCCAGTTCGGTCGGACCTTCCAGAAGTTCGACTGGCATTGCGACTTCGTGGACACCGAGGATCTGGATGCGGTGCGGGCCGTCGCCATGCAGGACCGGTGCAAGGCGATCTTCGCCGAGAGCCTCGCCAATCCGGGCGGCGTCATCACCGACATCGCCGCCCTGGCGCGCATCGCCGAGGAGGCCGGCGTGCCCCTGATCATCGACAACACCATGGCCACCCCGTACCTGTGCCGGCCGATCGAGCACGGCGCCGACCTGGTGGTGCATTCCACGACCAAGTTCCTGTCCGGCCACGGCAACGCCATGGGTGGGGCGGTGGTCGACAGCGGCACCTTCGACTGGTCGCAGAACGACAAGTTTCCGTCCCTCTCCCAGCCGGAGCCGGCCTATCACGGCCTGACCTTCTACGAGACCTTCGGCGACCTCGCCTTCACCACCTACGGCCATGCGGTGGGGTTGCGCGATCTCGGGCCCACCATGGCGCCGATGAACTCCTACCTGACGATCACCGGCATCGAGACCCTGGCCCTGCGCATGGAGCGCCACGTCGCCAACGCCCGGACGGTCGCCGAATGGCTGGAGGCGCACGACAAGGTCGCCTGGGTCAGTTATGCCGGGCTGGAAGGCAACAAATACAAGCAGTTGGCCGAGCGTTATCTGCCGAAGGGCGCCGGCTCGGTCTTCACCTTCGGCGTGAAGGGCGGCTACGAGGCCGGCATGGCGGTCGTGGAACGCTGCCGCCTGCTGTCGCATCTGGCGAATATCGGCGACACCCGCTCGCTGATCCTGCACCCGGCCAGCACCACCCACCGCCAGCTCACCGAAGAGCAGCGGACGGCCGCCGGCGCCGGCGCCGACGTCATCCGCCTCTCCATCGGCCTGGAGACCGCCGAGGACATCATCGCGGATCTGGAGCGGGCGCTGGGCTGATCGTTATTCGTAGCCCTTCGGCGCGATGAAGCCGCCGAGCTCGCGCTCCATCATCTTGGCGAAGGCGATGGCGCGCTTGTCGTGGCCGTGCGGGGCGACGATCTGCAGTCCTACCGGCAGCCCGTCCCTGGCGAGGCCCACCGGCGCCACGGTGCTCGGCAGGTAGAAGGCACCGGTATAGCCCGCCCAGAAGAGCTGGTCGGTGACCGGCACTTTCTTGTTGTTCACAACGATCGTGCGGTGGATGCGTTCGCCTTCCTGGTCGTGCGGAAAGGCGGTGGAGGACGCGATCGGGCAGAGCAGCAGGTCGACCTCCTCGAACAGCGCCTGCCAGGTCTCGCGCATCTGGTTGCGGCGGTTGTTCAGCTTGATCCAGTCCCGGTGCAGCATGGTGTTACCGCGCGCCATCTCGGCGATGTAGCTGTCGTCGGCGGCGCCGAGCTCGTCCAGCAGCGCATGCTGCTTTGCCATCTCCTCGTCGTTCACCCGGCCGGAGGTCGCCGCGCGCAGCAGCCGGATGTAGAGGCTGTGCGCCTCCTTGGTGTCGAAGCCAGGTTTGGCGCCGGAGACGATCTTCATGCCCTTGGCCGCGAGGGCGTCGATCGCCTTCTGCAGCGCGTCGGTCATTACCGTGTCCTGGTCGACGTTCTGATCCTCCAGCACCACCGCGACCTTGAAATCGCCCGGCTCGCGCTGGGTTGCAGGCGGCAGGTTCAGGGTCCAGCACGCCGCATCAAGCCCGTGTGGGCCGGCCATGATGTCGAGGGAGATGTCCAGATCCTCGGCCGAGCGGGCGAGCGGGCCGATCACCGAGATATCGGACGGGGTGATGGTGCCCGGCATCGCGTGGCCGCGCGGCGGCAGGATGCCCCAGGTCGGCTTGTGGCCGTAAACGCCGCAGTAATGGGCCGGGTTGCGGATCGACGCGCCGATATCGGACCCCGCCTCCAGGCCGGTCAACCCGGCCGCCAGCGCCGCCGCCGAGCCGCCGGACGACCCGCCCGGCGTGCGGTCCAGGTCCCAGGGGTTGTTGGTGCTGCCGTAGACCGGGTTGAAGCTCTGCCAGTCGGCCAGCAGCACCGGCACGTTGGTCTTGCCGAACACCACGGCGCCGGCCGCCTTCATCCGCGCAACGGGCACGCTGTCGACCTCGGGGATATTGTCGGCCAGATGCTCCAGCCCCCAGGTGGTCGGCATGTGCACCGCGTCGTAGCTCTCCTTGAAGGTCATCGGCACGCCGTGCAGCGGCCCGGAGATTTGGCCCCTTGCCAGAGCGGCGTCGGCCTCGTCGGCCGCCTTGCGCGCGCCGTCGTAATCGGTGGCGATGATGGCGTTCAGCGCCGGATTGTACGCCTCGACCCGCGCCAAATAGTGCTCCAGAAGTTCCCGCGACCCGATCTCCTTGGAACGGATCTTTGCGGCGAGTTCATGCGCGGGCGCGAAGGCGATATCGGTCATGGGGCGGCTCCGAAGGCGGAACGGAAGGGCGGGCTGCGGCGGCAGCCGAGGCGGGACACGGAAGCCTGACCTAGATCCCGACACCGATCAACTCGGCGCAGTTCCGAGGCGCTACCGCCACCATCCTGGTGCCGAGCCTGACGATGACCCGGGCGCTGGACGCTGGCAAAATCCCGGGCGGATGGGTATCATAGGCTGTGGGATTTCCCACATTCTTCAGTTGACGGCCGATAAAAACATACGCTTGTATGTAGTTAGACGTCGTAGACCACTGGCACGGACACGACATAATGGATGGCGACTACGGTCGACCGGTCGACCTGGAGCTGCACGCCCCGGCCCATGTCGCCGCGCTCGCCTACTGGCGGGCCCGCAAGCCGAGCCCCGGGCTTCTGCCATCCAGGCAGGACCTGGATCCCCTCGACATGCCGCGCAGCCTGCTGCCCTGGATCAATCTCATCGAGGTCCACCGGACCGACGAGGACCTGCGCTACCGCCACCGTCTGGTCGGCACCGGCATCGTCGACATGCGCAACCGGGACGGCACCGGTTTCTGGTTCGAGCAGCTCTACGAGCCGGCGCGCCGGCACCAGATCCGCCGCGTCCTGGACGGCGTCGTGCGCGACCGCCAGCCGGACATCCTGCGCGACGATCTCGGCAGTACCGGACGCTTCTACCGCACGCTTCATTCCCTGGTGCTGCCGCTGGCGACTGACGGGGTCTCCGTCGACATGCTCATGGCCGTCGCCCACTACGACTGATCCGGCGCTCCCGCGGCCACCCGCCGCGCGGTCGAGAGCTCCGGAACGACGAGGAAGATCGTCATCGCGGCGAGCATGAAGGCGCTCGACGTCACGAACCCCACCGTATAGCCGCCCGTGGCATCGTGGAGGAGACCGGCGAGCCAGGTTCCGGTCGCCGCGCCCAGCCCCTGCCCGGTTGTGATCGTCCCGTAGATCGCGCCGACACCGCGTCCGGCGAAGAGAGATGTCGACAGGGTCGAGATGATCGGCCCGCGCGCGCCCATCGATCCCCCGAAGAAGAGGACGAAGCCGACCAGGAAGGCGAAGCCCGGATACGCCTGCACCAGGGCGAGGGACAGAATGCCGGTCAGGGTGACGATGTAGCTTGCGGTTGCCGTCACCCGGTTGCCGAAGCGGTCGGCGGCGGCGCCGACCATCAGCACGCCGGCGATCGACAGCATGCCAGCGAAACCGAAAGCGCCCGCCGCCTGAATCGGCCGGAACCCCTGCTCAACGAGATAGGCGACGGTTTGCAGGCTGACGCCGTAACCGGCCACGGCGGTCAAGTAGAAGGCCGCGAACAGGGCCCAGAACGGCCGCGACCGGAGCGCGCGGCGGAGGCCGTGGGGCTGCATCTTCCCGGACGGCATGCGGGCGGCGCGCGCGCGCCCGCCGAGGCCGCCGGCGGTGATCCGGCGCCAGGGCAGAAATCCAACCGGAAGGGCCAGAGCGAGAATGCACCCGCCCAGCCAGCCATAGCCGCCCCGCCAGCCCACGCTGTCGATGAGCATCTGGGCCAGCGGCGCCAGCAGGAGCGTGCCCAGGCCGAGGCCGGCTGACGCGATCGCCATCGCCGTTCCGACCCGCCTGTCGAACCAGCGGCTGATCAGGATCGAGCCCGGAATCATCCCGAGAGAGGCGATCCCGAGACCGCCCAGAACGCCGACGGTGAGGGCCAGGTGCCAGAAGTCCTCCATCCGGCCGGCCAGCCAGAACCCGCCGCCCAGGGAGAGCAGACCGAAGACGTAGAGCGCGCGTCCGCCGAACCGGTCGAAAGCGGCACCGACAAAGGGCGAGGCCAGACCGTTGGCGAGCATGTAGACCGAATACACCGATGTCAGCGCCGCCCGGTCCCATCCCGTCTCGGCCCCGATCGGCAGCAGGAAAACCGCATAGGTCTCGCCCGCGCCGCGGGCCAGGGCATTGAGGAGGAAACAGAGAGCGAGCACGCCGAGAGCGGCCCAGCCGAGGGAGGAGCCGGTCATGCGCATGGCCGCAGTCTATCCGCGGCGCTGCACCGCACATAGATGCCGCCGGGAAAGGGTGTCGTGTGCGCCGCGCGCTCGTCCCCGGCGATCACGACACCGATGCTCGAGCGTCGGTTGGCAGGCCGGCGGGATCAGGTCACCATGGTCGACCTGCTGAACTAACCCGGCCGATGCCATGCCCCTGATCTCCGTTCTCGACCAGTCGCCGATCCGCGCCGGCGCCACGCCGGCAGACGCCGTCGCCGAAACGATCGAGCTCGCCCGCTTGGCCGACAGGCTCGGCTACCATCGCTACTGGGTGGCCGAGCATCACTCGTCCGACGGTCTCGCCGGCTCGGTTCCGGAGATCCTGATCGCCCGTATCGGCAACGAGACCCGGCGGATCCGCGTCGGCTCCGGCGGCGTGATGCTGCCGCACTACGCGCCGCTGAAGGTCGCGGAGACGTTCCGCATGCTGGAGACGATGTATCCGGGCCGGATCGATCTCGGTATCGGCCGGGCCCCCGGCTCGGACCAGCGCACCGCGCGAGCGCTCGCCTATACCCGCGACCCGATCGCGATCGAGTACTTCCCGCGTCAGGTCCAGGACCTCATGGACTGGATGGACGGCGAGTTGGAGGCGGATCATCCGTTCCGCGGCGTGGCCGCTCAGCCCGCCGGTCCGGCATCGCCGCCGGTCTGGCTGCTCGGCTCCAGCGACCAGGGCGGTCAGGTGGCGGCCCATTTCGGCACCGCCTACTCCTTCGCCCATTTCATCACCGAGGGCGGCGAGCCGGTGGTCGAGATGTACAAGAAGCGGTTCCGGCCGTCGAAGACCCTGGCCGAACCCCTGGCCAATATCGGCGTCTTCGTGATCTGCGCCGAGACCGAGGAGGAGGCGAAGTACCATGCGGCGTCCCGCGATCTCTGGCGGGTGCGCCTCGACCAGGGCCACATCACGCCGATCCCGACGCCGGAAGAGGCGCTGAACCACGCCTATACCGAGGCCGAGCGCGAACGCGCCGCCCTCCACCGCCGCCGCAACATCGTCGGCACCCCGGATCAGGTGCGAGAGAAGCTGGACGCGCTGCTGGCCCGCTACGGCGTGGACGAGGCGGTGGTCATCACCATCACCCACGATCATCAAGCACGGCTCAAGTCCTACGAGCTGCTGGCAAAGGCCTACGACCTGGCGCCGGTAGCGGAAGCGGCGGAGTAGCCTTCGCCGCTGTCCATCCACGCATACGCACTCCCCGGCCTTGGGCCGGGGCACACGGTTCCCCCTCGCTCAGTATCCTGCGTCGTACGCCCGACCCTTGGGATCGCCCCGGCACAAGGCCGGGGAGTGTGAAGTGTATCGGGCGCCGGTGGCGGAAGCAGCGGAGTAGCCCCTCCCGCTTTCTATAGACACATTCGCACTCCCCGGCCTTGTGCCGGGGCAAGCGGTTCCGCCTCGCGCAGTATTTTAAGTGGTACGCCCGACCCTTGGGATCGCCCCGGCACAAGGCCGGGGAGTGTGAAGTTGTATCGGGCGCCCTACTCCGCCTCGAACCAGTCGGCCGGCACTTCGGCGCCGGCGATGACGAGGCAGCACTCGCCCGTCGGCTGGTTGCCGCGGCCGTCCAGGAACGCCTTCACCTCGCTCAGCCGGCCGCGCACGACCTCCTCGTGCAGCTTGGTCAGTTCCCGCGCCAGGGCGGCCGGGCGGTCGCCATAGACCTCGAGCGCCGCGTCCACGAGTTTGCCAATCCGGTACGGGCTCTCGTAGAAGACAAGCGTATGCGGGCTGGCCAGATCGACCTCGAGGAAGCGCTGGCGCTGGCCCGACTTCTTCGGCGGAAACCCGCGGAAGGTGATGCCATGCACCGGCAGGCCCGAGAGCACCGCCGCCATGACGAAGGCCGCCGGGCCGGGCACCATGGTGATCTCGACCCCCGCCCGCGCTGCCGCGCGGACCAGGGTGAAGCCCGGGTCGCTGACCCCGGGCGTGCCGCCGTCGGTCGCCACCGCGACGCGCTGCCCCTGGGAGGCCCACTCAACCAGGCTCTCGGCCATCTGCCGCTCGTTGTGCTCGTGATAGGCGACCATGCGCTTCTTCAGCCCGGCGGCCTGCAGCAGCCGGCCGGTGCGCCGTGTGTCCTCCGCCGCTACGACATCGGCCTTCTCAAACGCCTCGCGTGCTCTCGGGCTGAGATCGTCCAGATTGCCGATCGGTGTGGCCACCAGTTCGATCATGCCGGCACTCCAGCGGGTTGCTTGCGGATCCGGCAGACGAAGAACGCCTCCAGGAAGTCGCTCGGGACGACGCGCATGGCGTTGCGCAGGTCCGGATGGTAGCTGCGGCCCTCCCACTTCGCGAGACCGGGGCGCCCCTCGGGCACGTCGACCCCGACCGGCTCGATCACCGCATCCGAGTTGTGCCTGACCAGGTGATCGACCGGCGCCTCGTTCTCCTCCGGTGCGATGGTGCAGGTGGAGTAGACCAGAACGCCGCCGGGTCGCAGGCGCTTGAACGCCGCCACCAGCATCCGCTGCTGCAGCCGGCTCATCTTCTCGATCCGGTCCGGCGTCCAGAACTTGAGCGCGTCCGGCCGCGACAGGTCGGCCATGCCCTCGCCGGAACATTGGGCGTCGAGCAGAATCCGGTCGAAGGTCGCGTCGAGGAACTTGTCCAGGTACTGACCCTGGATCTCGGTCATGTCAGTGATCTCGACGCACAATAAATCAATAACTTCCCGAAGCTTCTTAAGACGCGCTCTGATGCCGTCGTTCACGTGCAGGCGCGCTTCGTTGTGGGTCAGCGCGGCGATATGCGCCGCCTTGCCGCCGGGCGAAGAGCAGATGTCGAGAATGTCCTCCCCCGGCTGCGGATCCATGGCCAGGGCCGGGATCAGCGACGAGGCGTTCATCACGTAGACCTCGCCGGCCGCATGGATCGCACTCTCGGTGACCGCCTTTCGGTCGCCCAGGATATGAAAGGCATTCTCGCACCACGGGATCGGCTCGACCTCGGTGAGCCCTTCCAGGTCGGCGCGGATCTCGGCGACGCTGCGCGACTTGAGCGGGTTGATGCGCACGCTCGACCGCAGCCCGCCGCTGGCCAGCCGTTCGGCCTCGTAGGGTTTGACGTCCCAGACGGCGGCGGCGCGGGCCAGAAAGGCGTCGCGACGGCGCTGATCGGCCGGATGGGGACGCCGCGCCATCGCTATTCCAGCCCGCCGGCACCGCCGGCCAGGGCGTGCAGCATGATTGCAGTCGCGGCGGCCAGGTTCAGGCTGTCGGCGCCGGGGCGCATGGGGATCCGGACCAGCGTGTCGCAGGCCTGGGCGAAGGCGGCGGGCAGCCCGGCCTGCTCGTTGCCCATCAGCAGGATGGTCGGCGCGTCGGACCGCAGCCCCTCCGGCCGATGCGGGCCCGCGAGATGGGTGCCGACGACCCGTCCCGCCCAGGACGCCCGCCAGTCGAGGAAGGCCGCTTCGTCGCAGCGGACCAGCGGCACGTTCACGATCGCTCCCATGGTCGCGCGCACCGCTTCGATGGAGAACGGGTCGACCGTGTGGCCGATCAGGATCACGCCCTTGGCTCCGAACGCATCGGCGCTGCGCATAACCGAGCCCAGATTGCCCGGATCGCGCACGCTCTCGAGCGCCACCCAGAGCGCGCCGGGCTCGGCCGTCACGGCGGAGAGCGGAGCGGTCTTCTGTTCGATCACGGCGATCACGCTCTGGGCGTTGTCGCGCTTGGCGATGCGGCTCATCAGGTCGGCGCTGACGGCGATCACCCGCCCGCCGGTGTCCAGGCAGGCCCGACGCGCCTCCTCGATCACCGGAGTCGTCTCCTGCCGATCTGCGACGATCAGGCGTCGGATCCGCCACCCCGCCCGGGCGGCCTCGACCACGTGCCGCAGCCCTTCGGACACGAACGCGTTCTGCTGCTGGCGCCCCTTCTTGGTGGCAAGCGCGCGGACCGCCTTGATCTCGGCATTGGCGGCGCTGGTGATCACGGTGTCAGCCATGGCGGTCCCAGCGCACGTAGAGCGAGGTCGGCAGCAAACGGTCGCTCCCCTCTTCGCGGATCGTCATCTCGCCGTGAGTGATCGCACCGCCCAACCCGTCCATCGCATCCTCCACCAGACGCCGCAGGGTGATGGTTGAGAGGTGGGTGGCGTAGGCGGTCAGCACCATGAAGGAGGAGTCGGCGTCCAGCAGGGACCGGACGTCGGCCAGCAGTCCGGGCAGCTGTTCCTCAAGGCGCCAGACCTCGTTCTTCGGCCCGCGTCCGTATTTCGGCGGGTCGAGGACGATGCCGTCGTAGCGGTTGCCGCGCCGGACCTCGCGGGCGGCGAAACGGGCCGCGTCGTCGCAGATCCAGCGCAGGGGCGCCTCGGAGAGACCGGACGCCTCCTGATTGGCGCGTGCCCAGGAGATCGCCTTCTTCGACGCGTCCACATGGGTGACCTTGGCGCCGCGCGCCGCCGGCAGCAGCGAGGCGAGCCCGGTATAACCGAACAGGTTGAGCAGCCCGAACCCCTCGCCCATACGCTCCGCCATGAAGTCCCAATGCACGCGCTGCTCGGGAAAGAGGCCCACATGGCGGAAGCCGGTGAGTTGGGCCTCGCAGCGGACGGCGCCGTAGGCGAGCGGCCACGCGCCCTTGGCGTGCGGGCGAAGGATGTCCCAGCGCCCCTGCCCCTCCTCGTCCTTGCCGCCGGTGAACCGGGCGTCGGCCGCCGCCCAGGCGTCCACCGAGCGGTTTCGGGCCCAGAGCGCCTGGCTGTCCGGCCGGTCGAGCACCCGCGACCCGAAGCGTTCCAGCTTCCGGCCCTCGCCACTGTCCAACAGGGCGTAGTCGTCCCAGGGATGGGCAATCAGCGTTTCGGCGGTCCGGATGTCCGACACGGCGGGGGGCTCATCAGGTTACGAAGCGCGGGACCATAGCGCCGGTGTCCTGCGAAGCCAAACCGCTCCGCGCCGGCACACGTTGACCTCACCCGTGCGGGGATGCAATGCCGTCGATCATGACCGAACGCAAATCCCTTCTGATCGTCGCCCACGCCCCGTCAGCCAACACCCGCCGGCTGCGCGACGCGGTGGCCGAGGGTGCGCGGTGCGACGACGTGGACGGCGTCGATACCGTCGCTCTATCGCCGTTCGACACGACGCCCGAGCACGTCATCGCCGCCGATGCGCTGATCCTCGGAACCACAGAGAACCTGGGCTATATGAGCGGCGCGCTGAAGGACTTCTTCGACCGCTGCTACTACCCATGCCTGGAGCTGACCCAGGGCCGCCCGTACGCGCTCTATATCCGCGCCGGCCATGACGGGACCGGAACGCGCCGCGGCGTCGAGACGATCGTCACCGGCCTGCGCTGGAACGCCGCGCAGGACCCGCTGCTCTTGCGCGGCGACTGGAACGAGGCCTTTATCGACCAGGCCCGGCAGCTCGGGATGTACATGGCCGCCGGTCTCGATGCGGGCGTCATCTGAGCGGGGACCGCTCCTTCACGATGGCGAGCGTCTCCCTGAACCGCGGATGATCCGCGCTCTCAAGCCATTCGAAGGCCAACGCCTCGACGGTGACCGGCACCGCACCGGCGGCCCGCAGCCGCGCGAGCCCGGCGTCGCGGTCGACGGCCTGACGACTGCCGCAGGCGTCCTCCGCGACTGCGACCCGCCAGCCGAGGCGCAGCAGACCGATCGCTGTCTGGGCGACGCAGACATGGGCTTCCACGCCCGCGACCACGGCGACCGGCCGCGCCAGGTCGGACAGCGCCTGCGGAACAGTCGCCGCCCGCGTCGCGTCGAAATGCCGTTTTGCCAGGATTTCCGAAGAATCCAGCCGTCTCGACAAGGACGGCACTGTCGGGCCGATCGCGTCCGCACAATGCTCGGTCGCCCGCACCGGCACACCGAGAAGGCGGGCCGTGCGGAGCAGCCGGTCCAGGTTTGCGAGAACCCCATCCGTCTGCGCGATCGCCGGCATCAGCCGCGCCTGCGCGTCGACCACAAGAACGAAGCAGCTGTCGCGCGGCACCGAGACCATGTCAGAACAGTGAAGGTCTAGTGAATCCGCGCGTTTCAGGCTGTCTTCGATTGACATGAGGGGTTTTGTCCTTATAGTCCGGCAGCATCTCGGCCGGGTTCATTCCGGAAGAGTCCACAACCTAAGTCGACATGTCAGACACTCAAAAATCTTTTGCCGATCTCGGCCTCTCGGACGAGATCGTTGAAGCGGTAACCTCAGCCGGTTACACCATCCCCACCCCAATTCAGGAAAAGGCGATCCCCTACGTCCTGATGGGGCGCGACGTCCTCGGATGCGCGCAGACCGGAACCGGCAAGACCGCCTCCTTCACCCTTCCGATGATCGACATCCTGTCCGCCGGACGGGCCAAGGCGCGCATGCCGCGGTCGCTGATCATCGCGCCGACCCGTGAGCTCGCCGCCCAGGTGGCCGAGAACTTCACGAAATACGGCGCCAACACGAAACTGACGATGGCGCTGCTCATCGGCGGCGTCTCCTTCGACGATCAGGAGTCCAAGCTGGACCGCGGCGTCGACGTTCTGATCGCCACCCCCGGCCGCCTGCTCGACCACTTCGAGCGCGGCAAGGTGCTGCTGACCGACGTCAAGGTGCTGGTGATCGACGAAGCCGACCGGATGCTCGACATGGGGTTCATTCCCGACGTCGAGCGCATCGTGTCGCTGCTGCCGACCATCCGGCAGACCCTGTTCTTCTCCGCCACCATGGCGCCGGAGATCAAGCGGATCGCCGACAAGTTCCTGATGAATCCGAAGGAAGTCACCGTTGCGCCGCCGGCATCCACGGCTGACACGGTCGCCCAGCACCTGGTGCGCTGCAATCCGAAGGACAAGCGCGAGGTCCTGCGCAAGATCATCAACCGCGAGAACGTCGAGAGCGCGCTGATCTTCTGCAACCGTAAGCGCGATATCGGGATCCTCCACCGCTCTCTTATCCGCCACGGGTTCGACGCCGTCCAGCTTCACGGCGACATGACCCAGCCGGCGCGGATGGAGACCCTGAAGAAGTTCAAGGCCAACGAAGCCCGCATGGTGGTGTGCAGCGACGTCGCGGCACGCGGTCTGGACATCAAGGGCCTGAGCCACGTCTTCAATTTCGACGTTCCGTCCAACGCCGAGGACTATGTCCACCGGATCGGCCGGACCGGCCGTGCCGGGATGACAGGCCGCGCCTTCACGCTGACGACGCCGGACGACGCGAAGTTCCTGTCGGCCGTTCAGCGGCTGATCAAGAGCGACATTCCGGAGATCGACGGCGACGGCAATCCGATCGGCGGCGGTCAGACCAAGCCGGCCAGTGCCGCCAAGGCCAAGCCGGCTCCGGAAGCCGCCGACGAGGCGGAGACCGTGCCGGAGCCGAAATCGGGTGACGAGAAGGCCGAGGGCGAGAAGCGGTCGCGCCGGTCCCGCGGCGGCCGCAAGTCCGCCCCCAAGGACTCGGCCAAGGACACCGCCAAGACCGCCGCTCCGGAGCCCAAGACCGAGCGGAACACCGAGCAGTCGGTGACCGGCGGCGGCGTGGTCGAGCAGTTCCCGGAGAAGCGTCGCCGCGGCGGCCGCAACGACAGCTCGCGGGTCGTCGGCTTCGGCGACGACGTGCCGGCCTTCCTGCTCCGCCCGGTTCCGAAGAAGGCCATGGGCGGCTGACCCCATGCAGACCATCTTCATCCAGGTCAAATGCGAGCTCGGCAGGGCCTACGACGTTGCCGACTCCGCCGTGCTGGACGTCGAGGAAGTGTCCGAGGTCTATTCGACCTCGGGCCAGTACGACCTGCTGATGAAATGTTATCTGGGCGACGATGCGGATATCGGCCGCTTCGTCACCGAGCAGGTCCAGACCCTACCCGGGGTGAAGGACACCTTCACCCTGATCACCTTCAAGGCATTCGGGTAGCCTGCAGAGAACGCCGGTCTGCAGCGCGATCGCGGAAATCGCGCTAACCCGCGTTTTCCCGCCAATGGGCGGCGATCTCGCCCGCCTCGCACAGCCAGACCTCATCACGGTGCCGAGCGATATGCTCCAGCGCCGCCCGGAGCGGGCGCAGTCGATGCGGCTGTCCGACGATATAGGGATGCAGGGCGATCCCCATCACCAGAGGCTGCTTCTCCGACTGCTCAAGCTGTTCGTCGAACCCGTCCACGATCATCTCGGCGAACTGGCGCCCCTCCACCTTGCGGGCGACCACGGCGGGGATGTCGTTGAGTTCCTGCGGATAGGGCACGGAGAGAATGCGTCCGCCGTCCCGAGTCGCCATCCAGACCGGCTGGTCGTCATGGCACCAGTCGAGCAGATAGTCGTAGCCGGCCTCCGCCAGGAGATCCGGCGTCGTCCGGCTCTGCGAGATCCAGGGGCCGAGCCAGCCCTTCGGTCGCGCGCCCTCCTCCCGCTCGATCACGGCCGTGGTCTCGGCGATCAGCGTCCGCTCGTCCGCTTCGTCCAAGATCCCCTGGCGCTCCGAGTTGGTCCGCCCATGGGCCACCACCTCATCGCCGCGGTTTCGAAACGCCTCCATTACGCCCGGAGCGGCGCCGTAGGTCTCGCTGTTCGCCAGCACGCTCACCGGCAGCTCCAGGCGATACAGCTCGTCCAGCAGCCGCCAGACGCCGACCCGGTTCCCGTAGTCGCGCCACGCGTAGTTCAGGACGTCCGGCTGCGGAATGCCGGCGGACGCGCCCGGCGCCAGCTCGGCGCCTAGTCCCTCGCCGAATGCGAAGACCTCGATGTTAAGCGCAATGTAGACCGCCAGGCGTCGGCCACCGGGCCAGTCCGGCGCGGCGCGGTCCTCGATGGACGAATAGGCGTAGCGCCCGTGATCTGCGAGCACGGCGGCGCGCCCTACTCTGCGGCGATCGCCGGCGCCACGGCCTGGCCGTTGGTCTGACGGAGCTGCACGGCGCCGATCGCCATGGACACCGCCGCCTGAGTCGGATCGACTACCGGGATGCCGAGACGGTCGGACAGCCGCTCGCGATAGCGGGCCATGCCGGCGCAGCCCATCACGAGGACGTCGGCCCCGTCCGTGTCGCGCAGCGTCGTTCCCACCTGCACCATCCGCTCGAAGGTCTTTCCCTCATCGGCCAGTTCGACCACCCCGAGTTCGATCGCCCGGTCGTTCGCCAGCCGTCCCTCGACGCCGATGCCGCGGAAATACCGCATGTGCCGGGGGATCGAGCGGCTGAGAATGGCGATCACCCCGATCCGCGCACCGAGCGACATGGCCGTCAGCATCCCGCTCTCGGCGATGCCGAAGACCGGCCTCGCGGTCGCCTCGCGGGCGGCATAGATGCCCGGATCGGAAAAGCACGCGATCACGAAGGCCGCCGCGTCGCCGTCGCGCTCGGCGATGAGGCGCCGGATGTCGCGCGACACGTCGTCGGCATGGGCCTGGCACTCGATCCCGGCCGGGCCGTTGGTGTTGGTGACGCTCTCGATCTCCGGCGCGCCCGCCATGCGCAGCGGATCAAGCGCCCGGTCCATCGCCTCGGTCACCGCCTCAGTGGAATTCGGATTGATGACGATGATGCGTCCGGTCATGGCGGGCTCCTCACGGCATGGGTCGACAACACGGGGATCGGGGCCGGCCGCTCAGGACAGTCCCTTGGAAGCGATTTCGTAGACGTCCTTGGACAGCTTGGGCTCCTCGACGATCCGGCGCAAGGCACGGGTCATCGCCGCGGCGCGGTCGCCGTCGAACCGACGCCAGCGGACCAGCCCCTGGCTCAGCCTCGCGGCAACCTGCGGATTGATCCGGTCGATGGACAGCACCTCGTCGGCGAGGAACTCGTAGCCGGATCCGTCGCGGGCATGGAAGCGGACCGGGTTGCCCATGGCAAAGGCGCCGACCAGGGCGCGAAGCCGGTTCGGGTTGGCGCGGTCGAACTTCGGATGACCCTGAAGCTCCTTTACGCGGTCCAGTGTACCGGGCAACGCGGAGGACGCCTGCAGGCTGAACCACTTGTCGAGCACCAGCGGGTTGTCCTGCCAGCGGTCGTGGAAAGCCCGCAGAGCCTCATCCCGTTCCGGGCAGTCGGTGTCGTTCAGGGCCGCCATCGCGCCGATCATGTCGGTCATCGACGACGCGCGCCGCATTTGTTCCGCCGCCCGCGCGATCCCGTCCGGGCGCCCGGAGGCAACCAGATAATGCAGCGCGCGGTTCCGGAACGCCCGGCGCCCCATCGCAGCCGTCGACAGGTCATCCGCCGCGGTATCGCGGGAGAGACGGTCGTAGAACGCCGACCAAAGGTCGAACAGCGTATCGCCGAGGGTCGCGACCGCCGCCTCGCGGGCCTCGTGCACGGCGTCGACATGCCAGACCTCCATCGCCTGACCCAGCATGGACTCGCCCGGGAGAGCCAGCAGCTCGGCCAGGAAAGCCGGCTCCAGCCGCTCGTCCTCCAGACCGTCGCGGACCGCCGCGACGACCCGCGCGTCGAGCGAGGCCGACCTGCCGGCCAGCCGGGCCTCCGCCATCGCCAGGACCGCGCGGGTGCTCAGGGTCTGCAGCGCCTCCCAGCGGGAGAACGGGTCATCGTCGTTGCCGGCGAGGAACGCGAGGTCCGCGTCGCTCCACCCGGCGCTCAGCTTCACCGGGGCGGAGAACCCGCGCAGCAGTGACGGCACGGCCCCCGGCGGCACATCGTCGAACGTCACACTGCGGGTGCCGTCGTCGAACACCAGGACCGTCTCCTCGCCCGCGTCCTCGCCGTCCACCGTCAGCGGCAGGCGCCGGCCGTTGGCGCCGATCAGGGCGGCCCGCACCGGAATGACGACGGGCTCCTTGTTCGGCTGGCCGGGCGTGGAGGACGTCTCCTGGGCCAGGCCCAGGGTCAGGCGGCGTGCGGCCTCGTCATAGGTCCATTCGGCGCTGAGCTTGGGCGTTCCGGCCTGGGAGTACCAGCGCTTGAACCTCGTCAGATCGACGCCGCTCGCGTCCTGCATGGCGGCGACGAAATCGTCGCAGGTCACGGCCTGGCCGTCATGCCGCTCGACATAGAGATCCATGCCCTTGCGGAAGCCAACGGGCCCCAGCAGTTCGTGGATCATTCGCACCACCTCGGCACCCTTTTCGTAGACGGTGACGGTGTAGAAGTTGTTGATCTCGATGTAGCTGTCCGGCCGCACCGGGTGGGCCGTCGGACCGCTGTCCTCCGGAAACTGCATGGCCCGCAGCAGGCGCACATCGCCGACCCGCTTCACCCCGCGGTCGTGAGTGTCCGACGAGAACTCCTGGTCGCGGAAGACCGTCAGCCCCTCCTTCAGGGACAGTTGGAACCAGTCGCGGCAGGTGATCCGATTGCCGGTCCAGTTGTGGAAATACTCGTGGGCGACGATCGCCTCGATGCGCTGAAAATCGGCGTCCGTCGCCGTATCAAGATCGGCTAGAATGAATTTGTCATTAAATATATTCAGTCCTTTATTCTCCATTGCTCCCATATTGAATGAAGAAACGGCGACGATCATGAAGATGTCGAGATCGTACTCGAACCCGTAGACCTCCTCGTCCCAGGCCATGGAGCGCTTGAGCGAATCCATGGCGTGGCCTGTCCTGCCCTCGTTGCCCGGCTCGACGTAAATTTCGAGAGCGACCTCACGCCCCGAGCGGGTGGTGAAGCTGTCCCGGTCGACCATCAGGTCGCCGGCCACCATGGCGAAGAGATAGGCCGGCTTGGGGAACGGATCGTGCCACACGGCATAGTGACGCCCCGCCCCCAGGTCGCCGCTGTCGATCCGGTTCCCGTTGGCCAACAGGACGGGGAAGCGGTCCTTGTCGGCCTCGATCCGCACCGTGTAGACGGCCATGACATCCGGCCTGTCGGGGAAGTAGGTGATGCGGCGGAAGCCCTCGGCCTCGCACTGGGTACAGTACATGCCCCCGGCCTTGTACAACCCCTCGAGTCGTGTGTTGGCCTGGGGCCGGATACGGCCTTCGACCTCGAGAGTGAAGGTCTCGCCGACCGCGGGGATCAGGATGCCCTCCGGCATCTGGCGCCAGTCCTCCGCCCCGAGAACCCGGCCGTCCAGGGTCAGGGACACAAGCTCCTGATCCTCTCCGTCCAGATACAGGTCGGCCGGCCCGGTCCCGGAAGCCGGGTTACGGCGGCCGGTCAGCCGGCTCGACACCTGGGTCGTCTCGTCACCGAGGCGAACGGTGAGGTCGATGGTGTCGATCAGGTGGCTCGGCGGCGCATAGTCCTTGAGATAGACGGTACGCGGGGCGGTCGTCGCAGCGGCGTCAGCGCGATCCATGGGTATCCTCGGTTCTGCTCGGATCCGCTCGGTCGTCCGGATCCGCTTGGGTTCAATTCCGCTGGGGTCAGTATCGTCTGGGACAGAGGTGGAGCGACAGCCTCAGTTTGCCATCCACCCGCCGTCGACCATCAGGTTCTCGCCGGTGATATAGCTGGCCTCGTCGCTGGCGAGAAAAAGCGCGGCGTTGGCCACGTCCATTGGACGTCCGAGACGCGGCCAGGGTGTGCGGGAATGGGAATACTCGAGCATCTCCGGCGCGATCGCCCGGCCCGTCTTTCCGGTGAGGATCTTGCCCGGGGCGACGGCGTTGCAGACGATCCCGTGCTCGGCGTAGTCGCCGGCGATCTGCCGGGTCATGTAGACCACCGCGGCCTTGCCGACGCCGTAGGCGAAGTCGTGCGGCGCACGGATCATTCCGTGCTGGGAGGAGATGTTGACGATGCGCCCGCGAACCTCGCCGTCGCCGCGCGGGTCCTGCCCCATCATCCGGCGCACCGCGGCACGGCACCCGAGGAACACGCCCTTGGCGTTGACCGCCATGACGCGGTCGAAATCCTCTTCGGAGGTCTCGTGCAGCGGCGTGTCTGTTCCGATGGCCGCGTTGTTGACGATCACGTCGAGCCTGCCGCCGAGGGCGACGGCGCGGGCGACGGCGGCCTCAAGATCGGCCGCCTTTGTCACGTCGCAGGTCAGGAATTCGGCCCGGCCGCCGGCGGCACGGATCGCCTCGACGGTCGGCGTCCCCCCCTCCCGCGGCTCCTCGGTGAGGTCGGCGACGACGACCGCCGCACCCTCCTCCGCGAAGCGCAGGGCGATCGCCTTGCCGATCCCCCCGGCGGCACCGGTCACGACGGCTGTACGGTCGGCGAGGCGCATGGCGCTCCCTTTCTGTGTCTCCCGCAACTGCGGACCCGATCCGCGCCGGCCGATCCTAGTGGCCGCTTGCCAGTGCGGTCTCGCGGATGTCGCTCAGGGACTTGGCGATGGTGAGCGCCTCCGGATCGACCTGGATCTCGATGACCGCGGGCGTATCGGCCGCCTTCGCCCGCTCGAAGGCAGGCGCGAAATCGGCCGTGCGGGTCACCGTCTCGCCGTGGGCTCCGTAGGCCCGGGCCAGGGCGGCGAAGTCCGGGTTCTTGAGGCCGGTTGCGCTGACCCGCCCCGGATACTCCCGCTCCTGGTGCATCCGGATGGTGCCGTACATGCCGTTGTTCACGACGATGAAGATCGTGTTGACCCCATACTGGACGGCGGTCGCGAGCTCCTGGCCGTGCATCATGTAACAGCCGTCGCCGTTGACCGAGACGACCGTACGCTCGGGGTGAACCAGCTTGGCGGCGACGCCCGCCGGGACCCCGTATCCCATGGAGCCGCAGGTCGGCGCGAGGCAGGTGCGCCAGCCCTTGTAGCCGTAGTACCGGTGGACCCAGGTCGCGTAATTGCCGGCGCCATTGGTGACGATCGTGTCCTCCGGCAGCGCCTCGTCCAGAAACTTGACGATTTCGGCCATCTGCACATCGCCCGGCCCATGGATCACGGTGCGGGTCGCCTCGTACTCCTCGCGCGCGACGACCGTGTCCGCAGCCCAGGCGGCGCTGTCGACCGGGTCCATGGCGGCGGCAGCCTTGAAGAAGCTGCGCTGGCTCGCGTTGATCAGCAGATCCCCCTGATAGACCTGACCGAGCTCGTCCGACCCGGCATGGACATGGACCAGCCCCTGGCGCGGCCGTGGGATGTCGAGCAGCGAGTAGCCGCTCGTCGTCATCTCACCGAGACGGGAGCCGACGACGATCAGCAGATCGGACTCGCGCACCCGGGCGCCGAGCTTCGGGTCGATGCCGATACCGACATGGCCGACATAGTTGAGGTGCCGGTTGTCGAGGTAGTCCTGGCACCGGAACGACGCGCCGACCGGCAGGTCGTTGGCTTCGGCGAACCGCGCGAGATCGGCGGCGACGCCGTCGTCCCAGCCGCCGCCACCGACGATCACCAGCGGCTTACGCGCCTTGGCCAGCAGGTCCCGGAACCGGCCCATGTCCTCCGCGCCCACATGGGGCTCGGTCCGCTTGTAGGGATCGAAGTCGCCGGTCTCGGCCCGCTCGGTCAGCATGTCCTCCGGCAGCGCCAGCACGACCGGCCCCGGACGGCCGGAGGTGGCGACGTGGAAGGCGCGGCTGACATACTCGGGAATCCGGGCCGGATCGTCGATCTGCGCCACCCACTTGGCCATCTGACCGAACATGCGGCGGTAGTCGAGCTCCTGGAACGCCTCGCGGTCGAACATCTCGCGGCCGACCTGTCCGACCAGCAGGATCATCGGCGTGCTGTCCTGCATGGCGATGTGGACGCCGGCGCTCGCGTTCGTGGCCCCGGGACCGCGGGTGACCATGCAGATGCCGGGCTTGCCGGTCAGCTTGCCGTAGGCCTCGGCCATCATCGCGGCGCCGCCCTCCTGCCGGCAGACGATCGTCTTGATCTCGGGCGCATCGACCAGACCGTCGAGCACGGCGAGATAGCTCTCGCCCGGAACGGCGAAGGCCAGGTCGGCGCCGTGGGCGCGCAGGCTCTCGACCAGGATGTGTCCGCCGATCTTGCCGGCGTTGCGTCGCTGCTCAGTGCTCGATGGGTTCGTCGACATAATGCTGGTACCGCTGTGACTTGGGTTTATCGATATCGTCCGGGTTCACGTACTGGATCGAGCTCTTACCACGCAGTTCGGCAGGCAGCACCATGACGCGGACGAACTTGGTGCACTCCTCGGAACAGGCCTTGGCGACGACCGGTTCGGGGCCCGGCTCGAACCAGGCTTCGCCCGGCCGGTATTCCGTCGCCTTTCCGCCCGTCTCGATGCGGATCCGCCCTTCGCGCAGGCACCGGATGCCCGGCCCCTGGTGGACATGCGGAAACGCCTGCCCGCCGAGCGGGAACTTCACCGCGTCGCAGCGCAGGATCCAGTCGCCCGCCGGATCGGGTCCGTCGAGCTGTGATTCGAGCGTCAGGACGGATGTCACGCCGGTGCCTGCGGCCAGCTTGGCAGGCGAGTCATCCTCGGCAAGCTCGTAGCGCCAGATCACCGCCCCGTCGTCGCCGGCGCGCACCTCGACCGCCTCGGCACCGAACCACGCGCGGTCCTCGCCGATCGTCTCCTCATCCCGGCCGACCACCGAGAACGAGCCCTCGTGGCAGTACAGCACCCGGTTAAGCGCCGGCAGCGGCTCGAAGAATTTCGATCCGGGGTCGAGCCGGTCGACGATGTGGCGGAGTCTGTACCCCGTTCTCGACATCGCAGCCTCCCTGAGACCCTTGAGGTCTTCTTGGTTCATCCCTGTTCCTGCACGCTCCCGCGCTCGATCACGTAACTGCGGTCCAGCAGGCCGTGCAGATGTGTATCGTTGGACTCGGCGATGAGCACCGACAACCCCTCTTGTTTCAAATCCGATAGAACATCGACCATCCGCCGCGCGAGAACGGGGGCTATTCCCTCGGTCGGCTCGTCCAGGAGGAGCAGCCTTTCACCGACCATCAGGGCCCGGGCCAGGGCCACCAGCTTCTGCTGGCCGCCGGACAGGCTGGTGGACGGACGGGCGCGGAATTCCTCAGCCTCGGGGATCAGGCGGTAGACCCAGGCCAGCCGATCCTCGGCGTCGGGGGTCCGGGTCGACCAGACCGGCAGCAGGATGTTCTCCTCGGCGGTCAGGGCCGGCACCAGCTTGCGGTCTTCCGGCATGTAACCAATTCCGAAATGCGCACGCTTAAAGTCGGCGACCTTGACCAGATCGTGGTGATCGAACCCGATGGTCCCGGCCGAGGCCTTCAGCATGCCCATGACGCTGCGCATGAACGTCGTCTTTCCGGCGCCGTTGCGGCCGATCAGCCCGCACATGGCTCCCGTCGGAACCCGCAGCGATACCTGCCTGAGGATCGGGATCGGACCGATGTCGACGTCGAGCCCCTGAACGTCAAGCATCCCCGGTCTCCCCCTGATCAACGCCCATCGGGCCATCCTGCGACAGACCGCCGGCGCGCTCCCGCATCTTCCGGCCCTGCGGCTCGTCGCCGATCACGTATTCGATCACCTTCGGGTCCGCCAGGGCCTCGGCAGGCGATGCGTCGCAGATGATCTCGCCCTGGTAGAAGGCGAGGACCCGTCCGACATAGCGTTCGACGATCTCCATGTCGTGCTCGACGAACAGCACGGTCACGCCGTCCTCCCTGAGCGCCGTCATGACGATGTCCATCAGACCGAACTTCTCCTCGACGGAGATGCCCGAGGTGGGCTCGTCCAGCAGCAGGATCTTCGGCTTCGCCACCATGGCCATGGCGATATCGAGCAGCTTGCGGATGCCCTGGGACAGAGTGCTCGCGACCTGGTCGCGATACTCGTGGATCCGATAGCGCTTCAGGATCGCGTCGGCCCGCGCCTCCCGATCCGCGACGCGCAGCGGCCGCAGCACGCCGAGCCCATGGCTGTCGGCGATGCCGAGCGCGATCATCAGGTTCTCGAAGACCGTGGCGGTCATGAAGACCTGGGCGACCTGAAACGACCGACAGATGCCGAGGCGGGTGATCCGTCGCGGCGCGAGCCCGGTGATGTCCCGCCCGTCGAAGCGGATCGTGCCCGAGGTCGGCGGCAGCCAACCCGTCACCATGTTCACGAAGGTCGTCTTGCCGGCACCGTTCGCGCCGATGATGCCGACGATCTCGTCCTTTGCGACGGCGACGTTGATGTCCTTGGCCGCCGTCACGGCGCCGAAGGTCTTGTTGAGGCTGCTCGCCTCAAGAATGACGCTCATCGGCCGGTCTCCCCTGCGCCGGTATCCGGCTGCCCGGAGGCGCGCCGCCGACCGATCCTGGAGATCAGCGACCAGAGACCGCCCGGCAAGAAGAAGATGACCAGGAGCAGCGTGCCGCCGACGATGAGCTGCCAGGCGTAGGGCACCAGCTCGAAGGCATAGGTCCGCAGCAGCTCGAAGACGAGGGAGCCGATGAACGGCGCGGCGACGCTGCCCGGGCCGGCAAGGACCGTCACGAAGACCAGTTCGCCGGACACCGTCCAGTTGACCATCGACTCGGGGTCGACCTGCCCCAGCGCCAGGGCCGTGAATCCGCCGGCCAGACCGGTGAGCGCCGCCGACATCACGTATTTGCCGTGGATCGCTCCGGCCACCGAGTAGCCGAGATATTCGACTCGAATCTCGTTGTCGCGTACCGCCGTCGTCAGGCTGCCGAGGACCGAGCCGAGGTAGCGGTGAACCAGGACCGCCGAGATCCAGCCGATCAGGCAGATCGCGAGGAAAAGCGCCGTGAGCTTGACGGTGGAGTCATCGGTGCCGACGCCGAAGAAGGTAGGCTGCTCGACGCTGAACCCGTCGGTCGAGCCGAGCGCCTCGGTCTTCACCAGGATGCCGAACAGCACCATGGAGAAGGCCAGGTTGAGCATGGCGAAGAAGATTTCCCGATACTTGCGGATGATGAATCCGAGGGCGAAGCCGACCGCCGACGCGACCAGGGCCGCTGCCGGCAGGGTGACGAGCACCTCCGTGATGCCGAAGGTCTTGCCCAGCATCGCCACGGTATAGGCGCCGAGCCCGAAATAGAGCGCGTGGCCGAACGAAATGAGCCCCGTGCGCCACAGGACCAGCAGACCGAGCACGGCGAGCGCACGGGAGAAGGCGATCAGGATCTGGCTCATCAGCCAGTCCGGCAGCACGAGAACGCCGAGCGCGGCGACGAGAGCAAAGCCGACCGTGAGGCCGGTGACGGTCCGGTCCATGAACTGTGTCATCGCACGCCCCTCAGATCTTGCGCGCTTTGGCCGGAGCGAACAGCCCCTCGGGCCGGAAGATCAGCACGGCCGCCATGACCGCGTAGACCACGAACAGCTCGATCTCGGGCCACTGCAGCACCGCATAGGCCCGCAACAGGCCCACCATCAGCGCGCCAATGGCGGCCCCCCCGATACTACCCATCCCGCCGATGACGACGACCGCGAAGGAGAGAACGATCACCTCCACCCCGAAGCCGGGGGAGACCGAGATCGTCGGGGCGATATAGGCGCCGCCCAGCGCGCCGAGCACGGCGCCCGCCAGGAACACCACGAAGAACACCCGCCGGACGTTCACGCCCATGGCGACCGCGAGTTCGCTGTCGAAGATGATGGCGGAGACGACCTTGCCCCAGTGGGTGCGGTTGAGCACCACCCAGGAGACCAGCCCGACCACGATGCTGAGCGCGATCATGGTGAGCTTGTAACCGTCCTGATAGATGCCGCCGATCTGGACCCCGGGAATGGCCAGGGTCGGCTGGTAGGCGAAGTACGGGTCAACGCCGAAGACCAGGAGGATGACGTCCTCGAGCACGAGGAACAGGCCGAAGGTCGCCAGCACGATGATGACCTCATCGCGGCCGTAGAGATTGCGGATGATGGTGCGCTCGATCGCCGAGCCGAGAACCACGCCGATCACCAGGGCGGCGATCGGGATGGCGATCATCGTCCCGAGATCCGAGATCCCCATCGTCGAAAACTCGCCGATCAGAAAGGCGCAGGCGTAGGCGCCCCAGGCGAAGAATGCCCCGTGCGCCACGTTCAGGATCTTCAGCACGCCGAAGATGATCGTCAGCCCAAGCGAGACGATGAAGAGATACGAGGCGTAGCCCAAGCCTTCGACCAGGATCGTAAGTGCTAAATCCATGCGGCTTTCCCGGCCCGCCAGGGGACACGGCTCCAAGCGGGCGACAAGGGGGAAACGGATCGACCGCCCGGGTGACGGCGCATGGCGCCGTCACCCGGACGGGTTCGACTGCGGTAGGGGATCAGCGCCGTCCGAGGATCAGCACTTGGCGCCCGGCATGCCGTTCTCGATCCACTCGACGCTGGTCTGACCGTCCGGCGGCATCACGCACTCGGCCGGGTAGACCTTGACATCGGTCACAGTAAGTTCGCCGGCGTCCGCGTCCCATTTGACGGTGCCGTAGGTGTGCTCGGTGATCGCCTGATGGCCGCCGCCGAGCGCCATCTTCACCGGCGCCGCGAAACTGTCGAACTCAAGGCCCTTGAAGGCGTCGACGACCTGCTGCTGGGACGGGAAGCCGCCCGCCGCCTCGCCCGCCTTGTCGTAGGCGATCTTGGTGGCCAGGATCGCCTGGGCGTACTGGTACGCAGCACCCGACGGATAGCCGCCATAGGCCTTCTCGTAGGTCTCCACGAACCAGGTGTTCAGCGGCGTCTCGCGATCGCGCACCAGAATGCCGTACGGACCGCGGCTGCCGATGGCCACACCGTCGGGCAGGCGCTTACCGAGACGGTAGGCGCTCACGCCGCCGACCGTCAGCACGACCTTCTTCTGCCGGAAGAAACCGCGCGGCGTCGCCTGCAGGATGAAGGCCTCCAGATCACCGCCCCAGAAGGAGGAGTGCACCAGCTCGGCACCGTCCAGCGACAGCGCGGAGATCTCCGAACCGTACTGGCCGGCGAAGATCTTCGGGAACTGCGGCTTATCCGACACCGACACGTCCGGCATCACGTTGTTCATCGCCAGGGTGAAGTCGCGCCAGCTGTCCTGGCCCCAGGCGTAGTTCTGGTTGATCCCGGTGACGGATTTCACATCCGGCATCATTTCCTTCACGTAGTGCGCGGCCGCGATGTTGTCCGCCGTGGCGTGGCTCATGGTGCGGAAGACGAACTGCCGGGGCGCTTCCTCGAAGATCCGGGGCGTGCCGCAGACCGCCATCACCGTCAGCTTCTGCAGCTCTTCGGCCACGGGCGCGATGGCCGCGCAGGATCCGGACGACACGTAGCCGACGACCGCGTCCACATCGCGCTTCTGCACGAGGTTGCGATACTCCGAGACCTGCTTGGTGTTCCCGCCGGCCTCGTCGATATAGTCGGCCGTCACGGTCGCGCCGGCGAATCCCTTGCTGTTGTAGGGCGCGGGCAGCGTTCCGTTGTTGATGGCCTCGATGATCATCTCGGCGCCGTTGCGACCCGGTACGCCATAGGGTCCGGCGGCGGGGCCGGAAAGAAATGCGACAACGCCGAGCGAGACGGTGTCCTTGGCGGCGGCCGGCGCCGCGGCGACGAGCGCGGCAGCCAGGCAGGCGCCCAGCACGCCGGCGTATCTGATTGACTTCATGAGATTTTCCCCTCTTTCAAACGGTAGAGCCCAACGCGGGTGCGCGGTCTCGCGAACGGCGATGCGTCTTCAGGCACCTTACCGTTGCACGATATCTGTTAACGCCAGGGTAACCATGCTCATCGCTGCAATGCAACGTAGAGGACGGCTTGCATGGGTCCGGCCGGAGGGTTACGTCAGTCGGCAATTCGCTTCCGAACCCTGAAGGGAGAAAGCCCATGGGCGTGCAGCAGAACTACATCGGCGGCAAATGGACCGACGGTGCCTCCGCGAAGGACAACGTCAATCCGTCCGACCTGAGCGACGTCATCGGCAGCTACGCGCAGGCGGATGCCGCGGGCGTAGCCGCCGCTGTCGACGCGGCCAAGGCCGCCGCATACGGCTGGAACCGCTCGACGCCGCAGCAGCGCTACGACGTTCTGGAATTCGTCGGCAACGAGATCATGGCCCGGCGCGAAGAACTCGGCCGCCTGCTGTCGCGTGAAGAGGGCAAGACCCTGCCGGAAGGCATCGGCGAGGCGACCCGCGCGGCGCAGATCTTCAAGTTCTTCGCCGGCGAGGCGCTGCGCATCCAGGGCGAGAAGCTCGCGAGCGTGCGCCCCGGCGTCGAGGTCGAGATCACGCGTGAGCCGGTCGGGATCGTCGGCATCATCACGCCCTGGAACTTCCCGATCGCCATCCCGGCCTGGAAGATCGCGCCGGCCCTCGCCTACGGCAACTGCGTGGTCTTCAAGCCGGCCGACCTCGTCCCCGGCTGCGCCTGGGCGCTGGCCGAGATCCTGTCCCGCGCCGGCCTGCCGGAAGGCGTGTTCAATCTGGTCATGGGCCGGGGTTCGGTCGTCGGCGAAGCCATTCTCAACGCCGATCCGATCGGCGCGATCAGCTTCACGGGGTCGGTCGACACCGGCAAGCACGTGGCGGCGACCTGCGCCGGGCGCCTGGCCAAGGTTCAGCTCGAGCTGGGCGGCAAGAACCCCTTCGTGGTGCTGGACGACGCCGACCTGAACGTGGCGGTGAACTGCGCGGTGAACAGCGCGTTCTTCTCCACCGGCCAGCGCTGCACGGCCTCGTCGCGCCTGATCGTCACCGAGGGCATCCACGACGCCTTCGTCAAGGCGATGTCCGACCGGATCGGGACGCTGAAGGTGGACGATGCGCTCGCAGAGGGCACGGAGATCGGTCCGGTCGTCGACGAAAACCAGCTCAAGCAGGATATGGACTACATCGAGATCGGCCGGAAGGAAGGCGCCAAGGTCATCGGCGGCGACCGGCTCACACTCTCCAAGGACGGCTACTACATGAAGCCCGCCCTGTTCACCGAGACCAGCAACGACATGCGGATCAACCGCGAGGAGATCTTCGGTCCGGTGGCCTCGGTCATCCGGGTGAAGGACTACGAAGAGGCACTGGCCGTCGCCAACGACACCAGCTTCGGCCTGTCGTCCGGCATCGCCACCACGTCCCTGAAGTTCGCCAGCGACTACAAGCGCAACGCCGAAGCGGGCATGGTGATGGTCAACCTGCCGACCGCCGGGGTCGACTATCACGTGCCGTTCGGCGGTCGGAAGGGGTCCAGCTACGGCCCCCGCGAACAGGGTCGCTACGCGGCGGAGTTCTACACGACGGTAAAGACCGCCTACACCCAGCCGTAACCCCGCACGGCCCCTCTACCTGATCGGCGCGGCCGACGTCACCCGGCGTCGGCCGCTGCCGTATTGGGGTCTTCCGCCGGCGCGTCGGTCGTCGGCATCCGGGCCTTGTCGAGATTGGCGTTGTCGAGCTTCGTGCCGTCGAGATTGCAGTCGGCCAGTTGTGCATGCGCCAGATCGCTGCCGTCCAGGTCGGCGTCCGCCAGGCTCGCGGCGGTGAAATCGACCCGCTGGAAGTTCGCGCCCACGGCCTGGGCACCGCTCAGGTCAGCCGGCCAGATCCCCTTCTCCTCGCCGGTGCGCGGGTCCATGATCCGCATCGGCGTGAGCACCGCCGCCTGGAAATTCGCCTGGTTGAGGATGGCGTTCTTGAAATTCGCCCCCCGCAGGTCGCTGCGCTGGATCTGCGCACCCTCAAGGCTCGCCGTTGCGAACTTGGTGAAACGGAATGAGCACCGCCTGAGGTCGGCCCCGGCCAGGTTCGCCCCGGTGAAATCGGCGGCGGACAGATCGGCGCCGGAGAAGTTGACGCCGCCGAGGTCCCGACCCGAGAAATCCGCGGGCTCCCCCTTGCGGCCGCCGGAGCTGATCCAGGCGAAGTGACGGACCAGCAGCTCGCGCACATCGGCTTCCAGCGCGTCCATGTCGCTGGCGATCACGCAGTCGGACAGATCGGCGCCGGACATGTCGGCGCCGTCCAGATGGCAGGACCGCAGATCCGCGCCGCTGAGATCGGTGTTCGCCAGGCGGGCGTCGGCGAAGTTGACGTCCTGAAGGTTGGCGCCGCGCAGGCTGGAATTCTCGAATGTGGCGCTCGTCAGCACCGCCCCCTTGAGGTTCGCCGCATCCAGGGCGCACCCGTCGAAATGGGCCCCCCGCGCGGTGACGCCCATCATGTTGGCGCGGCCGAGATTGGTGCGGATGGCCCGCACGCCGTCGAGGTCGGCGCCGCCGAGATTCGTGACTGTCTCCTCGCCCTTGCGCGCCCCGATCTTCGTGGTCCGAAAATCCGCGTCGGTGAGATCGGCCGACGCGAGCCGTGCCTGCTCCAGGTCGGCTCCGCGGAAATCTGTCTTGATGAGCTTGGCACCGGTCAGATCCGCCGCCCGCAGCTGGGTGCCGGAGAGCGACGCTTCGGAGAGATTGGCGCCGACGAACTGGGCCCCGCGGAAATCGGCGTTGGTGATCAGCGCGCGACGCAGATCGACGCCGTTGAGCAACGCGCCCTTGTGCTGCTGGCCGCGCAGGTCGGCGCGCTTGCCGTCACCGAAGTTGTTCAGGAAATTGACGTGCTTCCTGATGGTATCGGCGAGCTTCCAGTCAACGTTGCTCGGGTCGAAGGCCAACCGCGCCCTCCCTCTCTATGAGCGCCTTCGGAAAATCTTGGCGGATAGGAGGTGCCGCCTACACAATCACTCATAGTCTACGCAAGAAAATGTGTTTGTTGAGAATTTTTCAAACAGGCTCGAAATATCCCGCGCCGTCCGGCACGGTCTCGAACACCATCTGGAAGCGGTCGGCGGCGTATCTGGCGTTGGTCAACTGGACCGGCACGCCGTCGGGGTCCACGTTGATCGCCTCGACGAATAGGATCGGCCGGTTGCGTGGCTGGCCGAGGATCTCCGCCTCGGCGACATCCGGCAAGCGCCCGGTTACTTTGGTGACGGCGCGCGCGTAGTCCGCGATGCCGTGATGCTCCATGACCCGGGTGATGGAGTGGCTGTCTTCATAAACGTCGGCGAAATCGGGAAACCGTTTCGCCGGGAACCAATGGGTCGCATAGGAGAGCGGCCGGCCGTCAACCTCGCCCACCGTCTCCGCCTGGAGCAGCGCGGTCCCTGCCGCCAGCCTGAGCGGCCCCGCCGTCGCTTTCGGCGCCCGGATCCGCTTCAGCGACAGCAGCCGGCCGCCCGGAGACCGGTTGGCACGCACCACGTTCTCGGTGAACCGGGTCCGGCGGCCGACCAGATACTCGAGGACGTTTTCGCGCACGAAGGCGCCCCGCCCCTGCTCGACCCGGACCAGACCGCGGTCGACCAGGGCGCCGATCGCCCGGCGCAGGGTATGACGGTTCACGCGGAACCGTGCCGAGAGCTCCGCCTCGGTCGGGAGACGCTGCCCCTCCTCCCAACGTCGGTCGCGGATTTCCTCCGCAAGCGTTTCCTCGATCTGCCGCCAGACGGCCAGACCGGACTCCCGATCGATCGCGCCCAATCGATTGCCCTCGTCACAAAATGTTAACGGTCGGCGCCTTTACAGCCGCACGAATCTTGAACATATTGCGTTCAATAAGTCTGGATGTCTAGACAAATCAGGTATTCGTCGATGGCCACGAAACGCTCCACCGCCTGCTCTCCCGAACAAAGCGCCGAGCGTCGCGCCCGCCAGCGCTGGATGTCGGCGCTCGCCAAGGCGCCCTTCGGCGACCTCGAAGCTCTCTGGAACAATCTTCCTTCGAAACCGTCCTGGACCGTGATCCGCGCTCCGGAGGTCGGCATGGTGATGGCGCGGGGTCGTGCCGGCGGCACCGGGGCTCGCTTCAACATCGGCGAGGTGACCGTCACGCGGTGCGCCGTCCGGCTCGACTACGGCGCGGTGGGCTTCGGATATGTCATGGGCCGCGACACCCGGCACGCGGAGCTCGCCGCCGTGGTCGACGCCATCATGCAGACTCCGTCGCGCCGAGAAGCGCTGGAGCGCGCGCTAATCGCACCGCTCTGCCTGCGTCAGGAAGAGACGACGCGCGAGCGGGGGCGCAAGGCGGCATCGACGAAGGTCGACTTCTTCACGCTGGTCCGGGAGAGCTGATCATGGCGGCGATGACCGATATCAAACCGGGGTTCCGCGATCCGGTGCTCGACTCCCAGGCGGTGTTCCGGGCCGTGCTCGACGCCATGGCGCGGCCGGGCCGGATGCAGAGCGTCTCCCTTCTCGACGACGTGCCGGCCCCGCTGGCTCCCGCGTCGGCCGCTGTCTGCCTGGCCCTGGTCGACCAGGACACCCCGCTCTGGATCGCGCCGGACCTGAAATCCCACGCCGTGGAGACCTTCCTGAAGTTCCACTGCGGCTGCACGCTCGTGGACGACCGGTCGAAAGCGGCCTTCGCGATCGCGTCGGCGAGCAAACTTCCGGCGCTGGACGGCTTCGCGATCGGCGATGACGCCTATCCGGAGACCTCGACGACGGTCATCGTCCAGACCAAGGGTCTTGCCGCCGACCCGGATCTCACGCTGCGCGGGCCGGGCATCGAGAAGAGCCATAGCCTGTCCGTTCAGGGCATGCGCGGCGGCGTCTGGCGCGAATGGGCCGAGAACGGGGTGCTGTTTCCCTGCGGCATCGACCTGATTCTGGTCGCCGGCACAACCCTGGCGGCCCTGCCGCGGACCACCGCCGTCACCGAGCAGGAGGGCTGAGCCATGTATGTCGCCGTCAAGGGTGGCGAGAAAGCCATCGAGAACTCGCAGAAACTGCTCGCCGAAGAACGCCGGGGCGATCCGAAGGTGCCCGACATCTCCCTCGATCAGATCCGCGAGCAGATGAGCCTAGCCGTCGACCGGGTCATGACCGAAGGGTCGCTGTACGATCCGGAACTCGCGGCGCTGGCGATCAAGCAAGCACGCGGGGATCTGCAGGAGGCGATCTTTCTGCTTCGCGCCTACCGCACCACCCTGCCCCGCTTCGGAGACAGCGAGCCGATCGACACCGCCGCAATGTCGGTGCGGCGTCGGATTTCGGCCACTTACAAGGACCTGCCGGGCGGCCAGGTGCTGGGGCCGAGTTTCGACTACACCCATCGCCTTCTCGATTTCGCGCTGGCCGCGGGCGACACCCGGCCGGCTGCCGAGATCGCCGATGCGCCGGTTGAGAACGGCATGCCCCGGGTGACGGACATTCTCAACCACGAGGGTCTGATCGAAACGGAGCAGCCGGACGGCGACGACGCACCGGTCTTCGATCTGACCCGAAATTCGCCGCGCTACCCGGCGGACCGGGCGGCCCGGCTGCAGAACCTGGCCCGTGGCGACGAGGGCTTCCTGCTGGCGCTGGGCTATTCGACCCAGCGCGGCTACGGCAACAACCATCCCTTCGCCGGAGAGATCCGCATGGGCGAGGTGACGGTCGAATTCGCCCCGGAGGAGATCGGGTTCCCCATCGAAATCGGCGAAATCACGGTCACTGAGTGTCAGATGATCAACCAGTTCAAGGGTTCGGCCAGCCAGCCGCCGCAGTTCACCCAGGGCTACGGCCTGACCTTCGGCCATGGCGAACGCAAGGCAATGTCCATGGCCCTGGTCGACCGGGCGCTCCGGGCGCGGGAGTTCGACGAGCCGATCGACGCCCCTGCCCAGGACGAGGAATTCGTCATGGCGCATTCCGACAACGTCGAGGCGTCGGGCTTCGTGCAGCATCTGAAGCTGCCGCACTACGTCGATTTCCAGGCGGAGCTGGTCACCGTGCGCGCCCTGCGAAAAGCGTTCGAGCAACAGACCGGGGACGATGTCCCCGACGCGGCCGAGTGAGGGCGAGAACCATGGCTGACGTGATCGACCATCCCAACCGCACCGCCGGATCCGACGGTCGGGCGACCGACGCCCGCACGGCGACCGGCTACAACTTCGCTTATCTGGACGAGCAGACGAAGCGGATGATCCGCCGCGCGATCCTCAAGGGCGTGGCGGTCCCCGGCTATCAAGTGCCGTTCGGCTCGCGGGAGATGCCGCTGCCCTATGGCTGGGGAACGGGCGGAATCCAGGTGACCGCCGCCGTGATCGGGCCGGACGACACCCTCAAGGTCATCGACCAGGGGGCCGACGACACGACCAACGCCGTCAACATACGCAGTTTCTTCGCCAAGACCGCGGGCGTGGCCACGACCGAGCGCACGCCGGAGGCTTCGGTGATCCAGACCCGCCACCGCATCCCCGAGACGCCGCTGACCGAGGAACAGATCCTGGTCTACCAGGTGCCGATTCCGGAGCCGCTGCGCTGGCTTGAGCCGCGCGAGGCCGAAACCCGCAAGATGCACGCGCTGGAGGAATACGGCGCCATGCATGTCAGCCTGTACGAGGACATCGCCAAGTTCGGCCGCATCACCAAATCCTACAACTACCCGGTCAGGGTGAACGGCCGCTACGTCATGTCGCCGAGCCCGATCCCGAAGTTCGACAACCCGAAGATGGATCGGATGCCGGCCCTGCAGCTGTTCGGGGCCGGGCGCGAGAAACGGATCTACGCGGTGCCGCCCTATGCCGAGGTTAAGTCGCTCGATTTTGAGGACCACCCCTTCACCATCGAGAGCTGGGAGCAGTGCTGCGCCCTCTGCGGCGCGGAGGACAGCTATCTCGACGAGGTCGTGACCGACGACAAGGGCGGCAAGATGTACGTCTGCTCCGACAGCGACTACTGCGAGCAGCGCCGCGCCGCCGGCCACCGGGGGGACGGCGGCGATCCGTCCTACGCCGCCCGCCACGAGATCCCGACAGACCGCACCGCCGACGGAGACGCGTCATGAACGCCGAAGCCCCCTTCAGCCGGCCGTCGCCCCTGCTTCAGGTCCGAGGCCTCACCCATCGCTACGGCCCACACATCGGCTGCCGCGACGTTGGGTTCGACCTGTATCCGGGAGAGGTTCTCGGCATCGTCGGCGAGTCCGGCTCCGGCAAGACCACCCTGCTGAAGTGCATTTCCGGCCAGATGGAGCCGAGCGAGGGGTCCGTCGAATACCAGACGCGGGACGCCGGTCTGATCGACCTGTTCCGCATGAGCGAGGCGCGCCGCCGACTGCTCATGCGCACCGACTGGGGGATCGTCTATCAGAACGCTCGGGACGGCCTGCGCATGCGGGTTTCCGCCGGCGCGAACGTGGGCGAGCGGCTGATGGCGATCGGCGACCGCAACTACGGGCATATTCGCTCGGAGGCGGTCGACTGGCTGGAGCGGGTCGAGATGGATGTCGGTCGGATCGACGACATGCCGCACACGTTCTCCGGCGGCATGCAGCAGCGCCTGCAGATCGCCCGCAATCTGGTGACCAAGCCGCGGCTGGTTTTCATGGACGAGCCGACGTCCGGCCTCGACGTGTCGGTGCAGGCCCGCCTGCTCGACCTGATCCGGGGGCTGGTGCGCACGCTGGGCATCGCCTGCGTGATCGTGACCCACGACCTCGGCGTGGTTCGGCTGCTGTCCCACCGGCTGATGGTGATGAAGGGCGGCAGCGTGGTGGAGAGCGGCCTGACGGACCAGGTGCTCGACGATCCGCAGCACCCCTACACCCAGCTCCTCGTCTCCTCGATCCTTCCCGTGTGACCGCGCAGAGCAGATGTGATGACCGATCTAGACGACACCGCGATGCTTCACGCCCAGGGCCTCGCCAAACACTTCATCCTGCACAACCAGGGCGGGGTGAGAATCGACGTCTTCGAGAAGGTCGAGCTCACCGCCCGCCAGGGTGAATGCGTCATCCTCGCCGGACCGTCGGGCGCCGGCAAATCGACGCTGCTGCGCTCGCTCTACGCCAACTACAAGCCCCAGGCGGGCTCGATCTTCGTGCGCCACGGGGCGGCCTGGGTCGATCTCTGCGCTGCCCAGCCCTACCAGATCATGGAGATCCGCCGGCACACGCTCGGCTATGTCAGCCAGTTCCTTCGGGTGATCCCCCGGGTCGCCACCCTCGACCTGGTCAGCGAGCCGCTGATCGGCCAGGGTCTCACCGAGGACGCCGCCCGCCAGCGCGCCGCCACCATGCTGACGCGGCTGCGCATCCCCGAAGCGCTCTGGTCGCTCCCGCCGGCGACCTTTTCCGGCGGCGAACAGCAGCGGGTGAACATCGCGATGACCTTCGTTCAGGACTACCCGATCCTGCTCCTGGACGAGCCCACCGCCTCGCTCGACAAGGACAACCGCGAGACCGTGGTCGAGCTGGTGAACGAGGCGAAAGCCCGCGGCGCGGCGATCATCGGGATCTTCCACGACGCCGAAGTCCGCTCGGCGGTCGGCTCCCGATCCTACGACGTCACCGGCGCAAGGGAGGCCGCATGAGCCCGGCACTGACGCTGACCAACGCGCAGATCGTCCTCGATGACGAGGTGATCCGCGGGACGGTGCGTATCGAGAATGGGCGTATCGCCGACGTGAGCACCGGGACGAGCGGCACGGCGGAGGCCGAGGATCTGGAAGGCGACTATCTCTGCCCCGGCCTCGTGGAGCTGCACACCGACAATCTGGAGAAGCACGTCCAGCCGCGCCCCAAGGTGCACTGGCCGACCTCCTCGGCCCTGCTCGCGCACGATGCCCAGGTCGTCGCGTCGGGCATTACGACGGTCCTGGATGCCATCGCCGTCGGCGGTACCCTAAGCGAGGACGTGCGTGATCACCTGGTACGAGAATCCTCCGAGGCGATCCACAGCTTCCGCGCCGAGGGCCTGCTGCGTGCCGACCACCATCTGCACATGCGCTGCGAGGTGGCGCACAAGGACGTCCTGACCCTGTTCGAGCCCTTCAAGGCGGATCCGCTGGTCCGGCTTGTCTCGCTGATGGACCACACGCCGGGCCAGCGCCAGTTCGTGAACCTGGAGAAGCTGCGGGTCTACTACAAAGGCCGCCACCACCTGGACGATGCCGCCTTCGAGCAGATGATCATCGACCGCAAGGAAGCCCAGGCGCTCTATTCGGACAAGCACCGCAAGGCGCTGGTCCAGATGGCGCGGGACGCCGGCCACCCGATCGCCAGCCACGACGACGCCACCGTCGACCATGTCGAGGAAGCGGTCGCGATGGGCCTGACCATCAGCGAGTTCCCGACAACCCTGGAGGCCGCCCGCGCGGCGAACGCGAAGGGGATGCGCACCATCATGGGCGGGCCGAACGTGGTCCGCGGCGGCTCCCATTCCGGCAACGTATCGGCGGGAGAATTGGCGGAAGAAGGGTTGCTCGATGCGCTCTCGAGCGACTACGTGCCGGCGAGCCTGCTGCACGGCGCGCTTCTGCTCAACGCCCAGCACGGCATCGCGTTGCCGCAGGCGCTGGCGACCGTGACCCGCAATCCCGCCGATATGGTCTCCATGGACGACCGGGGCCGGATCGCGGCGGGCAAACGGGCCGATCTCGTCCGGTTCCGCCGGCTCGGGGACAGTGTGCCCGCGGTGCGCCGGGTGTGGCGCGAAGGGGTGCAGGTGCTGTGATGGCCGGTCCGCAGCCAGACAGGAAGACTCTCAAGGCCGACGGTCCGCTCATCCATCCGGACGCCCATGTGGTCGAGAGCACCTTCGGCGCCTGGACCGAAGTCGGCGCCCGCACGAGCGTCGTGGAGAGCGGTTTCGGCGACTACAGCTACGTCGTCTCCGACAGCCAGATCATCTACACCACCGTAGGCAAGTTCTCGAACATCGCCTCCCACACCCGTATCAACCCGGGGAACCACCCCCACTGGCGCGCCAGCCTGCACCATTTCATGTACCGGGCTGACATGTACGGCTTCGGGGAAGACGACGGCGACTTCTTCGACTGGCGCCGGTCGCACCACTGCACCATCGGGCACGACACCTGGATCGGGCACGGCGCGGTGATCATGGCCGGGGTGAGCGTGGGGGACGGTGCCATCGTCGGCTCGGGCGCCATCGTCACCAAGGACGTGCCTGCCTATACGGTCGTCGTCGGGAATCCCGCGCGGGTGCTGCGCCGCCGGGTTTCCGAGGCCGTCGAGGAGAAACTGCGCCGGATCGCCTGGTGGGACTGGAGCCACGACGAGCTCGGCGCCCGCATGGCGGATTTCCGGTCGCTCGACGCCGAAGCCTTCGCCGACAAATACGATGTCTGACCCGAACAAAGCCGACCGCGCGGAAAACCGGGGCACCCTGATCCTCGTCGTCGGCCCGTCGGGATCGGGAAAGGACACCCTCATCGACGCGGCCAAGTCGGCGCTTGCCGACGACCCGCGCTTCCATTTCCCTACCCGCGATATCACCCGGCCGGCCGATGCCGGCGGCGAAAAGCACAATCCGGTCGACACCGCCACGTTAGACCGCCGCCGCGCCGCCGGGGACTACGCGCTTGCCTGGGGCGCGCATTCGCTATTCTACGGTGTCCCGGCCGAGATCGGCGATGTCCTTGCCGCCGGGACCTCCGTCGTAGTGAATGTCTCCCGCTCGGTGATCGGCGAGGCGCGGGACCGGTTTCCCCCAACCGCCGTGGTGAACCTGTCCGTACCGGAAGCCATGCTGCGGGCCCGGCTCTCAGCGCGCGGCCGCGAAACCGCCGAGCAGATCGACGCGCGGGTCGCCCGGGCCGCCGCCGTCCCGGTCTCGGGGCCGCATGTCTTCGATGTCGTGAACGACGGCACGGTGGAGACCGCGGTCGCACGCTTCCTCCACGCGCTCAGAACGGCGGAATCCCTCACCGACTGATCGGCGTCACCGAAGCGTCACGGTGAGGTCTCCGAATCTTCACTTCAGAGTCATGGGGGTTTTGCCCGCCGGGCGTAGCTAGCGCTGCGAACACAACGGAAATGCGTGGCCGCCGTTCGATCGCCAGCCCGGCGCAGCGGTGACCGCCGTTTACTATTGCGGAGCGCGCCATGCTGCATATCCGGCACCTCGACAAGCATTTCGGTTCGGTGCGGGCCGTCGACGACGTTTCCCTGAAGATCCCGAACGGCCAGATGGTCGGCGTGATCGGACGGTCCGGCGCCGGCAAGTCCACCCTACTGCGGCTGATCAACCGGCTGGCGGAGCCGACCGGCGGAAGCGTGACGTTCGAGGACCTGGAGGTCAGCACCCTCAAGGGCCGGGAGCTGATGGCCTGGCGGGCGCGCTGCTCCATGATCTTCCAGCAGTTCAACCTGGTGAACCGGCTCGACGTCATCACCAACGTTCTGCTCGGCCGTCTGAACTATCACGGCTTCCTCGACAGCATGCTCAAGCGGTTCTCGCCAGCCGAACGGGCCATGGCGATCAGGGCGCTCGACCGCCTCGACATGGCGCAGGCGGCGCTCCAGCGCGCCGACACGCTCTCCGGCGGACAGCAGCAGCGCGTCGCCATCGCCCGCGCTTTGATGCAGGAGCCGCGCATCCTGCTGGCCGACGAGCCGATTGCCTCCCTCGACCCCCGAAACGCGGCCGTGGTGATGGACGCCTTGCGCGTCATCAACCGCGAAGAGGGGATCACGGTGATCTGCAACCTGCACACCCTCGACACCGCCCGCACATACTGCGACCGCATCGTCGGCATGCAGGGCGGTCGGGTGGTGTTCGACGGCGCACCGGACGCGCTCACCACCGACGCCGCCCGCGAGATTTACGGCGTCGACGGCATCGACGAGGCGCTGAGCGAAAGCGTCACGTCCACCTCCCTCGGATCGTCCCAGAACGGGGCCGATCCGCGCCCGGCCGCGGTCGCCTGACGATCCTCTTAAGACCGCAACCTACGCAAAGCCCCAAACGCACCCGCGTTCAAGGAGACAAGGCAATGATCGCACGTCGCATTCTGCTCGCCGCCGCCGGTATGGCGGCCCTGGCGGCCACCACCGCCACCGAGACCCTGGCCGCCGACGACTGGCGCAAGGACATCCCGGTTTTCCGCGTCGGCATCCTGGGCGGCGAGAACGAAGCCGACCGCCTGAAGAACTACGCGTGCTTTAAGGAGCATCTTCAGGCCCGCCTGGACGTGCCGGTCGAGCTCTATCCGGCCTCCGACTACGCCGGCGTCATGCAGGGTCTGATCTCCGGCAACCTGGAATACGCCGGTCTCGGTTCCTCCGGCTATGCCGGCATCGACATTCAGGACCCCGACGCGGTCGAGCCGCTGGTCACGACCGAGCAGGTCGACGGCTCCCTCGGCTACTACTCGGTGATGTATGTCCGCGCCGACAGCCCCTACAAGTCGCTGGACGATCTGAAGGGCAAGACCCTGGCCTTCGCCGATCCGAACTCGACCTCCGGTTATCTGGTTCCGGCCTACGAGCTGAAGAGCCAGGGCTACGCGCCGGCTGAGTTCTTCTCCAAGACCGGCTTCGGCGGCGGTCACGAGCAGGCCGTGGTCGCCGTGCTGAACAACCAGTACGACGCCGGCGTCACCTGGACCTCGGGTGTCGGCGAGAAGGCGGAAGGCTACTCGCGCGGCAACCTGCGCAAGATGGTCGACAAGGGCGCGCTCGACATGGACGACATCCGGATCATCTGGAAGTCGAACCTGATCACCAACGGCCCCCGGGTCATCCGCAAGAACGTTCCCCAGGAACTCAAGGATCTGATGCGCGGCATCCTGGTCAGCCTGCCGCTGGAGGACCGGGAATGCGCCCAGGCGATCGCCGGCGGCGAGTTCAACAGCTTCCAGCCGGTCGGCCACGACTTCTACAAGCCGATCATCGAGATGCGCCGCGAGCTGCAGGCCGCGCGCCGCGGCTGACGGCACCATCCGGGCGGGCGGAGGGCCGAGGTCCTCCGCCCGTTTCTCGTCCAACGCAGCGGAGGGCGGTGCCGTGGGCTCCTCTCAGGCCGATCAGAAGAGCTTCCAGATCCCGGCGGGCCGCGATCCGGTCGACGTCTTCGAACGTCACCGCGCCGAGCTCGAGCGGTCCCGTCTGACCGCGACCGTGCTGTACGGCGGTCTCTTCGTCATGGCCCTTGCCGCCGCCGTCTATATCTCGAACTTCTTTCCCGACAGGCTCGCCGCAGGGGTGCCGAAGATCGGCGACTACATCTACGACATCCTGCCGGTGCTGGACCCCGCCCTTCTCTTCGCGGACAGCAAGACCGAAGGCTCCGTCGCCTACTGGTATTTCAACCTCCCGAAATACGTTCAGCTCCTGGCCGAGACGATCAACATGGCGCTGTTCGCGACGATCTTCGGCGCGTTCGGCGGGCTCATCCTGTGCTTTCCGGCCAGCCGCAACCTGGCCCCCACCGGCTGGATCTATTTCGTCTGCCGCCGCTACATGGAATTCTGCCGCGGCGTCCCCGAAGTCATCTTCGCCATCGCCTTCGTGTGGGCGTTCGGCATCGGCCCGCTGGCCGGCATCGTCGCGATCGCCATCCACTCGGCGGGCGCACTCGGCAAACTGTTCTCCGAGGTCAACGAGAACATCGACACCAAGCCGATGGAGGGCATCCGCGCCTCGGGCGGATCTTGGTTCGACGAGATCCGCCACGGCGTCCTGCCCCAGGTCCTGCCGAACTTCGTGAGCTACACGCTGCTCCGGTTCGAGATCAACATCCGCGCCTCTTCGATCATCGGCTTCGTCGGCGGCGGCGGGATCGGCCAGGAGCTCTACTACGTCATCAACTTCAACTTCTACGAAGAGGTCAGCGCGCTGGTCCTGCTGATCGTCGCCACCGTGACCTGCGTCGACCTGATCTCCGAACGCGTCCGCCACCGCTTCATCGGCCGCGAGAACCTGGTCCGGGAGAACCTGGCATGAACGGCATCACCGACGCCGACATCCGCGCCGCGGCCGAACGCTTTCCCGAGGTCTTCCACGAGAGCTCCCGGGTGGTCTGGGGGCGACGCGCCCTGTTCGTCGGCGCCATCGCCTACTTCGCCTTCTGCGTCTGGGCGTTCGAGATCACCTTCGAACGCCTGTTCGGCGGGCTGCACAAGATGGGCCACGTGCTCTACAGCATGGTGATCTGGAACGACTTCCTGTCCTGGGACTTCACCGGCATCCTGATCGGCCTCGGCGAAACCGTCGGCATGGCCCTGCTCGGCACCACCATCGCGTCGATCTTCGCGCTGGTCTTCGGTTTCATCGCCGCCAAGAACGTGGTGCCGAACCGGATCATCCACCATGTCGTCCGCCGCTTCCTCGACCTGCTGCGCGGGGTCGATACGCTGATCTGGGCGCTGGTTTTCGTCCGCGCCGTCGGTCTCGGCCCGCTCGCCGGCGTGCTGTCGATCATCGTCAGCGATACCGGCACCCTGTCGAAGCTCTATTCCGAGGCGGTGGAGAACATCGACCGCAAACCCGTCGAGGGCGTGCGGTCCACGGGCGCCGGCCGCATGCAGGGCTACCGCTTCGGGTTCCTGCCCCAGGTCATGCCGGTCTTTCTCTCCCTGTCGCTCTACTGGTTCGAGAGCAACACCCGATCGGCGACGATTCTGGGGATCGTTGGTGCCGGCGGCATCGGCATGCAGCTCTCCGAACGGATGAAGGTGCAGTATTGGGACCAGGCGGCGTTCATCATCCTGCTGATTCTGCTGACCGTGGCGCTGATCGACACCCTGTCCAAGTGGATCCGCATGCGCCTGATCGGCAAGCGGGAGCTGTAGGCGTCATCGCGCATCTTGCGCCGCCGCCGAATCCGGTTACCGTCGCCGCCCATGAAAACCGACGTCGATTACATTTACGGCGAGACCCTGCCCGAGCCGGGAACCGCCATGGACGTGGTGTCCGGGATCCGCTGGATCCGAATGCCGCTGCCCTTCGCCCTCGACCATGTGAACCTCTTCCTGCTCGACGACGGCGATCAGGGCTGGGTGCTGGTCGATACCGGCGCCGCGCTGAAGCCGACCCAGGATCTGTGGGAGCTGGTGCTGGCGAACGAGCTCCAGGGCAAGCCGATCTCGCAGATCATCGTCACCCATTTCCACCCGGATCACGTCGGCAATGCCGGCTGGCTGCAGGAGCGCACCGGGGCCCCCCTCTGGATGAGCCGGACCGAATGGCTCTCGGCCCGGGTGAACAGGGCCGAAGCCGACGAGCAGTTCCAGCAATACGCGCCGAATTTCTACCGGCGTGCCGGCCTGAACGACATGCTGGTCGACGAGCTGCGCGAGCTCGGCAACCATTTCCACTCCCTGGTGTCGCCGGTCCCGCCGATCTACCGTCGGATCAGCGACGACAGCGCCCTGCTGATCGGTGGCCGGACCTGGGTTCCGATCCTCGCCGGCGGTCACTCGCCGGAGCATGTCTGCCTGTACTGCCCGGACGACAACCTGGTGCTAGGCGGCGACTTCCTGCTGCCGCGGATCTCGCCGAACGTCTCGGTCTGGTGGCACGAACCGGAGGGGAACCCGCTGGCGGACTACATTCGCTTCCTCGACTCCCTCGACTACATGGAGCCTGACATCCTCGTCCTGCCGTCCCATGACCGGCCGTACCGGCGGCTGCATGAGCGCCGGGCCGATCTGATCGCGCACCACCACGAGCGCTTCGATCTGGCGCTGGAGGTCTGCGGCGAGCCGGCGACGGCGGCCGACGTCATGTACCAGATGTTCAAGCGTCAGCTCGACGCCCACCAGAGCCGCTTCGCCATCGGCGAATCCCTCGCCCACCTGAACTATCTCGTCGACGAGGGCCGACTGGAGCGGGTACTCGGCGACGACGGCATCTGGCGCTTCGTCAAGGCTGAGTGATCCGGTCTTTCCGGCGCTCAATCCATCGGGCCGACGACGCCGCTGACCAGGTTTTCCCGGTAGAGGGCCGCCTCGTCGAGCCAGGCGCCGGCCCGCTCGAACCGGTCGATCACCCGGGCCACAGCCGCCTCGAGATCGGCGCGCGCCGCTTCTGCCGCCTCCACCGTGATCTCCTCGAAGCGGATCTCGTCGCCCGGGCGCATCCGGCCGAGCCGAGGGATGTCGGCGGAGATCACCGTGCCGACCTTGGGGTAGCCGCCGGTCGTCTGGTGATCGGCCAGCAGCAGGATCGGCATGCCGTTGCCCGGCACCTGGATCGCGCCGGTCACGATCCCATCGGAGACGATATCGTGGCCCTTGACGTGCTCGAGCGCCGGGCCGTCCAGGCGGATGCCCATGCGGTCAGCCTCGCGGGTGCAGGTGTAGGTCTGCGAGAACAGGCCGGCGATGCTCTCCGCCGAGAAGAAGTCGTCCTGCGGTCCAAGGACGACCCGGATCGGGCCCTGCGCCTTCGCCCAGTCGAGATCGGCACACTTCATCTCGCTGCGCTCGCCCACCGCGTTCAGCGCCACCGGCAGCAGGTCGCCGTCCCGGACGGCCCGGCCGTCGATGCCGCCGATATGCGAGCGGGTATAGGTCGCGCGGGAGCCGTAGACCTCGGGCACGTCGATCCCGCCCTCGACGGCGAGATAGGCGACGCCGGTGTCGGACAGCCCGCCGATCCGAAACTTCGTCCCGCGGGAGAACCGCACGGAGCGGTTGGCTTCGACCGGACCGCCCCGCTCGCCCTGCACCTCCAGGGCCGCCACCGTGCCGACCAGGGCCACCCTGACCGACTCCGCCTCGACCTCGAGCGTCGGCCCCATCACGCGCAACTCCAGGGCCGCCGCGCCGGCCTCGTTGCCGACCAGGGCGTTGGCGATGGCGAGCGCCACCGGGTCGAGCGCGCCCGACGGCGGGACGCCCAGATGCTGGACGTGAGGGCGGCCGAGATCCTGGATGGTCGGCGCGAAACCGGCATTGACGACGCGCAGGCCGGTCATGAGACCGCTCCCGCGTCCTGCGGTTCGATCACCGGGTCGCCCTCGTCGGCCCGTGCCCGCATCTCGCGGTAGGTCGCCTCGTCGATCTCGTAGAATTGCACGCTGTCCCCGGCGTTCAGGAGGATCGGTTCATCGCGTCGCAGGTCGAAGAGCTCGATCGGGGTGCGCCCCAGGAGGTGCCAGCCGCCCGGCGACTCCTTGGTGTAGATGTTGGTCAGGTTGGTGGCGATCGACACCGACCCACCGGGTACCCGCACCCGCGGCTCCGTGCGGCGCGGCAGGGCAAGCTCGTCCGGCAGGATGCCGAGATAGCCGAGCCCCGGCATGAACCCCATCATGTAGCACTCGTAGGTCCCGCCGGCATGGATCTCGACCACCCTTTCCGGCGAGAGGCCTGTGCGCTCGGCCACATCCTGCAGGTCGGGTCCGTATTCGCCGCCGTAGAGCGTCGGTACCCGCCAGAGGCGACCGGTGCCCCCCTCCTCGCTCAGATCGGGCAGCAGAGCCGTCACCCGCTCCTCGATCTCGGCCCGGCGGATCACCGTCGGATCGAAATGCACCATGAGCGAGCGGAAGGTCGGCACAAGATCGACGATTCCGGCCAGATCCGCATCCCGCAACGCCCGTCCCAGGCTGGTGACCCGGCGATTGATCGCACGGTCGACGACGGTTCCGAACTCGACCACCAGGGCAGTATCGCCGGCCGCGAGAAAGCGCGGCTCGGCTGCGGCGTCGGCGGCGTCTGCTGGGGGCATGGACCTGTCCGTTCGTGCGGTGTTAACTCGGGGCAGTATTCACTTCCGTAGGATGAGTTCGCGATGGCGCGCAAGGTCAATCTCAACGCCGACATGGGCGAAGGCTTCGGCGACTACGACATCGGCAACGACGGCGAGATGCTGAAGGTCATCAAGTCGGCCAACGTGGCCTGCGGCTTCCACGGCGGCGACTGGAACGTGATGGACCGGGTCTGCAAGCAGTCGAAGGAGCGCGGCGTCTCGGTCGGCGCCCATCCCGGCTTCAACGACCTCTGGGGCTTCGGGCGGCGCCGCATCCAGATGAACACCGACGATGTGGAACGCATGGTCTGCTACCAGATCGGCGCCCTCCAGGCGATGGCGACCGCCAACGGCATGAAGGTGACCCATGTGAAGACCCACGGCGCGCTCGGCAACATCTGCGCCGTCGAGCTCGACTGGGCCCAGGCCATCGGCCGGGCGATCAAGGCGGTGGATCCGTCGCTGATCTTCCTCGCGCCCACCGGCAGCAAGATGATCGACGTCGCTCAGGACATGGGGTTGACCTATGCCTCGGAAGTGTTCGCCGACCGCACCTATGACGACGACGGCAATCTGACCCCACGCAGCCAACCGAATGCCATGGTCCACGACCCGGAGGAGGCCGCCGAGCGGGTCGTGAATATGATCCGGGACCAGGAGATCGTCTCGACTTCCGGCAAGCGTGTGCCGGCCGTGGTTCACTCCATCTGCGTGCACGGCGACGGCCCCACCGCTGTGGCAGTAGCCAGCCAGGTCCGCGCAGGGATCGAGGCGGCCGGGATCGAGATCGTCCCCCTGCCCGAGATGGAGCTTGGCTGACCGATGACCTCACCCGCCTTCTCCCACGCCGAGTACACCGCCCGACAGGACGCCGTCCGCGCCTCCATGGAGAAGGCGGGCATCGACACCCTCGTCGTCACCGAACCCGCGAACATGTGCTACCTGACCGGCTACGACGGCTGGTCGTTCTACACGCCGCAATGCCTGCTGGTGGCGCTGACGCTGGACGAGCCGGTCCTGATCGTCCGGGGCATGGACGCCAATGCGGGCAAGGTCACGACCCATCTGCGGCACGGCAACATCCTCGGTTTCCCCGACCACTTCGTGCAGCAGCCGGATCGCCACCCAATGGACTGGGTGGCCGGCGAGATGGCCCGGCGCGGGATCGACGGCGGCACCGTCGGCCTGGAAATGGACAGCTACTACTTCTCGCCGATGGCCTACGAGCATCTGAAGAAGGGCCTGCCGAACGCCCGCTTCGCCAACGGCAACAACGTCGTGAACTGGGTGCGCTCCATCAAGTCGCCGGCGGAGATCGCGTACATGCGCGAGGCGGCGACGATCATCGCGGAGACCATGCGCATCGGCATCGAGGCGGTTCAGCCCGGCGTGCGACAGTGCGATGCGGTCGCCCGGATCTACGACACCGCGATCCGCGGCGTCGACGGGATCGGTGGCGACTATCCGTCCATCGTCCCGATGCTGCCCTCCGGGGTCGGCGCCTCCACCCCGCACCTCACCTGGTCGGATGCCCCGTTCAAGGGTGGCGAGGCCACGATCCTCGAGCTGGCCGGCGTGCGTCGGCGCTACCACTGCCCGATGGCCCGCACGGTCTCCCTCGGCAAGCCGCCGCAGAAGCTGGCCGACGCCAGCGCGGTTATCTGCGACGGCATCGCCGCCGCCCTGGACGCCGCCAAACCGGGCGCGACCTGCGAGGACGTGGAGGCCGCCTGGCGCCGCGAACTCGCCAAATCCGGATTCGAGAAGGAAAGCCGGATCGGCTACTCGGTCGGCCTGAACTACCCGCCGGACTGGGGCGAGCACACCATGAGCCTGCGCCCGGGCGACAGGACCGAGATCCAGCCGAACATGACCTTCCACATGATTCCCGGCCTGATGTTGGACGATTGCGGGATCGAGATCTCGGAATGCTTCCTGATCACCGAGACCGGCGCGGAGTGTTTCTACGACTTCCCAAGACCGATGGTGGTCAAGGACTGACGCGGGTCGCGGAGGGCGCCCATCCCCCTCCGCGCGCCCCGCCGAAAAGACACGGGCCGCTTAATTCTGCGGAATTCCCGACAGTAAATCTTGCAGCGCAGCAAAAGATCGCTATTTTCCGGCCATCCTAACTTTGGTGGCCCCCAAAATGTCGCTCCGTAATATCGCGATCATCGCGCATGTCGACCATGGCAAAACGACCCTCGTCGATGTGCTCCTGAAGCAGTCCGGCACGTTCCGCGAGAACCAGCAGACCGCCGAGCGGATGATGGACAGCAACGACATCGAGCGGGAGCGCGGGATCACCATTCTCGCCAAGTGCACCTCGGTCGACTGGAAGGGCACGCGGATCAACATCGTAGACACGCCGGGCCACGCCGATTTCGGCGGTGAGGTCGAGCGTATCTTGACCATGGTCGACGGTGCCCTGCTGCTGGTCGACGCGTCGGAAGGCCCGATGCCCCAGACCAAGTTCGTGCTCGGCAAGGCGCTCGCCCTCGGCCTGCGCCCGATCGTCGTGGTCAACAAGGTCGATAAGCCGGAGCAGCGCGCCTACGAGGTCCAGGACGAGGTGTTCGACCTGTTCGCGGCCCTCGGCGCCGACGAGCATCAGCTCGATTTCCCGACGCTGTTCTCCTCCGCCAAGATGGGCTGGGCCTCCGAGACCCCGGACGCGCCGGGCAGCGACATGTCCGTCCTGTTCGAGCGCATCGTCGCCCATGTGCCGGAGCCCACGGTCGAGCCGGACGAGCCGTTCTCGATGCTGGCGACCACCGTGGAGAGCGACCCCTATCTCGGCCGGATCCTGACCGGGCGCATCCAGTCCGGAAAGATCAAGCCGAACACGCACCTCAAGGCCCTGTCGCGCACCGGCAAAGAGCTGGAGCGGGCGCGGGTGTCGAAGATCCTCGCCTTCCGCGGACTGGAGCGGACCCCGCTCGAGGAGGCCTCCGCCGGAGACATCGTCGCCCTCGCCGGCTTCTCCGAGGCGACCGTGGCCGACACCCTCTGCGCGCCCGAGGTCGAGGCGCCGCTGCCGGCCAACCCGATCGATCCGTCGACCATCGCCGTCACCTTCGCGGTCAACGACAGCCCGCTCGCCGGGCGCGAGGGCGACAAGGTGACCTCCCGCCTGATCCACGACCGCCTGTTCCGCGAGGCCGAGGGCAACGTGGCCATCCGGGTCAAGGAGACGGAGGACAAGGACGCGTTCGAAGTCTCCGGCCGCGGCGAGCTACAGCTCGCGGTGCTGATCGAGCAGATGCGCCGGGAAGGATTCGAGCTCTCCATCAGCCGCCCGCGCGTGCTGCTCAAGACCGATCCCGAGTCCGGTCAGCGCCAGGAGCCGATCGACGAGGTCTATGTCGACGTGGACGAGGAGTTCTCGGGCGCCGTGATCGAGGCGATCACCCAGCGCAAAGGCGAGCTGCTGGAGATGAAGCCCTCCGGCGGCGGCAAGCAGCGCCTGGTGTTCAGCGCCCCGGCCCGCGGCCTGATCGGCTATCACGGCGAGTTCCTGACCGCGACCCGCGGCACCGGCATCATGAACCGGGTGTTTCAGGGCTACGCCCCCTACAAGGGCCCGATCCCCGGCCGCCGCGCCGGCGTTCTGGTGTCGATGGAACAGGGCGAGGCCGTCGCCTACGCGCTTCAGAACCTGGAGGAGCGCGGGCCGCTCATGGTCTCCCCGGGCGACAAGGTCTATTCCGGCATGGTGCTGGGCGAGCACAACAAGGGCCAGGACCTCGAGGTCAACCCGCTGAAGTCGAAGCAGCTCACCAACTTCCGCGCGTCGGGCAAGGACGACGCCCTCGACCTGACCCCGCCGATCCGGATGACTCTGGAGCGCGCCATCGCCTATATCGAGGACGACGAGCTGGTCGAGGTCACGCCTAAGAGCATCCGCCTGCGCAAGCGCTTCCTCGACCCGCACGAGCGCAAGCGCATGCTGAAGAAGAGCGTTCAGCAGAGTGCGTAAACTCACACATATTTGACCAAGAGAGTTATTGAAGCTTAGGGAGAGATTTGTTTCGCTTCTCCGCGTCTCGATTGTCGCTGGGGAGGCTCAATTGGCAGACGACAGTTTTAATAGTCAACTGACGAAACACGACCGATTCCTGGTGATCATGATTGCGGTTGCCTCAATCATGATCTTAGTGCTGGCCACCGCAATCACCTTGGCGTCGCACCTTCCGCTCTTCACGGAGCAGGTAGATTTTCTGAGGTCTCTGGCGACCGGAAAGCTTGTAGAACCCGCTGTGATCGAGGCGATCACGAAGAACGCAGAGGCGTCGAGCAGCAATACCCAGAACCTGCTCTTGACCGTTCTTCCACTGTCAGTCGTGCTGATGTCGGCGCTTTTCGGATTCATGGGCATGCGTCGGCTGCAAATCTATGATCAAGAGATACGGCATCTACGCGATAGCATTGAGACCCGGGAACGGTCCTTAAAGGAAGACATCCAAACCGAAATTCGGTCTCGGGTGATAGAGACCAATCAAACCGTTGCCGATTTTCTAACCCAGAGCCGAGGGGACCTCGAAGGGGCCGTCCGGGGAGTCAGAGAGGCTGTCGACGGCACACTCAATGAGTTCGCCAAAGCGTTTTCGGAGATTCAAGAAGCAAACAGGCGCGGTCAATCCAGCAGCGGGGCTTGGAACTCTGAAAACACAGAAGACCATTTCGCTTTCGACGGCAACGTCGACAACATCTCAAACACGCGTCTAGCTTATGAAGCTGTGAGAGATCTCTTCACTAGAAAACAGCAAGCAACGGCAATCGAGATCGCCGACCGGTGTATCGAGTTGAACCTTCCTGGAAGCGCCTCCGACAGCTTCAATCTGGCGACGGTTCTGGCCCGAAACGGTTTTCCGGATCGGGGACTCAAAGCTCTTGAAACCGCCTTTCATGCGGGCCGCTTCATAGCCGACCCTGACAACCTAGGACTGGCGATCCATCTGACCACACGCGTCGGCTCACCGGAGAACGGCCGCGAGTACTTCTCGAAGCTCGAGAATATTGACCAAGCCTCCTGGACCCGACAGACCTTCATTCGCGTCTACGACTGGCTAACCGCCATCGGCGATGAGAGCCGGGCAGAGGCCGTATTGCGGCAAGGCGCGGAAGAGTACCCTGACGATGACCTCCTCACCACCCGCCTGACCGACCTGCTCCACAAGCTCTATGGCGAACAGCATGCACTTGAGTTTGCGAAAAAAGCCCTGACGAAATCGCCGAAAAGTCCGAGGCTCATCGTACATCTTATTGATGCCCTTAGGGACAAGGGAGACTACGCGGCGGCTTTGCAGTATGCACACCAAGCGCGCGAAGCGACGGCCCTGGATCAATCGCCAGTCAGTGAGTCGGCGATCTACCTGACTCTCGGTCATTGCTATGAAGGCAGAATGCATCAACTGATCGGTGAGAAAGCCGAAACTGACAAGATCCTCGAATACGCATTGCTCGCAATGGATCACTACCTAGCTGCAGTTCAGGCACCGGACCGAGCGCCGTTCGTTATTGAGTCGGTTCAGTATCGGCGCGTAGCCATGTGTCTCGGCCTAAGCCGATATGATCTTCCCGTTGATCTCATGCGTTTTCTAAGGATCTCAGGTCCTGGCGCGGAAGAAGCTGACTGAAGCTGCGCCACAACCAACCTAGGTCAGGCCGGGTCGGCGACGGCTGTCTTGCTGCCGATCTCGTCCAGGCGCCGTTTAAGGGTCAGCCGGTCCAGCCCGCTAATCGGCAGCGCGACGAAGATCGACAGTCGGGTGTGGATCATGCGGAAGGCCTCGGCAAAAGCGAAGCGCCGCTCCGCCTCGTTGCCCTCCGCTTGAACCGGATCGACGATGGGCCAATGCGCCGACATCGGCTGTCCCGGCCAGACCGGGCAGACCTCCTTGGCGGCGCTGTCGCACACGGTGAAGACGAAGTCCATTTCCGGCGCGCCGGGCGCCGCGAACTCGCTCCAGTCCTTCGAATGCAGCTGATCGGTGCCGTAGTTCTGCCGCTTCAGAAGGTCGATCGCATAGGGGTGCACCTGCCCCTTCGGATGACTGCCCGCGCTGAATGCCTCGAACCGCTCCGGATCGAGGCGCCGGAGCACGCATTCGGCCATGATGCTGCGGGCGGAATTGCCTGTGCACAGGAACAGAACGTTGTACCGAGACCGACCGTTCATGCTTCGTCTCCTTGTTCGGCCGGCACCGCCGCCGCACCGTTCAGCAGAGGCCCGCGGGCCTTCGGGTTCCAGTCGCAGCAGGCTTCCGTCAGATAGACGAGAAGATCGCGAACGCCGTCGACATCCACCGCGTAGAATCTGTTCCGGTGAACACGACGCGATCTGAGGAGGCCCGATCGCTCCATGTTGGATAGATGGAAAGACACGTTGGAGCGGCCAACGCCGAGCCGCGAAGCCACGTCCCCCGAGGACAACCCCGACGGACCTTGAGCCATCAGCATTTTGAAGATCCGCATCCGATGCTCATGCGCAATGCCCAGCAAGGCCAGGACCGCTTGTGACTCTTTCATTTCAATGATCATTGTATCGTTGAATCGATCTCGTGTCGAGAGCATGCTGCGCCGCGCTGTATCGTGGTTCGGGCACTCTAGCCGGGGCCGCCAGGAGACGGAGAAGCGAGATGGCCGTACGGGTCGCGATCAACGGGATGGGCCGCATGGGCCTGCTGGGTCTGCGGGCGGGGTTCGACAACCCGGACTACCGCATCGTCGCCGTGAACGAGACGGCGGCGGGGCCCGATGCGATCGCCCATCTCCTGGAGTTCGACAGCGTGCATGGCCGCTGGACGCTCCCAATGGCCCATGAGCAGGACGCGGTCATCGTCGATGGGCAGCGTATCGCGTTCTCCGGCGCCGCCACGCCCGCGGAGATCCCGTGGTCGGGAGACACGGTGGACGTGGTGCTGGAGTGCACCGGCAAGTTCAAGACGGTCGACGCGCTGCGCCCGTATTTCGAGCGCGGCGTCAAAAAAGTGATCGTCTCGGCCCCGGTCAAGGACCCGTCGGCCCTGAACGTGGTCATGGGCATCAACGACGGTCAGTACGACCCGGAGCGCCATCACGTGGTCACGGCCGCCTCCTGCACGACGAACTGCCTGGCCCCGGTCGTCAAGGTCCTGCACGAGGGGCTCGGGATCGAGCGCGGGACCATGACGACGATCCACGACGTCACCAACACCCAGGTGATCGCCGATCGTCCGAAGACGGACCTGCGCCGGTCCCGGTCGGCCCTGAACTCGCTGATCCCGACGACCACCGGCTCCGCGACCGCGATCACGCTCATCTACCCGGAACTGACGGGCAAACTGAACGGGCATGCGGTGCGGGTCCCGCTGCTGAACGCCTCGCTGACGGACTGCGTGTTCGACGTCGGGCGCGACACCTCCGCGGAGGAGGTCAACGACCTGTTCCGGCAGGCGGCGACCGGTCCGCTCGACGGTATTCTCGGCGTCGAGGAACGGCCCCTCGTCTCCTGCGATTTCGTCAACGACCCCCGGTCCTGCGTGATCGATGCGCCGTCGACGATGGTGGTGGACCGACGCATGGTGAAGATCTACGCGTGGTACGACAACGAGTGGGGTTACATGAACCGGATGATGGAACTCGCCGGCAAAGTCGCCCGGACCCTGCCGTGACCGGGAGCGACCCATGGCCAGCCTGAAGGACTACGCCGCCGTCACGGCCGCCTACTGGGGGTTCACGCTCACCGACGGCGCCCTGCGCATGCTGGTGCTGCTGCATTTCCACCGTCTCGGCTACTCGCCCCTGGATATCGCGCTCCTGTTCCTCCTCTACGAGGCCATGGGTGTGGTCACGAACTTCCTCGGGGGATGGATCGGCTCCCGCTTCGGGCTGCGTCTGACTCTGTTCCTCGGCCTGGCGGTGCAGATCCTGGCGCTGACCATGCTCTCCCTGTTGGACCCGCAGTGGATCGCGGCGGTTTCCGTCGCCTATGTGATGGCCGCCCAGGCCCTGTCGGGGATCGCCAAGGACCTTACGAAGATGAGCTCCAAATCGGCCGTCAAACTCGTCGTGGCGGCAGGCGACCAGGGCGGTCTCTTCAGATGGGTCGCGGTCCTGACCGGCTCGAAGAACGCGCTAAAGGGGATCGGGTTCCTGCTCGGCGGGATCATGCTCTCCACGATCGGCTTCGTCTGGGCGCTCTGGGCCATGGCCGCCGGCCTCGGGCTCATTCTTGCCGTCATGCTTGTCACGGTGCGCGGCGACCTGGGGCGGGCGCGGGAGAAGATCACGGGCCGCGACCTGTTCTCGAAGAGCCGCGAAATCAACCTCCTCTCGGCCGCCCGCGCTTTCCTCTTCGCCTCCCGCGACGTCTGGTTCGTCGTCAGTGTGCCGATCTTCCTCTACGACCAACTAGGGTGGAGCTTCGACCAGGTCGGCTCCTTCATGGCGGCCTGGGTGATCGGCTACGGCATGGTTCAGGCGATCACGCCGAGGCTGCTCGGCGCCCGGGCGGCGGAGCGCGCGCCGACCCTGACCAAGCTCTGGGGGACCGTGCTCATGGTCCTGCCGGTCGTCATCGCGCTTCCCTTCGTGCCGGGCGCCATGGACACCCTGTCGGCCACCACCGGCCTGACCCTTCCTTCCAATACGGACGTGATCGTTCTGGTCGGCGGACTCTTCGTGTTCGGTATCGTCTTCGCGCTGAACTCGTCCCTGCATTCCTATCTGATCGTCGCCTATTCCGATGCCGACCGGATCGCGCTGAATGTCGGGTTCTACTACATGGCGAACGCCATCGGCCGGTTTGGGGGCACCCTTCTGTCCGGCCTGCTCTATCAGATGGCCGGACTTCCGGGTGCGCTGTTCATGTCCGCCGCCCTGCTGGCTCTGGCCGTCGCGATCACCTTCGCCCTGCCGAAGGCCGGTGGAGAGGTCGCCCGCCCGGCGGATGCGGCGGCCGACTGAGCCGACGGCTCACCCGGTCAGGGCGACACGCCCCTCGATCGGATACTGCGGATCGTTGTAGCCCGGCGTGGACGGGTGCCCGGGCGACACGAGATCGTCGATCAGCGCCTCGTCCTCGGCGCCGAAGGCGTAGTCCAGCGCCTTCAGATAGCCCCGCCACTGCTCCATGGTGCGCGGCCCGGCGAGGGTCGCCGTGACCAGCCTGTTATTCAGCACCCACTGCACCGCGAGGTCGATCGGCGTCGCCCCCTTGGCTTCCGCATGGGCCTTGATCTTCTGGGCGATCTCCAGGCTCTCGTGGCGCCATTCGGTCTGCATCATCCGCTTGTCCTGGCGCCCCGCGCGGCTCCCCTCTTCCGGCGCGACGTTCGGCGCGTATTTACCGGTCAGGATACCGCGAGCGAGCGGACTGTAGGGGACGACGCCGAGGCCGTAATAGCCGCAGGCCGGCAGGTGTTCGACCTCGGGCATGCGGTTCAGGGCGTTGTAGTAGGGCTGGGAGACCACGGGCCGGTCGATGCCGATCTCGTCGCACAGCCGGCAGATCTCGGCGACCCGCCAGGAGCGGTAGTTCGACACCCCGAAATAGCGGATCTTGCCGGCCCGCATCAGGTCGGCGATCGCCATCACCGTCTCGGACAGCGCCGTCGCGTGGTCTTCCTTGTGCAGGTAGTAGATGTCGATCACGTCCGTGCCGAGCCGCTTCAGGGACGCGTTGCAGGCCATCTGGACCCATCGCCGCGACAGCCCGCCCCGGTTCGGATCGCCGCCGAGCGGATTGGCCAGCTTGGTCGCCAGCACCCAGTAGTCCCGCTCCGCCGCTATCGCTCGGCCGACGACCGCCTCGCTCGCCCCGCCGTTATAGGCGTCCGCGGTATCGATGAAGTTGACCCCGGCCTCCCGCGCGGCGGCGACGATCTCGCGACTCTCGGCTTCGGGCGTCGGTCCGCCGAACATCATGGTGCCGAGGCAGAGCGGCGAGACCTTCAGGCCGGAACGGCCGACCGTGCGGTAGTCCATGCAATCCTCCCGTGCTGAACCGACGGAGTCTCATGCGACCGCCGGCGGCTGTCCAGCCATCGCGAACGAGGTACCAGCGCCGGTGGCCGTCAGCCCCTTGCCTCCCCCTCGCCCGCGTGGTGCCATCGCGCCAACTAGAACACACGCCCGAGGGAGGGGCACCATGAGCACCGAAACCCTGTCAGCCGAGACCCGCGAGAAGCTGTCGACGGTCAGCACCGCGACCCTGACGACGCAGATGTACAAGCGCGGCTTCCGCAACGTCTTCATGCAGGGCGTCGGGCGGCTGACGACGGCGCACGACCGCAACATGGTCGGCCCCGCCTTCACCCTGCGCTACATTCCCGCGCGTGAGGATCTGGACGACCTGTCGGTGTTCCAGGACTACGACCACCCGCAGCGCAAGGCGATCGAGACCTGTCCCGAAGGCCATGTCCTGGTGATGGACAGCCGCGGCGACGCGACGGCGGCCTCGGCCGGCAACATCCTGATCACGCGGCTGATGAAGCGCGGCGCTGCGGGCGTCGTCACCGACGGCGGCCTGCGCGACAGCTACGAGATCGCCGAGTACGACATCCCGGCCTATCACTCCCATCCCTCGCCGCCGACCAACCTGATCAAGCATCACGCGGTCGAGACGCTGAACGAGCCGATCGCCTGCGGCGGCGTCGCCGTCTATCCGGGCGACATTTTGGTCGGCGACCTAGACGGCGTGGTCGTGATTCCCCGGCATCTCGCCGACGAAGTGGCGAACGATGCTTCCGAGCAGGAGATCCACGAGGAGTTCATCTACTCCGAGGTCGCGGGCGGCAAGCCGCTGCGCGGCATCTATCCGCCGGACGAGGATGCCAAGGCCCGCTACACCGAGTGGCGCAAGAAGCGCGATGGCGGATAAAGCCGGCGCCGGTCCGAGCGTCGAGGACGCCATCGCCGATTACGACCGGCTGGCCGGAACCCTGGCGCCCCGCTATGCCGGATCCGGCGCCGCCGAGCGTCTGGTCAAGCGCCACGCCGCCCTGCTGCCGCCACCGCCCGGTCCAGTGCTCGACATCGGCGCCGGCAGCGGCGCCCACGCGGTCGCCTTCGAGGCCAAGGGCTACCGCGTGGTCGCGGTCGAACCGTCCGCCGGCATGCGGGCCCAGGCGCTCACCCTGTTCCCGGACATGGACGCGGAGTGGATCGACGACCGCCTGCCCGATCTCGCGACCGTTCGGGGGCGCGGCGAACGCTTCCCCTTCATCCTGATCAATGCGGTGTGGATGCATGTCCCACCCGCCGACCGGGATCGGGCGGTGGCCGCGGTCGCCGGGCTGCTGACGCCGGGCGGCATCGTCTCCCTTGCCCTGCGCCAGGGCCCGCCGCCGCCGGACCGGCCGATGTACGAGGTTCTGCCGGACCCGATCTCGGCCGACTTCCGGCGCACCGGCTTCACCGAACTGTTGCGCTCCGACCACGGGGGCGGCGGCGGCTCCGATGCCGGGTTCGTGCGGCTGGTCCTGAAGGGGCCGTAGCGGCCTGCCGTCGCGCGCGACATCGACCGTTCTATCCCGGACGGCAACCCTCTAAGCTGCTGCGCAAAACCGTCCTCGGGAGGAAGCATGACGTTCGAGACCATCACCCTGGAGCGCATCGGCGACGTCGCCCGCCTGTCGATCAACCGGCCGGACAAGCGCAACGCCGTGAACGAGCAGGTTCACCAGGAGATGCGCGCCGCCGTTGCCGAGATCTCCGGCGGCGACACCCCGGCCAAGGCGCTAATTCTAACCGGGACCGGCGACCGCGCCTTCTGTTCTGGCCAGGACCTCTCCGCCCGCATGCCGCCCGAGAGCGGACCGCCGACCCGCGACCTCGGGGCCGGTCTCGAGACGTACTACAACGCGCTGATCCGCCGCCTGCGCCAGATCGAGATGCCGGTCATTACCGCGCTCAACGGCGTCGCCGCCGGTGCGGGGGTGGGCGTGGCGCTCGCCGGGGACATCATCCTGGCCGCGCGGTCCGCGCGGATCGTCGTCAGCTTCTGCCGCGTCGGCCTGATCCCCGACGCCGGCGTCACCCACCACCTGCCACGGCTGATCGGCGAGAACCGGGCGCTGGCGCTGGCGCTGACCGCCGACCCACTGGACGCCGAGACGGCGGAGCGCTGGGGGCTGGTCTGGAAGGTCTACGACGACGACGCTCTCCAGGACGAGGCCGTGGCGCTCGCCGCCAAACTGGCCAAGCTCTCACCGCGCGTGGTCCAGCGCACCCGCCGGGCGATCCGAGCCGCCATGTCGAACGACCTGGACACCCAGCTTTCCCTCGAGCGCGACATCCAGCGCGAGGTCGGTTTTGGCAACGACTACGCCGAGGGCGTGCGGGCGTTTCTGGAGAAGCGGGAGCCGCGCTTCACCGGGACCTGAGCGCCTTCCACCGGGCGCGGGAGATCCGATACAGCACGTGCCGGAGCAGCCGATGGCCCTCGGGCAGCAGCGGGTGGTCGAAGTCGCCGCTCTCGTCCCGGGTCATGCCGATGCGGCGCATCACCGCCTGCGAGCGTTCGTTTTGTACAGCGGTGAAGGCCACCACCTCATCGCGGTCGAGAACGTCGAACGCGAAGGCGAGCGACGCCGCCGCCGCCTCGCTGGCGTAGCCCTTGCCCCAGGCGGCGCGCGACAGGCGCCAGCCGACCTCGGTGCACGGCCCGCAGGGAAGCTCGGCGCCGTAGCCCGGCACGCTGGGACCGACCATGCCGATGAAGCCCGGCCCGCCCTTCACCTCGACGGCGAAAAAGCCGAACCCCTCGGCCTCGATCCGCTCGCCGACCCGCTGGGCGAGCGCGTCGCTCTGAGCCCGGCCCAGGGTCTCGGGAAAGAACTCCATCACCTCCGGGTCCGCGTTCAGCGCGGCGAACGGGGCGAGGTCGCTCTCCCGCCAGGGCCGCAGGATCAGGCGCTCTGTTTCGATCGGCAGGCCGGGGGGCATCATCGGAACACCGTTGGTATGGGATCGCCCCCGCATTACCCTGACGGGCCCCCTTGTGGAGACAGAAATGACCGTCCGCATCTATCACAACCCGCGCTGCTCCAAGTCGCGCCAGACCCTCGCCCTGCTTCGGGAGAACGGCGTGGAGCCGGAAATCGTGGAGTACCTGAAGACCCCGCCGAGCGCCAAGGAGTTGGACGCGCTGCTGACCGCCATGGCGTTGGAACCACGCGACGCCATGCGCCGAAAGGAAGCGCCTTACAAGGAATTGGGTCTGGACGACGCGACACTGGACCGCGATGCCCTGGTGAAGGCGATGGCGGAAAACCCGATCCTGATCGAACGCCCGATCGTGTCCAAGGACGGCAAGGCCGCCATGGGCCGTCCCCCCGAGGCCGTGCTGGAGATCCTCTGAGGCATACGCGCAGGGGTCGGCACCGCGATTTTAGCCCTGGGTCGCGGCAAGGTTACTGCCCTAGAATTTCCCTCGGTTCCAAGAAACGAGGGCTCACCATGTCCAAGCTCGACCTCAGACCGTTGGCCGGTGCAACGTTCGGACGGCATGTGCGGATCAAGGATGCCGGAACCGATGCGGAGGTCATCGAGGCGCTGGAGGACGAAGCGGAGAGACTGCTGAAAGCGTTCTATGATGGCCACGGATTCATGCTCCTAACTGGTCTTGACAGCATGGCCCGCGACCCCGCCCAGCTCGTACGGCTGTCGCGCCTGTTCGGTACAGAGGTCGAGGACTACCGCAAAACCGGCATGACCCTGGACCGCGTCCACAAGGAGGTGCCGGAGATCCTCGTCGTCTCCAACGCGGCCCCGATGAACCAGAGGCCGCCCGCGCGCCCGGAGCCGGCGCTGACAGCCGACGGCAAGCTGCCGGTGCAGTTCCCACACCGCCGGGGCTGGCACACCGACCAGAGCTACCGTCGCCCGCCGCCCGACATCTCCCTGTTCTACTGCGTCCAACCGGCGCCGATCGACCAGGCCCAGACCCTCTACGCCGACGGCATATCGGCCTATGAGGCCCTGTCGGACGATATGAAGGCGCGGATCGAGGGGGTGGAGGCGCTGCATGTCCAACCGGGGTCGGGCCGCGCCGAGTTGGCCGTGCGTGCCGGCGAGACGCCGAAGCCGCTCGGTCCCCTGCAGCAGCCCCAGCCCCAGCCGATCGTCCGCGTCCACCCGGTCACCGGACAAAAGGCCCTGTACCTGTGCGAGTCGGGACAGCTCGACTGGATCGAGGGCCCGATCGTCGGGATGGAAAAAGGCGTGGACGGCGACGGCGCCAGACTGGTCTACGAGCTCATGAGCCACTTCACCAGCGCGCCCTTCACCTATGTCCAGGAATGGCGGACCGGCGACCTGGTGATCTACGACAACCGCTGCACCATCCACAGCGCCACCTGGTTCGACGGCGGCGCGGTGGATCGGGTTATGTGGCGCACCACCGTGCGCGGCAATCCAGGCCCGGAATACGCCGACGAGCGGCCGAGCTGGCTGCCGGCGGCATAGCCTCTACTCCGCCGCCTTCGTGTTCGGGCGGGCGAAGCGCGCCTCCATCTCGCGGCGGATCTTCACCGCCTGGGCGGTCTCGTCGACCTCCACATCGGTCCAGCGCAGGCGCTCGCCCTCGGCCACGTCGCGCTTGAGTTTCACATCGCTGGCCAGCCCCAGCGGCAGGTAGCCCTCAGACAGGGAGGCGGCGGCCGGGGTCTGCTTGCCCCACACGCAATAGCCGCCCTCCCCGTCCAGGGTCTCGCCGGTCTTCAAGGCGCGCTTGGCCGTGGCGACCACGTCGGAGTTGAAGGCGACAGGCGACCCGGTCGGCTCGCCCCGCAGCGCCGCGCTGGCGACAGAGACACCGAGTTCCAGGCCGATCATGTGGGTCGGGCGATAGAGTGCGGCGTATCTGAAGCTGCTGTCCGGGAGCATCCTGTACTCCTCGAAACAGTAGGTCGCGTAATCGGTTTCCGCTTCGATGACCACATAGGTGCCGAACTGAATATGCTCCGGCACCTCGTTGCCCTGCCGGTCGAGGGAGGAGATCACCTCCGTCGTGCCGATCGCCGGGTCGGTCAGCGTCACCGTCCCGCCCGCGGAGACCGGCTTGCAGACCTCCGCCACGCCCGGTCCCGAGGACGGCGGAAAGCCGAGACCGTCCGGCTGCGGCAGCAGGCCGGTGGCGTTGCAGACCGCCGTCATCTCGATACCGGACTTGGTGCCGTCGAGGAAGCTGTTGAACATCTTCGGGTTCATCCGCCCCCGCTCGACCAGTTCCTGGGAGAACCCGAAATGGCCCCATACGGTCTCCGGCGTGGAGGCGTGGTAGGTCGGCAGGTAGCGCGTGCCCTTGCCGGCGCAGACGACCTTGAAGCCGCAGGTCCGCGCCCAGTCCACATGCTCGGCGATCAGGGCCGGCTGGTCGCCCCAGGCGAGGCTGTAGACGACGCCGGCGGCCTCCGCCTTCGCCGCCAGCAGCGGTCCGGCGACCACGTCGGCCTCCACATTCACCATCACCACATGGCGGCCGTTCTCGATCGCCATCAGGCAGTGGCGGATACCCGCCGCCGGATCGCCGGTCGCCTCGATCAGCACGTCGAGACCGTCGGCGCGGATCAGCGCCTCCGCGTCATCGGTGACGAAGGTCGAGCGGTGCGCGCGCGCGTCGTCGAAGGAGGTGGCGGCGTAGCGCTCGGGTTCCCAGCCGATATAGGCGAGCTGGTCCTTCGCCCGGGCCGGATTCAGGTCTGCGATCCCAAGGATATGGACACCCTTCGTCAGACGGGCCTGGGACAGGTACATGGCGCCGAACTTTCCGGCGCCGATGATCCCGACGCGGACCGGCTCGCCGGCCGTCTCCCGAGCCGCCAGCATCCTGGATAGGTTCATGGTTTCCTCCTCTCGTTCTTCTTATTGGGTGGGTGTCGCGCCGTCAGGACCCGGCAGCCGCCGAGCCCACGGTGAACCCACCGCAGACATACATGACCTGGCCGGTCACGAATCCCGACCGCCGGTCCATGAAGAAGCTGACGGCGTTGGCGATATCCTCCGGCGTGCCGAGGCGGCCGACGGGAATGCCGTCGATGATCTTCTGGGTGCGCGGGTCTTCCGGCGGATTGGCCGCGTGCCAGAGCGGGGTGGAGATGCTGCCCGGACCGATGGCGTTTACGGTGACGCCATCCCGCGCGAGTTCCAGCGCCCAGGTTCGGGTCATGCCGTGGATCGCGGCCTTGGACGCGGCGTAGGCGGTACGCAGCTCCTTGCCCATGGCGGCGCGGGAGGAGATCGAGACGATCCGCCCGAAGCCTTCGGCCCGCATCCCCTCGACCAGCCGTTTGGTGATGGTCAGGATCGGCTTCACGTTCAGCCCCATGACCGCGTCGAAATCCTCGAGCGTGGTGTCGTCTAGCAACGCCGGTTTGACGTGGCCGACATTGTGACAGACCCGAGTGATCGGCCCGTCCTTCAGCACGTCGTCCAAGGCGGCGTGGATCGCGTCCGTGTCCATCAGGTCGACATCGACCCATCGGGTCTGGATCGGCGGATCGGGCTCGACCCGGTCGAGAATGACGACCTCGTACCCGTCTTCGACAAGTCGCTCGACGATCCCGCGGCCGATCGAGCGCGACCCTCCGGTCACCAATGCCCGTTCCATGCGTCTTCTCCCTTTCGGTGTTCTTTTCAGTGTCTCGAATTGTGGGCGATCCAGGGGTGCATTTCCGGCACCTCCCAGCCTGCATACCAGGCCTCGATATGCGGTTTCAGCGCCGCGAAGAGCTCGGCGAACTCCTGATCGTAGGCGACTGCGGCAACCTGTTCCGCCAGCGCCGCGCCAGCAGCCCTGAGGTCGAACCGCGTCGGCCAGCCGTCGCGCAGCACCACCTCGCCGCCGACCAGCACGGTGCGAACGTCGCCCTGTTTGGCCCGCTGAAGCACGACGGCAAGTGGGTCGGCCTCCGGCGCGACATAGGGCCAGCCGATCCGGTCCAGGTCGACTAGCACCATGTCCGCCGCCATCCCGACATCGATCCGGCCGAGTTCGTGGTCCCGGCGCAGCAGCTTGGCGCCGCCGGTCGTCACCAGGCCGAAGCTCTGATTCAGGGTCGGCGCGGCGCCGCCGATCCTGGGCGTGCGGTGCAGACGGTGCGCGAGGCGCAGCTCGGCGAACATGTCCTCGTCGTCTCCGAGGGTGGTGCCGTCCATGCCGAGCCCGACGGTGACGCCGGCGCCGAGGAAACCGTTCAGCGGCGCCACCCCGGAGCGCAGGCGCAGGTTGGAACTCGGGTTGTGCGAGACCGCGGCGCCGCTCTCCGCCAGGATCTCCACGTCGCGCTCCGAGGACCAGACGGCATGGGCGAAGGACAGACGCGGCGACAGCACGCCGAGAGCGCTCAGATGCGCGGTCATCGACATGCCGAGGGCCCGTTCCGCCTCCAGCCGCTCGTACAGGCTCTCCTGAACATGGGTCTGGATGCCGGTATCGTGACGGGCGGCAGCGTCGGCGATCGCCACCATCAGATCGTCCCCGACCCATTGCGGTCCCGGCGGTCCGTACCAGACCCGCGCCCGCGCCATGTCCGCGGCCTCGGCGATCAGATCGTCCATCAGGTCGAGATAGTCCCGGTCCCCGCCTTTGTCCGCATCCAGGTAATGGGCCCGGACCCGAGACGCCAGATCGCCGGGCAGCGAGGCGACGAAGGCCTCGTCCTCGCGGTGAACCAATCGGCTCTGGAAGCTCACTCCGCCCGCCAAATGGCCCCGCAGGCCGCTCTGCTCATAGGCGTGCAGGCGCGCGGACAGATCGTCCCGGCCCGACTGGTAGGCGTTGCCGACCGAGGCCATGTCGACCACGGCGGTGACGCCCGTCTGCAGCAGCCGTCCGGCGGCGACCAGGGTCCGGAGCCCAGGGTCGGTCCAGCGCATGCGGGGATTGCCCATGATCCAGGGCTCCAGCACCCCGTCCTCGATGCCGTGCTGGATATGGGTGACGGCGTTGGAGTGATGGTGCGCGTTGATCAGGCCGGGCAGCAGCGCCTGGCTTCCGTCGCCGACCACCGTCGCCTGGGGATGGCGGGCGCGCAGGTCCGCCGCCGGGCCGATTTCGCGGACGACCCCGTCGCGGGTCAGGACACCCGCCTCGTCGATCCGGCGGGGCCCCGTGTCGTCGGGCCCTTGAACAAACGCCCAGCGGGCCAGGACGAGCAGGTCGGACGCGGTGTCGGTCATGGGTGGCTCCTCTCGGTCGAACGGGCCAGATGATACGACGGCACGGGCATCGGCGAACCCGCTCATCGCTTTCGAGATGCCTCACCCGCTCATCGGCGGCCGCCGGCGAGCTTGACCGCGTCCGGATGGGCCCTGAGCCGGAGCATCGCCCAGATCCCCAATAGCGGCCCGAGAGCCAGGGGCGCGAAGGCCCAGCGCCAGCCGAGCACGTCCACGAAGACCGGCATCAGGTGGATGCTCACGAGGGTCAGCAGGAACCCGATGGCGGTCTGCAACGTGAGCATCGTGCCGACCAGATAGCGGTTGGACAGCTCGGCCACGGAGGCGGAGAACTGCCCGGAGTCGGCGATGATGCTCACACCCCAGAGGATGCAGACGGCAATCAGGAGGAGCGGCGGGCCGCCGAAAAACAGCCCGACCGTGAGGGCGCAGAGGCCGCTGACCGCCATCGAGACCGACGTCACCATCGTCCGCCCGACCCGGTCGGCGAGCATGCCGGCGAGGAACGCCCCGGCGGCACCCGATGCGATCGTGGCGAAGGTGGCGAGGCGGGACCAGGTGATCGCCGCACCCTCGTCCATAACCAGACGGAAGCTTGCGTCTAGGAACACGCCGAGCCACGCCCAGGCGGCGTAGAGCTCCCACATGTGGCCGAAATAGCCGAGATTCGCGAGCCGCAGCGCCGGCAGCTTCCAGGCCCACAGGGCGGATTTTGGATCGAACCGGGCGCCGACGGTCATCAGCGGTCCGGTGCCGGCGAACTGAATGGCGACGGCGGCGCTGACCGCCAGCACCGACGTGACGGCGATCGTCCAGCGCCAGTCGACGACGATCAGCCCGTTGACGAGATGGGGCATGGCGGAGCCGAAGGTCAACGCGGCCACCAGAAGGCCGACGAGAAGGCCGAGATCGCCTTTCGCCCAACCGGCGGCGATCTTCATGCCGACCGGATAGATGCCGGCGATGCAGGCGCCGGTGATGAAGCGCAACACCAGCACGAGGGGCGATGTCGGGTCGACGATCAGGATCAGGGCGTTCGCCGCCGCCGCGACCAGGGCCGAAACCGTGAAGAACAGCCGCGGGTCGATCCGGTCGGCCAGCGCCAGGGCCGCGCTGACCAGGCTGCCGGCCACGAAGCCGGCCTGAACGGCGCTGGTGAAGGCCGACTGCTGAAAGTCCGACAGCGCCACCTGCTCGCGCAGGACGGGCATGACGGCGGATGCCGAGAACCAGAGCGACATCGCCGCCACCTCGGCATAGGCGAGGACGACGAGCGACGCCGCCTTGCCGCAAAACCGCATGGCCGGTCTGCCGACGGCGTCAGCCGCCGATCACCCGGGTCGGACTGCCCGCATGCCAGGCCAGGATGTTCTCGACCATCTGCGAGTAGAAGATCCGGTAGGATTCCTCGGTGACATAGCCGACATGGGGTGTGGTCAGAAGATTCCCGATCCCGCGATAGGGATGGTCCGTCGGCAAAGGCTCCTTGTCGTAGACATCGACCGCCGCCGCCCGGATCTTGCCGGTCGTCAGCGCGTCGATGAGCGCCGCCTCCTCAACGATCGGCCCGCGCGAGGTGTTCACCAGGACGGCGGAGGGCTTCATCAGCGCGAACTCGTCCGCCGTGACGGTCCCCCGCGACCGGTCGGACAGGATCAGATGGACGGAGACGATATCGGCGCGGCGGAACAGCTCCTCCTTGGAGACCTTCTCGACGCCCAGTTCATCGCACCGCTCCTGGGTCAGGTTCTGCGACCAGGCGATCACGTCGAGGCCGAATTTCGGCGCGATCTCGGCCACCATCCCGCCCAGCTTGCCGAGCCCGAGCAGCCCGAGCGTCTTGCCGGAAACGGCCATGCCGGTGCGGTCCTGCCACCCACCCTGCTTCATGGTCAGATGGTCGAAGGCGACGTTGCGCATGGTCCCGAGGATCAGCGCCCAGGTCAGCTCAACCGTGCTGGAACCCGGACTGTCGGTGCCGCAGGTGACGACGCCCATCTCCTTCGCCGTCTTGAGGTCGACGGCGTTGTTGCGCATGCCGGAGGTGATGAACAGCTTCAGGTTCGGCAGACGGCGGAAGACCTCGCCCGGAAACGGCGTGCGCTCTCGCATGGCGCAGACGATCTCGAAATCCTTCAGCCGCTCGACCAGCGGGTTGTGGTCGATCAGATTGTCGGTGAACACCACCGGCTCGAACCCGTCGGGCAGGCTTGACCAGTCGGCGCTGCCCAGAGCGGCGTTGGCGTAGTCGTCGAGAATCGCGATTTTCGGCACGGATGTTTCCTCATACTTCAGGTTAGGATGCTTCCTGATCCTTTTGTTTTTCCTCCAGAATCATAGAGGCTGAATTCATGCAATACCGCTGGCCCGTCGGCGCCGGGCCGTCCGGGAACACGTGGCCCAGATGGGCCTCGCAGCGGCTGCAATGGACCTCGGTGCGGGTCATGAAGAACGAGCGGTCGGTCTTCGTCCCCACCGCCTCCTCGCTGATTGGCGCCCAGAAGCTCGGCCACCCCGTCCCGCTGTCGTATTTGGTGTCGCTGTCGAACAGGGGCTGGCCGCAGCACACGCAGACATAGGTCCCCGGCGTCTTGCTGTCGTGATAGGCGTTGGCGAAAGGACGCTCGGTTCCGTGCTTGCGGGCCACCTTATACTGCTCGGGGGTGAGCTGCGCCTTCCACTCGGCGTCTGACTTCACGATCTTGTCGGTCATCTGACTCTCCTCGATTGGCGGTCGGGTATCCTCCCCACAGAGATGGGAGCGACAGGCGTGCGCGCCACCGCTGCGGACGTCGCCGGGCCACCTGCCCCATCAGGACTTCCGGCGGGCCTCCAGAACCGTGCCGTCGGCGATCAGGCCGTCGACCTCGTCGACACTGAACCCGTTCTCCTCCAGCAGCTCCCGCCCGTGCTCACCGAAGCGCGGCGGACGGCGCTTGATCTCGCCGGGGGTACGGGAGAACTTGATCGGGATACCCCAGCCCTTCCAGCCGTCCTTCTCCGCCGCCATGCCCCGGTGGACCGTATGGGGATGGTCCATCACCTCTTCGGTGTTGCGCATCGGTCCGACCGGCAGACCGGCGGCCAAGAGACGGTCGCACAGCTCGTTACCGTCGACATCCGCAAGCAGAGCCTGGAGTTCCGCGCGCAGCGCGTCCTGATTGTTCAGGCGGTCGCCGTTGGTCGCGAACCGGGGATCGGCGCCCAGCTCCGGTTTGCCGAGTTCCGCGCACAGCTTCTTGAACGCCCGGTCGTTCCCGCCCGCGACGAAGATGTCGACCGTGGCGGTTTTGAAGAGATCGTAGGGACTGATATTCGGGTGCTGGTTTCCGGTCAGTTTCGGGACCCGGCCGGACAGGGAGTAGTTGGCGACATGCGGGTGCATCAGCGCGAGGCCGCAGTCGTAGAGGGTCATGTCGATGTACTGGCCCTGTCCGGACCGCTCGCGCTCCAGCAGCGCCATCAGGATCGCGTTGCTCGAATAGAGGCCGGTACCGATATCGACCATCGGGATGCCGAGCCGGACCGGGCCGCCGTCCGGCGTGCCGTTGATCGAGAAGTGACCGACCATGGCCTGAATGATGCCGTCATACCCCGGAAAGCCGCCATAGGGCCCATCGGCTCCGAATCCCGAGATGCGGCAATGTACGAGCTTCGGGAACCGCTGCTTGAGTACCTGCTCATAGCCGAGCCCCCACTTCTCCATGGATCCGGGCTTGTAGTTCTCAACCAGCACGTCCGCCTCTTCCAGCAGGCGGAGGAGAACTTCCTTGCCGCGGTCGGTGGACAGGTCGAGGGCGAGCGAGCGCTTGTTGCGGTTCACGCCGAGGAAGTAGCTGGCATCCCGGCCATCGTCGAACGGAGGGCCCCAGTCGCGGACCTCGTCGCCCTGGGGCGGCTCGATCTTGATGATCTCCGCCCCATGGTCGCCCAGCATCTGGGTGCAGTACGGCCCGCCGAGCACGCGGGTGCAGTCGACAACCTTGATTCCGGCAAGCGTGCCGCCGGACGTCTTCTCGTTCGCCACCGATTTCCTCCCGAAAGGTACCGGCCCGCAGCCTAGCGGCGCGGCGGTCAAAGCGAAAGATGGCGCGATCCGGCGGGATCGAGCGGCGGGGTCCGGTTCAGCCCTGGCGGCGCGGCGGATCCAGGAACTTCAGCCAGCTCCAGATCATGTCGACCCGCCCAGTCTCGTCGCCGAGGATCGGCATCACCAGCCGCCGGTAGCGCTCGAACATCTGGCGCGCATGGATCATGGACGTCCGGTGACCGCTGTAGCAGATGCACTCCTCCACCACCCGGCGATAGATCGCCATGTCGCGGGCGGCGAATTCGGCCCCGAAGGCCTCTTCCGTGGTCTGGCCTTTGAAATCCCGCCCGGCGAACTCCGCCAGGCGGGTGCCCACGACCCGATACCTGAAGGCGAGCGAGCCGTCCCCGTTGCGCTCGACGTTGAACATCACGGTCGTCGGCAGAAACCCGGGCAGATCGATCGGCGGGTCGATGTCGCGGCGGCGGGGCGCCGGCTCCTCACCCGCCGCACGACTCCAATAGGCGAAAAGCCGTTTGAGATCCGGGTCCTCAAGCAGCTCTCCATCGTCTCCGGCCGCCAGCCAGAGCGCCTGTTCCTGCAGTTCGGCCATGCCGGTGCAGCCTTTCCGTCGCCGCTTGTGCCATCCATGCGCGAACCTCGGTGGGTACGCCGCTTAACCATGGACTTCAAACTCTTTTCGGTAAAATGCTTTAAACTCTCGATACGTTGACCCGTGGCAGGACCGATGAGCGATCCCAACCGCATTCCCGCCGTCTTCATCAGAGGTGGCACGAGCAAGGGCGTATTCTTCCACGCCCGCGACCTGCCCGGCGACCAAGCCGATCGGGACGCGATCTTCCTGACGGTGCTCGGCAGCCCGGACCCCTACGGCCGCCAGTTGGATGGCATGGGCGGCGGATACTCCTCGGTCTCCAAGGCGGTGGTTGTGGCCCCCTCGGACCGGGACGATGCGGATGTCGACTTCACCTTCGCGCAGGTGGCCGTCGACCGGCCCCTGGTGGACTACGCCCAGACCTGCGGCAACCTCTCCAGCGCGGTCGGCCCGTTCGCCGCCGACGAGGGGCTGGTCCGGGTGGATGACGGTCCGGCGACGGTGCGGGTGTTCAACACCAACACGGCGAAGATCTACCACGCCCATTTCGAGGTCCGCGGCGGCCGGGCGGTCGAAACGGGCGACTATGTCCTGTCCGGCGTTTCGGGCAGCGCCGCGCTCGTGCGCCTGGACTACGTCGATCCGGGCGGGGCGATGACCCGCGCTTTCCTGCCAACGGGCAACCCCACAGATACGTTCGAGGTGGCCGGCATCGGACCGGTCGAGGCGTCCCTGGTCGACGCGACCAATCCGGTGGTGTTCGTCGCCGCCTCCGCCTTCGGCAAAACCGCGACGGAGACACCGGACGCGCTGGACGGCGATACCGGGTTCATGGCGGCGATGGACGATCTGCGCCGGCAGGCCGGCGTGGCGATGGGCATGGCCGAGCGTCCCGAGGATGTCCCCCTGTCGAATCCGAAGATCGCGATCCTGGCACATCCGTCGGACATGGTGACGATCGCCGGTGAGCCCGTCCCGGCCTCGGCCCATGACATCCTGATCCGCATCCTGTCGATGGAGAAGTGCCACAAGGCGGTCACCGGCACCGGTGCCATGTGCCTGGCGGCGGCGTGCGGCGTGGCGGGCTCGGTGCCGCACCGCCTCCGGCTGGGCGACGACCCGCGGGTTCGGATGGCCTCTCCCTCCGGTGTGGTCGACCTGGCCGCGGACGTCGCGCGCAGCCCGGACGGCACGTGGCAGGTCCGCTCGATCTCGGTCGAGCGCACCCAGCGGCGGCTCATGGAAGGCTGGGTCCGCCTGCCACACGGGTAACCGCCGCCCGCCTCCCCCTACTCGCCGGCCTCGGGCCGGGGCAAGGCGTCACCCTGCGCGCATGCCGGAAACCTCGCCCCGGACCAGGTCCGGGGGAGTGATCCAAGAGAGGGAAGCGAAGACCGCGCGGCGCCGCTACAGCCCCCGGCCGTTACAGATCACCGAACCCCTTGCCTTCATCGGCGAGCCTGAGCAGCAGCGGGCTCGGAGCCATCCAAGCTCCGTGCTTCTCCTCGAACGCGCGCATTTTCTCGGCGATCGGCTTCAGACCGACCGTATCGGCCCAGAACATCGGGCCGCCGCGATACCGGGGAAAGCCGTAGCCGTGCATCCAGACCGCATCGATGTCGACGGCGCGCAGGGCGATCCCCTCTTCCAGGATCTTGGCGCCCTCGTTGACCAGCGGGTACAGGCAGCGCTCCAGGATCTCCTCGTCCGAGATCTCGCGGCGTTCGATGCCGAGCTCCTTTGATGTCGCCTCGATGAGGGCCTCGACCTCCGGGTCGGGGATCGGCGTGCGGCCGTTCTCGTATTTGAACCAGCCCTTCCCGGTCTTCTGCCCGAACCGGCCCAGCTCGCAGATCTTGTCGGCGATCGTCCCCGGATACCGTCCCTCGCCCCAGGTGCCGCCATTGGCCTTGATCTGTTCCTGGCGCACGCGGCGGGACACGTCGTTGCCGGCCAGATCGATCATGGCGAACGGGCCCATCGGCAGGCCGAAATCGTAGATCACCCGGTCGACATCCTGCGGCAGTGCCCCCTCCTCGACCAGGAACATCGCCTCGCGCATGTACTGGTGCAGCATGCGGTTGCCGACGAATCCGTGGCAGACCCCGACCAGCACGCCAACCTTGCCGAGGGTCTTGGACAGGCCCATCACCGTGGCGATCACCTCGTCCGAGGTCTTCTCGCCGCGCACGTTCTCCATCAGCCGCATGACGTTGGCCGGGCTGAAGAAATGGGTGCCGATCACATCCTCGGGCCGGCTCGTGGCCGCGGCGATCTCGTTCACGTCGAGGGTCGAGGTGTTGGTCGCCAGGATCGCGCCGGGCTTGCAGACCCGGTCCAGGGTGGCGAACAGGTCCTTCTTCACGGCCATGTCCTCGAACACGGCCTCGATCACGATGTCCGTCGCCGCGAGTTCCACCATGTCGGTGGTGGGCGTGATGAGCCCCATGCGCGCGTCCATCGCCTCCTGAGAAAGGCGTCCCTTGGAGACCGTGGCGGCGTAGTTCCCGCGGATCTTCTCCATCCCGGCATCAAGGGCCGCCGGATCGCTCTCGACGACGGTCACGGGGATGCCGGCACTGGCGAAGACCATCGCGATGCCGCCGCCCATCGTACCGCAGCCGATGACGCCGGCATTCTGGATCGGCCGGGTCGGCGTATCCTTAGCCAGGCCCGGAACCTTGGCGACCTCGCGCTCGGCGAAGAAGGCGTGCCGCATGGAGCGCGCCTCGTCGGCGTTGACGAGCTGCTCGAATTCCCGGCGTTCGAACTTGAGCCCATCTGCGAAGTCCAGGGTCGCCGCCGCCTCGACGCAGCGCACGCAGGCATAGGGTGCGTTCATGCCGCGCGCCCGCTTGGCCATCGACTTGCGGAAGTCGTCGAACAGGCCGGGATTGTCTTTGGCGTCCTGGAGACCGTCGGTGCGTTCCCCGGAGCGGCGCGGCGCCGCCCCCGACGCGGCAAGGCGCTCCGCGGCGGCGACGGCCGCGGCGATCACCGCCTCCACATCGCCATCGGCCAGTTCGTCGACGATGCCCGCCTCGTAGGCCTCCTTTTCCGAAACCAGGCGGCCAGAGACGATCATCTCAAGGGCCTTCTTGACGCCCGCCACGCGGGGCAGGCGCTGGGTCCCGCCGGCACCGGGGAGGATGCCGAGGGTCACTTCCGGCAGACCGAGCTTGGTCTTCGGACCGCACACCCGGTAGTGGCAGCCGAGCGCCAGTTCCAGCCCGCCCCCGGCGGCAACGCCGTGGATCGCGGCGACGACCGGTTTGTCGAGCCCTTCGAGGTCGTCGAGGATCGGCGTCAGGCGCCGGACATGCTCCGGCGGCGTGGTTCCGAACTCACGGATATCGGCGCCGGCGCAGAACATCCGCCCATCGCCGGTCAGGACGATCGCGTCGACCTCGGGATCGCCTGCGAGGCTCGCGATCGCGGCGTCCAGTCCCTCGCGGACCGGCCAGCCGAGGCCGTTCACCGGTGGATTGTTCAGCTTCAGAAGTGCGACACGGCCGCGGCGCTCCTCGATCACAGCGCTCATCTCGTTCCCTCTCCGGTTCGGTCTTTTTGATCCGCGCTCTCGATAGCAGGCTGCGCCGCCCCGTTCCAGATGACAGGGTATCGGCGGCACCGACCGGTCCTCCGCGCATGGGGGAAGCAGGGAGACGGGAAATGCCCCCGATCACGGAATGGAGAAGGCGGCCGGCGCGACCCGGCGGGAATCGGCTCGGCCCTGGCGAAGCCTAATCGCCGCGCCGCACACGTTTCGGACAGGGTGCCACCGTTCCCGCCAGCGGATTGAATTCGGAGCGGTCGATCTTGGCGAGGCTGCGTCCGTAGAGATGCAGGGAGAGCGACGGCCGGTCGGACTCGTTCCGGATGCTGTGGATGTCGTCCGGGCGGAAGGTCTTGACCACACCGGCGGTGACGCGGGTTTCGCCCGCCTGTTCCAGCGCCGCGCGGCCCGGCTCGCCGCCGTCGTCCGTCCGCCGCCAGTCGACATTGATCTCCTCACCGTCGAGGCCCATCACCACGCCCCACGTCTGATGGTCATGCGGCGCCACCCCACGGCCCGGTTCCCAACACACGGTCTCGAGCAGGAAGCCGTCCTCCGGCTCCTCGTGCAGGATGGTAATGCCGAAGCCCTGGTCGGCGTCGGTCTGGTAGAGGTCGCCGTCGATCCAGGACGGGTCTTCCGCCAGCGGCCGCAGCCGGTCGCTGAGCGCGGCGACCAGGCGCTCCGGCGCGGTCTCCTCCGAGACGATCCGTCGGATGTCACGGACCAGCGTGTCGATCATGGCGTTCGCTCCGTTTGCGGTTTCGCCCATCATTCCATTGCCGCCGCACGACCTGAACCCGCAATCGTCTCGGCCTCCGCTTCGGCGGTCCATTCACCCGAAACTGCGATGCTGGTTTCTGCACACCCTATCCAGCGCTCGTTGTTTCGACTACGCAACGGTGAATCTTCATATGAGGTTTCGCGCCAACCGCCGGACTCCGCGGCGACGAGATCGATCGCCGACATCGGCAGTCGCCCCCTCGACGGGCCGCGGCGCCGGGGGCTACCCTTCCGGCAACCAAAAGCAAGACAGCAAACGCAAGTGAGGAAACCGTGTCGGGCAAGACCGTCCATATCGGCTGCGGGGCCGGCTTCGCCGGTGACCGCTGGGATGCCGCCGTACCCATCGTCGCCACCCTGGCCACCCGCGAAGGCCCCCGCTATCTCATGTACGAGACTCTCGCGGAGCGGACCCTGGCGCTTGCCCAGCAGGCGAAAATAGAGAACCCCGGATCGGGCTACTCCCCTTACCTGGAACGGATCCTCCGGCCGGTCTTGGCCGACGCAAAGGCGGCCGGCATCCGGGTCGTCTCGAATTTCGGCGCCGCCAATCCTTCCGCCGGCGCGAAGCGGATCCTCGAGATGGCGGCGGAGGAAGGCGTGAGCGGCCTGCGGGTCGCGGTGGTCGAGGGCGACGACCTCTCCGCCGTCATGAGCGAAAGCGACATCCGGGGCCACAAGGCCGTCGAAGGACTGGCGATGCCCGACGGCAAGATGGTCGCCGCCAACGTCTATCTCGGCGCTCAGGCCATCGCCGACGCGCTCGCCATGGGCGCCGACGTGGTGGTGGTCGGGCGCTGCGCCGATCCGGCCCTGGCGCTCGGCCCGCTGATCCACGAGCACGGCTGGTCGATGGACGACCTGGACCGGCTCGCCGCGGGCACCATGTGCGGCCATCTGTTGGAATGCGGCGCGCAGGTCACCGGCGGCTACTTCGCCGATCCCGGCTACAAGGACGTGCCGGATTTCGGCCATGTGGGCTTCCCGATCGCCTCGGTCGAGGCGGACGGGACCGTGACGATCGGCAAGGCGGACGGCACCGGCGGCCTGGTCAGCCACCGCACCGTTAAGGAACAGCTTCTCTACGAGGTGCACGATCCGGCCAACTACCTCACGCCGGACGTGGTGCTGGACATCACCGGTCTCGCGATCGAGGAGGTCGGCCCGGACCGGGTGCGCATCACCGGCGCGCGGGGCAAGCAGCGCCCCGACACCCTGAAGGCGACCGTCAGTTTCGAGGGCGGCTGGCTCGGCGAAGGCGAGATCACCTATGCCGGTCCCAACGCCCGGCGCCGAGCGGAACTGGCGATCGAGGCCCTGCGGACCCGGGTGCGCGATCTCGGGACCAACTGGCCGCTGCGCTTCGACCTGATCGGCACGGTCTCGACTTTCGACGGCGACGGGGGAGACCTGCGCGCGGCGTCCGACTGGAACACCGACGGCGAGTACCGGGTGCGCATGGCGACGAAGGGGCCGGACAAGCAGATGGCGCAGTGGATCGCCGACGAGGTGCTGTCCCTGTACTGCTCGGGGCCGGCCGGCGGCGGCGGTGTCCGCCACCGGATTGTCCCGCAGATCACCACCGCGTCCATCCTGGTCGACCGCGCGAAGGTTTCGGCGACCGCCCGCCTGGTCGAGGAGAGCGCCCGATGACCGATCAACCGTCAGCAGGTGGCCGGACCGAAGGCGGCCGCAGGGTGGTGAGGGTACCGCTGCACGAGGTCGCGCACGGCCGCACCGGTGACAAGGGAAACCGGGTCAATATCAGTCTGATCCCCTACCACGACGCCGCGTTTCCGTATCTGCGCGAACAGGTCACCGAAGCCACGGTGAAGGACCACTTCGCCGCTAAGGGCGCGAGCAAGGTCACCCGTTACGAGTTGCCGACCTTCCCGGCATTCAACTTCGTGATCGACGACGTTCTGGAGGGGGGCGTGAACGGCGCCCTGAACCTGGACACCCACGGCAAGTCCTTCGCGTTCCATCTCCTGGCGATGGAAGTGGACATGCCCGAGGACTTGGTTGTGCATCCGGAGAAAGGCGCGCGCTAACGGACGGCGCGTTCGTCCGGCGGACTATCCGGCATTGGCGAACTTGAAGCTGCTGCCCGACTGCAGTTTTTCGTTAACCGCCTGCTCCTGCTGATTCAGCCGGGCCAGGTCGTCCTCCGTCAGACCATCGGACAGGGCCTTCATGGCATCGGTCCATTTCGGCAGGCCGGCATCGATCTCGGCCTTGGCCCGCCGCATCTCGTTCAGCCTGTCCAGTTCGGCCTGCAGCTTCTCCTCGATCCCGGCATTGCGCAGTTCGACGTAGCCGCGGTGATCGGGCAGGACGGCGGCGATCGCCGGCAGCACCGCGTTGATGTAGTTCTGGTCCGCTTCCAGGCGGGTGGCCGAGCGGAGATTGAAGAACGCCCATCCCTGCACGGTCCCGAGCCGGTAGGAGCCGAGCTGGCAGACCTCGAAGACGTACTGCGCCGGGTAGTGCTGCGCCAGCTCCTCCAGCGTCCTCATCGCCTTGGTCGAGTTGACGTAGGTTTCGCGCATGGCCCGGATGAGGACGTCCACCTTCGCCCGGTGCCGGGAGAAGAACTGCTGGTCGTCCTTCATCTTCTGGTAGTTGCGCTCCTGACGACGGAGCTCGCCGTTGAGCTTTTCTACCGACTTGTAGGCGGCGTCGAGCAGCTTCACATAGACACGGAACGCCAGGACCGGGTCCGAAGCCTTGGAAGTCTCCTTGACGAGCTGCTCGATATTCGTCGGAAGGGAGGAAGCCATAGGATCTGAATTCCGCCGTTGGGTCAGTCAGTATATCAGCTAACAAGGTTTACAGATCCTTAAAGCAAATCGCTGGAAATCCCCTCGGACCCCATGCGAGGCTCCGGCGGCGGCAGGTCTGCCGCACCACTCCAAACGCCGAAGGCCCGATATGCACCGTTTCGAAGACGCCCGACTGCTCACCGGCGGCGGTCGATACGTGGAGGACGTTCGGCCCGACGATGCGCTGGTCATGCGCGTTCTGCGCTCACCGGTGGCGCATGGGCGGGTCACGGCACTGGACGTGGAGGCCGCCCGCACGTTGCCGGGCGTGACCGCCGTCCTGACAGCGGCGGACCTGTCGGCGCTTGGAATCGAACCGATGACCGCCCTGTCGCCGGTCGCGAACAGCGACGGGACGCATATGGCGGAACCCCGGCGCCCGGTCCTGGCCGAAGGCGAGGTCAAGTATGTCGGCCAGCCGGTGGCCGCCGTGATCGCCGAGACCGAGGCGGCAGCCGATGACGCCCTGGAGGCCATCGGGCTGGATATAGACGAGCTTCCGAGCGTCACCGATCCCGAACGCGCGTTCGAGGGCGCGGTCACGCTCTGGCCGGAGGTACCGGGCAACGTTGCGATCGACTGGGACAAGGGAAACCGGGAGGAGACCGACGCCGCCTTCGCGGCAGCCGCGCATGTGATCGAGCTGACGGTCCGGCACCCGCGGGTCGCGATCCAGCCGATCGAGACCCGGGGCTGTATCGGCACCTACGAGGTCGAGGCGGACCACTACACGCTGATCACCCCGTCCCAGGGCGTGATGTCGCTGAAAGGCGCCATGGCCCGGTATCTGGGCGTCGATGCGGACCGAGTCAGGGTCGTCACCGAGGATGTCGGCGGCAGCTTCGCGGTCAAGATCTGGCCCTATCCGGAGCAGGTTCTCGTCCTGGCGGCCGCGCGGGCCACCGGCCGTCCGGTCGCCTGGCAGGCCTCGCGCACCGAAAGTTTCGTCTCCGACGCCATGGGCCGGGGGCGGGTCGACCGCGCCGCCCTGGCACTCGATGCCGACGGACTGTTCCTCGGCTTCCGGATCGACGCCCTGGCCGATATCGGCGCCTACTGGAACGCGGTGAACCCCGCCATCGTCACTGGCGGCGCGGTGCGGACCTTCGGCCACTGCTACCGCATTCCGGGAATGCACTATCGGGTGCGCGGCGTCTTCACCAACGCCATGACCACCGACGCCTATCGCGGCGCCGGCAAACCGGAGAGCGGCGGCACCCTGGAGCGGCTGATCGACATCGCCGCCGAGCGGCTCGGCATCGACCGGATGGACCTGCGCCGACGCAACCTGATCACGCCCGACCAGTTGCCCTACACGACGGCGATGAACGAGACCATCGACGGCGGCGACTTCCCGACCGTCTTCGCGCGCATCGCCGAGATCAGCGACGCCGAAGGGATCGGTCGGCGCAAGGAGGAGAGCGCGCGGGCAGAGCGGCTGCGGGGCTTCGCCATCGGCACCCACATGCACGCCACCGGCGGCTCCGTCGCCGAGCGTTCCGAGGTCCGCGCCCTGCCCGACGGCTCCGTCCTGGTGCGCACGGGAACGCAGGACTCGGGTCAGGGCCACCGCACCGCCCTCGCCATGGTCGCCGCCGAAGCCCTGGAGATCCCGGTCGAGCGCATCCGGGTCGAACAGGGCGACAGCGACTTCCTGACCAAGGGCGGCGGCACCGGCGGCTCCAACCTGATGCCGATCGCCGCCAACACCGTTCACCGGACCGCCCTGCATATGCTGGACAAGGCGAAGCAGGTTGCCGGCCATCTGCTGGAGGCGGCCCCCGTCGATATCGAGTACGGCCTCGGGTCGTTCCGGATCGCCGGGACGGACCGCAAGCTGACTCTCGCCGAGGTCGCCGCCGGTTGGGACAGCATCCCACCCGAGCAATATGACGGCGATCTCGGGACCGGCTGCATGGCGCAGCTCGACTTCGAAGGGCTGCACACGACCTTCCCGAACGGCTCCTATGCCGTCGAGGTGGAGGTTGACCCAGAGACCGGCCATGTCCGGATCGAGCGGTTCAGCGGCATCGACGACCTCGGCCGGGTGATCAACGATCAGACCGCGCGCGGACAGCTCCACGGCGGCATCGGCCAGGCGGTCGGCGAGGCGCTGATGGAGGTCATGGTCCACGATCCGGACTCGGGCCAGGTGCTCTCGGGTTCGCTGATGGACTACGCCCTGCCCCGGGCCGGCGACATGCCCCTGTTCGACCTGCATTGGGCGCCGACCGCGAGCCCGAACAGCCTGATCGGCGCCAAAGGCGTCGGCGAGCTCTCGTCCATCGGCGCGCCCGGCGTGATCGTCAACGCCGTACTCGACGCCCTGCGCCCGCTCGGGGTCGAGCATGTCGACCTGCCCCTCACCCCGGAAAAGATCTGGCGCGCGGTGCGTGACGCGCGGAGCTGACCGGCCGAAGCAACGAAGAAGACAAACAAGACAAACAAGACCGAGGAAACGACCATGACCGGCACTCCCCTCTCCGGCGGCCCGATCTCTGGCGGTGAAGCGATGGTGAACGCGCTGACCGCGCACGGCATCGACACCGTGTTCGGCCTGCCCGGCATCCAGCTCGACCACCTGTTCAACGCCTTCCACGACCATGCGAACGAGCTGCGCGTGCTGAACGCGCGCCATGAGCAGGGCACGGCGTACATGGCCTTCGGCTGGGCCCAGTCGACCGGCAGGGTCGGCGCCTACGCGGTGGTGCCAGGCCCCGGCATTCTCAACACCGGCGCGGCGCTCTCCACGGCCTACGGCTGCAGCGCCAAGGTGCTGGCGCTGACCGGACAGATCAATTCCGACGCGATGGGCCGCGGTTTCGGCATGCTGCACGAGATCCCCGACCAGATCGGCATCCTCGAGCGGCTTACCAAGTTCGCCGGCCGCGCCGACCATCCGAGCGAGGTTCCCGGCGTCGTCGCCGATGCCTTCCGCGCCATGTATTCGGGACGGCCGCGCCCCGCCGCGATTGAAGTGCCGATGGACGTGCTGGCGCAGCGCGCGATGGTCGCGCCGGTGGCGCCGCACGAGATCCACCATCCCGAGCCCGATCCCGACCTGATCGACCAGGCGGCCAAGCTGCTGGGCACGGCGAAAAACCCGATGATCCTGGTCGGCGGCGGCGCCTATGACGCCGTCGAGGCGGTCCGGGCGCTGTCGGCGGCCCTGGAGGCGCCCGTCGTCTCCTACCAGAACGGCCGTGGCGTGATCGACGAGCGCTCGCCCTATGCCCTGCCCCATCCCGCCGGCGCGGAGTATTGGGGCACCTGCGACGTGGTCATCGGCATCGGCTGCCGCATGCAGCCGGAGCGGATGATGTGGGGCACGGACGACGACCTGAAGGTCATCCACATCGACCTCGACCCGACCGAGATCAACCGCATCGCCACACCGACCGTCGGCATTCTGGCCGATGCCGATACGGCCACCAGGGCGATCCTGGAGGCGCTGGCGAAGCACAACACGGCCCGCGCCTCCCGCGCGGACGAGTTCGCCGAGTTGAAGGCGCGCTACTGGAAGCGGTTCCACGATATCTGCGGGCCGCAGATGGCGTTCCTGGAGGCCCTTCGCCGTGCCCTGCCCGAGGACGGGCTGTTCGTCGACGAATTCACCCAGGTCGGCTATGTGAGCCGCGTAGGCTTCCCCGTCTACGGGCCGCGCCGCATGGTCACGCCCGGCTACCAGGGAACGCTCGGCTACGGCTACGCGACGTCGCTTGGCGTCCAGGCCGCCCATCCGGACAAGCCCGTGCTGTCGGTCAACGGCGACGGCGGGTTCATGTTTACCTCGAACGAGATCGCCACGGCGGTCCATCACGGCCTGCCCGTGGTCGCGGTGGTCTTCGCCGATGGCGCCTACGGCAACGTGCTGCGCATGCAGAAGAACCTGCACGACAACAGGGTCATCGCCTCGACCTTCACCAATCCCGACTTCGTCAAGCTGGCGGAGGCCTACGGCGCCGACGGACGCCGCGCGGAGACGCCGGCGCAGCTCGAGACGCAGGTGTCGGAGGCGTTCGCCGCCCGCCGACCGACGGTGATCGAGGTTCCGGTCGGCGAGATGCCCGAACCCTGGGATGTGATTAGACCGACCGCCACCCGCGGCCGTATCAAGGGCTGACCCTCATCGATCGGGAGACGGCGAATGTCTGAGAAGGTTGCGTTGATCGTCGGGGCGGGTGCGGGGCTGAGCGCCGCGCTCGCCCGGAAATTCGCGTCCGGCGGCTACGCGGTCGCCCTGGCGGCCCGCGATCCAGGCAAGCTGTCCGAACTCGCGGCCGAGACCGGGGCGAAGGCCTATGCCTGCGACGCGAGTTCGCAGGCCGATATGGCCGCGTTGTTCAAAGCGGTCGAGGGTGATCTCGGCGCCCCCGAGGTCGCGGTGTACAACCCGTCGGCCCGGGTGCGCGGTCCGGTCCACGAGACCGATCCGGACAAGGTCCGCGACGCGCTCCTGATCTCCTCCTACGGAGCCTATCTGATGGCCCAGGAGGCGGTGAAACGGATGCTCCCGATGAACCGGGGAGCGTTGCTGTTCACCGGCGCGTCCGCCGGCGTGAAAGGCTTCGCGAACTCCTCCAGCTTCGCCATGGGCAAGTTCGCGCTGCGCGGCCTCGCCCAGGCCCTAGCGCGGGAACTCCACCCGCAGGGCATCCATGTCGGCCATTTCGTGATCGATGGCGGCATCGCATCGTCCTACGGCAGAAAGCCGGACGACAGCACCCTGGACCCGGACGCCATCGCCGAGACCTATTGGCAGTTCGTCCACCAGCATCGGAGCGCCTGGGCCTGGGAAATCGAACTGCGTCCCTGGACGGAGACTTTCTGAACCGAAACGAACGCCAATCCGCATCCCCAGAGGCGCAAAACAAAGATTATCGTCAATAAATCAGAACGTTGACCTCGACTGCTTCGCTTGCAGAGATCGACCGTCACGCCAATGTCAAATATTGATGATCGACAAGTTCCCCGTTAACCCTTACGAATCGGCAAAGTCCCGGTGGGACTGGCATCGTCTGAGGAGACGGGGCGAGACGTCGCCCCACGTGCGTGCGGCAGCCTAGCAGGCCCCCTCGAACGTCCTGAGAGGGTGTACGTTCAAGATTGGTGGACGCGCCACGCGGAGTGCATTTCGAATGGCCACTGGCACGGTGAAGTGGTTCAACACCACTAAGGGTTACGGGTTCATCAAGCCGGACGACGGCGGCGCGGACGTTTTCGTCCACATTACGGCCGTTCAGCGTTCCGGCATGCAGGGCCTCGACGAAGGTCAGGCTATCGCCTACGAGCTGAAGCCGCAGCGCAACGGGAAGATGGCGGCGGAAGATCTCAGCCCGCTCTGAGACCTGTCGTATCCAGATTTCGAACGGCGGCGCAGTCCTCTGCGCCGCCGTTTTCATTTCCAGCCGAATTTTCATTTGGTTGCTGGCAAGCCGAGCCTCGCGCCTCCGGTTGATCGACACGTCCGGGCGACATTCCGCTTGATCTGATATATCGAGACTATATATATCGGATCGATAGTGCCGTCGCGCGGTGGCTATCATGCCTGTCCGGGTCGGAAGCGTCCGGATCGGTCGCCTCGGTGATCGCCGCGCCCCATCACGGGGGCCCGCATGGATGTCCGCACCCTGTGTCTCGCTGTCCTCACCAAGGGCGAGGCCACCGGCTACGAAATCAAGAAAGTGTTCGAGGAAGGCCCGTTCGCGCATTTCCAGAGTGCGAGCTTCGGGTCGATCTACCCGGCCCTCTCCCGCCTGCTTGCCGAAGGGCTGGTCGAGGCTCGCGCCCAGGAACAGGACGGGCGGCCGGACAAGAAGGTATACTCGATCACCGAGGCCGGAAACGCCGTGGTCGACGCCGCGCTGACGATCGATCCCGAGCCGGACACCTTCCGCTCGGACCTGCTGTTTCTTCTCTATTTCGCGTCCCGCCTCTCGGACGAGCGGGTTAATGACCTGATCGACCGGCGGATCGAGCTGTACCGGAACAAGCAGTCGCATATCCGCACCCAGATGACCGCCCGCGAAGCCACCCAGTGCAACGGCGACCCGGGCCGCGAGTTCGTCGCCGGTTTCGGGATCGCGATCTACGCCGCCGCCGCCGACTACCTCGAAGCCAATCGGACGTCGCTGCTCGAGCGTCTCCGCGCCGACCGGGCGCGGATCGCCGAAGCCGCCGAATAGGAGCTCCCATGCGAATCAAAGGATCTCTCGTCCTGGCCGGCATTCTCGCCATCGCCGCGGTCGCCTGGATCGCCTCGGGCCAGGTCGGCGACCGCCCGGCGACCGCATCCCAGGAGGCACCGCGCGTAGAAACGCCTCAGCAGTCCCCGATCACCCGGGTCCGGGTGCGCGACATCCAGGCTTCGCCGTTCGTTGCCTCCGTCGTGACGTCGGGACAGACGGAGGCCGCCCGGATCGTCAACATCCGGGCCGAGACCGCCGGCCGCATTCTGGAAACCCCGGCCATCAAGGGAACGGTCGTGCAGCCGGGCGACGTGATCGTCCGCATCGATCAGGCCGATCGTGCGGCCCTGCTCGAGGAGGCCAGGGCGCGGATCGCCCAGCGGCAGATCGAGTACGACGCCGCCCGCCAACTGGCGGCCAAGGGCTTCCAGGCGGAAACGACCCGTGCCGGCGCCAGGGCGGAGCTTGAAGCCGCGCGGGCGGAGCGCCGGACAATCGAGGTGGATCTCGAACGCACGCGGCTCGCGGCCCCGGTCGCGGGCGTCCTGGAGGACCGGATGGTCGAAGTCGGCGACTATGTGGGTATCGGCGACCCGGTCGCCACGGTCGTCGAACTCAACCCGCTGCTGATCACCGCCCAGGTCGCCGAACGCCAGGCGCCGCTCCTCGAGGTCGGGATGCCCGCGGAGGCGCGCCTGTCGACCGGCGACGAAATGATCGGCGTCGTGAGCTACGTGGCCTCCGTCGCCGATGACGACACCCGGACCTTCCGCATCGAGATCGAATTCGACAACGGCGACTTCCGGTTCGGCCAGGGGCTGACGGCCGGGATCGAGATCGACCTGCCTTCCGTCCATGCCCATCCGGTCTCGCCGTCGATCTTCCGACTGGACGAGGACGGCCGGATCGGCGTGATGGTCGTCGACACGGAAAACCGCGCGCGCTTCCAGCCCATCAGCATCGTCGGCGTCGACGGCCAGGGAACCTGGGTGCGCGGTCTGTCCGACAGCGTGCGCGTCATCACCGTCGGCCAGCAACTGGTCGAGGACGGCGAGACGGTGGAGCCGGTGCCGGCAGAGTCGGAGGGAGCGACCTCGTGAAAGCACTGATCTCCGCCGCCCTGTCGCGCAGCCGGACGACGCTCTCCGCCCTGCTGCTGATCCTGATCGCCGGGACCGTGTCCTATATCGAGATCCCTAAGGAAGCGGATCCCGACATCAACATCCCGATCATCTACGTGTCGGTCAATTTCGAGGGGATCTCGCCGGAGGACTCGGAGCGGCTTCTGCTGCGGCCGATGGAGCAGGAACTGCGCTCCATCGAGGGCATCAAGGAGATGCGCTCGACGGCGTTCGAGGGCGGCGCCAACGTCGTGCTCGAGTTCGACGCCGGTTTTGACGCCGACCGAGCGCTCGACGACGTGCGCGAGAAGGTCGACATGGCCAAGCCGGAACTGCCCGAGGACACCGACGAGCCGACGGTCAACGAGGTCAACTTCTCCCTGTTCCCCGTGCTGGTCGTCACCCTGTCCGGCGACGTGCCGGAACAGGTGCTGCTGCGTACGGCCCGCCAGCTCCGCGATGCGATCGAGGGCATCCCCTCGGTGCTGGAAGCCAAGCTGACCGGCCAGCGCGAAGAGCTGGTCGAGATCGTGATTGACCCGGTCCGTCTTGAGACCTACGGCCTGCAGGCGGGCGACGTCCTCGACATGGTCGCCCGGTCGAACCGGCTGATCGCCGCCGGCGCCCTGGATACGGGCGGCGGCCGGTTCCCAATCAAGGTTCCGGGTCTGTACGAGGATGTCGGCGATATCCTCGACCAGCCCCTGAAGACGAACGGCGACGCCGTGGTCCGCGTGCGCGACATCGGCACCGTGCAGCGCACCTTCAAGGACCGGGAGACCTATGCCCGGCTGAGCGGCGAGCCGGCGATCGCGCTTGAGGTGTCCAAGCGGACCGGCGAGAACGTCATCGAGACGATCGAGCGCGTCCGGGCGATGGTGGACGGTGCGCGCGACCTGATTCCGGACGGCATTTCCGTCACCTTCAGCCAGGACAAGTCCGACAACATCAAGACGATGCTGACGGACCTGCAGAACAACGTGATGAGCGCGATCCTGCTCGTCATGATCGTCATCGTCGGCGCGCTCGGCATCCGCACCGCCGGCCTTGTCGGTATCGCCATCCCCGGGTCCTTCCTGCTCGGCATTCTCGTCCTGTCGATGCTGGGGCTGACCATCAACATCGTCGTGCTGTTCAGCCTGATCCTCGCGGTCGGCATGATGGTGGACGGCGCCATCGTGGTGACGGAGTTCGCCGACCGGAAGATGGCCGAGGGCAATACCAGGCTGGAAGCCTACCGCGCCGCCGCCCAGCGCATGGCCTGGCCGATCATCGCGTCGACGGCGACAACCCTGGCCGCGTTCTTCCCGCTGCTGTTCTGGCCGGGCGTGGTCGGCGAGTTCATGAAGTTCCTGCCGATCACCCTGCTCGCCACTCTGTCCGCATCGCTTCTGATGGCGCTGATCTTCGTGCCGGCGCTCGGGGCCCAGATCGGCAAGGCGAGCGCATCCGGCGAGGCGGACCGACGCCAGCTCGCCGCGGCGGAGAACGGCGACCTCAGCGACATCAAGGGGTTCACCGGCACCTACCTGAAGGTCCTCGGCGCCGGCCTGCGCGCGCCCGGCCTGGTCCTGCTGACCGCCTTGGCTACCCTGATTGGCGTCCAGTACTATTACGCGACCCACGGCAACGGGATCGAGTTCTTCCCCGACGTGGAGCCCGAGGTCGCGAAAGTCTACGTCCATGCGCGCGGTAACCTGTCGATCGAGGAGAAGCTCGATCTCGTCCTCCCGGTGGAGCGGGTGGTCATGGAGGTCGGCGGCTACAAGTCGCTCTACACCTATGTCGGCGAAGCGCAGCAGGGCGGCGGCGAGGATGTGGCGGACGACGTGATCGGCAACGTCCAGATCGAGTTCGCCCCCTGGCAGCAGCGTCCGGCGGCCAGCGAAATCCTCCAGGAGATCAGCGACCGCACCAGCGGCTTCGCCGGCATCACCGTGGAGCCACGCGAGGAGGAAGGCGGCCCGCCGACCGGCAAGCCGGTCCAGCTTCAGCTCCGCTCCCGCGACCGCGAGGCGCTGAACGAAGCGGCCGACCTCACCGTGGCCAAGTTCCGGTCAATGACCGGCCTCAAGGACCTGGAGGACACCCGCGACGTGCCGGGCATCGAGTGGCGGATCGGCGTCGACCGCGCGCAGGCGGCCAAGTTCGGTGCCGACGTCTCCCTGGCCGGGCAGTACATCAGGCTGGTGACCAACGGACTGAAGATCACCGATTTCCGCCCGAACGACAGCGACGAGGAGATCGATGTCGTCGTCCGCTACCCCGAGGCCTACCGGACGGTGGAGCAGATCGACCGTATCCGCATGGAGACGGCCCAGGGCCTCGTGCCCATCGCCAACTTCATCGACCGGGACGCTGAGCCGAAGACCGGTAAGATCCGCCGCGTCGACACCCGCGAGGCGATCACCGTCAAGGCGGACGTGGTCGACGGCGTGCTGCCGGACAACAAGGTTCAGGAACTTCGGGCCTGGCTCGACGGCAACCCCCTCCCCGACGGCGTGGAAGCGACCTTCAAGGGCGAGGACGAGGAGCAGCAGCAGGCCCAGGCGTTCCTGGTCAAAGCCTTCGGGGTCGCACTATTCATCATGGCGATCATCCTGGTCACCCAGTTCAACAGCTTCTACTCCGCGTTCCTGATCCTGAGCGCGGTGATCATGTCGACCATCGGCGTGATGCTGGGACTGATCGTCACCGGGAACCCGTTCGGGATCGTGATGACGGGTATCGGCGTGATCGCGCTGGCGGGTATCGTGGTGAACAACAACATCGTGCTGATCGACACCTTCGACACGATCCGGCCGGCCTGCGCCGATACCCGCGAGGCAATCCTGCGCACCGGCGCCCAGCGCCTGCGCCCGGTGCTTCTGACCACGGTGACGACCATCCTCGGGCTGATCCCGATGGTGCTTCAGGTCAATATCGACTTCCTCTCCCGCGAGGTCACGGTCGGGGCCCCGTCCACCCAGTGGTGGGTCTCGCTGGCCACGGCGATCGTCTTCGGCCTGGCCTTCGCCACCATCCTGACCCTGGTGGTGACGCCCTGCGCCCTGATGTTCCGGGACACCGTCGCCAGCGGCTGGCAAGGGCTGAAGGCCCGCGTCCGGCGTCTGACCGGCCGCAAAGGCGGCGCGCCGGCGTCCGGCGGCCGCGGGACCGGCGGCCCGCAGCCCCAGGCGGCGGAATAGCCCCGACCGTCTGCTCCCTGGCCCCTCACCCGTCATTCCGGCCGCGGTCGGGATGACGGCGGGTCAGTTCCTGAACGAATGCACCGCCTGTCCGATACGGCTGGCGGTGGTGATCCAGCACATCGCCCCGAAGACCGCCGCGATCCAGGGGAAGTGTGCGGGGAAGAGACAGATCGCCATCAGGCAGACGATGGTCTCTGCCCCTTCGGTCAGGCCGCCGAGATAAAAGATCGACTTGGCGCCCCGGGCCTCGGTGGTGACGCCCCGCTTTGCGGCGATGATCGCGTAGGCCAGGAACGACGCGCCGGTTCCGATGAAGCTGAAGATCAGAAACGCGGCGAACACCGCCTCTCCAGGGCGGCCGAGAGCGACCCCGAACACGACCGCGCTGTAGAAAATGAAGTCGAGGACGATGTCCAGATAGCCGCCGAGATCGCTCGGCCCGGTCGCCCGCGCCACCGCCCCGTCCAGACCGTCGGCCAGCCGGTTCGCGGCGATCAGCACCAGCGCCAACCCGTACTGCTCCAGCGCCAGGGCGGGGACCGCGCACAGGCCGACCGCGAATCCCGCGACGGTGACGGCGTTGGCGGAGATGCCGGCCCGGGCCACGGCCCGTCCGGCCATGTTCAGTGGCGGATCGACGACCCGGCGCAGCGCCGCATCGAACACGGCGTCAGCCCGTGGACGTGCGCCCCGGCTCCGACGCGCCGGGCGGAGGAGTCCCTGAGGGCGGTGCATCGCCCTCCCCAACCGGATTCGACCCGTCTCCCTCCGGCCCGCTTTCCTCCGTCATCTCGTCGGCTGCCTTCAGCAGGCGCCGATAGGTGTGCACCGCGGCCGGAATGGTGGCGAGATAGACGATCAGGACGATACCGAGGGAGAACCACGGCGCGCTGATCACCGCGGCGATCACCAGGCCGGCGCCGATCAGCGTCGGCAGGACCCAGCGCTGCGGGACCTTCATGCGCTTGAAGGAGTAGGTCGGGATCTGGCTCACCATGAGAAGGCCGACGCCGGTCAGCCAGATCGCAACCAGCACCGGGGCGTCCTGGAGGCCGAGCTCGAACTGGAAATCCAGGATCATCGGCAGCATGGCGAGCCCGGCGCCGGCCGGCGCGGGAACCCCGGTGAAGTAGTTGTACGCGAAGGCGGGCTTGTCGTCGTCCAACCGGACATTGAAGCGCGCGAGACGCAGCACGCAGCAGGTGGCGAAGAACAGCACGGCCATCCAGCCGAAGTTCTTCAGGTCGACCATCGACCAGAGAAAGACTACGACGGCCGGCACGACGCCGAAGCACAGGAAGTCGGACAGCGAGTCCAGCTCGGCACCGAACCGGGACTGTGCCCGTAGCAGCCGCGCCATGCGGCCGTCCAGCGCGTCGAACACCGCGGCGAGCAGGATCAGGCCGACCGCGAACTCCCAGCGCTCCGCGAGCGCGAAGCGAAGCCCCGACAGACCGGAACAGAGCGCCATCACCGTGATGATGTTCGGCAGCAGCTTGTTGAAGGACAGGCCGCTGAACCGCTGGCTCCGGCGCCGGCGCGCGCGTGTCATCTGACTGCTCCGTCGCGCGCCTTCTCCGTGCTCTCCAGATCGGCGATCACCGTCTCGCCTGCTACGCAGCGCTGGCCGAGGGCGACCTGCGGCGCGACGTCCGGCGGCAGATATACGTCAACCCGGCTGCCGAAGCGGATCATGCCCATCCGCTCACCGGCCAGCAGGGTCTGTCCCTCGCTGATCTTGCAGATGATGCGGCGGGCTACGAGGCCGGCGATCTGGACGAACGCAAGGGGCCGACCGTCCCGGCTCTCCATCGCCACGAGCTGGCGCTCGTTCTTCTCGCTGGCCTTATCGAGGGAGGCGTTGACGAAGGCGCCCGGCACATAGGCCAGTTTCACCACGCGCCCGTCCACCGGCGTCCGGTTCACGTGCACGTCGAAGACGTTCATGAAGATGCAGACGCGCTGGACCTCGCCCTCGCCCATCTCGAGTTCCTTCGGCCAGGGCGCCGGTCCGACCGAGACGATCACGCCATCCGCCGGGCTGATGACCAGCCCCGTGCGGACCGGGGTCACCCGATCCGGATCGCGGAAGAAGTAGACGCACCAGGCGGTGAGGATCAGCCCTGGAACCAGGAGCCAGTCGGCGATCAACGCGAGGATCACGGTCGCCACGGCGAAAATGGCGATGAACGGTCGCCCTTCCCGGGCGATCGGAACGAGAATTGAGTTCAGCACGGCGGTTTCCGTCGATCAGTTCACCGTCGGCAGACCGAAGACCTGCCCGGGATAAATCAGATCCGGATTCTGGATCTGATCGCGATTGGCGTCGTGGATCTGCACGTAACGCATTCCTTCCCCGTAAACACGGGTGGCGATGACCCACAGATTGTTACCCGGCTGGATCACCACAAGGCGGTCGTTCGGCAGGCCCTTGAGCGGAGCGGCGCGTACAAAGGGGAAGGCCACCCGCGCCTTGACCGCGCCGCCCTCGTCCACCTTGTCGACACGCAAGTTGTAGTTGCCGGGTGCGACCGGCTCCTTCGGGTTGACCTGCCACCGGCCCTCCGCGTCCGCCGTGGCGGTGCCGGCGGGCTGGTTGTCGATGAAGACCTCGACCTCGGCATTGGGTTCGGTGCGGCCACCGAAAACCACCTCCCCCTTGTCATCGTACTCGATCACGTCGACCGAGACGGCGGCGGTTTCGCCCGTCCCGGCGGCATCTCCGGCCTCGGCCGTCTCGGTCGTCTCGGTCGTCTCACCGGTTCCGGCCGCCTGTCCTGACGCCCCGGCGGTAGAAGTGTTGGCTGAACCGTCGGCAGACGCACCGGCGGCCCCGTCCCCCTGGTCGGCCGCGGAGCCGGACACGGCGGCCGTGTCCTGTCCGGCTGCGCTGTCCTGATCGGACGTGGCGGCAGATGCCGATCCGTCGGGGCCGGCCGTCGGGGCCTGGAGCACTCGGGCGGTGGCGGTGGCCGCCTCGTCGCGCGGTAGAACCATTGCCAGGGGCTGTCCCGGCTCGCTGCTCGGGCGTCCGGCGATGTCCTTGCCCGCCTCGGGTACCACCAGCACGACGGCTTCCTCGGACTCGGCCGTCGCCGGCTCCCCGTCCTGGCGCAGCGTCAGCGCGAACTGGCCCGCGCCAAGCTGCTGGTCGGGCAGGAACACCCACTCGCCCCGCTCGTCGCTCGTGACCTTTCCGATCTCCCGCTCGCCGTCCAGGATGGTCACCTCGGTATTCGGCCGGGCCCGCCCAGCAATGACGGCGTTGCCCTCGGGATCGACCCGGACGATGTCGAAACTCGGCTTGCGGACCGCGGCGTCCTCGTCACCCGGGGCCGGATCGCCGGCCTCCGCGTCCGCTGTTCCGGCGCCAGAGGCCGTCCGCTGCGTATCCGTGGTGCCGGATCCCGCTCCCGAGCCGACTGCAGTCGATCCGCCAATGTTCGACCCACCGGCCGGCGCGGCGGCGTTCGGCTGCGGGACGTTCGGCTGGGCGGGAACCGCCGGCTCCTCGACTCGTGCCTCTTCTGTCTCATCGTCGCCCGGGACGAGCCAGAAATTAAGGGCCAGCGCCGCCAGGATCGCGACGCCCCCAATCACACCCACTATTGCCGGCTTCGAAACCATCGGTTTGAGGACCTTTTCGTTTCGCGCACATTAAACCCAGTGGCGGCATCGTACAATCGCGGCGGGCACGCGGCGCCAAGAGGCGATGCAGGCGCGATGCGAGCGATTGACCTGACCCGGCCATGGTGCGAAAGACGGCGCCATGAGCAAGCAACATCCCCAGTCCATCTGCGTCTTCTGCGGCTCCTCGTCCAGGGTCGACGACGTGTACAAGAACTCAGCAACCGAGTTCGGCCGCATCGTCGGTGAACGCGGCTGCACCCTGATCTACGGCGGCGGGCGGGTCGGCCTGATGGGGCTGGCCGCGGACGCCACCCTGGCGGCGGGCGGCCGCGTCGTCGGCGTGATCCCCAGCTTTCTCCAGAACCTCGAGGTCGGCCACGACGGGCTGAACGAGCTCGTGGTGACCGACAGCATGCATGAGCGCAAGCGGATCATGTACGAGCGCGCGGACGCGTTCGTGGTTCTGCCCGGCGGCCTCGGCACGCTCGACGAGAGCATGGAGGCGCTGACCTGGGCGCAGCTCAAACTGTCCGACAAGCCGATCGTCTTCGTCGACGTCGCCGGGTTCTGGCAGCCGCTGCTGAAACTCGTCGACCACACCATCGCCTCGGGCTTCACCCGGGAGGAGAACCGATCGCTCTACAAGGTGGTCGAGTCTCCGGCGGACGTGTTCGACGCGATCGGCGACTGGCGCGCCCCGCAGGGCGATCTGAAGGCCAAATGGCTGTAGCCACACCCGGCCAAAGGTGCGCTTGAACCGCGGCGGCCCGGTGATATTGTGCCGCCGACCTCACCGAAGACCCGACCCGACCAACATTCGCAGGAGTACCCAATGGCGAAGATCAAGGTAGCCAACCCGATCGTCGAACTCGACGGCGACGAGATGACCCGGATCATCTGGCAGATGATCAAGGACAAGCTGATCTTCCCGTATCTCGATATCGACCTGAAGTACTACGACCTCGGCGTCGAGGCCCGCGACAAGACCGACGACCAGATCACCATCGACTCCGCCAACGCCATCAAGGAGTACGGCGTCGGCGTGAAGTGCGCGACCATCACCCCCGATGAGGCGCGCGTCGAGGAGTTCGGCCTCAAGAAGATGTGGCGCTCGCCGAACGGCACGATCCGCAACATTCTCGGTGGCACCGTCTTCCGCCAGCCGATCATCTGCAAGAACGTGCCGCGTCTGGTGCCGGGCTGGACCCAGCCGATCGTCATCGGCCGCCACGCCTTCGGCGACCAGTATCGCGCCACCGACTTTCTCGTCGACGGGCCGGGCAAGCTGACCATCACCTTCCAGCCGGAGAACGGCGAGCCGGTCACCCGCGAAGTCTACGACTTCCCGAGCAGCGGCGTCGCCATGGCGATGTACAACCTGGACGACTCGATCCGCGGTTTCGCCCGGGCCTGCTTCAACTACGGCCTTGACCTCGGCTGGCCGGTGTACCTGTCCACCAAGAACACGATCCTCAAGGCCTATGACGGTCGCTTCAAGGATCTGTTCGAGGAGGTCTTCGAGGCCGAGTTCAAGGCCAAGTTCGACGCCAAGGGCATCGTCTACGAGCACCGGCTGATCGACGATATGGTCGCGTCGGCCCTCAAGTGGTCGGGCAACTTCGTGTGGGCCTGCAAGAACTACGACGGCGACGTGCAGTCCGACACCGTGGCCCAGGGCTTCGGCTCGCTCGGCCTGATGACGTCGGTGCTGATGACGCCGGACGGCAAGACCGTCGAGGCCGAGGCGGCCCACGGCACGGTCACGCGCCACTACCGCCAGCACCAACAGGGCAAGGAAACCTCGACCAACCCGATCGCGTCGATCTTCGCCTGGACCCGCGGCCTGACCTTCCGCGCCAAGTTCGACGACACGCCGGACGTGGCGGCCTTCGCCCAGACTCTGGAGAAGGTCTGCATCGACACCGTCGAGAGCGGCGCGATGACCAAGGACCTGGCCCTGCTCATCAGCCCGGACCAGCCTTGGTTGACCACGCAGCAGTTCCTCGCCAAACTTGACGAGAATCTGCAAAAAGCCATGAGCTGAGGACGCCGATGTCGCCACGTTCAACGGTTCTCGCCGCCGCTCTCGTCGCGGCGGCACTCCTTCCCTTGAGCGCGGCGGCACAGGCCGAATGCGTCCCCGGCGAATTCAGAGACGGATGGCTCCTCGAGCAGGAGAACAAGGGGGGCCATACCGTCGACCGGCACGTCGCCAAAAGCGACGCCTGGCTGATCGACCGGCTCCGCAAGGACCCCAACATTCCCGCCGCCAGCTCCTTTCCGGACCGGGTCACCGCCCGTAAAGTGATCGGCTTGGCCCTCCAGCCGGATAAGACCGATCTGGATTCCTGGGCGGACGGGGCCAATCACGGCGAAGTGGCGGAGATCCGCATGGCATTCGAACAGCCGATCGGCCGGCTGGTCCCTCGCGGGTCAGCAGCCGCGATTCCGGCCCACGGTCTCCGTCTGTTCGTCATGGCCGACGGTAGCGGCTCCTGCCATCTCCTGACCGCCTACCCGACGACTCACCGGTAAGAGCTGCGGCCGGACGATTGCGGCGTGCAGCAATCGTCCGGCCGTCGGCAGCCCGACTCCTGAGCGCGCTTTCCAGGAATGGATTCCGCATGAGGTTCGTTGGGTCACCGCGCCGCGTCCCCGGCGGCCGCTGGGGCGGCTCTGACGCAGCGCACCGCGCATGCTGATGCGCCTCTCTACTTTCCCCAATTAAATCAAAAGCTTCCGATTCACCCGATGTGGTTCGATTGTTTTGGTTAATTTAAAAAAATTTTATCTGCATATCATGAAACTTTTGCATTTTATCTGCTTCAATTGTGACGATACCGTTGCTCTGGGTTGGTGCCGGTCGATCTCCGGCCCCACCGGTGTAGATCGGCGGAAAGGACATGGCCATGCCGTTCCCGGCAAGTCAGGACAGTCGCATTTCACGCTTCTACGACTACTGGAGCGGACTCCGTAGCGGGCGGCTGTTGCCGACCCTCGACGCGATCGATCCGGTCGATCTGGCCCCCCTGCTCCCGACCCTTTGGGTTGCCGGATGGGACGACGAGGCCCGCGACTTCGTCTACAGGCTGGCCGGGGAACGAATTCTCCAGGTTTTCCGTCGACCGATCCGTCACCAGACGCTTGGCGCGATCTACTCGGGTCCGGTCGCCGAGACGCTTCGAGATCGCTACAAACGGCTCTGCACCGAACCCGCCGCCTACTATGGGCACGGGCATATCTACGGTCATGTCGAGCGCTACGGAATCGGCGAACGGCTGATCCTGCCACTGTCCGACAAGTACGGCCGACCGAAGCTCGTCGTCGGCTGCACCGTCTACACCCCGACAGCCTGGCCCGTCGGTCAAAGCGGGGTCTCGCCGCGCAAGAACGCGGAGATCGGCCAGTTCACCAGCCTCGACGGCAGCGCCCTCGAGCCGGTCAGAGCAGCAGGTTGAGGTAGCTTCCCGGCGGTGCGTCGGGGTCGACATTATCGTTTGCGATCAACGCCATCAGCCGCTGGATCTGACGCTCGATCTCCGCATCGGTCGTCGCCGTCTTAAGCCGGTATCCGGGAGACGGCGCCGAGCGCTGGGCCGGTGCCGGTCCCGAGGGAGCAGCCACCCGTGCAGGCGCTGCCGGCCGTCCGCCGGTGCGGGCGGGAATCCGGGAATCGCCGGGGCCGGTCGGGGGGAGAGCCATCGTTCCGCCTCCTCATCGGGCGCAGGAATAGTTCCGCCGGCAATGATAGCCTAAGGCAGCCGGTTCGTCAGGCCTGCCGGTCCTGGTCGGCGCCTTTGCCGAGGAGCGGCTCGAGACGGTCCAGCCCCTTGTTCAGGGTCTCCGGGCTCGCCGCGAAGCAAAGCCGGAGATATCCCTCGCCCGCGGGTCCGAAGGCACTTCCCGGCGCCAGACCGACATTGGCCTCGTCGATGATGCGCTTGGCCATCGCCAGACTGTCGTTCATGCCGTCCACGCTGAAGAAGGCGTAGAACGCCGCCTTGGGCCGCGCCGCGCGGACCATCGGCCAGGAGTCCAGGCGGTCGAAGACGATATCCCGACCGGCCAGGCACTGGGCCCGCAGGTCCCGGATCACGCTGTCGCCGTCCCGCAGAGCGGCGATGGCGCCGCGCTGCAGGAACTGCGGCACGCCGGACGTGGTGATCTGAACGAGCTTGGCGATCACCGGCGCCAGGGCCGGCGGATGCGTCAGCCAACCCAGCCGCCAGCCGGTCATCATCCACGACTTCGAGAAGGAATTGACCACCATCAGCCGGTCGTCCGGCCGCGCGACCTGGAGGAAGGACGGCGCGACGGCGCGATCGAAGACGAGCTGGTGGTAGACTTCGTCCGCCACCACCCAGACCCCGCGCTCGCGGGCGAAGTCCATCACCGCCTTCTGCTGGTCCGGCTCCATGAGCCAGCCGGTCGGATTGCCCGGCGAGTTGATGAAGATGGCCTTGGTCCGGTCGGTGACGGCGGCGAAGAGCTCGTCAAGGTCGAGCTGCCAGCCGTCAGGCTGCATGTGGATTGACACGTCGCGCACGGTGCCGCCATGGACGGTCACGGTCGAGTAGATGTTCGGCCAGACCGGGCCGACCACCACCACCTCGTCGCCGGAATCGACCAGCATGTCCATCACCAGGTACAGGCCCGACATGCCGGCCGTCACCAGGCTCACCTCATCGTCGCCAAGGGCTACGTCAAAGGTGCGTTTGGTATAGGCGACCAGCTCGTCGCGCAGCTCCTTGATGCCGCGCTGATCGGTGTAGAAGGTCTCGCCGCGCAACAGGGAGTCGGAGGCCGCCCGGGCGATGAAGTCCGGCGTCGACCGGTCCCCTTCGCCGAACCAGAAAGGCACCAGGTCCGGCTTGTCCCAGCCGTGGTTAGCGACCCGGACGATATCCGTCTCCGCCAGCGCGGCGACGTCACGGCGCAGGTCGTCCAGAAGCGGGCGGGCGGTGGAGGTGCTGCTCATCCTGGGCTCCGGTGTCGAGCGGGGTCACGGTGCGACCCGGTTACCCTATCGAACCGCCCCGCGATAGGGCTTTTTCCGCCGCGCCGGTTGGGCTAAGCGATGCGGATGGAGAGCATCATCTATCTCATCCGTCACGGCGAGACCGTGTGGAACCGGATCGGCCGGCTGCAGGGACATCTGGACGCGCCGCTCACCCATGCCGGCCTCGACCAGGCCCACGCCATCGGCCGCGACCTGAAGGCACGCCTCGGCGGTAACGGTCCGGCAATGACCCCGGCGATGACCGCCAGCCCCCTCGGCCGCACCCGCCAGACCGCTGCGATCATCGCCGAGCATCTCGGGATCGGCTTCGACGACATCACCCTGGACGAGCGTCTGATGGAGATCACCCTCGGCGATCACGACGGCTATGCCGGATGGGACGCCATCGACCGGGACCATCCGGACCTCGCCGCCGAGCGCCGCCGGGACCCCTGGAACTTCCGGCATCCCAACGGCGAATCCTCGCAGATGGTGCAGGACCGCGTGCGCCCGGTCCTGGAGCATCTCTCTGCGACGCCGGGAATCCACGTCGTGGTCGCCCATGGCGTGCTGAACAAGGTATTCCGAGGGTTGTATCTCGGTCTGTCGCGGGAGCAGACCTTCGCCCTCGACCGCCCGCAGAACGCCTATTTCCGCCTCACCGGCGGGACCGAGGCGCGGATCGAGGTTGAAGTGGACGCAACGGTGTCGACCGGCATCTGAGGCTCCGGCTCCCCCAACCTACATTCCCTGGCCCACATTCCGCGGCCTCGTGCCGGGATAAGCTTTGGGATCGTGCGTGTGCCCCTGGCACGACCGTCCAGGCTGACAGGATGGCCCCGGCACAAGGCCGGGGAGTATGAGAAGAGAATTTTCCGGAAACGGTTAGCTGAGGATTGCAGGATCGGGGGCCAGCGCTCCTGAGCACGTCCGTCGGGGACGGGGTCCCGGCGCGGCGGCCGGGACCCCGGCTTTCCCTACTTCTCGCAGTGCTCCCGCACCAGACGGTCGAGGGCGCGGACGCCGAAGCCGCTGGCGCCCTTCGGCGTTGTCGCCCGGTCCTTGCGGCTCCAGGTAACGCCGGCGATGTCCATGTGGATCCACGGCACCTTGTTGACGAACCGCTCGAGGAAGCAGGCCGCGGTAATCGCCCCGCCCCAGCGCGCGCCTGCGTTCTTCATGTCGGCCACGTCGCTGTCCATCATCTTGTTGTAGGCGTCGCCCAGCGGCATGCGCCAGACCGCCTCGCCGACCGCATCGGCCGCCGCCTGCAGCTCCCCGGCGAGTTTGTCGTCGTTGGCGAAGTAGCCGCAGGTCTCCTCGCCCAGGGCCACCATCATGGCGCCGGTGAGCGTGGCGAGATCGACCATGAACTCCGGCTTGTACTTCTCCTGGGTGTACCAGAGCGCGTCGGCGAGAACGAGCCGACCCTCCGCATCGGTGTTGATGATCTCGATGGTCTGGCCGGACATCGAGGTGACGATGTCGCCGGGGCGCTGGGCGTTGCCGTCGGGCATGTTCTCGACCAGCCCGATCACGCCGATGACGTTAGCCTTGGCCTTGCGCTTGGCCAGCCCGCACATCAGGCCGGACACCACGCCGGCGCCGCCCATGTCGAACTTCATGTCCTCCATGCCGCCGGCCGGCTTCAACGAGATGCCGCCGGTATCGAAGCACACGCCCTTGCCGATGAAGGCGACCGGCTTCTGGTTCTTCGGACCGCCCTCCCAGCGCATCACGACCATGCGCGACTCCCGGGTGCTGCCCTGGCCGACGCCGAGCAGCGCGCCCATGCCGAGCTTGGCCATCTGCTTCTCATCAAGGACGTCGATCTTCAGACCCAGCTCCTTCATGGCCGCCACGCGGTCGGCGAACTCGACCGGGAACAGGACGTTCGGCGGCTCCGAGACCAGGTCGCGGGTGAAGGCGACGCCCTCCGCCACCGCCGCCTCGACATCGTAGAGCTTCTTTGCCTGGGCATGCCCCTCGACCGAGACCGTCAGCTTCGCCAGGGTCGGCTTGTCATCCTTGGTGAGCTTGGTCTTGTAGCGGTCGAACCGGTACGAGCGCAGGGTGACGCCGAGCGCCAGATGGGCGGCGATCTCGGCCCGCTTGCCCTCGGACGCCTCGATCATCACCGTGACTTCCTTCTCGCCGCTGCCGGCCAGGGCGGCGTAGATCGTGCCACCGGCGGTCTCGGCGAACTTGGCGTCGATCTTCTCCGGATCGCCGACGCCGAGCAGGACGACGCGCCCGGCCGGCGTGAACACCGTGAGGGTCTGCTGCGCCTTGCCGGAGAACCGGGAGCCGGCGATCGCGCTGCCGATCAGCCCGTCGGTCTCCCGGTCGATGTCATGGGCCGTGGTGGAGAGTTTGCCGCCCTCCATGACGGCACAGACGACCGCGCCCTTTTTCGGACGGCCGGGCTTGGTAAACGCGATCTTCATGGACTGCTCCCTGGTTGCGGGCGGACTTACTTTGGGGTAGCCGTCAGCCTTGTGCGGTGTCAACGGCGCCGGCGGCGGTTATCATGCGCCGCCGCCATGGATTTGGCGATACAGCGAGACAGGCGGACCGGCGCGCGGATGCGGTTGAACCTCTACCTGATCAGACAGATCGTCACGGCGATGGTGTTCATCGTCGTGTCGCTCACCTGCGTGATCTGGCTCTCCCAGTCGCTCCGCTTCGTCGACCTGATCGTCAATCGTGGCCTGCCGATCCATACCTTCATCATCCTGACGATGATGCTGATGCCGACCTGGCTGTCGATCGTGCTGCCGATCGCCAGCTTCGCGAGCGTCCTGTTCGTCTACAACAAGATGACGGCCGACCGCGAGATGGTGGTGATGTCCGCGGCGGGTCTGAGCCCGTTGCGGCTCGCGCAGCCTGCCATGATCGTCGCGATCGGGACCACGCTCCTGTGCTTCCTGATGACCTCCTATCTGATGCCGATGAGCTACCGCGGCTTCAAGGAGCTTCAGTGGCAGATCCGGCACAACTTCGAGAACCTGATCCTGCGCGAGGGTGAGTTCCGGACCCTCGGCGACGACCTGACGGTCTATGTCCGGGCCCGCGAGGACGAAGGGACGCTGGTCGGCATCGTCGTCCACGATCAGCGCAACACCGCCAAGCCGGTCACCCTGGTGGCGGAGCGCGGCACGCTGGTGAGCACGCCGAAGGGGCCGCGGGTGGTGATGGCCAACGGCAGCCGCCAGGAGCGGGATGTGGAGACCGGCCGAGTCAACATCCTGTACTTCGACCGCTACACCATCGATCTCGGCGGCACCGAGCAGCAGGAGCAGCGGAACTTCCGCGACGCCAACGAACTGTTCATCCACGAACTCCTCTCGCCGGACGAGAACGCCCTCGCCGGCAGCAACGCGATGGAACTCATCGCCGAGGGCCACCAGCGTCTGACCAGTCCGCTCCTCGCCCTCAGCCTCACCGCGATCGGACTGGCCGTCCTGCTGTCCGGAGAATTCTCGCGGCGCGGGCAGACCATGCGGATCATCCTGGCCGTCCTGCTCGCGGCCGCGGCCGAAGCCGCGGGTCTCGGGACCAAGTACCTCGCGGCCAAATCGCCGCCGCTGATCGCGGCGATGTGGCTCGCCGTTCTGATCCCGCTGGCGCTATCGATGCTGGCCCTGTCGCGCAACCGACTGCGGAGCCGCGCCGCCGCGGCGCCGGCCGGCTGAGGGCATGCGGTTCTCCTGGACACTGTCGGGCTATATCGGACGCCAGTTCGCCGTCTGGGTGCTCGGCTCCTTCGCGGCGATCATGGGCATCGTGTTCCTGCTGGATTTCATCGAGCTGCTGCGCCGCGGGGCGGGCAAGGAGAACGCCTATTTCGGCGTCCTGCTGCAGATGGCCCTGCTGAAGCTCCCAAACATGGCGCGCCAGATCATGCCCTTCGCGGTCCTGTTCGGGTCGATGCTGGCCTTCACCCGCCTGACCCGGACCAACGAGCTCGTCGTCGCCCGGGCCGCCGGCGTCTCCGTGTGGCAGTTCATGATGCCCGCGATCCTGGTCGCCCTCACCCTCGGCGCGATCAAGGTCGGGGTCCTCAATCCGATCTCGTCGGTCATGATCGAGAAGTTCCACGCCCTGGAGGATTCGGTGCTCCGTAACCGGGCGGACAGCTTCCTCTCCGTCGGTGCCGGCGGGCTCTGGATCCGGGAGCGCAACGACGACCGCCAGCTCGTCATCAACGCCCGGTCGGCGCACCAGCAGGAGGCCCGCCTCGGCGACGTCATGGTCCTCGAGTTCGACGCCGACGACAGCTTCCAGCGGCGGATCGATGCCCGCGAGGGCGTGCTCTCCCACGGCATGTGGACGCTGCACGACGTGGTCGTGACCAACGCCCGGAACCGACCGGAACGCCTGCCCTCGGTATCGCTGCCGACCACACTGACGATCGACAACATCCAGGACAGCTTCGCGTCCCCGGACACCATGTCCTTCTGGGAACTGCCCGGGTTCATCGAGGTGCTGGAGCAGGCCGGATTCTCGGCGATCAAGCACCGGCTCTACTGGCACGCGGAACTCGCCTCACCCCTGCTGATGGTCGCCATGGTGCTGATCGCGGCGACCTTCTCGCTCCGGCTGACCCGGCGCGGGAACACCCTGCGCTGGGCATCAAGCGGACTGTTCTTCGGATTCCTGCTCTACTTCCTGTCGGACATCGTCTTCGCCCTCGGCCTGTCGGCGCGGATTCCGGAAGTTCTGGCGGCATGGACGCCGGCAACCGTTACAATGCTGCTCGGCATGACCAGCCTTCTGCACCTCGAGGACGGATGACCCGCACCCCTCTCCTTGCCGCATTCCTGCTGATCGCGACGGCCCTGCTCGCCGCCGCGCCGGCCGCCGCCCAGCCCGTGGATGTGGAAGGCACACCGGTGCTGCTGGTCGCCGACGAGGTGGTCTACGACGAATCCCTGGGCATCGTCACGGCGCGCGGCAATGTGGAGCTGAGCCAGGGGCCGCGGGTCCTGCTGGCCGACATGGTGAGCTACAACCGCAAAGCCAACACCGTCATCGCCTCCGGCAACGTCTCGCTCATGGAGCCGTCCGGCGAGGTCCTGTTCAGCGACTACGCCGAACTGAACGACGAGCTCAGGACGGGCACGATCGAGAATTTCCGCGCCCTTCTGGTGGACGGCTCGCGCCTTGCCGCTCTCCAGGGACGGCGCACGGCCGATCAGCGCAAGGAACTGGACCGGGCGGTGTTCTCGCCCTGCGACCTCTGCGAGGAGGACCCGACCGAGGCGCCGCTCTGGCAGATCAAAGCGGTCAAGGTCATCCACGACGAGGCGGCGAAGGACATCATCTACGAGGACGCGACGCTCGAGTTCTTCGGCTTCCCGGTCGCCTACACGCCCTATCTGCGCCACCCCGATCCGACGGTCGACCGCCGCTCTGGTCTCCTCGCCCCGACCATGGGTGTTTCGGGCGAGCTCGGCGTCATCTTCGGTCAGCCCTATTTCCAGGTGATCGACGAGACCAGCGACATTGTCGTGGAACCGCGCGGCCATTCCAGCGCGGGCCTCATGATCCTGACCGATTACCGCAAACGCTTCTCCAACGGCGAGATCGACCTGAAGAACTCGATCGCCTATGTGGAGCAGTCGACGGACTCACAGGACAGCGACGATTACGGGATCGAGGGCCATGCCGACTGGGAGGGGCAGTTCAGTCTGAACCAGACGTGGCGGGCGGGCTTCGACTTCGAGCAGTCGAGCCAGCGGACCTATCTGCGGCGCTACAACATCGGCGGCCCCGACGTGCTGACGAGCCGGCTCTACGCCGAGGGCTTCCGCGGCCGCAACTACAGCTCGCTGGCCGCCTACAAGTTCCAGGACCTCAGGGCCGGCAGCGACCCGGACGACACGCCGGTCGTCCTGCCCCTGGCCGAGTATCAGCATGTCGGCCAACCCGGCCGGTTCGGCGGGCGGACCAGCATGGATGCCAGTCTGCTCGCGCTGACCCGCGACACCGGCACCGACAGCCGCCGCGCTTCGGTCGTTTCGGGCTGGGAGCTGCCGTTCACGTCCGATGCCGGCGAGATCTATACGCTGAACGCCCGGCTGCAGACCGACGCCTACTACGCGACCGACGCCACCGCCCTGGCGAGCGGCGAGTCGGAGACCACCGGCCGCGTCTTCCCGCAGCTCGGTCTGAAATGGCAGTACCCGCTAGGCCGGCGCATCGACAAGGCGACCCAGGTGATCGAGCCGATCGTCGGCGTGGTCCTCGGACCCCAGGGCAGCAATCCGAACGAGATCCCCAACGAGGACAGCCGCTCCTTCGAGTTCGACGAGACGAACCTGTTCCGGTTGAACCGCTACGAGGGCGTGGACCGGGTGACCAGCGGCAGCCACGTCAACTACGGCCTGCGCACCGGAGTCTACGGCGATAGCGGCGGGTCCACCGAGCTCATCGTCGGCCAGAGCTACCGCTTCTATGGAAACGGCTCCTTCGACGACGGGTCGGGTCTGGAGGAGGAACTGTCAGACGTGGTCGGCGCCCTGACAGTGCGCCCGATCGGTCCGCTATCCTTCACCTACCGCTTCCGCATGGATCCGGAGGACGCGACGCTGAACCGCAACGAGGTCGGCGTGAACTACGCCGTGCCGCGCTTCTACATCGGCGGCAACTACGTGACCCTGGACGAGACGGCGAGCGGCGAGCTGACCGGCGACCGCGAACAGCTCGACCTCTACAGCGGCATCGTTCTGACGGATCACTGGAGCGTCGCCGGCAGCCTGACCCACGACCTCTCCCAGGACCGCAGCCGGTTGCTCCGCGGCCGCTTCGGATTTACCTATACCGACGAGTGCCTCCTGTTCGGCATCGACTTCGAGCGGTCGAACATCAGCGACGAGGACATCGAGCCCGACGACCGTGTCATGTTCCGCCTCGTCCTGACGCATCTCGGTGGGGTCGAGAGCAAATGATGCCGCGGCTCCGCCGGCGCGTTGGTGGCGGGCGGGGAAGACTGATATCGTTCACCGAAACTTGGCCCGCACGAGTACCCTGATCCGATGCCCCGACGCCTAGCACCGCTGTTCATCGCCGCCCTCGTCATTCTGAGCGTGGGCGCGCCGACCCTCGCGCCTTCGCCGGCATCGGCCCAGCAGATGCAGCAGATCGCCGCGGTCGTGAACGATGAGATCGTCACGGTGCGCGACCTGCGTAACCGCATCGAGATGGTGATCGTCACATCGCGCCTGCCGCGGACCTCCGAGACAGCGCGCCGTCTGGCGCCGCAGGTCCTGCGGACCCTGATCGACGAGCAGCTCCAAATCCAGGAGGCGGCCCGTCTCAGCGTCGATGTGAGCGAGAGCGAAATGGAGCGTGCCCGCGGCGATCTGGAGACGCGCAACGGGTTGCGTCCAGGCCAGTTCGCGGAGTTCGTCACGCGGCTCGGCATCGATCCGGCGACCGTCGAGCGGCAGCTGCGCGCGAACCTCCTGTGGTCGAAGCTCGTGCAGCGTCGGTTCGCCGGTCAGGTCGATGTCAGCGCCGAGGAAGTGGCGGAAACCAGGGCCCGTCTCGCCGAAAATGTCGGCAAGGAACAGAAGCGCGTCTCCGAGATTCTGCTGACCATCGACGATCCGGGGCAGGAGAGCGAGATGGTCCAGCTTGCCGACCGGCTCGTCGATCAGCTCCGCGCCGGCGCCTCGTTCCAGTCGATCGCCCGGCAGTTCTCCCAGGCGGCGAACGCCAATGTGGGCGGCGATATCGGCTGGGTCCTCGCCGATCAGCTCGCCCCCACCATCGCGGAGGCGGTCGAGCAGCTCTCCCCCGGCCAGATCTCCGAGCCGATCCGCACGGTGATCGGCTACCACATCCTCCAGGTGTCCGACACGCGGATCCTCGCGGAACCGGATCCCGCCGACACACAGATCACGCTCAGCCAGGTGTTCCTGCCGGTACGGCCGGGAGACACCGCCGAGCAGCGTGCCGCCCAGACCGAGACGGTCCGCACCGTGAGCCAGCAGGCGGCGACCTGCGACGACTTGGCCTTGCTCGCCAAGGAGGCCGGCTCGCCCGTGTCGCCGGACCTCGGCACGTCCCGGCTGGCCGAGCTGCCGGCGCCGCTGCGCGCCCAGGTGGCCAATCTCGCGATCGGGGAAATGTCCGCGCCGATCGACCTGCCGAACGGCGTCATGGCGGTCATGGTCTGCGAGCGCGTTGAGCCGGACGCCAACCTGCCCAGCCCGGAGCAGATCCGTCGGCAGCTCGAGAACCAGCGCTTCGAGGTGCTGGCGCAACGCTACCTGCGAGACCTCCGCCAGGCCGCCTTCGTCGAAACCCGTGTCTGATACGCCGGCGCCCGTCGCGGCCAGACCGCTCGCGGTCACGCCTGGAGAACCGGCCGGTGTCGGCCTGGATATCACTCTCGGCCTGTGGGCTGCCCGCACCGACGCGACGCCGCCGTTTTTCCTGATCGACGACCCCGACCGGGTCCGTCACCGCGCCCGGCAGCTCGGCCGCGCAGCGGAGATCGCCGTGCTCGACGCCCCGGCGGAAACCGCCGACGCCTTTTCGCGGGCCCTCCCGGTGCTGCCCCACCGCTTCCCGGCCGACAGCGTGCCGGGCCACCCCGACCCGGCCAACGGTCCGGCCACCGTGGACGCCATCACCCGGGCCGTCGCCCTGGTGCGCGGGGGAGCCGCTGCCGCGATCGTGACCAATCCGATCCAGAAGGAAACGCTGTACCAAGCGGGCTTCGACCATCCCGGCCACACGGAGTACCTGGCCGCGCTGTCCGGCCCGGAGGTGACGCCGGTGATGCTACTCGCCGCACCCGCTCTCAAGGTGGTACCGGTGACCATCCACATTCCCCTCTCGGAGGTTCCGCGTCAGCTCACCACCAAGGCTATCGTGACAACCGCCCGGATCACCACGGCGGCTCTGACCCGGGATTTCGGCATCGAGCGCCCGCGCCTCGCCCTGGCCGGCCTCAACCCCCATGCCGGCGAAGGCGGCGCCCTCGGCCGCGAGGACGGCGAGGTGATCGCCCCGGCAGTCGCCATGCTGCAGTCCGAGGGCATCGACGCCCGTGGCCCGTTGCCGGCCGATACGCTGTTTCACGAGGAGGCACGGTCGACCTACGACGTGGTTCTCGGCATGTACCACGATCAGGTCCTGGTGCCGCTGAAGACCCTGGACTTCTGGGGCGGGGTCAACGTCACCCTCGGTCTGCCCTTTGTGCGCACCTCGCCGGATCACGGCACCGCTCTGGCGCTTGCGGGAACCGGAACGGCGCGGATCGACAGCCTGAAAGCCGCGGTCGAGATGGCCGACGCCATGGCGAGGCGCCGGGCCGCTGCCAGCACCGTCGCCGACACCGCCACACGATGACCGGACCGGAGACGGAAGCAGGGATCGCTGCAGAGATCGCCGAGCGGGTCGCGGCCCTGCCGCCGTTGCGGGACGCGATCGCCGCCGCCGGCATGTCCGCCCGGAAATCGCTCGGGCAGAACTTCCTCCTCGACCTCAACCTAACGAGACGGATCGCCCGCGCGGCCGGAGATCTGTCGACCGGCACGACGATCGAAGTCGGCCCCGGTCCCGGCGGCCTGACCCGCGGCCTGCTGCTCGAGGGCGCGACCGACGTGATCGCAGTCGAGCGGGATGCGCGGGCGGCGGCGGTGCTCGCGCCGCTGATCGACGCCGCCGGCGGCGCCCTCACCCTGATCGAGGAGGACGCGCTGAAACTCGACCTGACGACGACGGGCCGGACACCGCGCCGGATCGTCGCCAACCTGCCCTACAATGTCGGCACCCGCCTGCTGCTCATATGGCTGCGCACGCCGGAGGCCTTTGAATCCCTGACGCTGATGTTCCAGCGCGAGGTGGCGGATCGGCTGACCGCCGCGCCGGGCAGCGACGCCTACGGTCGCCTGACGGTGCTGGTCGCCTGGTTGTGCGAGGCGCGGAAGGTGATGGACGTGCCCCCGACCGCCTTCACGCCGCCGCCGAAGATCTGGTCCAGCGTGGTCCGCCTCACCCCGCGCCCCGTCCCCCTGGCCCCGGCCGACCGGCAGGCGCTCGAGACGATCACCGAGGCCGCCTTCTCCCAGCGCCGCAAGATGCTGCGCCAGAGCCTGAAGCGCCTCGGCGGCGACGCACTGATCCGGGCGGCGGACCTCGATCCGACCCTCAGGCCGGAACGGCTGACGGTCGAGGAATTCTGCCGGCTCGCCAACGCCCTGGCCGACCGCAGCCCTCAGAAGGACATCGACAATGACGGCTGACGCCATACTGGCCCAGACGCGGCGCTACGGAGACGGCATCGCCATCCGCCCGGCGCGCGAGGAGGATCTGACCGCCATCATCACGCTGCTGGTCGACGATCCGCTGGGCAAGACACGGGAGCGGCTGGAAGACCCGGTGCCGTCCGCCTATGTCGACGCCCACCGGGCGATGGCGGCGCAAGGCGGCAACGTCTATCTCGTCGCCGAGCGGGACGGCGCGGTTATCGGCTGCGTCCAGATCACGCTGATCCCCGGCATCAGTCGGAGCGGTATGACCCGGGCGAACATCGAGGGGGTCCGCATCGCCTCGTCCGCGCGCGGTCTCGGTCTCGGCCGGACCATGATGGGCGACGCCATCGACCGGGCGAGGGACGCCGGCTGCGGGCTGGTCCAGCTCACCACCGACGCCCGGCGGGAGGATGCGCGGCGCTTCTACGAGGGGCTCGGTTTCACCGCATCCCATATCGGGATGAAGCTCGACCTCGGCTAGAGCGCGATCGGTTCAGATCGAATCGATCTGAACCGTGAATCGCCCTCTAACTCATTAACGATAGAGCAAATTCACACGACCAGATGTTTCCATCTGATCGTGTGAATTTGCTCTAGGCACGCTCCTTATCGGTCGCCGGCGGCGCACCCCCGGTTCCTCCGGGGATGCGCCTTCCGGAAGGTGGGTGCTCGTCAGGCGATCCACTCGGAGACCGGGGCCACCGCTTCGTGCAGCGGCTGGGAGATGACGTCGACCAGAGTCGGGCCGTCATGCTCCATGGCCTGCTTCATGACCGATTTGAACTCCGCCGGATCCTCAACGGTCCAGGACTTCACGCCGAAGGCGCTCGCCACCGCCGCATGGTCGGTGCGGTTGAAGTCCACGTTGTAGTAGCGCTTTCCGAAGCCCGAATCCTGGCCCGCCTTGATCCAGCCGTAGACAGCGTTGGAGAAGACCACGGATTTGATCGGCAGCTTATGGCGGACGATCGTCTCGTACTCGCCGCAGCAGAAGCCGAAGGAACCGTCGCCCATGACCGCCAGCACCTGGGAGTCGGGCCGGCCGACCTGGGCCCCCATCGACGCGGCGAGGGCGAAGCCGAGCGCGCCATGGGCCCGGTTGGTGATGAAGTGCCGGCCCGGAACCCGCCAGCGGTAGTGGGCCGAGAAATAGGGGCACGGGGTGCCCGGATCGGCCACGATCACCGCATCGTCATCGAGGATGTCCATCAGGTCGGAGATCACCACCTCGGGCCGGATCGGCCGTTCCCGGCTGGCGGCCAGCGGCGCGAAGTCCGCCAGCTTGGCCTTCCAGGCGGCGGCGGCCCGCTCAGCGCCGTTCTGCGACGCGACACCCGGCAGCCCGCGGAGCTCCGCGACCAGCGCGTTCAGCGCGAGACGTGCGTCGGCGCAGATGGCGACGGCGGTGGAATAGTTGGCGCCGATCACCATCGGGTCGCTGTCGATATGGATGATGGTTTTGTCCGGCGACGGCCAGCGCCACCGCTCGGTCGTCACCGAGCCCGCCCGGCAGCCGACGAAGAGGACCACATCCGCCGCCTCGACCACGTCCCTGGTCGACTGCACGCCGCCATTGGTGCCGACCACGCCCACGGCGCGCGGGTCGGTCTCGGCAATCGCCCCCTGCCCCGACACGGTCGTGGCGATCGGCAGGTCGAGCAGCGCCGCCAGTTCGGCGAGCGGCGCCTCCGCCCCGGCGATGACGGGGCCGCCGCCACAGATGGCGATGGCCGACTTGGCCTTGGAAAGGATCGCCGCCGCCTCGCGGATCGCATCCGGGTCCGGGCCGGCGGGTTCGGCCGGATAGGACTGGTGGCGCGGATCGGCCCAGAGCTCGGCCGCGTCCACCGGGGCCTTCTGGGTGTCGAAGGGCAGCGCCAGATGGACGGCGCCCGGCCGTCCGGTGGTCATCGCCCGGAACGCAGTGCGCATCATCGCCGGCAGCCGGCTCGCATCGTCCAGACTGGTGTTCCACTTGGTCAGCGGCCGCATCATCGACACCTGGTCGAGTTCGGTCAGCGGGTAACGGCCGCGTGCCGTGGTCGAGACGTCCGTGGTGATGGCGAGCACCGGCACCGAGCTCTCGTTCGCTTCGACGAGACCCGGCAGGATGTAGGTGGCGCCGCCGCCGGACGGTCCCTCACAGACGCCGGGCTTGCCGGTGACCCGCGCGTAGGCGTCGGCCATGTAGGCGGCGTGCCGCTCGTCCCGCGTGAGAATATGGGTGATGTCATGATCGAGCCGGGCGAGCGCGTCGTAGAACGGCAGGGTCGTGTCGCCGCACAGGCCGAACATGTGGGTCACGCCATGGGCTTCCAGCATCCGCACCATGGCCTCCGCTCCGGTCGGCCGATTGTCCCCGTCACTCGCCATTCCAAAATCCCTTCATTGGTGAAGGCGCGACCATAACCGAGCGCCTCACGCGAGGGCCAGTGCCCCAGGCGACGGAATCGGCTTTCGAAGCTGCCGGTGCGTGAAAGGTACGGTGCCGAAAAGCGAACGCTGCGGAGATCCTGTCCGCGCCGTCCCGGCGGCTCTCGGGCGGGACCGGGCGCTCGGCCTCAGGGCCCGACCTCAGGGCCCGACCTCAGGGCCCGGACTCAGAGTTCGTTTCGGGTGAACCCGATCGCCCAGGCGAAACCGACCACCAGCCCCTTCATATAGGGCAGCGCCACGATGCAGGACATCGCGGTCAGCGGTAGCCAGATCGTGGCCATGAGCCAGATCGGCGGGTCGAACTCGCGCGACATCAACACGATGAACGGCATCAGCAGGTGACCGACGAGGAAAAGCGCGAGATAGGGCGGGGCGTCGTCGCACGGAAAGACGGTGTTGTCCTCGCCGCAGACCTCGCAGCGATCGGAGACCTTGAGGAAGGCGCGAAACAGGCGCCCCTCGCCGCAATGCGGGCACTTCAGCCGCAGCCCCCGGCTCACACCCGTTTTCATCGACCGGTCGGCCATCTCGTCCTCCGCGCAATCTGAGACGACGGTGTCCCACGCACCGCGCCCGGGCGCAATGCGGCCGACTGACGCCGCCGCGACGGAAACCGGCACGCCCGACGTTGAAGACTCATACCGGCCCGCGCAGCAGGGTCGGAGCCGGGACCTCCCCCCTCCCGGCACGTCCGGCCCCGGACCCGCTCCCCCCGCTTGGGTCCGGGGCCGTTTTCCCAGGATGGCGGCCCCGCTCCAGGCCCCGCTCCAGGCCCGGCATCTGGCCTCGCGTCAGCCCCTGCGTCAGGCGCTCCGGTAGAGCTTGGTCAGCACGAACTCGACATGACCGAGCGCTTCGGCGGCGGTATGCCGGCCATTGGCGGTGCGCACGATCATCTCGATAAGGCTGTCGCCGGCCTCGTCGATGGTCTGGCTTCCCTTCAGCACGCCGGAGACATCGACATCCACGTGCTCGCTCATGGTGCGCACGGTGCGCGGATTGCCGGTGATCTTGATGACCGGGACGATCGGATTGCCGATCACGTTGCCCTGGCCCGTCGGGAAGGTGTGGATCACGTAACCCGCGGCCGCCATCAGGGTCACGCACTCGGCCGCCGCCGAGGAAGTGTCCATGAAATAGAGACCGTTCCCCCTCTCCGGTGCCTCGGCCGGCTCCAGCACGTCGATGTATCTCGACTCCCGGCCGATCTTCTCCAGGTTGCCGAGCGCCTTCTCCTCGATGGTCGTCAGACCGCCGAGGATGTTGCCCTTGGTCGGCTGGCTGTCGGACAGGTCGGAGGTCTTATGCGCCTCGATCACGTCGTCCTGATAGGCCTGGAACGTCCGCAGGAACTTGTCACGGGCCTCGTTGTTCGCCGCCCGGTCGGCGCAGATATGCTCCGCCCCGGTGATCTCGGAGGTCTCGCCGAAACAGCCGTAGAGACCGTGGGGCAGAAGCTTGTCGTACATATTGCCGACGGTCGGGCAGCTCGACAGACCGGTCGTGGTATCGCTCTCGCCGCACTTGGTGGAGACCCAGAGCTCGTTGAGACCGCACTCCTCCTTCTGCAGCTCGGTCGCCCAGTGCACGAACTCCTTCGCCTTCCAGCTCGCCTGGCGGATCGTCTCGAAATCGCCCTTCTGCTCGATGGAGAAGCCTTCCACCGGCTTGCCGGTCTTGGCGATGCCGTCGACGATCACCTGGGTCCATTCAGGCTCGATGCCGATCACGACCACGGCGGCGACGTTCGGGTTCGCGCCGGTGCCGATGATGGTGCGGAAATGCAGGTCGAGATCCTCGCCGAACTGAAGCCGGCCGTAGGCGTGGGGGATCGCCATCGTGCCTTTGACGTTGTTGGCGACCGCTTCGCAGGCGGCGTTGGAGATATCGTCCACCGGCAGGATGACGACGTGATTGCGCACGGCGACACGGCCGTTGTCGCGGCGCCAGGCCTGAACGGTCTGGTTCGCGTAATCGATCGAGGGAGCCATCCGGTCGTTCCTCCTACCAGCGCTTGGTCTTGAGATTGTGCACATGCACGTGCTTGCCCTTGGCGGCACCGCCGATCATCCGGCCGATATCCTCGCCGTACTTGATCGCGGTATCGCCTTCGGAGAGGTCGACCAGCGCCACCTTGTGACCGATCGGCACGTCGTCGAGTACCGTCATGCGGAACGTCGAGTTGTCCTCGGTGACGCGGCAAAACATGTCGGTGCCGGCCGTGAGGTTCTCCACCACGACCACGCCGACATTGTCCTTGCGGTCGTGAACCAGGAGATGCGGTTCCTCGCTCATGTGTTTCCTCTCTCAGACTTGGTTGCCTCCGGGTCTTCTGGAACGGCGCGGATCACCCGCGTCCGAAACGCCCGGTCGGGGAAAGACTATCGCCTAGACAAAGGGGACGCCAAGACACGGCGACCCGCAGCGCCGGTGCGGCTGTTTCACCGAGATGTCACGTCACCGCCCCTGCTGCGCCGATACAATGCCGCGCGGTCGTGCATGGACTGCATCGCGCCGGGGGAACCCGCACCCGACAACCGTCGTCTTATCGAGAAGGACACATGATGACCGACCGTTCCGACACGCCCCTGCTGGGTGCTGCAATGGCCGTCCGGGTGCTGCGCGAGATGCGCGACTGGATCTGCGCGGACGGCCGCGACCTGGAACTCCAGGACTTCGTCAAGGCGGAGGTCCTGGACAGCGGCGACTGGAAAGCGGTCGCGGCCGAGGCAAAGACGATCCTGGCGGAGCACACGGGCCGGCTCGGCATCCACGGCCCGTTCTGGGGTTTCGGCCTGGCCTCCGAGGATCCCGAGATCCGCGCCGTCGTCCGCAAGCGGATGGCGCAGGGCCTGGACGTCTGCGAGGAGATCGGCGCCACCCAGATGGTCGTGCACAGCCCGTTCACGACCTGGGGCCACAACAACTACGACAGCTACCCCAACAGCCGCTCAGAGCTGATCGGCCGGGTGCACGACAGCCTGGACGCGGCGGTGACGCGTGCCGAGCGGATCGGCGTCGAGCTTGTGATCGAGAACATCGAGGACAAGGATCCGGCCGATCGCGTCGCCCTTGTCAGGTCCTTCGACAGCCGGTCCGTGCGCGTGTCCATCGATACCGGGCACGCCCACTACGCCCATGGATCGACGGGCGCGCCGCCTGTCGACCGCTACGTCTCGGCGGCCGGCGATCTGCTCGCCCATGTCCACCTGCAGGATGCGGACGGCTATGCCGACCGTCACTGGGCGCCGGGGGACGGCACGGTTCTATGGCCTTCGGTCTTCAAGGCGCTGGCAGACCTGTCCGCCAGGCCCCGCCTGATCCTCGAACTGCGCGACCACGCCGAAATCCCGCGCGGCGCGGCACATCTGGTCGACCTCGGCCTCGCCCGATAGGGCGACGGGACCACGACCCGATAGGACGACCGGACCGCGTGCCGGCAGGCCCGAAAACGAAACGGGCGGCCCGTTCTAGGCCGCCCGCTCGCCGGTTGTCTTCATGGTCGGACATCAGGCCGCCCGGACGTCGTTCAGGAAGGTCTGCACCCGCGCCTTGAGGTTGCCGGCCTGACCCGACAGGGTCCGGGCCGTGGTGAGGACCTTGCCTGAGGACTGCTCGGTCTCGCTCGCCGCCTGGCGGACGCCGGAGATGTTCTCGTTCACCTCATTGGCGGCCGTGGCGACTTCCTCGACGTTGCGCGAGATCTCCTTAGTGGCGGAGTCCTGCTCCTCGACCGCGGCGGCGACGGCAGCCGCCACCTCCTGCACCTCGTTCACCCGGGTGACGATCTTCGAGATCGCCGACACCGCGCTCTTGGTGCGGTCCTGAACGGACTGGATCTGCGCGGCGATCTCCTCGGTGGCCTTGCCGGTCTGACCGGCCAGGCTCTTCACCTCGGACGCCACCACCGCGAAGCCCTTTCCGGCCTCGCCGGCCCGGGCGGACTCGATGGTCGCGTTGAGCGCCAGCAGGTTGGTCTGCTCGGCGATCTCCTGGATCAGCGTGACCACCGTGCCGATGCGCTGGACAGCCTCGTCGAGGGCCCGGACCTCGCTCTCGGTCGACTCGGCGTCGGAGCGCGCCTCACTGGCGAGGTTGTTGGCGTTGGAGACCTGCTGGGTGATCTCGCTGATCGACGCCGACAGCTCGGTACTCGCCGTCGCCACGGTGTGGACGTTGGCGGAGGTCTCCTCAGACGCACTGGCGACGACGGTCGCCCGCTGCGTCGACTGGTCGGCGATCTGATTGAGCGACTCGGCCGTGCCTTCCAGCTCGGCCGCCGCGGCCGCGACCGCTTCGGTCATCGACTGCGCCTCCGACTCAAAGGTCTGGGTGATGTCCCGCAGCGCCTGGGCGCGGTCGAGCTCGGCCTTCTGCTTCTCGGCCGCTTCGGCCTGCAGACGCTCGTTCTCGACCATGTTTCGGCGGAACACCTCGACGGCCTCGGCCATCTGGCCGATCTCGTCGCCGCGGCCGGCGCCCGGCACGGTCACGTCGTGCCGACCTGTCGCCATCACGCCCATCACGCCGGTCATGGCCTGGATCGGGCTGGCGATCCCCTTGGTCAGCGTCACATAGGCGAGCACCGCGATCACCACGCCGAGCACCGCGGAGCCTGCGGCGAACATCTCGACGGTCAGGAACGCGGCGTCCTGCTGAGCGTTGGCCTGGCGCACGGTCTCATTGCCGATCGCCTTCAGCTCCTCGAATTTCGCAGTCAGGTCGCTGATGTACGCGCGGCCGGCGCCGTTGGTCTCGAGCTGGCGCGCCTCGTCCACCGTGAACGGCTGACGCATCAGTGTGATCTGGTACTCGGCGACTTCGCGCCATTCCCGATTGATAGCGACATACTCCTGGAGGACCGCGAGGGTATCCCCGCTGCCGGCAAGCGCCGCCGACATGGCTTCGGCGCCCTGGTCGAACTGCTCGGCCCCCTGCCGGAACCGGTCGATGGCGGTCCGGTCGCCGCTCATCAGCAGTTCCTTGATGTCGACGGACTGGTCGATGGCGCTGGTCTGGATCGCCGCCAAGGTCTCGAGCAACGACGTCACCCGGCCGACCTCGGTCGCGGCGTCGCTGGCGCGGCTCAGCTGGTAGAAGGTCAGCGCACCTGATGCCACCATAATGGCGACGAGAATGGAGAACGCGGCCGCGAACTTGCGCCCGATCTGAAGATTGTTCATGACGTTCATGGGGTCCTCCTCAAGCCCCGAGGCCTGCCAGACGGCGGCGCTCGAGTTCCGTCAGGTTGACTTCGACCGTGATCGCGCCGATCGGCGCGCCGTTGTCACCATCGATGGTCAGGTTGATCTGCGCCCGCCACGTGCGGGTACCGTCGTGGAACTCGGCCTCGTCGACGAACACCGCGCTCGGGCCGACGCCCGCGGTCTTTTGGAATTTCGCCTCGTCGCCCTGCCAGTAATCGGAGGTGATGGCGCTCTGACCGGCATTCAGACCGTTCTGGTCCATCACGAAGATTTCGGTGAACAGGCCGACGGAACCGGCCTGGACGCGGTTGAGGAAGGAGGACAGCGGGTTCGCCAGGACCGAGGTGATCAGTGGCTGATCGTCCTTCTCGGTTTCCGCGCGCCACTGCTTGTCCAGCTCATCGATCTCTGCCTGGGAGAGCTCGCCGGCCCTGTCGTTGCGGCTCTTGAGCGCGGACAGAACCACCGGCGCGGTGGCCCATTCGCGAATATCGGCAACGAACCCGTCAGTCACCAGCTCATCCACCGGCAGCGTCAACGGCGCGGGCTCCGCAGCGACGGCGCCGGATGCCCCAGCGAACGTGGCGATTGCGATACCGACCGCAGCGACGGCGGTCTTGGCGACACGCACCCTCTCGAACATACCCATATCCATGTTTTCCTCCGCTTCACCAGGACGGTTGAGCCGAAGAAACACTCTAAAGGTATAAATCTTCGTTAAAATTTCTGCCGTTTATCTGAGAACATTCAAGCTCATTCATCCTCAATTGAAATATTATTTCTTTGACTTACGCATCAATACCGACGCTTACCGACAAACAAGACCGAAACGCCTCGAATAAAAGTAGAGTTACTGACGACCAGAACCCTCCAAACGTGGGCTGAGAAGAACATTTTTTCGCGCGGTGCCGGGGTTGGTGAGATTCAACACATAGCCTCGGTGACCGGTATGGTCGTGTGTTTCCGTCCGTCAGCGCAGTCTGACGGGATGGGCGCCAGTCATCTTTGGGGGCAGACCAAGACCGACACAGGGCGCCGAGCCGGGTCGCCGCCGCAAACTCCCGACGGCGGCGGCCCGGCCGCTCTTCTCGCACGGGAGTGCAACCGGGAAACACCGAACAGCATGGATGAGGATTCCCCGTCGGCCTTCCGCGACCACCCCGACCTCACCGGGGGCGGAGCCGTTCGGCCATCGTCTGAACCAATCGCACGCGGCTGTCGGCAGAGCGGCGATCGCCCGAGAACCAGCCATGCGCGCGACCGGATGATTCCCTTTTGCCACAGCAACGCTGCTTCACGCTCAAACGAGACAGGGCCCAGCGAACCGGACCTCATGATCATGCCAGCCGATCGGCCTCCGCCGCCCGTCGAGACCACCGCCACGGCGATCGATGCCGTCGCCCGAACGCTGTTCGGGGAAGGCCGCGCCGAACCGCCGGACATGCGTATCGCCGTTGCCGAAGTCATCTACAACCGCGCCATAAAGCGCCTGCCCCGCTTCGGGACCACCGTCGAGGCGGTCTGCCGGAACCCGGAACAGTTCACCTGCTGGAACCCGGGCAATCCGAACCGGCGCCATCTTCTTTCCCTCCCCCCGACCGCTCCCGAGCTTGCCGGATGCCTGGCCATCGCCGAGAACTTGGTGGCCGGAGCGGTCGGGGACCTGACTAGGGGCGCGGACCATTACCACCACCGGCGGATCTTTCCGTTCTACTCCCGCGGCCGGATCCCGTGCGCACAGATCGGCAACTACCTGTTTTTCAACGATATCGACTGATCCGACTTACGGGCCGTCGACAGGCGGTCGCCATCCCGCACAGCCTGGAGAGCGCCGGAAGCGTCATGACCAAACGCTCCACGGTCGAGCCGGACGCGAGCGCAATTAACTCCATACAAATAGACTTGTAATCTCCCAGAGTAGAATTTATTTGCTTTAAATTCTATTGCTGGTCGATGTTCGATATCCGCCCCGACCTATACATCTACCGAACCAATCGGCGTCGTTGCGCGTGTTCGATCACTTTAGTGTTACGCTAGCAGATATACCGCCGGGGGTAGAAAGACAGACTTTCTGCACGCCTTCTGTTCGGGGGAATGGGCGTTGTCCGAGGAACTGCAGCGGCCGCAGAAGGAGCGGCGGCACCTGACGGTCATATTCGTCGATCTGGTCGGCTCGACGGGGCTCGTCGACGCGCTGGACCCGGAAGACGCCCAGGAGGTGTTTGACGCCTTTTCCGGAACCTGCACCGATCTCATCACCGAGCATGGCGGCTATGTCGCCCGGATCGAAGGCGACGGGGTCCTCGCCTATTTCGGGTTCCCGACCGCCCGCGAGGACGCCATCGAACAGGCGGTCCGCAGCGGGCTGAAGATCGCGGAGGCGGTCGGCCGTATCGGCACGCCGCTCGGCTCCACCCTGGCCTGCCGCACCGGTATCGCCTCGGGATCGGTCCTGGTCGGCGAAGCCCATACCAGCAGCGGGTCGGTGTTCTACGAGGTCATCGGCCGCGCCCCCCATGTCGCCCGACGGTTGCAGGAACAGGTCGATCCCGGAGAGGTAGCCGTTTCCGACGCCGTCTACCGCAAGGCCGGCGGTTTCTTCCTGTGCACCCCGCACCCGCCGATCCGCCTCAAGGGGTTCCGTAATCCGGAAATGTTCTGGCGGGTCCGTGGCCAGCGCGAGCTGCCGCTCCGATTTCTCGCCCGTGATGCCCTGCAGCGCAGCGCCTTCGTCGGGCGCACGGAAGAACTCACTGTCCTTCACCGGCTCTGGGACGCGGCGATGAGCGGCCAGGGCGGCGCCATCGGCGTCGTCGGTCCCGCCGGCATCGGAAAGTCCAGGATTGTCTACGAGTTCGTCCACGCCATTTCCGAAGACGCCCCCCATCTCGTGCTGCTGCAGGCGAATGCCCACCACCGCAACACGCCCTGGCAGCCGCTGCGCCAGGACCTCTCGCACCATCTGGATGCGGCGACGCCGCCCGGCGGGTCGCGGCTGGAGACGCTCACGCGCGAACTCGCGCCGTCCGCCGACGAGCGGGACCACGAGGACGCCCGCGCCATCCTCAGGCTGCTGGAGGACGGGCACGCGGGTATGGGCGCATCGAAGCCCGCCGAGGAGCGCGCCCGGGTCGTCGCGGCCCTTGTCCGCAGGCTCCAGGGCATGTCCCGCAAAACCCCCGTCGTCCTGGTGGTCGAGGATGTCCATTGGCTGGATGAATCGTCGCTGGAATGGCTGGAGGCCCTGTCGGGCGCGGTGGCGGCCCACCCGATCCTGATCGTGATGACCAGCCGCGAGGGGCTGGCCGCGCGCTCGAACCTCGCGGTGACCGAGATTGCGCTGTCCGGACTCAAAGCCGACGACGCCCGCGCCATGGTCGACCAGCTGATCGCCGAGAAGCCCTTCGCCCGGATCGACACCCAGTCGGTGCTGGCGAAAGTCGGCGGCATCCCCCTCTTCATCGAGGAATACGTCACCCACCGGATCGATCGCCTCGTCGCGCACACCGGCGACGACAGCGTGCCGGCCGTCGATCCGGACGACGCGCCGACGACCCTGATGGACCTGCTCAACGAGCGCATCGACGAACTCGGACCGGGCAAGCGGTTCATCCAGACCTGCGCCGTGTGCGGCGACGTGTTCGACCTCCGTCTCGTCGCCCGGGTGGTCGGCATCGATGTCGACCGGGCGATCTCGGTCCTCTCCGATTTCGAATCCCGGGGCATCCTGACCGGCAGCGCGGCGGTCGGGGACGAGTTCCGGTTCCGTCACGCCCTCCTCCGCGACGCCGGCTATTCAAGCCTGCTCAAGGCGGACCGCATCGACCTGCACGCGCGGATCGCCCAAGCGATGGAGGTCTATGCTGAGCCCGACGGCTTTGACGCCGCACCTGAGGTCACGGCCTGGCATTTCGCGGAGGCGGGCGATATCGAGAAGAGCCTGACCTACCGGCTATCCGCAGCGGAGCGTTTCAAGGGCCAGTACGCGGCGACGGAAGCGATCCGCCAGCTCGAGCTCGCCGCCGCGGCGGCCGAAACCCTGCCGGACGCGAGCGCGCGCCGGGAATGGCTGGTCAGGATCTACAACCAGATCGGCGCCACCCGCAGCGTCTTCTACGGATGGGGCGACCCGGCCGGTCAGGAAGTGTTCGAGAAGGCGCTTTCCCTCTCGGAGACGGGCGACGATACGCGCTCGACCTTCGACGCGGTGCAGGGGTTGTGGAACGCGACCATGATCCAGGGGAACTTTCCCACCGTCGCCGTGCTCGCCCGCCAATTGCGGACGATCGCCGACCGGTCGAACGACCCGGTGATGAAGATCATGGCGTCCAACTGCAACGGCGCCTATCGGCTCTGGTCCGGCAAGTTCGACGAGGCCCGCGGTTGTTTCAATGAGGTGACCCGGCTCTATACGGAGGGGGGTGGAAACAGCTCAAGCGGCACGTCCGGGACCGATCCCAAGCTTGTGGCGCTCTGCCTTGGCGCCCTCAACAACTGGTTTCTCGGCGAGCGTGACCCCGCTTTCGAGAGCATCGAGGAGGCGAAGGAGCAGGCGGAACAGTTGGGCCAAGCCTTCAGCCTCGCTTACGCCTACAGCATCTCCGCATCCATCTGGCAGGCTGACCGCAACTACGACCTAGCCAAGGCCGATTCGGAAAGATCGATCGCATACGCCACGGCGAACCAAGCGACCATGCGGTACTGGATCGACCGTAGCGGGATCATTCTCGGCTGGGCGACGTCGTATCTCGGAGACTTCGACGACGGCATCGGTCGCATCCAGGAGTCCATCGACAGCTATCAGGCTGCGGGAGCAGGCCTTCACCTTTCCTACGCCAGAACGCTGTTAGCGGAATGCCTGCTGATGAGCGGGGTCGTTGATTTAGCCCATGCGGAGTTGAAACGCGCTCAGCAGGCCCTGGTGTCCGACCATCCCTACTACTACGACTCAGAACGCCTGCGCCTGATCGGAGAGGCAACGGCACGTCTCGGTTATATCACCGAGAGCGCCGAAGCTTTCGCTTCCGCGCTGGCCTCTGCGGAGGCCTTCGGATCGTCGCCCCTTCGACAAGCGGTGTTAGAAACGCAATCCCGCTATCAGAACCCCTGACCGGCCTCAATCTGTCCGAGGCCACGCCTGGCCATCCGCCCAGGCGATGAAGACCTGCCACGCCGACGTATCGTTGAACGTGTAGCGAACCGTCTTCGGCTTCGAGAACTCCGGCGCGCGATCCCGCATCGTTGTCAGAAGCAGCTCCGCGTCATCGGTCTTCGCATCGACCAGAGCCTCGGCGAGGTGGGCTGATAGAGCGGCCACGTCTCCACCTTGGACACCCCTTTCCAGAGCGCATGCGGAGATCTGCGGAACCGTCCGGTCGCGGTAGCCGAGGGCCTTGGCGGCATCGCGATAGAGCGCCAGGCTGCGGGCATCCTCCAACTTCTCATCGGGAAAAGCCGCGAGCGTCTCCCGGATGCTGACCATCGCCAAGGTCAAGGGGCGATGTCCGAGTTCGGGCGGCCCGTGGGTGACCGCCACCTCGTCGTCGTCCTCCAGAACGCCATCCCGAAACGCCTCGTAGACCCGGCCCACCCCCTCCATCCCATAACTGTCGAGTTCTGCCGCGCGCAGGGCGCCGATGCTGGAGGCGCCGAGAACATGAACGCCCCGATGCATGGCCCAGAGAACTTCCTTATGCCAGACCGAGGGAACGGCATCGAAGAAGCCGTCGATGATGCCGATGGCCGTGGGCTGCTCGCGGAGGGCCAAGTACACGTCACCCTGTCGCGCGGGCTCCCGGAAGGAGAGATCCGGGAACCGCTCCCGTGCGCCCTTTGGTAGGGACGGACCGCCGAAGACGATCATGGTCATGACGGCGCATTCCCCTGAACAGGCTCGATCCCCGCGGCTCGACGCACGCGCTGACCCGGACGGTACAGATGGGCGTTCGGGTTGCCTTCAAGACCGGGCACCACGACCCGGGCGACGGGGACGTTGAACTCGGAGCGCGTCAGATCGACGACGATCACCTGATCGAGACCGGCGGCCGAAAGGCGTTCGAGCATCCCGTCGATCAGTGCCCTGGAACTGTTGCCCATCAGGCTCCGCATCCGCCCGAAGCCATAGGCCGGTGGATCCCCGGTATCGGCCTCCGCCTCCGCCGCAGGAGCGGGGTCGGAACGCTTGTCGTAGTAGGCCGGGTCGATATCGTCGCGCACGCCGGCGATCATGGTGAGACGCCCCTGGGCCGCTTCCGTCAAGGCGCGCGACAAGGCGATAGGGGCGAACGGATGACATCCGTGCCCATGAAACCCATTCACCGAGAAAGGCGCTGCAGCGGGGGCCGTGGGTATCCATACGCAGCAGACGGGCACGCCGACGTCGGATGTCAGATCCCAGGCCCGCACCGGCACCCCGGCCGATGCGTAGAGGTCGAGCAATGCGCGGCAATGGGGATCGGTCACCGTCGACAGATCCAACTCCCGGCGGTCGCGTTCCTCCTTCGACTTCAACCGCCAGAGCGCAACGCTGTCCCTCTCGATCACCTCGCAGAGACCATGGCAAATCGCCTCGTCGATCGTGTTTCCGGATGCGAGGCCGTTTGAGGTGCAGAGGAAATAGCCGCTGCCTTCTGGGAAAGGCTTTCGATAGTCCGTGTGGACCGCCTCGTAGGGCAGCCAGACCGGTGCGCCGGATGCGAGGTCGTGGCCCTGTATCCAGAGGAACCTCGCCGTCGCCGTCAGATTTCTGTGCGTCGACAACGCCATCGATGCGACGTCCGCCACGGTCTCGCGAAACCGCAATTCGTTGAAGGATCCGAGAAGCAGCGGCGCCAGGATATGCTCGGCGTGATGGATCTCGATCGCCTCCATCAGACCGGAGGCTTTGGCCGCGTCGAGGGTGGCCCCTTTTCCCTGGGACACCGACACCGAACGGGCGTTCGGCCGGGTCACCATCACCACCGGGATACCGATCGTGTCGAGACCCGTGACATTGGCGATGCGTGTGATGCCGAAGACGGGCAGGAGCGGCATCACACGCTCTATTGTCTCCCGGGGCGAACAGGCACGCGTCGTGCCGTCGACCTCCGCGAACGCGACTGGCGCGCTATCGTTCAATGCTCCCCCCATGGAGAATGCGTGAAGGAGCTCCGCCTGCCTGGGCTTCACAGACACCGTCCAGTGTCAGGAAATCGGAGGCGATCACGTCCCACTTGAGTCATGATCGCCTCCGGTCCGCGGCGTTTGCCGACCTCAGGATGCGTCTGTTCCGTCCCCTACGGTGATTCCGTCTGTTCCGTCGCCCACGGTGATCCCGTCGGTGCCGTCGCCGACGATGATGATATCACCGCCGATCGCGGTACCGTCGTTCTTGAGGACAAACGGCTTGTTCGGAAACTCAGCGCCGGCTTTGGTCAGCGCATCCTGCAACGTCGGATTGGCCTGAAGCCTCTCCGCCACGTCGGCTTTCTTGATCTCGTACCATTGCCCATCGTCGGCCTGATAAAAAATGCCAACCCGCTGCGAATCGTCAGCCATAGCCCCCTCCTATGTTGTGGGATTGAACGACGGCGAGACCCTACCATCGTTCGGGGTTTTTTCTTCACCTGAAAGCTGTGTGAGAAACCTCACAGACTCGGCGATTTCGAATTGGAACCGACACCGACGTCGCGCCTGACGGGGCAGGCGCACAAGCCCAGGAAAATCACGTCAATCGTGGCGGCGGGATCGGCCCCCGGCTCCCCACCCGCGCGGCCGTCGCCGTCATCATCACCGTCACCGTCACCGCGGCCGCCGCCATCGACCGGAACCGGCTGCGCCGGTAAAACAGTAGCGGTTCAGATGCTGGTGATCATCGACCGCAGCCGCTCCATGTCGAGAACCTCAAGCACCTGGCGCGACTTCCGGATCACCCCCTCCCCCTCGAGATAGGCGAGTTCGCGGGATACCGCCTCGCGATGGGTGCTGATCCGGTTGGCGATCTCCAGATGGGTCGGCGGGCTCTCGATCCGGCGGACGCCCTCCGGCTCCTCCGGGGCGTCGCTCGCCATACGGGCGAGTTCGGCATGGATGCGGTTGTTGACGGCGAGGGTGCTGAATTCGAACACCCGCTCGCTCAGACTGCGCACCTGGTGGACCAGCTCGCGGATGAACCGCATGGCAACCACCGGGTAGTCCTGGAGCAGGGCCTGAAACTCTGCCTGCCCCAGAACGGCGGTCTCGCATTGGGTCAGCGCAACGACCGTCGCAGACCGGGGGCGGGCATCGATCGCCGAGTATTCCCCGAAGATCGCGCCTTCCTCAAGGTCGCGATAGGAGACTTCCTTGCCGTTGGTCGAGAACCGTTTCGCCCGCACCCGCCCGCCGGTCAGGACGTAGACGACATTGGTCATGTCCTGTTCGCCGACGATCTGGCGGCCCTTCTGGTAGCGGCGCCAGTCGCAGAGATCGGCGACCCGGTCGAGCACCGCGTCGTCTAGGTCGCTGAACAGATAGGCCTTCTTCAGCTTGGCCGCGCGTGCGTTCATGGACCCCCACCAGGCTCTCGCCTCCCGCGCCCATCCCTGCCCCCGCAGGCCCGAAAGAGCGCGACTTTCGAACTACATACTATGTTAACTCATTTCGACGTATCTAAACACCGATCAGCCGACACCGACAGTCTCGTGCGCGGCCCGATCGGCATCAACCGCGCGGTCACCTCCGACGATCGGACGCCCCCAAGTTCTCATAGACCAATACAAAATTCATTGTGCGATAGTGATTTAAGGACTCCAGTAAGTGGTCAGCAGCGGCGAACAGCGCAAGGACAGGAGGGCGACGCGGTCCGGGCTTCAGGTCCAGATCGACCGGCAGACCTATCGGGTCCTGAACTTCTCCGCCGGCGGCCTCCTCATCGGTGACGCGGGGGTCGGCTTCGGTCAGGGCAAGAAGCTGTTTCTGACCCTCTTCCACGCCTCGAATCCCTCGGACAAGGCCTTCCTCTACGGCCACGTCGTCTGGCTCGACAGTTTCCGCAAGGTTGTCGGCATCGACTTCATGAAGCCGAGCGAGCACTCCTACCGGTATCTCGAGTCGATGATGAGCGGCTCTCAGCGCCGCCCCAAGCCGCAGCCCAAACCGGGACTGATCAAGCGCCTGTTCGGCTAGCGCTGCCCTCAGGCCTTGGCGGCCTTGCGCGGATTGTGCACGGCAACGCGCCCCCTGCCCCCGGCCTTGGCGGCGTAGAGGGCGTCATCCGCCAGTTTGATCACGTGTTCGAGCGTCGCGCCGTGGCGCGGATAGAAAGCGACGCCGACACTGGCGCCGACGCGAAGCCCGTCGGGTCCGGCTGCGGCGGTTTCCTCGATCGCCATCGGCTCGGCGATCCTCTGGACCACCCGCTGGGCGATGCGGCGGGCCGGACCGTCCCGCGCCGGGTCCAGCATGGCGAGAAACACGAGGAACTCGTCGCCTCCGTGGCGGACCAGCACATCGCCGGCGCGCACGCACCGGCGCAGGCGCTCCGCCACTTCCTGGAGCACCCGGTCGCCCGCGGCGTGCCCGTATGTGTCGTTCACATCCTTGAACCCGTCGAGATCGACCGCCAGGACCGCGTAGGACAGGGAGGACTCCTGTCGCGACGCCAGAAACCGGTCGAGGGCGCCGCGGTTGCCAAGTCCCGTCAGAGGATCCGTGAACGCCTGATCCATGACGGCGTCGAGCGCGTTCTGCTTCGCGATCAGCGTCTCGATCAGATCCTCGAAGGTCTCGGACAGAACCACGATCTCCCGCGGCCCCCGGATTTTCGGAAACCCGACCGACTGATCCACCTGCAGCGCCAAGGCGGCCCTAGACAGGGATTTGACGGGTCCGGCGATCCGGCTTGCCACATACCAGCCGAGCCCCGCGGCGAAGCCGGCGAAGACGAAGCCGATGGCGGCGATGCGCCAGGTGAGGTCCCGGATCGGCCGGAAGGCGGCGGCGACTGGCTGGCGGGCGAGCACCACCCAGCCGAACCCAGGAAAGATCTCATGGCCTTCGGTGCGGGCGTAGCCGGTCAGGTAGGGGTCGCCGTCGCTCCAGTCTTCGACCGTCCAGCCGGCGCCGCCGGCCGCCGCCAGCCGGACCGCATCCAGATCCAGAGCGCTCCCGTGCTGCCGGTAGTCCGGCCCCAGAAGCACCGTCCCATCGCCGGATACCACGTAGAGCTGAACATCCTTACGCCGCAGTCCGTCGCCCAGCAGGGCGCGCTCGACCGACCGCACCCAGGCCCAACTGAGATGCGCGGCCAGCACGCCCGCCGGAGCGTCGGAGCCGTTCCGGATGGGCTGGGCGATATCGATGAACCGGGTCGGCGCCCCGGACGGATCCTCGATCAGCGAGCCGAGCAGAGCCGCGTCGTGCACATCGCCGATATAGCGGTCCACGATGCCCTCGCGGAAGACCGGCCTATGGCTGATGTCCATCCCCTCGAGCAGCGCCCCGGTACCGACGACCACCCGCCCCCGATCGTCGAGGACGCCGACCCAGGAGAATTCCGGCAGTGCGGATTGCAGGTTCTCGATCACCGAGCGCATCGTCGTCTTGTCGGAGAACTGCTCGAAGAACGGCAGGCTGGCGAGCACGTCGACCTCGGCGACCCGGACCGCCAGTTCCCGGTCGAGCCGGCCCGACATCTCGGCGGCGAGATCGCTCAGGTTGGCGCCGATCCGGTCGCGGACCTGGTCGGCAACGATATCGCCGGTGACATAGGCGATGGCGCCGGCCACGGCGATCGCCAGACCGACGGTGGCGCTGATGATCTGACCTTTGAGGGTCATCGGTTGATCGATCCCATGGTCCGCCCGATATCGGGTACAATGCGGGGCGACAGATGTAACGAAAGTGTGTGCTCCGCCGATCTTCTGGTACATTCAATTTAAATATTGTTGAAGCCCGATGCTCACTCGACGACAGATCCTGGTCTCCCTGACCTTCGCCGCGCTGAGTGGGCGACCGTCCGCCGGCAGGGCGCATTCGCTCAACAACACCACACCCCACCGGTGGGCGGTGGTGTACACCGACGATGTGCCGTTCGAGGCGCTGGAACCTTTCGACCTGCTGGTCCTGGATCGGCTGGCGCATCCCGATCTGGAGCCGCTCGAGAACGCGGGCAAGACCCTGTTCGGCTATATCAGCCTCGGCGAGATGAACCGAAGGCGCGAGGAGTTCGCGCGGCTGGACGCCTGGGGCCTTCTCGGCGACGAGAACCCGAACTGGCCCGGCAGCCACTACATCGACGTGCGCGACACCCGCTGGGTCGCCATGGTCGTCGAGGAGATGGTGCCGGCCATCCTACGGAGCGGTTTCCACGGCCTGTTTCTCGACACCCTCGACAATCCGCCCCATCTGGAGCGCCTGGATCCGGTCGGCAATGCCGGCATGACCAGGGCCGCCGCCCGTCTCGTAAAGGCGCTTAAGCTGCACTGGCCGCAGGTGCCGATCATCATGAACCGCGGCTACGAGCTGCTGGACTTCGTGGCCGGCGATATCGACTACGTTCTCGGGGAGTCGGTGTACGCGGACTACGATTTCGAGACCAAGACCTACGGCATGGTGCCGGAAGACCTTTACCGATGGCAGGTCGAGACCCTGCAGAAGGCACAGCGGGCCAACCCGGACCTGAGCGTTTTGACGCTGGACTACTGGGACCCGGCCGACCGGGCGACGATCGCCGACATCTACCGGGAGCAGCGGGACAACGGCTTCTCCCCCTATGTCGCGACCATCGACCTGCAGAGCATCGTTCCGCCCCTGGCCGATTGATGCCGCGCCGCGTCAGCCTTGCCCTGGCCTGCCTCGCACTGTGGCTCCAAGCCGGAACCGCCTGGGCGCAGACCGCCGCGCCGGAGGGCGCACCCGTCCCCCGGACCATCATCGCGCTGGTCGAGACGGAACCGGGATTCCGGCTGCGGGACACGCGGCTGCATCAGCTCGCGACGATGCCGCTGGAGCATCTCGGGCTTGTAGTCGAATACCACCGGGTCGACCGCCCGCTGCCGGATCTCAGCGATCGGCCGGACGTGCGTGGCGTCCTGTCCTGGCTGTCCTCGCCCTCGCGCCCCGATGCCCTGGCACTGCTCGAGTGGTACGAGCGCGCTCTGGGCCAGGGGAAGAAGCTTGTCTTCCTTGGCTCGCCGGGCGTGTCCGCTGACCCGAAAACGGGCGAGATATCGGTCAACCGGATCAATCGGATGCTCGGTCGCATTGGATTGCGCCGTGACGGCCGGTACGTGGGCTACACCCACGGAGCCGAGCTCACCGTTCGGAACCCGCAGATGTGGGGTTTCGAGTATACCCCGCCCCTGCCCCCGCCGTTCGAGAGTCACACGGTCATAGACCCGGCGGCGACCGCGCATCTCTCGGTGGAGGTCGGCGGGCCCAATCCGACGACAAGCGACCTGGTGGTGACCGGACCGAACGGTGGGATCGTCGCGCCGTCCTATGCCATGGATGTCGATCCGGACGCCAATATCCGGCGATGGATCATCGACCCGTTCGAGTTCTTCCGCCTCGCCTTCGCCACGGATGACCTGCCGAAACCGGACACGACGACCCTTGTGGGGCGGCGCCTGTACTACAGCCATGTGGATGGCGACGGTTGGCGAAGCGTCTCGGAGATCGAAATCGACGACGAACCGGCGAGCGCCGCACGCGTCCTCCTCGAACGTGTGACCCGACGCTTCCCCGACCTGCCGGTAACCATCGCACCGATCGCCGCCGAGCTTGATCGTGGCTGGATCGACGACGAGGAGGCGCGAGAGGTCGCCCAGGAGTTCTTCGAGCTGCCCCATGTCGAGGCCGGCTCGCACACCTACAGCCACCCGTTCAAATGGTCCTATTACGAGGCCTACGACCCGGCGCACGAACGGGAGATCGTCTCGCAAGCGGGCGTGGATCACGATATCCATGACGGCTACGCCAACATCGTGGACACGGCGGAGGGTCCGGAGACCGGCACCGGCGACCAGCCGGAGGGGGAGCTCGGCGTCTACACCATCCCCCGGGCGTTCTTTTCCGAGCCGTACGACCTCGAGAAAGAGGTCGGCGGGTCGGTGCGCAAGATCGCGGAGATCGGCGGCAAACCGGTGCGCATCTACCAGTGGAGCGGCGACACGACCCCTTACGAAGCGGCGGTGGCCGCCGCCCGCGAGGCCGGCATCCCAAACATCAACGGGGGCGACACCCGGTTCGACAGCGACCATCGCTCCTACGGCTTCGTCGCGCCGATCAGCGTCCCGGTCGGTGCGGAGCGCCAGATCTACGCGTCGATCAGCAACGAGAACACCTTCACCGACCTCTGGACCGGACGGTTTTTCGGCTTCCGCCACATGCTGCAGACCGTTGACCGCACCGGCCTGCCGATCCGGGTCAAGCCGATCAACGTCTACTACCACAGCTATTCCGCCGAGAAGGTCGCCTCGGCCAACGCGCTGATCCAGGTCCACCAGGCGATGGCCGAGCGGGAGATCGCTCCGGTCACCACGTCGAACTTCGCGGAGATCGCCGGCGGTTTCTACACAACCCGGTTCGTCCCCCTTGGAGAGCGTCGCTGGCGGGTCGAGGACCGCGGAGCGCTGCAGACCCTGCGGTTCGATCAGGCCAGCCTCACGGCGGTCGATTTCTCGCGCTCGGTCGGCGTTCTCGGTGCGCGTCCGGCCCAGGGCAGCCTCTACGTCGCCCTGGACCCAGAGGTCGCGGCACCGATCGTGGCCCTGACCACGCGCGACCATCCCATCGACCCCGACCCCGCCGACCGCCCCTACCTGCTGCAGAGCAGATGGCCGGCGCGGGGTCTCCAACTCACCGATGCGGGGGTCGCCGTTTCCGCAACAGGGTTCGGCACGCTCGAGATGACCTGGGTGGTGCCCGAGGACGGCACCTGGCGGGTGCGCGTTGACCAGGACGGCCGGACCGTCTGGCGGGACGAGATCGCCGCCGATCCCGGAGGCCGGATCTCCTTCGCCGCCGACGACGGTGTCGAGCCCACGGTCGACGCGCTCATCCGCATTGAACGGGCGGCCGATTGATGTGGCAGTTCGCCATCATCGGAGTGTTCGTCGCCTTTGTGTCTCTCGGCCTCAGCTTCCTGCTCCTGCCGAGCGAGAAGGAAGTCGGCACGATGCTGCTGCGCGACCGGCAGTTTGAGGAATCGAGGCGCTATTTCGAAGAGCAGATCGCCGCCGGCGACCCGTCTCCCCAGGTCGTCACCGCCCTGCTCGAGATCTACATCCACAGCGGCGACGTCAATCGAGCCATCGCCCTGGTCGACCGGTACGAAACGGATGCCGGAACAGAACCAGCGATCCTCGCCCGTCTGGTCGAGCTCTATCGTCAGGACCGGCGGTTCGGCCTCTATCTTCGAACCCTTGAGCGTCTGACTGCGATCGACCCGACACTGGCGCGGATGGAGGAACTCGCGGACGCCTACTACAAGGCCGGCGATGCGGAGAAGCGTCTCGCGGCCCTGGAACGGCTGAGGGAATTCGAGGGCGTCCCCCTTTACCGGCTTCTCGAACTGTCGGATATGCAGGTCGCCACCGGCCGGTACGCCGAGGCACTCGACACGCTCACGGCCCTTCTGGGAAATACGCCCGACGCCCTCGACCGCTCCTACCGCTGGCAGATCGTCGACCTCGCCCTGTATCTCGGCGACCGGGAAAGGGCGTCCCGCTTCATCGACGCCGTTCTTGCCCTGGACGACGCCGCCGACACCGTCGTCTCTCTCGCCGACACCGCGCTGTACCGGCGCGCGCCAGCTCTGGCGCTCGCACTCCTCCAGCGATACGCCCATCTCGAGCGCTCGAACGCCGACTGGCGTCGGGTTCACGCGGCCGCTCTCGGCGCCGCGGGGCGGAACGACGAGGCCTACGAGAAACTGACGGCATGGTGGGAGGCGGATGCGCTTCCGCCGGCGAGCGCCGGCCCTCTTCTCGACCTCGCGGTTCGACGCGGCAACCTTCAGCTCGCCCTGGCGGTCTTCGATCGGTACGGCCTTGCCGAGATCGAAGACGGTTCGGTCCTGTCGCTGATGGGAGAGCTTCACCGCGCTGGTCGCACCGAGGCGGTCGATGCCCTGCTCGCCGAGCTGGGGACTGAGGCGCTGAACGAGGACCCGGTGCTCGGCGCGGAGATCATGCTCGCCCGCAACGCCCCCGCGGCGGCGGCACGGTTCGCGGACCGGGCGCTCGCGGCGCCGGCGGCCGACCCGGCGGGCCGGATCGGCCTGGCGGTTGTCCTGATCCAGCTCGACCGCCCCCAGGACGCCTTCGCGCTTCTGCGCCCCTTCATCGCCGCCCCCGGCCTGCCGGTGGAAGCCGCACTTCTGCTCGGGGAACTGTACGTGACCCTCGACCGCGCCGAGGAAGGATTCTGGGATGTCGCCGCCCTCCTCGCCCAGCAGAACACGCCGCGCCTCAGGGCGATCTGGGCCCAACTCGCTCTGGCCACGGAGCGGCGCGAGCTGGTTGTTGACTGGCTGGCCCGGGAGCCGGACATCGCGACCGGCGCGGCCGACGATCTCTACTTCCTGGCCGAGCGGCAGAAGGCCTGGAATGTCGCCGTGGCCGCCGCCCGCAGGGTTGCCGGCCAGGAACCCGGCGACGGCGCCCCCCGGCGGCTCGCCTACGCGCTGTTCCAGCGAGGCGACACCGAAGAGGCCCTGTCGGTGATCGAGCCGATCGCAGCCCGCAATCCGGACGCCGAACCGCTCTACGCCGACATACTGCGCACGCTCGGTCACACCGACCGCCTCGCGGCGCTCTGGACCCGGCAACTCTACCGCGATGGATTGAGCGCCGCGGAGGCGGAGACCCTGGTCTACAGCCTGATCGATATCGGCGCCGACGCGGCCGTCTGGGAGCGGCTGCTGGAACTGGTGACCTCCGAAGGCGGCGGCTGGTGGTACACCGCTGCCGGCGCCGCCGACCGCCTGGGCCGCGTTGCGGTGCTTCTGGAACGGGCGACCGCCGAACTCGCCACCGTGAACCCCGGATCGGACGAGGCCGTGGCTATCGTCTATGCCATCGCGGAGCTGGACAGGACCGCGGCCCTGCCGCTGTTCAGGGATCTGGCCGAGCGGGCCCCGGCGCAGTGGGGCGAAGCCTACGCGGGCGTGCTCAGGGATCTCGGCCGCAACGCGGAGCTGGTCGCCTGGATCGAGGGCAGGCTCGCGCGCACCGACGACGGCCAGCAGGCTCTGGCTCTTGCCTATGGTCTGGCCGAGTTGGATCCGGCCGCCGCCGCCGCCGCGGTTGCACCGCGCTCGACGTCGAGCCGGACCTTTGCCGACCTCTACGCCGATCTGCTCCGGCGGGCGGGCCGGGCGGGCGACGCGCTCAGATTCGAGACGCGCGCGGCGGAGAGCGGCCGGTTCGGCGCCGTCTACGCACGGGATACGGCGTTCCGCGCGCTGGAGGCCGGAGACCGACAGACCGCGGAAAACCTGTTCAGGCTGGCCGCCGCCGATGCCGGACCGGACAGCGACAGGGTGCGCCAGCTTCTCTACCTGTGGGGTCCGCGCCCGCGCCCCGACGCCCTGGACTGGATCGAGGCGCGTGCCAGGTCGGCAGCGGGCGCGGAGCGGCAACGCTGGCTCGACCGGCTGATCGACATGCGCGCGGGCAAGCGGGTCGTCGCGATCATCGGCGGGATCGACGGGGCCGAGACCGGACCCGAGCTTGTTGCCCTGGTCCGCGCCCTGGCGCTGACCAGCGACCGGGGCGCCGACCGACAGGACCTGAGCGACGCCATCGTCAAGGCGGTCTCGCGAATCGACGATCCCGAAATCCTGCGCGACCTCGCCCGGACCGCCGAGGGCACACGCGACCGCGCCCTGATCGTCACTACGTGGCAGGCGGTTCTCCGGGCCGCACCGGCCGACCGGGAAGCGCAGCGCACCCTCGGGCTGATCGCCTATGACGAGGGACGCCTGATCGATGCGGAGAGGCTGCTGGGCGCCTATCTCGCCAACGGCGACGGCGATTACGAGGCGAATTACTACTTTGCCGACACGTTGGCACGGACCGCCAGGCCGGCCGAGGCCATGCCGTTCTACCGGCGCGCCCACGGCCAGCTCATGGCGATCGAACCGCGCGATTTCACCCAGGAGGTACTCCGCGCTAACCTGCTGCGGCGGCTTGGTCGAACGAACGACGCGGTGGAACTCATGGACGCCCTGGTCCGGCAACGGCCGGAGGACGACGGACTGCGCGCGGACTATGCCGACCTCCTGATCGAGATCGGCGACCTCGCCCGTGCCCGCACGATCCTGAAGCTGAAATAGCCGACCGATGCGCCGTTCCTTCTCCCGACGCGCCCGCTCCGTCGTTGCCGGCCTCCTGCTGGCGGCGGCACTCCTCGGCCCGCTCACGGGTAAGCAAGCCTCCGCCCAGGTCGCGCTGGAGGTGCAGGCCCGGTCGCAGACGGCCGGCGCCTTCACGCTGCAGATGCGGGGGGTCGCCGCCGCAGGGACCGAGATCGACGGCCAGGAACTCGTGATCCGGTTCGCCCGGCCGATCGCGCCCGAGGGCGTGGAGCAGGCGGCGCTGGGCTTCCCCGAATGGATCGAGACGATCGAGTACGGGTACGATTCCCTGGTCGTGCGCTTCGGCCCGTCGGTTCGGTTCTCGGCGGAAGCGACGGACAGGGGGGTGACCGTCGCCGCCGACCGACCGGACGCCGAGCCTAGCCCGTCCGCGAGTGCGGCCGCCGACCCCCAGCGCATCCGGCTGAACTACTATCGCGCGCTCACCCTGATCGAGTCCGGCGACGTCGCCGAAGGGCGCGCGCTGCTCGTCGGCCTCCTGCGCACGGACCCGCGGAACATCGAGGTGATCTTACTGACCGCCCGGGCGGAGGAACAGCTGGGCCGGCCGCGCCGCGCGGTGGCGCTCTACGACAGGGCCCTGGCCCTCGACCCAAGGCTTCCCTTCGCCATCCGCGACCGGCAGCGGCTCGCCCGCGACCTGGCGGACACGGCCCGGATCTCCACGCGATACCAGGACGTCGAGAACGGCGAGACCCAGACCATCACGATCCTCGACGGCCGGCTGTTCAGCGCGCGCGGTCCCACCCTCTCCTTCTCGCTCGAGAACCGCTTCATGGAAGCGGGAACGCTGACTCGCCCGGATGGCAGCACCGGCAGTTTCGAGGGCGACCGCCAGCGCGGAACCCTGACCCTGACCGCCCCGCGCGAGGGCGACTTCCTGACATCCGCCAGCCTCTTCGCCTCCAACGACGTGGCCGGCGTCGGCGCCGCGCTCGACATCGACCGGGGTGACAGTCGGTACGGTTTCGAGGCCCGCTGGTCCGAGCCGGACTACAACTTCGTCGAAGGCATCGTCTACGGCGGCGCCCGCGATCGGATCGCCGCGGACTGGCAATGGCTCCTGGACGAAACCTACGAGGTCTCGGCCGGCGGTACGCTGAACCGTTACTCTCTGGACGGCGACCATGCCGGGGCCGGGGTAGGCCTCACCTTCGGCGTTCGACGCTATCTGCCAGAGTGGTGGGCGCTCTCTTCCGTCGGCTACCAGTTCGACGCGGAGTATATCCTGAACGCGCAGGACAATCCGGCAACCGGCGACGACCGTCTGCCGCTGAGCTCCCGGGAAGGCCATACCGTCGACGCGACGGCGGAGCGCCGGATCGGCGACTACGCCCGCGTCCAGGGCCTCGTCGGGTATACCTACGACCGGCTGAACGGCGGCGGGCCGCTTTCCGAGGTGACTCTGATCTACGAACCGCTGGTCGACCTGGAAATCGTCACGACCCTCGGGACGAGCATAAACGAATCCCGAGGCACGCAGAATCAGCTCTTCTATATTGAGCTATCCTTGAGAACCCGGTTCTGACCGCGCGCGACGCGGTGCAAAGGAGGGAATGAGCAATGACGACCGCAAACCCGCTCGCCACGACCACCCGCCTGACGGCGGCGCTGTTCCTGGTTCTGGGCCTCGCCCTGACCGGCTGCGCCTCGGGCGACCGGCAGGCCCGGGACTATCTGGCACCGTCGGCCGACGTCGCGAACCTGAGGATCGCGGTCCTCCCGTTCGAGAACCTTACCAATTATCCGAATGCGGGCCGGATCGCCGCCGAACTCCTGGCGACCGAGCTGTACGAGCGTGGCATCTTCCAGCTCCAGGAACCCTCGGAGACGCTGCGGACCCTGGCCCAGCTCAAGGTCGACCCGGACAACCTGACCTCGGTCGCCGCCGCCCAACAGGCCGCCGGTCTCCTGGACGTGGACGCCGTCATCGTCGGCAGCGTCTCCGAATTCGGCTACCAGCAGGGTCTGCGCGAAGAGCCGGTGGTCGGGCTGAACGCCCGGCTGGTCGAGGCCGGCAGCGGCACCGTCCTCTGGGCGTCGAGCCATTCGGCGCTCGGCGGCGGCTATCTGGAACGCGGCTCGCTGAACGCGACGGCCCAGCGGGTGGTCTCCGCCATGGTCGCCCCGCTGACCGGCCGCTGATACGCCCCGGTCCGCAGCCGCTCCATGGCCGATCCCGATCCCACCGCAGGCGAGCCGACGGTCCAGCGCGAACCCCGCGTGATCCTCGGCGTCCGGGCCGTCGCCTGGGTGGAGGTCGCGGTGTTTTTCGCCGTGGCGCTCGCCATCGACACCTTCCTGCTCGACGGCAACCGGTTCTGGGAGGTCAGACCGCACCCGTTCTGGCTGATCGTCATCCTCGTCGCGGTCCAGTACGGCGCCAATGCGAGCCTCCTCGCCGGCATCGCGGCGAGCCTTGCGCTGACCGTCGGGAACCTTCCGCCGCCGCAGCTCGGCGAGGACGTTTTCCAGTATTGGGCCGGGATCGGCCTCCGGCCGGCGCTCTGGATCGGCGTCGGCCAGATCCTCGGGCAGATGCGCGACCGTGAACTCGCAGACCGGCAGCGTCTGCGGCGACGGATCGGCGAGTTGGAGCAGCAGAACCACCTCATCGCCGGCGGGTTCGAGGAACTGAAGCGCTCGAAATCGGCCCTCGAGGCGCGGATCGCGCGGCAGTTCCGAACGGTGGTAACCACCTACCGGGCCGCCCAGGCCATGGACGTCACCGACGAAGACAAGCTGTCGCGCGGGCTCGACCAGCTCGTCGAGTCCATCCTGTCGCCGCAGAAATATTCGATCTGGACGCTCGGGCCGGACGGGTTCGACCTGCAGCGGACGGTGGGCTGGACCGACACCGACACCTACGAGCGCCATATCGAACTCGCCCATCCGATGGTCCAGCACCTGCTCGCCCGGGAGCCGGCACTGTGCGCGGCCCGCCCTATGGACGAGCGCAAACTGCTGGGCCAGGGACTGCTGGCCGGCGCGCTGGTCGACGCCGAGAGCGGCGAGATCCTCGGCATGCTCAAGGTCGAGGAGACCACGTTCCTCGACTACAACCTCTACACCCTCGAGAACTTCAACGTGATCTGCTCGTGGATCGGGGCCGCCCTGGTGCGGGCCCGCCACTGGCAGCGCCTGCAGTCGGACCGCGTGACCGGCGCGAACGACCTGGTCATGACAGCCGAGGTGTCCGAGCGGATTTTCGCACTGCTGGCGCAGCTCGGCCGGCGCAAGGGCTTCTCCTCGAGCCAGCTGATCGTGCGGCACACCTCCCCCGACGCCTTGAGCGCCGAGCAGCACTCGATCCTGGCCCTCGCACTCGGCGAGGCCGTGCGCAGTACGTTCCGGGCGACCGACCTCGCCTTCGAGCGCGAGGCGGCGGACGCCGAATACGCCATCCTGCTGCCCGGCACCCCACTGGACGACGCGACCCTGCTTGCCGGCAAGCTGCGCGCCGCCATCTCCGGCCATCTGCCGGAAAGCCTGCCCGCGGAGACGATCGAGATCGCCGCAGAGCCGATCGCCGAACGGAACCGGGAACCGGGCGGGACGCCGCCGATATGACCGCGCCCGCCCGCCTCAACCTGCCCCCGGAACGGCCGCTTCGGACCGGGTTGGCGGACGCCGCCGCGATCGTCGTGGTCCTGGGGGTCGAGGCCGGCGGGCTCTGGGCCGCGCTGAAGGGACATGTCGGCTGGCCGGTCGTCCTGTCCGGCCACCTCGCAATCAGCTTTCTGATCGCCGCCGCCGCCGTGGCCCGTGGCCGGGCCGGACACGAGGCCCGCCTGCTCTCCTGGCTCGCCTGGCTGACGCTCACGCTCGGTCCGGCCGGCCCCGTCGCGACAGCGCTTCTGGCCGTGTTGACCGCGGTGTTCACCCGCACCGCCAAGCCGTTCGACGAATGGTACGAGAGCCTGTTCCCCGACGATCAGGATACCCGGAGCGAGCTGCTCTACCGGCGGCTGCTGACTGGCCGCGAGGACGCGCTCGCGGAGGGCTCGGTCAACTCCCTGACCGATGTGCTGTTCACCGGCACGACCCGGGCGAAGCAGGCGGTGGTGGCTCTGCTGGCGCGTCGGTTCCGCAGCGATTTCGCGCCGGCCCTGCAGATAGCGCTGTCCGATCCGGAGGCGTCGATCCGGGTACAGGCGGCAACGGCGGCCAGCACCATCGACGAACGCTATCACGCGAAGCGCCTTGAGCTCGAGGACGCGGCCCGTGCAGCACCCGACGATCCGACGGCCGCCCTGGCGCTGGGCCGCCACCTGGACGACTACGCCTTTGCCGGCCTGCTCGACAGCGACCGCCAGCGCGAGGTGATGCTGGCCGCGCTCGCCGCGCTGCGGGCGGCCAACCGCGGTCTTGGCGCGCGCGAAGACGTCGATCTCGCGATCGGCCGGCTCATGCTGCGCCTCGGAATGATCGAGGAAGCGGAGATGCACCTCACGGGCCTGATCATGCGCTACGAGGACCCGCGCCCCTTGCTCTGGCATGCCGAATGCCTGTTCCTGCTCCGACGGTTCGACGAGCTCCGGCAGCTTCTCGACGATCCGCGCCTGACCCAGCTGGCCCTGCGGGAGGAGTATTCCGGCGTCAATCCCATGATCAACCTCTGGCAGGTCTCCACCCTGGTCGGCGCCCACCCGCTCGAGGCGGCCCCATGACCGCGGGCAAGGCCACGGGCAACAGCGCGGAGAGCGACGTCTGCCTGATTCTGGAGGGATCCTATCCCTACGTCGCAGGCGGCGTGTCGACCTGGACCCACGACCTTATCCAGGCGCAGGCGCCGCTGACCTTCTCCATCGTCTCGCTGACGCCGGACGAGAAGCCGCGCAAGCCGCGCTACGATCTGCCGGACAACGTCGTAAGGGTCGTGGATTTGCCGCTGCGTGCGCCCGCCAGCGGTTCCGAGAGCAGGGTGGGCGCCGCCCGCAAGATCCGGGCGCTGACCGACGCGCTGGTGAGAATGAAAGGCGATGGCGCGCTCGAGGGGTTCCGCGAGGCGGTCTCCCTGGTCGCCGGCGAGCGGCGGGGGCTGGGCACCCGCATGCTCATGAACTCCCCCGCCGCCTGGGAGATGATCACGGCGATGTATCGCGAGGACGCGCCGGAGAGCTCGTTCCTGGAGTATTTCTGGACTTGGCGCGCGCTTTTCGGCGGGCTCTTCGCGACATTGCTCTGCGATCTGCCGCGGTCCCGCGTGTACCATACGATCTCGACCGGCTATGCGGGCCTGGTGGCGGCGCGGGCCGCGGTCGAGACCGGCCGTCCGGCGGTTCTGACCGAGCACGGCATTTACACCAACGAGCGTCGCATCGAGATCACCATGGCGGAGTGGCTCTACGACGCGGCCGACACCTGGTACCAGATCGAGACGCCGCGCTGGGACCTGCGCCAGCTCTGGATGTCGGCATTCCATGCCTATGCGCGGATCTGCTACGAGAGCTGCACGGAGATCACGACGCTCTACGGCGGCAATCAGGTCCTGCAGCGTGCCGACGGCGCGCCGGAGGAGCGCCTGCGCATCATCCCGAACGGGATCGATGTCGGTTTCTACAATTCCCTGACACGGGAGACCGGTGACCGGCCACCCACCGTCGCCCTGATCGGACGGGTCGTTCCGATCAAGGACATCAAGACCTACATCCGCGCCGCCGATGCGTTGCGACGCTCGGTGCCGAACGTTCAGTGCTGGGTCCTCGGACCGGCGGACGAGGACGAGGAATACGCGGAGGAATGCTTCGAGCTTGTGCGATACCTGCATCTGGAGGAAACGGTCCGGTTCCTCGGCCGGGTGAAGATCGCGGATTATCTGGGGAAGATCGACGCGCTCGCCCTCACCTCGATCTCGGAGGCACAGCCGCTGGTGATCCTTGAGGCCGGCGCCGCCGGCGTTCCCACCGTCGCCACCGATGTCGGTGCTTGCCGCGAGATGATCGAGGGTCGACCGGACGAAGAGCCGGCCTTGGGACCGGCGGGCGAGATCGTGCCGCTTTCCTCGCCGAACGCGGCGGCCGCGGCCCTCGCGCGCCTGCTGCTCGATCAAGGCTGGTGGCAGCGGTGCAGCGACGCGATCCGCGCCCGGACCGAGCACTCCTACAACAAACGGGAAATCGACCGGGTCTATAACGACCTGTACCGGCGCATGATGGCGGTGCCGGACGGAGCCCTGCCCGGCAGCCCCTCCGCTGTGGATGGGACCGATGCCCGCCGTACCGCGGGGAGCGGCTAATGGCGGGTATCGGTTTCACGCTCCGGCGACTGACCCAGCGCGACGACCTGATCGGCGCGGTGATCGGCTACGGCCACTCGGTCTTCATTTCCGCCGGCCCCTGGCTGCTGACGGTCCTGGCCCTCATCGCCATCAACGTGGCCCTCGTCGATGCACTGCCCCGGGAAAGCCTCGAGCTCTTCCGGTCCATCATCGTCTACAATTTCTCCGTCAGCCTCGTGGTGACGGGACCGGTGATCCTGGTCGCGACCCGCTATCTGGCCGACCGGGTCTTCGAGAAGCGTGTGGATACCGCCCCCGCCCTGATGGTGGTGGCGACGGTTCTCGGAACCGCGCCCGGTCTGGTCCTCGCCGTCTGGTTCTACCTGTTCGTCTGCACCATCCCGCTGCCCCTCGCCCTGCTCGCCATTGCCAACTACGCGGTGATCTCGGCGATCTGGGTTGCAGGGCTCTTCCTCTCCGCGCTCAAGGCCTATGTCCGGGTCACCCTGTCCTTCGCCGCCGGGATGGTCGGCTCGGTCGCTCTCACCTGGATCGTCGGGCCGCACTACGGGCCGGAGGGTGCGCTCGCCGCATTCAGCGGCGGCCTTGCCGTCACCATGCTGGTCCTGATGGCGACGGTCCTGTCGGAGTACCGCTACCCGATCGGCCAGCCATTCGCTCTCTTGGGCTATTTCCGGCGGCACTGGGACCTGGCGTTGAGCGGCCTGACCTACAATCTGGCGATCTGGATCGACAAATGGGTGATCTGGGCGCGCGTTCCGGACACCTCCACGGTCGGCGGCGCGCTCGTGACCATGCCGCTCTACGACGGCGCGATGTTCCTGGCCTATCTGACCATCGTGCCCGCGCTGGCGATCTTCACCGTCGCGATCGAAACCCGCTTCTTCGAGGACTATCAGCGGTTCTACCGGCAGATCGGCGACGATGCGACCCTGGATACAATCCGCGAGAACCAGGAAAGCGTGGTGCGGTCGGCCACGGACGGGCTGCGCTCGGTCATGATCATTCAGATCGTCATCTCAATCCTGGTCATCTTCTTCGCGCCGCTCATCTTGGAGGTATCCGGCGGCGCGTCGCGCCAGATCGGGATCTTCCGCTTCGGCGTGCTCGGCGCCCTGTTCCATGTCCTGATGCTGTTCTGCAGCATCCTGCTCATGTATTTCGACGCCCGGCGCCCGGCGCTGCTGCTGAACCTTGTGTTCCTTGCGACAAATGCGGGCTTCACCTGGATCACCACCGACCTGGGCTTCGCCTATCTGGGCTACGGCTATTTCGCGGCTACCCTGGTGTCCTTCGCCGTCGGCGTGGCGCTGCTGTTCAACGTGATGCGCCAACTGCCGTATTTCAGTTTCGTGCGCAACAACCCCTCGGTCACCGGGATTTAGGAGACAGCGACCATGGCGGGGACACAGCATGTTGCGGACACCCAGGAGCGGGTACCGGTCTTCGAGGCGAAGGTCGAGAATCCGGATCTCGCCTCGCTCCGCACCCTGCGCCACGGCCTGAAGGCGGCGCTGGCGGACTCGGATATCCCCGTCCGTTTGGCCCAGGACCTCCAGCTCGCCCTGCAGGAACACGCCACGAACCTGCTGAAGCACGGGGCGCCGGCGCCGACCGAGATCAAGGTCAGGCTGTTCAACGAGGGGACGGTCTGGTCGCTGGACATCTTTGACGACGGCGGGATCTTCCAGGACTTCGATGCCTACCTCGCCCTCGCCACCTTCGCGGACCGCCGGAAGGGCCCACGCACCCACGGCATGGGGATGAAGTTCATCGGGACCCGGTTCGCAGACTACGAGTATGACGCCGGCAACGGCCTGACCCGGCCTAACCGGCTGACGCTCTGCTTTCCCCCGCGGGCCGAGTTCATCATCCGGTCTACCATCGTCATCATCGAGGACGAGCCGCTGACCCGTCAGCTGATCAAGTCGATCCTGCGCCAGGAGTTCCGCGTGTTGGATTTCGCCCGGCCCGACCAGGCGCTCAGGCTGATCCGCAGCCGCCAGCCGGATCTGATCCTGTCCGATATCGGCCTCCCGGGCATGGACGGGATCTCGCTGCGCAAGGAACTGGCGCGCGACATCGACACCGATATCGTCCCCTTCGTGTTCCTGTCGGCCCATGGCGACGAGGAGACCATGGCGGAAGCCGGCGACCTCGGAATCGACGATTTCGTGCCGAAGCCGATCGAGCCCGGCATGCTTCGGCGGATCGCGCGGCGGCTGATCACCCGCTCCCGCAAGGTTCGCGAGGCGCTCATCGCCAAGTCCGCGAAGGACATGACCGACGGGCTGCGGGTCGATCTGCCGGCCAGCTTCGCCGACTTCGACATGGGGGTGGCGACCGAGGCGGCCAGCCTGGGCGGCGGCGACCTGGTTCAGTCCGGACGCCTCGGCGACCGGCTGGTCATCCTGCTGGCCGACGTGATGGGCCACGGACTCGCCGCACGGTTCTTCGCCCATGGCGTGGCAGCCTATTTCCGCTCCATCGTTCTCGGCGCGGAGGACGATACGGAGATCGACGAGGTGATGACCCAGATCTCGAACAGCCTGCATTCGGACCCGACGTTCGAGCGCACGATCGTGTCCCTGCAGCTCGTCGCGCTCGAGCCGGGCGGCGGCGTTGAGATCTGCTCCGCCGGCCATCCATTTCCCGTCCTGATCTCGGAAGACACCGCGCGCTGGGTCGAGATCAGCGGTCCTCTGCCCGCCCTGGAGCAGAATCTACCGTTTCCCACGATGCGCCTGAGTCTCGACCCCGGCAGCCGGATCATGCTGTACACCGACGGATTGTCGGAGGTGGAGGCCGTCCGGCGCAATCCGAACGCCGCGGGGGAGCGGCTGTTCGACCTCCTGCGCCGCCACCGCGCAATCCCGGTGGACGCCATGCCGGATGCCGTCATTCGCGACCATGTCGCCGCATCCGGCAGCGTGGAGGACGATACGAGTCTGGTCGCGATCGGCCGACGGCTGCCCGTTTAGCGGCCGCCGTCGAAGCAGCCGCATCGATCAGGCGTAGCGATCAGTCACAGCGGTCAGGCAGCGCGCACCGCCGACCGGGCCGCATCCGGATTGTCGGCGAAGGCCATGAACCGATCGAGCTGCGTCGCCTTCAGGAGTTCCAGCGGCTGATCGGTGGCGCCGCAGACCGCCACCTTCGCACGCTTGGCGCTCAGCGCCCGGAAAGCATGCACGATCAGGCCGATTCCAGAGCTATCGATGAACTCCACACGGCTGAGGTCGAAGACGAGCGGTTTGCCCTCGCCGATCAGCGCCTCGATCTCCGGCCGGGCCTCCTGGACCTCGGCCGAATCGAGATCGCCCCCGAAGGCCACCACCGCGTGGTCATCGGCGCGGTCGACGGTAAAGCTCATCGTCTCCCCCATTTGCGGCAGTCTGTGAAGCATCGCGTCCATCTCTCGATCATCGGTTACGCCGCCGGTTCAACCTTGTAGTCCGCGCGCAGCAGCGCCCTGAGCCCCTCCTGCAGCGACACCCGGGCGCTGACGCCCAGACGCCGCGTCGCCTCGTCCGGCCGTCCGATGGAAACCCGGATGTCTCCGGCCCTGGCGGAGCCGTAGGCGATTCCGGCGCTGCTGCCGGTCATGGCTTTGAGTGTCTCGGCCAGGGTGCCGATACCGGTTGGCACGCCGGTACAGACGTTGGCGACAGGCGCCGAAACATCGGACGCCTTCAACGCGGCGAGAATATGCGCCACCACATCGCCAACATAGACAAAATCGCGAACCTGACCACCGTCTCCGTGGATCGTGACCCCGTCGCCGCTGGCGAAGCGCGACGCGAAGATCGAGATGACGCCCGAATACGGCGAGGACGGATCCTGGCGCGGGCCGAAGACGTTGAAAAATCGCAGCCCGAAGGTCGGCACCCCGTGGATCCGGCCGGCCACGCCCGCATGGAGCTCGGAGCCGTACTTGTCCACACCGTAGGCGGTGAGCGGAGCCGCGGTCGCGCGCTCGTCGAGCGGCGTGTTCTGATTGTCGCCATAGACCGCCGCCGACGAGGCATAGACCACCGGCAGGCAGCCGGCGTCCCGCGCAGCCTCCAGAAGCTTGACGGTTCCGCCGACATTCACCGCATGGCTCGCGGACCAGGTCTCGTTGCATTTCTGCACCGACGCGATGGCCGCCAGATGGATTGCGCCGTCGCACCCGGTGAGCGCCCGGGCCACTGCGTCGCCGTCCTCGATCGACGCCTCGATCACGTTGACGTCCGCGGGGACATTGGAGCGCCGTCCCGTCGACAGGTCATCGAGAACGACCGGCACATCGCCCGACGCGAGCAGCGCATCCACGACGTGGCTGCCGATAAAGCCGCAGCCGCCGGTGACCAGAACTCTCACCCTATCCTCCTGTCAGACACATCCGGATCGGCCCGAAGGCGGTGCTTTCCAAAGCACGACCGAGCCGCCCCCATCCCGAACAACACTCCGCGCTATCAGACAACGCACTCTGTTAAAATTTACTAAATCTCTTGAGAAACCGCGGGAATAAGGCGCTGGTCGATACCGCCAGAGGTCGCAAACGCCGCACGATCGAGGCGTTCCTCATCGGCCCGTTCCGGCGATGCGTGAAGGGGCGCGACCCGACGAAAAAGGAAACCCCTCCCCCGGACGACCGGAGGAGGGGCGGACTTGTGCGCAGGATGGACGCTTACTGCGGCAGCGTGTCGTCGATGCCCTGCACGTACCAGTTCATGCCCAGCAGGGAGCCGTCATCGAGAACCTCGCCCTCGGCCACGGCGAGATCGCCGTTCTGCTTGTAGATCGGCCCGGTGAACGGATGGAAATCGCCGGAGGTGATTCGCGCCTCGGTCTCCTCGGCCATCGCCTTCACGTCGTCCGGCATGTTGGTGTAGTCGGCCATGATGACCATCTTGTCGCCCATGCCGCCCCAGACATCGACCGACTCCCAGGTACCGTCCATCACCGCCCGCGTCCGGTCGATGTAGTAGGCGCTCCAGTCGTCGATGATCGCGGTGAGCTGTGCTTCGGGCGCGAACTTCATCATGTCGGAAGCCTGACCGAAGCCGAGTGCGCCCTGCTCCTGGGCGATCTGCAGCGGTGCGGTCGAGTCCGTGTGCTGGGTGATGATGTCGGCGCCCTGGCCGATCAGGACCTTGGCGGCATCGGCTTCCTTACCCGGATCGAACCAGGAATTGACCCAGACGACCCTGAGCTTGAAGTCCGGATTGACCGACTGCGCGCCCAGCAGGAAGGCGTTAATGCCGCGCACGACCTCGGGAATCGGGAAGGAGGCGACGTAGCCGGCGGTCCCGGTCTTCGACATCCGGGCAGCGATCTGACCGATCACGTAGCGGCCCTCGTAGAACCGGCCGGAATAGGTCGACACGTTGTCGGCCCGCTTGTAGCCGGTGGCGTGCTCGAACTTGATGTCCGGGAACTTCTTGGCGACCGCCAGGGTCTGCTCCATGAAGCCGAAGGAGGTGGTGAAGATCAGCCCTGCGCCCTGACGCGCCAGCCGAGTGATCGCCCGCTCGGCGTCCGGCCCCTCGGCCACCTTCTCCACATAGACCGTCTCGACCTTGTCGCCGAACTCCCGCTCGATGGCGAGACGCCCCTGGTCGTGCTGATAGGACCAGCCGTGGTCGCCGATCGGGCCGACATAGATGAACCCGACCTTGAGCGGGTCCGCAGCGCTCGCCACGCCGGCACCGAGCACACCGGCGGCCAGTACGGCGGACGCGACCGCCAGCTTCAGAAGTCTTTTCATGATCCCCGTCTCCTGTCCTGTTCTTCGGGTAACAATGTCGCGGCCGCTCCGGGGTTGGCCCCGAGCCCAGCCCAGGCTTACCGGTCCGGCACGAAGGTCTGTCCGATGCAGGCCGGCGTATTGGTTCTGGTCAGCGTCCTGTTCCGCGAGATCAGGACGAGGACCAGGATGGTGATCAAGTAGGGGAAGGACGACAAGACCTGGGACGGGATGCCGACCCCCAGGCCCTGGGCGTATAGCCCCATGATCCAGACGGCGCCGAACAGATAGGCGCCGACCAGAACCCGCCGGGCGATCCAGGTGGCGAAGACCACCAGCGCCAGGGCGATCCAGCCCCGGCCCGACGTCATGTTCTCGACCCATTGCGGCGTATAGCTGAGCGACAGATAGGCCCCGGCGAGCCCCGCGCAGGCACCGCCGAACAGGATGCAGCCGTAGCGCACCGCGATCACGTTGTAGCCGAGCGCATGGGCGGAATGATGGTTGTCGCCGACCGCCCGAATCACCAGTCCGATCCGCGTCCGGGTCATCACGCGGGATACCGCGAAGACCAGGGCGAACGACGCGTAGACCAGGATGTCCTGGCCGAACAGGATCGCACCGACGAATGGGATGTCGCTGAGGATCGGGATATGGAGCGCCGTCAGCTTCACGCCCGGCAGCCCGGTGAAGCTCTCGCCGATCACCCCGGAGAGGCCGAGACCGAGGAGCGTGAGCGCCAGGCCGGACGCGACCTGATTGGTCGCCAGGGTCTGGGTGACGAAGGCGAACAGCAGCGACATCGCCATGCCCGCCAGCACGGCCGCCCCGACGCCCAGGGCAGCGGATCCGGTCGTGTAGGCGGCGACGAACCCGCAGACCGCGCCGACGACCATCATCCCCTCGACCCCGAGGTTGAGGACGCCGGACCGCTCCACCACGAGCTCGCCGATCGCCGCCAGCAGCAGCGGCGTTGACGCGGTTATGACCGTCAGGATGACCGCTTCGAGCCCTGTCATCGGTTCGCCCTCACGCCGTCTGCGGGCGCAGCAGGCGGATCCGGTAGAGGATCAGCGTGTCGCAGGCCAGGATGAAGAACAGCAGGATGCCCTGGAACACCTGCGCGGTCTTGTCGGAGATGCCGAGATCGATCTGCGCCGCCTCGCCACCGAGATAGCTGATGCCGAGCATCACCCCGGCCACCAGAACGCCCACCGGATTCAGACGGCCGAGGAAGGCGACGATGATCGCCGTGAAGCCGTAGCCGGGGGAGATCGCCGGCTGCAGGTGGCCGCTGGGTCCCGCCACCTCGCAGATCCCGGCGAGCCCCGCGAGGCCGCCGGAGAGCAGCAGGCAGAACCAAACCATGCGCTTGGAGGAGAAGCCAGCGAAGGTCCCGGCTCGGGGGGCGGCCCCCACCACCCGCACCTCGAACCCTTTCAGCGTCCGCGACATGACCACGTAGAGCACCGCGACCGCCACCAGCGCCAGGGCCGCACCCAGATGCATGCGGCCGTCACCAAAGGTCGGCAGAAGCTGCCAGCCCTCGAACTGGACCGACTTGGGGAAGTTGAAGCCCTCCGGGTCCCGCCACGGGCCGCGGATGAACCAGTCGGCGATGAGCTGAGCCACATAGACCAGCATCAGGCTGGTCAGGATCTCGTTGGTACCGAACCGGGTGCGCAGATAGGCCGGGATAGCCGCGTAGAGCGCACCGCCGAGGGTGCCGAGTATCAGCATCAGAACCATCACCGGGAAGCTCTGGAACTCGTGCCAGAGGATCGGCAGGGCCGACCCGAACAGGGCGCCCATGGTGAGCTGCCCCTCCGCCCCGATGTTCCAGACATTCGCGCGGAAACAGACCGCCAGCCCGACGCCGATCAGGACCAGCGGGGCCGCCTTGACCACGAGCTCCTCCAGCGACCACCACCAGAGCACCGGCTCGAGGAAATAGACGTAGAGGGCGTGGACCGGATCGAGCCCCATCAGCGAGAAGATGACCGCGCCCGTCACCAGGGTCAGGAAGACCGCCAGGACCGGCGAGAGCCAGGTCATCAGCCTGGACCGCTCTGCACGGCGTTCGAGCACCAGCCTCACGAGACCGCCTCCTGTTCGGTCCGGGCGTCACGTCCCGCCGTCTCATGCGCGCCCGCCATCAGCAGGCCGATCGCCTCGCGGTCGAGCTCCGCCGTCGGCCGGGCGTCGGACAACTCGCCGCGGGAGATGACGGCGATGCGGTCGGCGATCGCGAAGATCTCGTCCAGGTCCTGGCTGATCACCAGCACGGCGGAGCCACCGTGTGCGAGGTCGATCAGCGCCTGGCGGATCACCGTGGCGGCGCCGGCATCGACGCCCCAGGTCGGCTGGTTGACGACCAGCAGACGGGGCTTGCGGTCGAGTTCCCGGCCGATCACGAATTTCTGCAGGTTGCCGCCGGAGAGGGAGCGCGCTTCCGGATCGCTGCGCGAGGTCCGCACGTCGAAGGCGCCGGCCACCCGCCCGGCGACGTCGCCCGCCAGGCCCAAGTTCACAAGCCCGCGCCGGACCATGCCGTCATCCACGGCGAAGCGCGTCAGGATCACGTTGTGCGACAGCGGAAAGTCGGGGACCGCCCCGTGGCCGAGCCTTTCTTCCGGCACGAAGGCCGCGCCCAGCGCCCGCCTGGCCTTGATGCCGCGCCCGGCACAGCCGTGACCGGCGATCGTGATGGTGCCGGACAGGCCGGAGAGCCGCTCGCCGGAGACGGCGTCGAACAGCTCCGACTGGCCGTTGCCGGCGACCCCGGCGATGGCGACGACCTCCCCGCCGCCGACGGTCAGCGACACGTCGCGCAGGGCCGTACCGAACGGGCCATCCGCCGGCAGCGAGATGCCGTCCAGGACGAGGACCGGATCGCCCGGCGTCCCGCCGGACCGGGTGGACACGGAGGCGATGTCGACCCCGACCATGTGGCGCGCCAGCGACGCGGCGGTCTCCCGGCGCGGGTCGACGCTGGCGACCACCTTGCCCCGGCGCAGGATCGTCGCCGCCTGGCAGAGCGCCTTCACCTCCTCCAGCCGGTGGGAGATGTAGAGGATGGCGCAGCCTTCCGCCGCCAGCCGCCGCAGGGTGACGAAGAGCTGATCCGCCTCCTGCGGGGTCAGGACCGCCGTCGGCTCGTCCATGATGAGCAGCGACGGCTCCTGCAGCAGGCAGCGGACGATCTCGATGCGCTGGCGCTGTCCGACCGACAGATCGGCGACCAGCGCATCCGGCTGCAGGGGTAGACCGTACTCGCGCGAGACCTGTTCGATGCGCGCGGCGAGTGCCGTCATGTCGGTGGCGTCCGGCAGCGCGAGCGCGATGTTCTCGACGACGGTGAGCGCCTCGAACAGCGAGAAGTGCTGGAACACCATACCGATGCCGAGCGCCCTCGCCGCCGCCGGGTTCGCGATCCGGGCAGGCTTTCCGCGCCAGCGGATCTCGCCCCGGGTCGGCTGCAGGGCGCCGTACATCATCTTGACCAGAGTCGATTTGCCGGCGCCGTTCTCGCCCAGCAGCGCGTGAATTTCGCCGGGCCGCAACCGCAGAGTCACGTCGTCATTGGCGGCGAAATCGCCGAATGTCTTGGTGATATGGACGGCCTCCAGAAGGAAGTCGCTCATTCGGCCCTGCCCCCGCCCCAATCCTTGCCGGGATATCGAACAATCCACCGCCCTGGGTAGAGGCTGGCGGCGCCGATGTCGAGATTCTTGTTGCAGCGCAACCGCGATCAGGGGGGTGCGTGGCGCGGAGCACGTGTCATAGACTGCGCGCCAACGAGCCCGCGCCAGACGGGACACGTATCGCACGAGGGATGGACGATGGCCGCCGGACGGGACAGGCTCGCGGGCAAGACAGCGCTGATCACGGGCGGCGCCTCCGGAATCGGCGAGGCCATCGCCGAGACCTTCGCCGAACAGGGTGCCGAGATCGTCATCGCCGATATCGACGCCGACCGGGGCCGGGCTGTCGCCGATGCCCTCTCCGCCCGGTTCGAACTCCTGGATGTGCGCGACGAGGGCACGTGGCGCCGCGTCACCGCCGGAATGCTCGACCGCCTCGGTCGGCTGGACGTGCTGGTGAACAACGCCGGAACCGGCGGATCGGGCGGGTCGATCGAGGAGGCCGGGGTCGAGGACTGGGACCGGGTGATGGACATCAACGCCAAGGGCGTCTTCCTCGGCTGCAAATACGGCGTCGCCGCGATGAAGGGCAACGACGCCCCCGCGGGCGGCTCGATCGTCAACATGTCGAGCATCGCCGGCCTCGTCGGCGCTCCCGCAATTCCGGTTTACTCCGCCTCCAAGGGCGCGGTCCGCCTGCTGACGAAATCCGTCGCCCTGCACTGCGCCAAGAAGGGGTACGGCATCCGCTGCAACTCGGTCCACCCATCCTATACCGATACGCCCATGGTCGACCGCATGGTGGACGGGCACCACAACCCCGAACGCCTGCGCCAGGCGATCGAGGCCGCCGCGCCGATGGGACGCATGGGCGCGCCGGCGGACGTGGCCGGCGCGGTGCTGTACCTCGCGAGCGACGACAGCGCCTTCGTCACCGGTACCGAGCTGACGGTCGACGGTGGCATCGTCGCCATGTGACGGCGGGCGATTGAAACGGTGACAAAAACGACGACGACGTCTGAAGGAGACACACGCATGTTTGACCTGACCGGCAAGGTGGCGCTGATCACCGGCTCGTCCCGCGGCATCGGCAAGTCCATCGCCGAGTGCATGGTGAAGCAGGGCGCCAAGGTGGTCATCTCCTCGCGCAAGGCGGAGGCCTGCACGGCCGTCGCCGAGGAGATCAAGGCCGCCGGCGGCGAGGCCGTGGCGATCCCCTGCAACATCGGCCGCAAGGAGGAGCTTCAGGCCCTGGTGGACGGGGCCCGGAAGGCGTTCGGAAAGATCGACATCCTGGTCTGCAATGCCGCCACCAACCCGGTCTTCGGCCCGATGTCGGAGGTGTCGGACGACGCCTACGACAAGATCATGGACACCAACGTGAAGAGCGCGTTCTGGCTGTGCAACATGGTCCTGCCGGAAATGGCGGAGCGCGGCGACGGGGCGGCGATCCTGATCTCCTCCATCGCCTCGACGTATGGCAACCGCAAGCTCGGAATCTACGGCATCTCAAAGGCGGCGGAGCAGCAGCTCGTGCGCAACCTCGCCGTGGAGTGGGGACCGAAGAACATCCGGGTCAACGCCATAGCGCCGGGCCTGATCCGCACCGACTTCGCCCGCGCGCTCTGGGAGGACGACAAGCGGCGCACGATCATGGAGCAGGTCACCCCGCTTCAGCGGATCGGCGAGCCCGAGGATATCGGCTGGCTCGCCACCTATCTCGCCTCCGACGGCGCCCGGTTCGTGACCGGCCAGACCATCGTCGCCGATGGCGGTCGGACCATCGGCGATCCGTCCTGAGGGGCCGGTCATGGCGCATCTCGGACCGGTCACCGACGCCCACCGCTTCGACGAGGCGGGGTTGGCACGCTACCTCTCCGATCAGGGACTCGAGGGGGTGGCGTCCGGCCTGACCGTTCGGCAGTTCCAGGGCGGCCAGTCCAACCCGACCTTCCGCCTCGACACCGCCGACGGCAACGCCGCCTACGTGCTGCGCAAGAAACCGCCGGGCGACCTGCTGCCCTCGGCCCATATGGTCGAGCGCGAGTTCCGGGTCATGGCGGCCCTGGCCGAGACCGACGTGCCGGTCCCGACGATGCGCCTGCTCTGTGAGGACGCGGGCGTGATCGGCACGGCGTTCTACGTGATGGACTTCCTCGACGGGCGGATCCCGGACGAGCCGTCGCTCGATACCGGCTACGACCCGGAGGAGCGCGCCGCGATCTGGGACAGCGCCAACGACGCGCTGGCCAAGCTGCACACCGTCGATCCGGAAACGGTGGGTCTCGGCGATTTCGGGCGCCCGGCCAACTACTGCGGACGGCAGGTCGCGCGCTGGACCAGGCAGTTCGAGGCGTCCAAGACCGATCCGATGCCGGACATGGACCGGCTCACCGCGTGGCTGAACGACCATCCGGGCGTGCCGGACGAGGTGTCGATCGTGCACGGCGACTACCGCCTGCCCAACCTGATGCTGCACCCGACGGAGCCCCGGGTGATCGCCATTCTCGACTGGGAGCTGGCCACCCTCGGTCACCCGCTGGCCGATCTCGCCTATACCTGCATGCCCTACCGCATGGCGTATGAGGAGAAGGCGCTGAAAGGCATGGTCGGGCTCGACCTGGCGGCCCTGGGCATCCCGAGCGAGGACACCTACCTGGAGCTCTACCGGCAGCGGACCGGCCGGGACGCCCTGCCGGACATGCGCTACTTCCACGCCCTGTCCTTCTTCCGCCTCGCCGCGATCTGCCAGGGCGTCTATTTCCGGGGGCTCCAGGGCAATGCCAGCTCGGACAACGCGCTCGAGGTTGGCGCCAAGGCGCCCCGTCTGGCGGAGATCGGCTGGGCCATCGCAAGCGGACGGGCCTGAGCCCATGGCCCAAATCAAGATCCACGCCCGGCGCGGGTTCATCGACACCCATCGCCGGGCGATCTCCGATGCGATCCACGGGGTGATGATGGATGCGCTCGGTCTGCCGGAGGACAAGCGTTTCCACCGCTTCATCGCCTTCGACGATGCGGACTTCATCCACCCCGCCGACCGGGGCGACGGCTACACGGTGATTGAAATCCTCATGTTCGAGGGCCGCTCGGACGCCGCCAAACGCGCCTGCCTGCGCGGCCTCATGCAGGCCGTTCCGGCGGCGACCGGCATCCCGGTGGACGCGGCGGAGATCACGATCGTCGAAACCCCCATGGCCAATTGGGGCATCCGCGGGAAGGTCGGCGACGAGCTGACCCTGACCTACAAGGTGGAGACGTAGGGGCAAGGTGAAGACGTCGGGGCACCCCACTCGCCTCTCCCCCACCTCATTCCCCGGACCTGTTCCGGGGCCCGCGGTCAGGCCTGGCGCAAGATCCTCAGATCAAACGCCGGCCGGACGGGTCGGCCCCGGAACAAGTCCGGGGATTGCGTTTCTTTTGAAACGTTAGGTGCGCAGCGCATCCTACCCGCTCCCCCTCACCGGGTACCGCTGTACGGGCGCTGGCCTTCCTTGGCGGCCATCAGGCGGGCGTAGAGGTCCACGTACCGCTCCGCCGGACCGTCCCAGCCCACGGGATGCCGCATGGCGTTGCGCTGCATCCGGCGCCACAGCGGCGGTTCGCCGTATACCGCGAACACCTTGGCGATCGCGTTCGACAGCGCGTCGCGCGACCCCGGCTCGAACTGGAACCCGGTCGCCACGCCGGCGCTGAGCGCCGCGGCGTTGGCGTCGATCACCGTGTCCGCCAGGCCGCCGGTGCGCGCCACGACCGGCAGCGCGCCGTAGCGCATGGCGTACATCTGGGTCAGGCCGCAGGGCTCGAACCGGGACGGCACGAGGATGGCATCGGCTCCGGCATAGATCAGATGGGCGAGCGCCTCGTCGTAGCCGATCCGGACGCCGACCGACCCGGCGTGATCCGAGGCGGCGGTGCGGAACGCTTCCTCGAGCTGGCGGTCGCCGCTGCCCAGCAGGACCAGGGATCCGCCCGCCCGCAGCATGTCCGGCAGCACGCCGAGAAGCAGGTCCAGGCCTTTCTGGTCGGTGAGCCGGCTGACGACGCCGAACAGCGGCCCGGTCCGCGCCGCATCGAGGGCGAACCGGTCCGCCAGATCGGCGCGGGCGCTCCGACGCCCCGTCAGGCTGCGGCTGGTGAAGGTCGGGATCGCCGGATCGTTGGCCGGGTCCCAGGCGGCGGTGTCGATGCCGTTCAGGATCCCGATCGCCCGCTCCGGCCGGGCGGCCAGCACCCCCTCCAGGCCCCAGCCGAACTCCGCACTCTCCAGCTCCCGGGCGTAGGTCGGGCTGACGGTGGTCACCAGGTCGGCATGGACCAGCCCGGCCTTCAGGAAATTGACGCGGCCGTAGAACTCGTAGCCGTGCACGTCGAATCCGGTCTCCGGCAGCTTCAGCCCGCGCCGCAGATCGGCGTCGTATACGCCCTGATAGGACATGTTGTGAATCGTCAGCAGGGTGGCGGCCCGCCGCACGCCCCAGTCGTCGAGATAGAGCGGGATCAGCCCGGTCTGCCAGTCATGGGCATGGACGATATCCGGGCGCCAGCCATCCTCGAGCCCGTCGCGGGCGATCTCCGCCGCGGCCCAGGATAGGGCGGCGAAGCGCTCCGGATTGTCCGGCCACTCAGTGCCATCCGTATCCAGATACAAGCCGTCGCGGTCGAACAGCGCGGGGATGTCGAGCGCGAGGAGATCCAGCCCGTCGACCGCGCCGCGCCGCACCGCCGCCGCATGGCCGAACAGATCGTCAGACCGCCAGACCGCCGTTCCCTCTGCCGTCTCCCCGGCCGCCACAACCCGCGCGCGGACCCCTGGGTATCCGGGCATGAGGACGCGCACATCGACGCCCTTCTGGCCGATCGCCTTGGGCAGCGCACCGACCACATCGGCAAGCCCGCCGGTCTTCGCCACCGGGACGCATTCGGACGCGACGAAGAGTACCCTCATCGGGCGGCGATCCAGCGGTCGATCATCGGCTTGGTGATCAGGCAGGTGCCGGCCTCCGTCCGCCGGAACCAGCGGGCGTCCTCCTCCGGATCCTCGCCGACCACCAGGCCTTCGGGGATCTCCACGCCGCGGTCGATCACCACCCGCCGGAGCCGGGCGTGCCGGTTCACGATCACCGACGGCAGGGCGACCACCTCGAACAGGTCGGAGAACGAATGGGTGTGGCACTTGGTGAACAGCAGCGACCGTTCGATGTTGGATCCGGACACGATGCAGCCGCCGGACACCATGGAACTGACCGCGCTGCCCCGTCGGTTATCCTCGTTGTGGATGAACTTGGCCGGTGGGACGACTTCGCCATAGGTCCAGATCGGCCAATCCTCGTGGAACAGATCGAGCCCGGGAACGAAGTCGGTCAGGTCGATATTGGCTTCCCAGAACGCGTCCACCGTCCCCACGTCCCGCCAATACGGCGCCGGCTCCAGGCCGCTCATCACGCAGGATTCTGAAAAGAAATGGGCCTGGGCACCGCCGGCTTGCACCACGGCCGGGATGATATCCTTGCCGAAGTCGTGGCTGGATTCGGCATCGTCGGCGTCGGCCAGGAGCAGCGCGCGCAGGACGGGCCAGGCGAAGACATAGATCCCCATACTGGCCAGCGCCTTGTCCGGATCGCCGGGCAGCGGCGGCGGGTCGGCGGGCTTCTCGACGAAATCGACGACGCGCCCCGTACCGTCCACGGCCATGACGCCGAAGGACGATGCCGAGGCCCGGTCCAGTGTCAGGCAGCCGACCGTGACGTCCGCGCCGGACTCCACGTGCTGCATGAGCATGCGCTCGTAATCCATCTTGTAGATGTGGTCGCCGGCCAGGACCACGATGTATTCGGGGTCGTAGCTGTCGATGACGTCGATGTTCTGGGCGACTGCGTCGGCCGTTCCCAGGTACCAGTTCTCGCCGCCCGACTGCTGCGAGGCGGGAAGGATGTCCAGGAATTCGTTCCGTTCCGCCCGGAAGAAGCTCCAGCCTCGCTGCAGGTGGCGGATCAGGCTGTGGGCGCGATACTGGGTCGCCACCGCGATCCGCCGGATGCCTGAATTGACCGCGTTGGAGAGGGCGAAGTCGATGATCCGGCTCTTGCCGCCGAAATAGACCGCCGGTTTGGCCCGGCGGTCGGTCAGTTCCATCAGCCGGCTGCCGCGCCCCCCGGCGAGCACGAAGGCCATCGACTTCTGGGCGAGCCTGCTGGGACCCGGTATGTGGACCATGACGCGCTCTCCCCTGCTGCGTTCGTGGCGACCGCCTCGGGCGGACGAGCCGGGCGGCCGGAAACCAGTGTGGCCGGGATCAGCGGCAGGCGCACCCCCGAACGTCCGACCTCAGGCGTCGGCGCTGCGGATCAACCCGCCGCGAGTGCGGCCTCCACTTCCCGCTCAAGGCGCATGCGCAGGTCGGTCGGCAGGCGTAGCGCATCGCCGAGGCGGTCCTTGTAGCGGGCATCGCCGGGAACCGACGGATCGAGGACGACAAGCGACGCCAGATAGACTTCGGTTGCCTGCGGCTCGTCGGCGCAGAGGGAGGCGATGGCGATCGGATCGGCTGGGCGCTCGAGCTGCTCGGAGATGAAGCGCCGCTCATCCTCCGCCAGATCCGACGAGCCGATCTGCTGGTCGATCATCGCCTGCTCGTCGGCGTCGATATGCCCGTCGGCCAGCGCCGCGCTGATCATCGCCCGCACCAGGGTGAGCCGGAAGTCGTCGCCCCGACTGTCGCGCAGCCGCGCCGGATCGAAACCGCTGCTCGGCGGCGGAGCCGGAGGCGCGGCAGACGCCGGGCTCTCGGGCCGGTTTGCCCGGTGGTCGCTCCACGCCTTGTAGGCGAGACCGCCGAGAACCGCGAGGCCGCCATAGGTCAGCGCCTTGGACCCGATTTTGCGCGCCTTCTTCGAGCCCATCAGTGCGGCGACCAGCCCGCCGGCCGCAGCACCGCCCATCAGGCCGCCGGGAAGACCGCTCGATACGCCGCCGCCCGCCGGTCTCGAAGCGGAACCGGAGCCGCCACCCAAGAAGCCGTCCAACAGCCGCTGAACATCCATCGCCATCTACCTCGTCGCAATGATCGCTGAGAGCGAGAAGGTGATTTGAGAGCTGGATTTCAATAGCTGCCGGCAACGGGACGGTGCGCCGGACCTACGCTGTCGCAGACCCCAGCCGCAGAGCCGCTCGCCGTGGATGGAGACCAACCGGAGAAAACGCCCCTGATGGGTGGTTTCCGACGCCGCCCCGAAGCGAGAACCGGGAGAGTTCGTGTGTCCCTCCGAGGTCTCGCGGTGCCAGTTCGGAGCCAGTTCACAGCGCCGAAACCGGGTATTCACACGCCTGTTAGGGCGATATTTATCACAGTAAATACACTTTTTTCGTGTATTGTCTGGTGAGAGGCAAACCGGGAGATCACCAGCCATGACCATCGACCGTCGAACGCTTCTCAAAGGCACCGCGATGACCGGCGCCCTGCTCGCCGCCCCCTTCGTGACGACCAGCGCGACCTTCGGACAGACCGTCAAGGTCCGCACGGATCTGCAGTCGATGCAGCCGACCGACAGCTTCTTCGCGGACTATGCGGATGCGATCTCGGCGATGCACAGGCTGTCGCCCTCCGATCAGCGGAACTGGCGGAACCAGGCGCTGGTTCATCTTAATCACTGTCCCCACGGCATGATCGGTTTCTTCCCGTGGCACCGCTGGTACATCCATTTCTACGAAGAGATCTGCGCGACGCTGATCGACAAGCCGGACTTCACGCTCCCGTACTGGAACTGGGCGGCGCAATCCGGCTCAATCCCGACGCCGTTCTACACCGTGGCGCCGGCACCCACCGCCGGGCTGAACGTCCGCTACTGGAGCGATCCCTCGAATGCCCAGTCGAATAACTGGGGTCCGGACCCGGTGATGACGGTCGGCGTGCGAGCGCTGTGCGAGGGTACCGGGCTGCAGGATACGGTCGCCGGCGTCTTCGACCAGCAGGCGATCGACGGTTACCAGGCGCTGACCGGTTTCACCGACTTCTGGCACGCCATCGAGAACCAGCCCCACAACACCGCCCATGTCGTCTCCGGCGGTTCATTCGGCCATATGGGCGACGGAATGTCGCCTCTGGACCCGATCTTCTGGCTGCACCACTGCAATGTCGATCGCATGTGGGCGGAGTGGCAGAAGGCCGGCAACAGCACGCCGGACCTGACCTTCGACTACAGCGGGCAGTTCGTCGACGGATCGGGCGCCGCGCAGAGCGGGATCATCGCCAACGGCAGCTACGACACGCTCAAGCTCGGCTACGTCTATGACACGACCGAAACCTCGGCTCCGAAGGCGCTGATGGCCGGGGCCGCCTCCCTGCGAGACGCCGCCGTCACGCAGCCCCGCGTCCTGGCATCGACCGATGTGGCGCAGTCCCTGTCGATCGGGTCGGCGGCGAGTATCCAGGTGGCGAACGCACCGGTTCTCGACAGCCTGTTCAGCCGGCGGGTATTCAACGCCACCAACTTCCTGGCGACGCCGAGAAAAGCCGTCGAGAGCGGCCGGGTGATCGCCCGGTTGATCGATGTGGGCAATGATGGCCCGGTCAACACGATGATGCTCAGGGTCTTCGTCAATGCACCCGATGCAACGTCCGCCACACCTACGAGCGACCCGCGTTATGCGGGGACGGTCTCGTTCTTCGGCAACCAGGCCCATCAGGGCGGGGGGCGAACATTCGTGATCGACATCACCGAGCCGCTGCGGAACCTCGCCAATGATGGCGGCGTCAGCGATGAGTCCCTGTCGATCCAGGTCGTTCCAGCCGCCACGAGCCGTTTGCTGAATGCGACCACGCTGTCCATCGGCAAGGTCGAGATCGTGAGCGCGTGACCGATCGTCCGGAGGGGCTCAGGCCTCTCCGGACCGCATGCCGGTTACCCGCCGCCCCGTACCCATTTCGGCCGCATTCCTGCGGGATCGTCGTTACGATGACACACTCACGAACAGCAGGCGTTGACGGCAGCGTGCCCGGACCGACGCGACGGACCTTCCTGCGGGTTGCACTCGCCGGTCTTCTGGGCGGTCTGGCGACGTCCCTGCTTACGACGCCCGCTCAAGCCGGCGGAGACGCCGGGCCCGCGACACTGACCATCGCACCGGGACAGCCGGCCATCCTGCACATCGCCGAGCGCATACGGTCGGCCGAGGGACCCCGCACCCTGCGGATGGACGTGGTCCCCGATCGGCTCTCCGGATCGGGCAAGTTAATCCTGGAGGTTCATTTGGGCCCGGACGCCACGGGCCGGCCGCTTGCCGTATACGCTTACTTCCCTCCCGCTCAACTCGGCCAGAAGCGCGAGATCGTCCTCGCCCTGCAGGCGCCGGAGGCGGGGACACCGGCGCCCGATCGGATCAGCATCCACGTGAAGGGCGCGCCGAGGTTCGGCGCCGGCGATGCGGTCGTGCTGCGGATCCCGTCCTACACACTCCGCTAGCCGGCACCGGTCTTCAGGCGTTCTTCTTCAGCTCGGCCCGGGCGATGGATTCCAGGTGCACCTCGTCGGGGCCGTCCGCGAGACGGAGCGCCCGGCTGTGGCCGTAGGCATGGGCCAGGTGGAAGTCCTGGGAGACCCCGCCGCCGCCATGCACCTGGATCGCCTTGTCGATGACCTCGCAGGCCATGCGCGGGGCGATGACCTTGATCATGGCGATCTCCTGGCGGGCGGCCTTGTTCCCGACCGTGTCCATCTTGTGGGCGGCGTGCAGGACCATGAGCCGCGCCTGGTCGATGCTGATCCGGCACTCGGCGATGGTCTGGCGCAGGGCGCCCTGGTCGGAGAGCGGCTTGCCGAAGGCGACCCGGGACCGCGCCCGCGCCTTCATCGCCTCAAGCGCCCGCTCGGCCTGGCCGATCAGACGCATACAGTGATGGATTCGCCCCGGCCCGAGACGCCCCTGGGCGATCTCGAAGCCGCGCCCCTCGCCCAGCAGGACATTGGAGACCGGCACCCGCACGTTCTCGAAGGTGACCTCGGCATGGCCGTGCGGCGCATGGTCGTAGCCGAACACCGTCAACGCCCGCTTCACCGTCACGCCGGGCGTGTCGAGCGGCACGAGGATCATCGACTGCTGGCGGTACTTCTCGGCGCCGGGGTCGGTCTTGCCCATGAAGATCATGATCTTGCAGCGCTCGTCGAGAGCGCCGGACGTCCACCATTTGCGGGCGTTGATGACGTAGTCGTCGCCCTCCCGGGTGATCTGCGCCTCGATGTTGGTGGCATCCGAAGACGCCACCGCCGGCTCCGTCATGGCGAAGGCGGAGCGGATCTCGCCGTTCAGCAACGGCGTCAGCCAGCGCGCCTTCTGCTCCTCGGTGCCGTAGCGGACCAGCACCTCCATGTTGCCGGTATCCGGCGCCGAGCAGTTGAAGACCTCGGAGCCCATGGACGACCGGCCCATGACCTCGCAGATCGGCGCGTAGTCGCGGTTGCTGAGGCCGGCGCCCAGATCGCTCTCGGGCAGGAACATGTTCCACAGACCGGCAGACTTCGCCTTGCCTTTGAGGGCCTCCATGATCGGCGGCGCGGTCCAGCGGCTCGCGCCGTCGGCGATCTGCTCCTCGTAGACATGCTCCGCCGGATAGACGTGCTCGTCCATGAAGGCCTGCACGCGGTTGCGCAGCTCGACCGCCTTTTCGCTCATCTCGGGGATCATCGCAGTCCTCTCCTTATCCGAGCTGGACGAGCCGGCTCAGGTGGTGCCCGGCATTGCCGAAAGTCACGTCGATCAGGCGCAGGCGCTTGAAATAGTGGCCGACCGCCATCTCGTCGGTCATGCCCATGCCGCCGTGAAGCTGGACCGCCTCCTCGCCGACCATCTTGCCGGCCCGGCCCGCCTCGGCCTTAACCATGGACGCCGCCCGGGCGCGGTCGCCGCCCGAGGTCGTGTCCATCAGACCGGCGGTGCGGTAACACAGCGCGTGGGCGAAGCGGGTTTCCGACAGCATCTCGACGGCCCGGTGCTGCAGCACCTGGAAACTGCCGAGGGGTTTGCCGAACTGGGTCCGCGTCTTGAGGTACTCGGTCGTCAGGTCGACCGTCGCCGCCATCGCGCCGACAGCCTCCGACGCCAGCGCGACGCAGGCGCGATCCACCACAGCCTCGACGATATCGACGGCCTTGCCGGCCTGGCCGAGCAGCGCCTCGGGACCGACCCGGACACTGTTCAGTTCGAGGTCGGCGCCGCGCATCCCGTCGATTGTCGGGTAGGCGCGCTTGGTCAGGCCCTCGGCATCGCCCGGTACGAGGAACAGCGAGACGCCGTCCCGCTCGTCGTCACGACCGCCGGTGCGCGCCGAGACGATCAGCGTGTCCGCACAGTCGCCGTGCAGGACCACCGCCTTGCTGCCTTCGAGAACCCAGCCCTCGTCGTCGCTGCCGGTCGCCATCGTGGCGACGCGGCCCAAATCGTAGCGGCTTGTGGGCTCACCATGGGCAAGCGCCAGAAGATGCTCGCCGGAGGCCACGGACGGCAGGATCTCCGCCGCCCTCTTAGGGTCGGCCCGGGCGATGGTCTCGGCACCGAGCACGATGGTCGCGATGTAGGGCTCGACCACGAGCGCCCGGCCGAACGCCTCCATCATCAGCGCCAGATCGACCGTCGAGCCGCCGAGTCCGCCATGCTCCTCGGCAATCGGGAAGGCGAGAAAACCGAGCTCGGCGAACTCGGCCCAGACCTCGCGGGACCAGCCCTCCTCGCCCCTACGGATCTTGTTGCGCTGCTCGAACCCGTATTTGTCGTCGAGGTAGCGGGCAATGCTGTCGGCCAGCTGCCGCTGGTCGTCGGTGAACGTGAAACTCATAGACCGAGCACCATTTTGGCCAGGATGTTCTTCTGGATCTCGTTGGACCCGCCGTAGATCGACGCCTTGCGCCAGTTGAAGTAAAGCGGCGCCAGGGCCGGACCGTAGTCTGGTCCGACCGGTTCCTCGTTCCATCCCTCGTCGCGGAACGCCTCGGGCTGGAACGGGGCGGCGTAGGGGCCGATCGCCTCCATGAGAAGGTCGGTCAGGCCCTGCTGCACCTGCGTACCCTTGATCTTCAGCAAGGACGGCTCGGCCCCCGCCGGCCTGCCCTCGCTCTCGGCATAGAGCGTGCGCAGGACCAGGCTCTCCAGGGACATCAGGTCGATCTCGATCTGCGCCAGGCGGCGGGCATAGTCCGGATCCTCGATGATCGGCCGTCCGCCCGCCAGCTCCGCCCGGGCGATGCCCTTGAGCTTGCGGAGCTGGGCCTTTGACCGGCCCACGGCCGCGATGGTCGTGCGCTCATGGCCGAGCAGATACTTCGCGTAGGTCCAGCCCTCGTTCTCCTCTCCGACCCGATTCTCAACCGGGACCCGCACGTCCTCCAGGAACACGCTGTTGATCTCGGCGCTGCCGTCGAGGGTGGTGATCGGATGGACGGTCACGCCCGGGCTCTTCATGTCGATCAGTAGGAAGGTGATGCCCGCCTGCGGTTTGCCGCTGTCGGCGGTGCGCACCAGGGTGAACATCCAGTCGGCGTGCTGGGCCAGCGTCGTCCAGGTCTTCTGCCCGTTGACGACGTAGTGGTCGCCGTCGAGCACCGCCTTGGTCCTCAGGGATGCGAGATCCGACCCGGAACCAGGCTCGGAATAGCCCTGGCACCACCAATCGTCGGAACTCAGGATGCGCGGCAGGAAGCGGGCCTTCTGCGCGTCGTTTCCGAACTTCATGATCACGGGTGCGACCATGGTGACGCCGAAGGGGATCACCATCGGCGCGCCGGCGAGCGCGCATTCCTCGTCGAAGATGTGCTTCTGCATCGGCGTCCAGCCGGTGCCACCATGCTCGACCGGCCAGTTCGGCGCGATCCAGCCCTTCTCATGCAGGATCTTCTGCCAGCGGACATGGTCCTCCTTGGAGATCCGGAACCCGTTGCCGGTCTTCTCGGCGATGTCCGGGGGCAGCTTTTCCTCGAGGAAACGACGGACCTCCTGACGGAAGGCCTCCTCCTCGGGCGACAGGACGACGTCCATGAAGGGTGCTCCTTGACTGCTTTGCTCAGGCGACTTCGAAAAGGCCGGCGACGCCCTGGCCGCCGCCGACGCACATGGTGGTGACGACGTATCGGGCGCCCCGGCGCCGGCCCTCGATGAGGGCGTGTCCGACCATCCGCGATCCGGTCATGCCGTAGGGATGACCGATCGAGATCGACCCGCCGTTCACGTTGAGCTTCTCGTCGGGTATGCCGAGCTCGTCACGGCAATACAGGACCTGGCTAGCGAAGGCCTCGTTCAGCTCCCACAGGTCGATGTCGTCGGCCGTGAGGCCCGCGCGCTCTAGAAGCCGCGGCACGGCGAAGACAGGGCCGATGCCCATCTCGTCCGGCTCGCAGCCGGCGGCGACCAGGCCGCGATAGATCCCCAGCGGCTCTATGTTGCGCTGCTCGGCCAGCTTGGCGTCCATCACGACGCAGGCCGATGCGCCGTCGGAAAGCTGGCTGGCATTGCCGGCGGTGATGAACTGATCGGGACCACGCACCGGCTCCAGGCCGGCAAGCGCCTCGGCCGTAGTCGACGGACGGTTGCCCTCGTCCTTCTCCAGAGTGACGGTCTTCTCGCTGACCTCGCCGGTCTCCTTGTCCTTGACCAGCATCGTGCTCTCCAGCGGCACGATCTCGTCGGACACCCTGCCCTCCGCCTGGGCGGCGGCGGTACGGCGCTGGCTTTCTGCGGCGTAGGCGTCCTGGGCCTCGCGGCTGACGCCGTAGCGGGCGGCCACGTTGTCGGCGGTCTCGATCATCGTCATCCAAAGCGCCGGCTTGTGCTCCATCAGCCAACTCTCGGTCAGGTGCACCTTGTTCAGGTTCGCCTGGGTCAGGCTGATCGATTCCACGCCCCCGGCGACCATGGCCGGCACGCCGTCGACGATCACCCGCTGGGCCGCCATGGAAATCGCCTGCAGCCCGGAGCTGCAGAACCGGTTCACGGTGGTCGCCGCCGTCGACACAGGCAGGCCTGCGCGCACGGCCGACAGCCGGGCGATGTTCTGGCCGGTCGCGCCCTCCGGCAGACCGCAGCCGAGAATCACGTCCTCGATCTCCGCCGGGTCCAGACCCGACCGGGCGACCGCGTGACGGATCGCGTGGCCCGCCAGGACGGCGCCGTGGGTGTTGTTGAATGCACCCCGGAACGCCTTGCCGATCGGCGTCCGCGCGGTGGACACGATGACCGCCTCTCCCATGAGGCCCTCCCTAGACTGATATGCGGGCCGCCTTCACGGGGCGCCCGTCCATGATTGCGGCATCGATAGCAGGCCGTCGGCGAAACGGGAACAGTGATCCTGCCTCCGGCGACGCATTGCCGCCGTCGTTTTCGGCACCTTGTCTTTGGCGCCGGTAAGCGCTCTGCTCTCCGGCAACAAGACACTCCGGGAGGAAATCAATGTCCGCATCGCCGCGTCTGTTCGAGCCGCTGACGCTCCGGTCGACGACCCTGAACAACCGCATCGTCATCTCGCCTATGGACCAGTACTCCGCCGTCGATGGGGTCCCCAAAGCCTACCACATGGTTCACTACGGCAAGTTCGCCATGGGCGGCGCCGGTGTCGTGTTCGTGGAGGCGACCGGTGTGTCGGAAGCCGGGCGGATCACCAACGGCTGCCCGGGCCTCTACAATCAGGCGCAGGTCGACGCGTTCAAGCCCATCACCGACTTCATCCGCCAGCAGCGCTCGATCCCCGCGGTGCAGATCGGCCATGGCGGGCGCAAGTCCTCCACCACCCGGCCCTGGGAGGGCGGCGGTCCGGTCGGTGACCGGGAAATCGCCAATGGGGACCGCGCCTGGACACCCTACGGTCCGTCCGACCTCGCCCTGTCGGACGGCTGGCTGACACCGAAGATGATGGACGATGCAGATCTTGCCCGCACGAAGCAGGACTTCGCCGACGCCGCCAAGCGGGCGCTGGACGCGGGCTTCGAAATCGTCGAGATCCACATGGCCCACGGCTATCTGCTACAGACCTTCCTGTCCCCGCTCTCGAACAAGCGGAACGACGCCTATGGCGGTGACCGGGAGGGGCGGATGCGCTTCCCGCTGGAGGTGGCCGAGGCGGTCCGCGCCGCCTGGCCCGAGGACAAACCGCTCTTCGTGCGCATCTCCTCCGTCGACGGCATGGACGGCGGCTGGGAGATGGAGGACAGCGTCGAGCTGGCGAAAGCGCTTAAGGCGCGCGGGGTCGATGTGATCGACTGCTCCTCCGGCGGCAACTCGCCCAAGGGCGCCACCAACGCGAACCTGAAACGCGGTCCCGGCTATCAGGTCCCGTTCGCGGAACGGATCCGCCGGGAGGCCGACATCAAGACCATGGCGGTCGGCCTTATCCGCGATCCGGACCTGGCCGAGCGCATCCTGCAGGAGGAGCGGGCCGATCTGGTCGCCATCGGACGCCAGGCTCTGGTCGACCCGTTCTGGGCTCTGCACGCCGCTCAGCATTTCGACATCGACCCGGATTTCGAGAGATGGCCGCACCAGTACGGCTGGTGGCTCGAGAAGTGGGACAAGGGCCTGCGCGCCTATGCGCGGGACAACGCGGCGGATTAGAGGCCGCCGCGATGGTCGGCGTCGCTCCGGATTTCCCGCCGGCGATACGGGATACAGGGCCGGAGGACGGGCCCGGGATCGACGCCCTCTACCGTGCCGCCTTCCCGGAGGAGGACCTGCGGCCCCTGGTCACCGCGTTGATGCGCGAGCCGACGGGCGTGATATCGCTGGCGGCGGTCGACGGAGAGGAGATGGTGGGGCACGTCGCCTTCACCGAGTGCGGGATCCCAGGCCGGCTGGATAGGGTCGCCCTGCTCGGCCCGCTGGCGGTGGCCCCGCACTGTCAGCGACGCGGGATCGGCCGGTCCCTGGTCCGGGCCGGCCTCGACCGCCTCGCGGGCCGCGGCGTGGTCCGTGTCTGCGTACTTGGCGATTCGGCGTTCTACGCGCGGCTGGGTTTCGCGCCGGAGACCGCGATCGCGCCGCCCTACGCGCTTCCACGCGATTGGCTGGACGCCTGGCAGTCGATCGATCTGGCGGGATCAGACAGGCGGCCGGAAGGGCGTCTGTCCGTCCCGCCCCTATGGCAGCAACCGGACCTCTGGAGCGCCTGACCGGGTGCGCCAGCCGAGTGCGCCAGCCGAGTGCGTAGGCGATCGCCGAGCTTCCCTCAACGCTGAAGCGGCGGCTTGCGATCCTTGTGGTTTTCCTCGTGATCGGCGGCATCCGGCGCCTTGGGCCGTGGCGGCGGCGAGAACGGCACCGTTCCCGGCTGCAGCGGATCGACAGGGTGTTCCGGCGGATTCGTCTTGTCGGCCATGACATCGCTCCTCGCGTGGTTGCGTATCGTCAAACAACGCCTCGACGTTGCCGCGGTTCCTCAGCCTGGCGATCGATGACCGATGGAACCCGACGAGGGGCCGGTGCGTTCTCCCATCACCCCCACCGATCGCGAGGACAGACAGATGAACTGGGACCAGATCGAAGGAAACTGGAAGTCGTTCAAGGGTAAGGCGCAGGCCCAATGGGGCGAGCTGACCGATGACGAGCTCGACCGCAGCGAGGGCCGCCAGGAGGAGCTTGAGGGGCTGATCCAGCAGCGTTACGGCAAGAGCCGGGAAGAGGCGAAGCAGGCCCTCAGGGACTGGGCCGAAAAGATCTGAGCCCCCGACTTACAGCAAATGGAAGGCCGCACGGGATGCCGTGCGGCCTTCTCTCTGTTCGGCCTTGCGACACACCCGTGCCGCGACCCGCGCGGCGGCGGGCCTATTCCGCCACGATCCACATCAGGATCGCCTCGGCGATGCAGGCCGGCTTGTCCCCGCCCTCGACCTCGATCGTCACCGTGAGCCGGACGCGGATGGTATCGGGCTTCCGCCGCTCCACCCCTTCGAGAGCCACCCGCCCGCGTATCCGGCTGCCGGCCGGAACCGGGGCGATGAAGCGGACCTTGTCGAGCCCGTAGTTGATCCCCGTCGTCCGCGGCTTCAGGTGGAACGCCTCGGCGGCGATGCGCGGTAGCATGGACAGGGTCAGGTACCCATGCGCGATGGTGGTCCCGAACGGCGACTCCGCCTCCGCCCGGACCCGGTCGATGTGAATCCACTGCCGGTCCTCGGTCGCCTCGGCGAAGAGGTCGATCCGCGCCTGATCCATCTCGATCCAGCCACTGACGCCGATCTCCTCGCCGATACAGGCCTCGAAGGCCGCAACGGTGTCGAACACCCGGGGACCGGACCCGGACTCCTCAGCCACGGGTCGGGTCCTCGGAAACGCGGATGAGCTGCTTGCCGAAATTCTTGCCGCTCAGCAGGCCGACGAAGGTCTCCGGCGCGTTCTCGAGCCCCTCGACAATATCCTCCCGATACTTCAACTCGCCGGACCGGATGTAACCGCCGACCTCCTTCACGAAGGCGCCGAACCGGTCCCATCGCTCGGTGACGATGAAGCCCTGCACGTGCAGCCGGTCGGTCAGGATTTGCCGCATCAGGCTGGCGCGGCTCGGCCCGCCGTCGAGCGAGGTGGCGTTGTACAGCGAGATCATCCCGCAAACCGGGATGCGGCCGAACGGGTTCATCAGAGAGAGCGCCGCATCCAGCGTCGCCCCGCCCACATTCTCGAAATACACGTCGACGCCGTCCGGGCAGACCGCCTTCAGGTCCTCCTTCAAGCTGTCGGAGCGGTGCGAGACGCAGGCGTCGAATTCGAGTTCGTCCTTCACGAACGCGACCTTCTCGGACGAGCCGGCAACGCCGACCGCGCGTGCGCCCTTGATCCGGGCAAGCTGGCCGACCACCGAACCGACCGCGCCCGAGGCGGCGGAGACGACGACGGTCTCGCCCTCCTTCGGCTGGCCGATATCGAGCAGACCGACATAGGCGGTGAGGCCCGGCATCCCCAGCACGCCCACCGCCGTCGAGATCGGCGCGTCGGCGGGATCGAGCCTGCGGATGGTCTTCGCGTCGACCACATCGGCGCTCTGCCAGCCGGACATGGACAGCACGAAATCGCCTTCCTTGAACCTGTCCGAGCCCGACGCGACGACTTGGCAGACCGTGCCGCCGGTGATGACCTCGCCGATCCGAACCGGCTGGGCATAGGAGCGGGCGTCGCTCATCCGGCCGCGCATGTAGGGGTCGAGCGACAGATAGATCGTTCGCAGCAGGACCTGCCCCTCCCCCGGCTCCGGCAGATCGACCTCGACCTTCTGGAAATTCGCGGCCACGGGCTCGCCCTTGGGACGGGACGCGAGGCGGATCTGTGTGCTTTTCATCTGTATGTCCTCAGTTCGGATGGTCTTCCCGGATCATGTCCGAGGCTTTCTCGCCGATCATAATCGACGCCGCGTTCGTGTTGCCTGAGACCATGGTGGGCATGATCGACGCATCCGCAACCCGCAGCCCGGAAATACCGTGAACGCGCAGGCGGGAGTCGACGACGCAGTCCTCGCCCGGCCCCATCCGGCAGGTGCCCACCGGGTGAAACGCGGTATTGGCGGTTCGGCGGATGTAGTCCAGCAGCGCCTCGTCGGTGGTGACGCCGCTGCCGGGCTCCATCTCCTCGCCGCGGATCGGATCGAGCGGCTCGGCCTCCGCGACCTGCCGGATCAGCCGCAACCCGTCGATCATGGTCCGCCGGTCGATGGCGTCGGACAGGAAATTGAAGCGGATCTCCGGATGCTCGCGGGCATCGGCGGAGCGCACATGGATCGAGCCCAAGCTCTCCGGACGGAGCTGGTAGCAGGTGAGCGACATGCCGGGCCAATCGCAGAGCAGCCGGCGCGCCGCGTCGCGGATGACATACGGCATCACATGCACCTGGATGTCCGCGCTCTCCAGCTCCGGCCGGGTCTTCAGGAACCCGACCATCGGCGCCGACGGCATCGCCATGAAGCCGCGCCGGGTCGCCAGATAGCGCAGGAACTGCCAGCCGCGCGAGGGCAATCCCTTCATGCGCTCGTTGTAGGACAGGCCGCGCCGCTTGAGCCGCCAGACGATCCGGGCATTGATGTGGTCGCGCAGATGCTCGCCCACGCCCGGCAGCGCGTGCCGGACCTCGATCCCGAGCGGCGCGAGCACCTCCGGCCGGCCGATCCCCGAGAGCTCGAGGAGCTGCGGTGCCGCGACGCCGCCGCAGGACACGATCACCTCGCGGCCGGCACGGACCTCGACCTCGTCGCTGTTCGCCACGCGATAGGCGACGCCGACACAGCGTTTACCCTCCAGGATCAGCCGCGTGGCCAGGGCGCCGGTCACGACCTGCAGGTTGCTGCGCGACCGGGCCGGATCGAGATAGGCGACCGCCGTGCTCTGGCGGATCCCGTTCATGATCGTGGTCTGGGTGCGCGCGAAGCCCTCCTGGTCGGCTCCGTTGTAGTCAGGATTGCGGCGGATGCCGAGGGACTCGCCGCCGCGGAAGATCGCCTCGTAGAGCGGCCCGGTCTCGTAGGCCTCGCTGACATGGAGAGGGCCGCCCTGGGCGCGCATGTCGTCGGCGCCGTGCTCGAAATGCTCCATCCGCCGGAAGATCGGCAGGACGTCGTCGAAGCCCCAGCCCCGGTTGCCGCGCTGCGCCCAGGTATCGTAGTCGAGCCGCTGGCCCCGCACGTAGACCAACCCGTTGATCGCCGAGGAGCCGCCCAGCAGCTTGCCGCGCGGCACGGGGATCTCGCGGTTGGCGGTTCCCTCCTCGGGCGTGGATTTGTAGCACCAGTTCGCCGCCGGGTCGGCGATCAGGAGCCCGAAACTGGCCGGCATCCGGCTGTAGGGATGGCTCGCCGCGCCGGCTTCCAGCAGAAGCACCTTGTGCTTGCCGCTCTCGGTCAGCCGGCTGGCGAGCACCGCGCCGGCCGATCCGGCGCCCACGATGATGAAATCGACCTCGGCCGAGCCGCCGTCCGTGCCTTGCATCGTCATTTCCTCCCATGCTGCCCTTTGGCGCGCAGCTTCGTGGAATGCGAGCACGGCGCGCACATTCTGTCGAGCCACCAAGCCGGCCCGGTTATGCTGCCCGACCATGGACAATCGAGGATGCCGAGCATGCCCGTCACCGCCTTCGACTCCGCCCTCACCGCCCCGCTGCTCTCGGATTCGGAGGTCGCCGGGCTGCTCGACGACGCGGCGATGGCCCGGGCCATGGTCGCGGTCGAACGGGCGCTCAGCCGGGTGGAAGGCCGGCTCGGCGTGATCCCGGCGGACGCGGCGGCGGCGATCGACGCGGCGCTGGACGGGTTCGAGCCGGATCTGACCACCCTTGGCGCCGGGATGCGGAGCGCCGGTGTGCCGATCGTCGCGCTGGTCACCCAGCTTCGCGATGCGGTCGGCGCGAAGGGCCGGGACTACGTCCACGCCGGCGCGACCAGCCAGGACATCTACGACACCGCCCTCCTCCTCTGCCAGGCCGCCGCGATCGACCGCCTCCAGGCCCGTCTGGACCGCGTCATCGAGCAGCTCTCCGCGCTGGCCGACGGTCACCGACGGACGGTCATGGCGGGCCGGACGCGCACCCAGCAGGCCATCCCGATCAGCTTCGGCGCCAAGGTCGCGGGCTGGGTGGCGCCGCTGAAGCGTCACCGGGCGCGGCTGGCCCGGATGCGCAAGGATCTTCTGGTCGTTCAGTTCGGCGGGGCGGCGGGATCTCTCGCCGCCCTTGGCGACCGCGGCCTGGATGTCGCCGACGCACTCGCCGACGAACTCGGCCTGGAGCGGGCGGTGGCTCCCTGGCACACGGCCCGGGACGGAATGCTCGGTTTCGGCGACTGGCTGGCCGGGGTGACCGGCAGCCTCGGCAAGATCGGCGCCGATCTCCTGCTGATGGGACAGAACGAGGTGGCAGAAGTCAGAACCGGCGGCGCCGGCGGGTCGAGCGCGATGCCGCAGAAGGCCAACCCGGTCGGCGTCGAGATGCTGGTCACGCTGGCCCGCTCCAACGCCAACCACCTCTCCGGCCTGCACCACGCGGCGATCCAGGAACACGAGCGCGGCGGGCCCGGCTGGACTCTGGAGTGGATCAGCCTGCCGCCGATGCTCCTGGCGGCCGCCGGCGCCCTGAGGATCGCCACCGAAATCCTCGACGGCCTCACGGTCAACGCCGCGCGCATGCGGGAAAACCTCGCCCTGGAGACCGGCCTGATCATGGCGGAGGCGCTGACCACGGCGCTGGCCGCGCATGTGGGCAAGACCGAGGCTCAGGCGCTGGTGAAGCAGGCCTGCCTGGACGCGCCGGCCGCCGGCCGGTCGGTCGCCGACCTGCTCCGCGACCGGACCGACGCGCCGGTCGACTGGGACGCCGCCGCCGATCCGCTGGCCTATCTCGGCGCGTCCGATCAGATCATCGACCGGGTGCTGTCCTTGTAGGGCGTCACGCCTTGGCGTAGGGCGGCGGGGCGTAGTAGCGCGGATACGGGCCGATGGCCGCCATATCGACCTCCACCAGTGCCGGGCCGGGATGGGCGAGCGCCTCGCCGACCGCCACCTCCAGGCTGTCCATCGAGCTCACGACCGCATAGGGCATGCCGCTTCCCTCGGCCAGCCGCCGGAAGTCCGGCGGGGTCGGATCGGCGAAATGGTGCCGGCCGCCGTACAGGCTATCCTGGATATGCTTGATCACGCCGAATCCCCGGTCGTTCATCACCAGGAACACGACGTCGGCCCGCTCGTCGGCCGCCGTCCAGAGCTCGCCGAGATTCATGGCGAACCCGCCGTCGCCGCTGATGCACAGCGTCTTGCGGCCGCCCGCTCCCAGCGCTGCGCCGATCCCCATGGACAGACCCGGACCGATGGCGGCGCCGACCGGATACAGGGTGTCGCGGGGGCCGTAGACCTCGAAGACCCGATGCCCCCAGGTCGTATGGGACAGCGTCACGTCGCGCACGAAGATCCCGTCGCGGGGCAGGACCCGGCGCACGATCTCCGGCATGGCGGCATAGCCGTCGAGGAACTCTGCGTAGGCCTCTTTCGCCGCCGTCCGGGCCGCCGCCACGTCGCCGGCGAGCTGCGGGTCCAGGGACAGCCGGCCCTCAAGCCGCGCGGCCAGGGCCGACAGGGTCACCCCGGCGTCGCCGCGCACGAACAGGTCGCTGGAATAGGTCCTGCCTCGGGCCTTGGGGTCGATGTCGATCTGCACCCGGCGCGGCGGCAGGGCGAGCGACTGGTCCTGGGTCTCATGCCCCCTCAGCCGAGAGCCGGCAACGACCATCAGGTCGACGGTCTCCAGAAAGCTCTGGATCGCCGGCAGACCGGCGCCGGCCGCCAGGGACAAGGGGTGATCCTCGGGTACCGCGCCGCGGCCGTTCCAGCTGCTGATCACCGGGATCCCGAGATCGGTCAGCGCCCGCACCGCCCCGGTCGCCTGTTTAGCGCCGTTGCCGACCCAGAGCAGCGGCCGTTTCGCCGCCGCCACAGCCTCGACCAGCGCCGCCAGTGAGGCCTCGTCCGGAGCCGCCGGCGCCGGGCGCGGCAGGGAGAGGGTCTCGAGCTCTGCCGGGCGGGCGATCTGCGCGCGCTGGATGTCGACGGGGATCTCGACGCTGACCGGCCCGGTCGGCGCTGTCATCGCGTCCTCGACCGCTCGGAGCAGGATGCCCAGCGCCTGCTCGGGCGCCAGGATGCGGTGGGCGCTCTTGCAGACCGAGGCGAGCATCGCGGATTGGCCGGGCACGTCGTGGACCGACCCCATGTCGCGGTCCAGCATGGCGATCGGCGTCTGGCCGGTGATGTGCAGCAATGGCGTCCCCGCGAATGCCGCCTCCACCAGAGCAGGCACGGCATTGGCGGCACCGGGGCCGGTGCTGGAGATCAGCACGCCGAGCCCGCCCTGCACGCGCGCATAGGCGTCGGCCATGTGCCCCCCGCCATACTCGCTGCGGGCGGTCACGAAGCGGATCGCGTTGCGGCGGCCAATGGCGTCGAGCGTCGGAATGTTGTGGACCGAGACGATGCCGAAGACCGTCTCGACGTCCATGCGCTGCAGGAAGTCGGCGACCAGGTCGCCCACCACGTATGTCTCGGCCATTGCCAGCCTCCCCCGGATTTTCGATTTGTTTTGCGGGAGTATGGCGAGCCGGCTGGGGCCGTGCCTAGAGACGGAATCTTTCCAGCCTGCACGGCTGCAGTGCCCCCTCGGAACGACCGTCCAGGATCTCCGCCGCAGCCAGCCGCCCGACCACCGGGGCTAAGATGATGCCGGCATGCATCGCCGCCAGGTACAGCCCGTCGATCTGAGGTGTGAAACCGACGATCGGGGCACCGTCTTGTGGCATCGGTCGCCAGCCTGGCATCGCGTCGATCAACGCGATGTCTTGAGCCCCTCGCAAGCCGACCCGAACCGCGTTTGCGACCCGCCGACCGATCGCCATGGGGCCGTTCTGCGGTGTCTCGTCGACATAGTCGGCCGCCGACAGCATCATCCTGTCGCCGGCCTGGCGGATCTCGAAGTCCGGAGAGCAGACGATTCCGCGCACCAATGGTCCCGCGAGGCGCATCCGTATAAGGGTGGCCGGCGAGGCGCGCAGGGGGAGGGTCAGCCCAACGCATCGGGCGAGATCGACCGATCCGAGTCCCGCAGCTAGCACCACGAGATCCGCGTCAATCTTGCCCTCCTGCAGAGTCAGGCCCGCGACCCGGCCGGCGAAGTCCACCAACCCCGTGACCCGCTGTCCCAGCCTAAGGTCCGCCCCGGCTTCCCGTGCCGCCGCGCAGAAGGCGCGGGTGGCCAAAACCGGATCCACACTGCCTTCCCCCGGCGCATAGGCCGCAACCCGGGGCAAGGCGATCAGGCCCGGCTCCAGCGCGGCAATCTCAGAGGCGGTGACCAGCCGCACATCGTAGCCAGCGGCGACATGGTGAGCGACCAGCCGCTCGGTCTCCGAGAGATCCGCGGCCCAGTTCAACGCTCCGGTCCAGTTCACCGACACAGCGCCGCGCAGTTCCGTCTCCAGGCGGTGCCAGTCGCCGATCGCCGCCTGCCGTAGCGTCTGATAGGAAGTCGGATCGCCGTGGGCGATATTGATCCAGGAGAACGCTCGGGCGGTGACGCCCGCGGCCGGCTCTCCCGCCTCCACCAGGGTCACGGCGGCACCGCGCACGGCCAGGTGATAGGTCAGGGACGCCCCGACGATCCCAGCTCCGACCACGGCGATCCTCGGGCCGTTCACCGCGGCCATTGCGACATCCGATCCGCTCGTTTCATATCCGCTCCCCTCTCCCGGCGGCCAGCATGCCCAACCGCCATGACGGTTTCCACCGCCACGGCACCGCGAAATCCGTTGCGCAACGGCCGCCGGTCTCTATATCGATCGTTCGGTATAGAAGGGTCCTGCAATGCCGCGTCCCACCGCACCCCGCGAAGAGATCGTCGATAAGCTCGGCGCCGTGTTCCGACGTCATGGCTATGAGGGCGCCAGCCTCAAGCTGCTGTCGGACGCGACCGGGCTCGGGCGCTCCAGCCTCTATCACTACTTTCCGAACGGGAAAGAGGACATGGCGGCGGCCGTACTCGACAGCGCGGAGCAATGGGGCGTCGATGCGCTCGGCCCCATCCTGGACAGCGACACGACCGCCGAGGACAAGGCCCATCGGATCGCCGCCGCGCTTGACCGGTTCTACGACGGAGGACGGCGCTCCTGCCTTCTGGAACTGTTCGCCATCGGCGACGCCCGCTCCGTCTTCGGCGCCCGCGTGGCCGAGCGCCTCGCCGCTCTCCGCGGCGTATTCCTGCGTATCGCCATGGAAGCGGGCCACGATGCCGATGATGCCGGCCGGCGGGCGGAGGACGCCCTCGTCGCCATCCACGGCGCGCTCGTCGTCTCCCGTGGCCTCGGCGACACCGCGCCGTTCCGCCGGGCGCTCGACCGGCTACCGGAAATCCTGATCGGGTAGAGCCGCCTTCACACTCCCGAGAGCGGCCTGCTTTTTCCCGAAACGTGAAGTCAGCCGCTTGCAAATCCTTGTCGAGAGATTATGTACCGATCGTTCGGTTCATTCTTTCAGGGGCTCCTATGTCCGCCACGATCACGCTCTACACCCACCCGCTCTCCGGCCACGGCCACCGGGTCTCCCTCGCCCTGTCCCTGCTCGGGCTGCCGCACGAGACGGTCACGGTCGACCTGGCGGCCGGCGCGCACAAGCGCCCGGACTTCCTCGCCCGCAACCCGTTCGGGCAGGTTCCCGTTCTGGAGGACGGCGACACGGTGATCGCCGACAGCAACGCCATCCTCGCCTACCTAGCGGCCAAGTACGACGACGGCACGCTCATGCCACGGGATCCGGTGGGGATCGCCGAGGTGCAGCGCTGGTTCTCGGTCGCCGCCGGCGAGATCAAGCACGGGCCCGGCGCCGCCCGGCTGGTCAAGATCTTCGGACTGCCGCTCGACCATGCCGCCTGCCTGAAGACCGCCGAGCAGATCCTCCGCCTGCTGGACGCCCATCTGGGCGACCGGCAGTATTTGGTGGGAGGCCGGCTGACCGTCGCCGATGTGGCGATCTACAGCTATGCCGCCCGGGCGCCCGAGGGCGAGGTGGACCTGACGCCTTATGCCCATGTTCGCGCGTGGCTCGAGCGGATCGAGGCGCATCCGCGCTTTGTCCCCTTCGTTCATGCCGCCGACTTCCTCGCGCGATCCGTACCCGCCTGAACGGGAGACAGCCATGACCGATGCACTGGCCCCGCCGACCGCGTCGCCCTTCCACCCGGGCGAACTCTCGGTGCAGGACCGCGCCGGGGTCCGCGATGCCGTCGGCCCGATCGGTGCGCGCAACATCCGGCGTTTCCTGCCGGATCAGCACCGGCGGTTCTTCGAGGATCTGGATCACCTGTTCGTCGCGACCGTCGATCCTCAGGGGCGGCCCTGGGCGACCGTGCTGGCGGCGGCGCCCGGCTTCATCGCATCGCCGAGCCGCACGAGCCTCGCGATCGCGGCCCTGCCCGAGGCGGACGATCCCACGCGGGACGGGCTCGGGATCGACGCGCCGGTCGGCCTGCTCGGCCTGATGCCGGAGAACCGGCGGCGGAACCGGGCCAATGGGCGGGTCAGCACCCTCGGGCCGGACGGGTTTGGAATCGCCGTGACGGAGAGCTTCGGCAACTGCCCCCAATACATCCAAGCGCGCCGGCGGGTACCGGCGTCGCGCACCGGGCGGCCGCCGGCGGAGGTGAGCGACGGCCTCACCGACGCCGCAAGAACCTGGATCGCCGGCTCCGACACCTTCTTCATCGCTTCCGCCGGATCGGGCGGCGCCGACGTCTCTCACCGGGGCGGGCGGCCCGGTTTCGTCAAGATTGCGGACGACGGATCGCTGGTCTGGCCGGACTTCTCCGGGAACAACTACTTCAACACCCTCGGCAATCTCGCGCTGGACCCGCGTGCCGGGCTGCTGTTCGCGGATATGGAAAGCGGCGACCTACTGCAGCTCGGCGGCACCGCCGAGATCCTCTGGGACGATCCGGATATCGCCGCCTTCGAGGGCGCGCAGCGCCTGATCCGGTTCTCGCCGACGGCGCAGGTTCTGCGACGGGGCGCGCTGCCGATCCGCTTCGAGCCGGCGGAGCCGTCCCCGGTTCTCGCTTCGACCGGAACCTGGGACGAGGCCGGCCGGACCCGGGCGGCACGGGCGGCGCGGGACACCTACCGCCCCTTCACCGTTGCACGGATCGAGGCTGAAAGCGCCAGCATCCGGTCGATCTACCTGCGGCCCACCGACGGCGGCGGCATCGCACCGCACCGTGCCGGCCAGTATCTCCCGATCCAGCTCACCATACCCGGGCAGGAGGCGCCGGTGCAGCGGACCTATACCGTGTCGGACACGGCGCAAGCGGACTCGATCCGGATCAGCGTGAAGCGGGAAGCCGAGGGCGTCGCCTCCCGCTTCCTGCACGACCGGCTCAGCGTCGGCGATACGATCGAGGCCATGGCCCCGCGCGGCGCCTTTGCGATCGACACGGAGAGCGACCGCCCGGTGGTGCTGCTGTCGGCCGGGGTCGGCATCACACCGATGATCGCCATGCTGAACGAGTTGCTGCGCCGGGGAGAGCGCACCGGGGTGTTCCGGGAGGTGTACTTCATCCATGGCGCCCGCGACGGCTCGGAGCTGGCCTTCGGCGCATATCTGCGCCGGCTCGCGTTTCAGCTCCCAGGGTTCAACCTGCATATCCGCTTCAGCCGCCCCCGATCGGCGGACGTGCCGGGCCGCGACTACGCCGGCGCCGGTCGGATCGATCTGCCGCTGATCCGGGGTCTGCTTCCGTTCGGCGACTACGACTTCTACCTCTGCGGCCCGGCTGGCTTCGTCGACGACCTGCATGACGGCCTGCGCGGTCTCAACATCGCCGCCGATCGGATCCGCTGGGAGTCGTTCGGTCCCTCGTCCCTTCCCGCTGGAGAGCCCGCGCCGGTCGCGGCGGACCCGGCCGCCGTCACATTCAGGGCCAGCGGCGTCACGGCCGACTGGACGCCGTCCAGCGGGTCCCTGCTCGACCTGGCCGATGCCGCGGGCGTGGACATCGACCACTCCTGCCGGTCGGGCCGCTGCGGCACCTGCGCCGTAAAGCTCGTCTCCGGGTCGGTCGGATACGCCGAGACGCCGGAGATGGCGGCGCCCGACGGCTACGCGCTGGCCTGCCAGGCACATCCGGTCGGGCCGCTGAGCGTGGACGCCTAGGGTTCGTACTCAATAGGGATTCCGTCTGAGAGGGATCCGTGATTCAAGCTTCCCAACGTTAGGAGGCTTGTATGAAGGGTCTGTACTGGCTGAGCGATGCGGAGTGGGGCCGGATCGAGCCGTTGTTGCCGCGAG